>JBMYZU010000001.1:0-300790 GCA_049610685.1 Chitinophagales bacterium
ATTTTAATGGGCACTGCGTTATCTGCCCCGCTTCCTGCCTCCAGATAAATGGCCTTCATGCCCAATTGAACGCCGGCAAGCGCAGTTGCGTACGCAATATCTACTTTGTCGCTTGGGATGGGCGTGGTGTTTGTGATGTAAGCCGTTGTTGACACCTTGCCCCCATCAATAAGAAGGTATGCGGTTGGTACGATCTCAATACCCAGCTCGTCAAGATAGACTGCAGCCTCCACATGCCTACCAATAAGATAGTCCGGGTTTCTGCCCGACACTAAACTCAAATGAAGAAGGCCATCCGCTGTAGGGTGAACCTGTAGTGCATTGGACGGAAAGGCAAAAATTGGCCCCTGTATTCTTTGTCGTAGGTTGTTCCAATGGGCCTCCTCTTCACTATGTGTGCGAAGACTCCCTCCATAAAATACAGCGTCCACCCATCCTTCTTCGACTCCTTTTGCTAAGCAAGACAATCCCTCCTCAACCTGAGAACTTGGGTCTACAAGGAGAGCTACAGCTGCCGACTTTTGTTGTGCGGCCCTATGGAGAAACTTACTGAGCACAATCGAATTTACGCATTTCACCAACGGCCAAGAAGCCTAGATATTTTTTGTAGCGGAAGTCTCGGTAAATACCTGTTTCATTACATCAAGCGTTTTGATGGATTTCATCCAAGGCAAATGAACTCGTACATAGTCAAGCAAGTGGTGTAACAACTGCCAACGCTGTAAGGAAGACAAATGATCAAATCGCCCCTCCAACCCTTCTAAAAAGAGCGCAGCTTCTTCTTCATGAAGCACATCGCGATGCTCTACAACGTGGCTGAATCTACCCTCGCGCAAATCGAACTGAATTTGCTCAGGACGCATCGGAATTCGAGGTCGAATACCTAAGGGTTGAAGTGAGGCATAAAGAAATCGCAAGTGATGAAATTCATTGGACTCATCGTGTTCCAAAGCACTTAACCAATCTACTGACAACGTAAAAAGTTCCTCATTAGGGCTTTCTTGAATCAAGATGTTTTGTAAATATTCTGAAATGAATAGAGCTTTTGCCATGCGTTGAAGTTCTGCTGTGGTTTTATGCGCAACAAAGACGTGTTTTGGTTGATTTATACCATGTAGGCTTTTCCCCTCCCTATACACAATGTTCGCCTCTAAAACACTGGCCGGTTGATATAAGGCAACAACCCCTCCGCGTCGTTTTCGAACCCCTTTCAGCATAAAACTCAAGACACCAAACTGATGGGTAAAGGCTTTAACAATTAGGCTCGTATCCCCATACTTGAGAGAACTTAATACAATTAGCTTATCGGTAACACCACGCATACTCCTTCCTTTCTCTAAAGGAATAATGAAAGTAATCAATACATTACTAGAATAGGCACGGAACACCTGGGTGGAGATAATGCACTGAGGCCTTGCATTGTGAGAATATAGAAGTCGGGGGGAAGGACTCCGCCATCTTCTGTGCTTCCATCCCAATACCAGTGATCCTGTGCACCGCCAACCTCAGTATAGGCAATCTGCTTACAATGATGACCCGCCATTGAGAAAACATCAATCCTATATCCGCCCTGACTCCATGTATTATCTGTTAGCTGGACTTCTAGAATATCCGAAACACCATCTCCATTCAGGCTGACTACTTGGGATGAAAGATGTAAGCAGTTTTCATCTTTCACGCCATCTTGGAGTATCTGATTGTTTTGTCTCGTAGGACTTCCCCTCGATTGACTTGGCGCAAGCCACCAGGAGGTTAAGTAATCTAGACCATTGGATATGCGTTCTAAGGCATAGCCTTTTTGCCAAGGTATATCCTGGATTGTTTCATCGATATGAATGCTATCAAGAGGACGATCCAAAGAAAAACCAATAAGAACACCCTTCGTTATATTATCCAGCGCTGGTAGACTGACAGATAGGTATTGATTGCTAGCGGGAGCAAGTGAAGTAAGGTCACAGTCGACTTGGCTTGTTACAAGATGTTCTCCTGCTCTAATCTGGAGCGCCTCTCGCTCAATTCTTTCTACATCAATGACCTGGCCCTCTCTCATCGTCCATATGAGCAAGTCCTTTAGGTCTAGGCTGTTATCTCCAGAGTTGTACAATTCCAAATACTCGCACTCACCACTAAATGGATTATCCATAACCTCCGTTATTAAAACCTCGGCCATATTAGAGACCATTTGGGGAAGTTGAATACGATCAAAAGACCAAGTAACAGAAGACGGGTCTGATTCTAAGGGGAATGGAGAATGCCATTGAACATGATAGGTAGAGGCTGGGTTCAAGGATTGACTCAAGGACAAATACCATGAAGTCGTGTCATAAGGAGCTTTTTGTAAACTAAAGTCAACTGAATTTTGCTCATGGTCAAAAAGACGCAGGTATCGCACTATTTCTGCGTATGACACAACCGCGGACATTTCTAAAAGCAACTTTTTTGAATGAATCACGTCCACTCTACCATGAATCAACCTTTGGGCGAAAAAATCTGAAAACTGCTCCTCCACATAACAGGTAAAGAGGGCTCCGTCCGGTGATGTGCTACCTGAAAATCTATTTTGTCCAGGAGCGCGCGAAAGAGCCACCCCTCCCGAAGACATTAAGTTGCCACTGATATGATACTGTTGGCCATATGAATCTTGAGAATACTGCGCTACATCTTGAGGGACGCTTCGGTAATCAATCAATTGGATTGTTCCCGTTGAAGGTAAATCAAACCAAGAATCCACTGCCCAAATTCTTGGAGTACATAGATTCTGATATGAAGAGATGCTATCGAGATAAGATTGTAATATTATGGCTGAAGAGGGTTTGGAAAAGAGTACTTTCTGTTGTGCCAAGAGCTCGATATTGGGCAAGTAAATCGTGTCGTCATTAAATGTGACTTTCCATTGGCCAAGCGAAACATTTTCGTCTCCCAGATTAGTCAGCTCAATAAATTCCATACCTGGATGATTATACGCAGGAAGGGCATCTTCCATGATTTGTGATATGATGACATCCTGAAAGTCAACATAGTCAATCAATACAAGCTGCGGAATGAAAGTTACTTGATTGCCGAGGCTGTCTTGTAGGGTGAGGCTTTCCCAATACAGGGTGTCACCTTGCGCAAAAACCTTGTTGTATTGCAAAAATAGTGCGTTGGCCTGGGTTTGACTGCTTAGGCATTGATAATCTCCACTATTATAGCTCGATAAATCTTGTAATGGAAACACTTCCTCATTTGCGCGAACCTGAATTTGCCGCACGCCCTGTAGACTAAAGGATAGGATTCGGGGAGGAAAAACATCTTGAAAGGGCTGGCCCTCGATATAAAGCGCGTCTACAAAAAACTTATCTGCACGGCTCGAGGTATAAACACATTCGATGCCTAGCTCCGTAGCGAAACCACCACGAACGAAATGATGACTTCCCCAATACTGAACAAAGCATGAGTCTATCGAGAGGTCATCTAAGAGCCTTGTCGCCATGTGCCAATATCCTAGACTATCGAAATTCAGCCAGAACTCAAGATGAATTTGAGAATGGTCTAGGTAATCCTCTTGACTTTCCAAAAGGATAACTTCTTCATCGAATGCAGTATACTTCCATTGAACTTTATCCTCCTCTTGCCCGATAACGAGTGAATAGGTAAACTCAGGACCCTTTACAAGATCAAGGACCATATGATTCATCGAAGAAGGATTAAACTCCAAACTGACTTTTCCATAAAAATGACCCTGATTGTGCGCTGACGAATTACTAGCAATGCGCGCAAGGCCAAGGCTTGGGTCGGCATCGAGCTGAAGAAGGCCATTATGGCAGGTAAATGCAGATGTATCTCCCCACCATGCGCTATGCCAGGCTGAAGAATCATCAAACGTCGCATTGATTTGAGCGTTTGCGGAAAAACACAATAGAATGCAGGTCATCCAAATCAATCCGATGTACACGAAATGTGCTTTCCGCATCGTTAGTGGTGAGGTCATGGTGCTAAGATTACCATGACAGAAGTCCTTATTTTTGAGTAATGAGTATACAGCAACGCGGAGCTATTATTGGAGCAACGGGCCTAGTAGGTCAAAAACTACTTGACGGGTTAGCATCCCGCGGACATAGACCAAAAGAACTTCTGTTAGGGGCCTCTAGTCGTTCTGCAGGGCAGACAAGAATGTTTCATAATGAAGAACTGACAGTTCAAACCGTAGACGACGTCTTAGCGCAAAAGCCCAAATGGGCCATCTTTTCAGCCGGAAGTGGGGTAAGTAAAGAATGGGCTCCCCGTTTTGTGGAAGCTGGGTGCCGCGTTATTGACAACTCGTCGTGCTGGCGCATGGAGGATACGGTGCCCTTGGTGGTGCCAGAAATCAATCTTGACAGCGTAAACGATTCCCACGGAATTATCGCCAACCCAAATTGTTCGACCATACAGCTCGTCCTTGCCTTGCGCAATGTCCAACAAAAATTCGGCATCAAGCGAATGGTCCTTGCCACCTATCAATCCGTTTCTGGCACAGGCAAAGAAGCCATTACCCAACTTATGACCGAGCGCATGGGTAAACAGGCAGAAAATATGGCCTATCCCCACCCCATTGATATGAATTGCTTGCCCGTTAATGGAGCCTTAGACGAGAATAACGATACAGCCGAAGAAGTTAAACTGCGAGAGGAAAGCCGAAAAATTTTTAATGACCCAGCCATTGCGGTAACAGCAACGGTTGTAAGGGTTCCAGTACAAGGAGGCCATAGTATTGCAGCCAATGTGGAATTGCGCCAAGCCTTTTCTCTAGATGCCGTAAAAGAGGCTATCTCAGAGGTAGAAGGAGTTATCGTTCAAGACAAGCCAGAAGAACATATTTACCCTATGCCCCGTTTTGTGGAAAGTAAAGAAGAAGTGTTTGTAGGGCGGATTCGAAAAGATATGAGCCTGGACAATGCCTTTAATTGCTGGATTGTAGCCGATAACTTGCTGAAGGGTGCTGCAACAAACGCCATTCAAATCGTGGAAGGGCTAGGCTATTAAGTCTACTTTCTAGAACTTGGTTAGCTTTCGAAACTCCTCCAAGCGTTCCATACGCATCGTATCATTGAGCTCCATCAAGCGCTGAGGACCAAACGACTCAACGCAAAAGCTCGCCATCATTGATCCGTGAATCACTCCTTTCTTTAGCTCTTCAAAAGTGAACTCTTCGCGTTGCGCTAAATACCCCACTAAGCCTCCTGCAAAAGTGTCCCCAGCTCCTGTCGGATCAAAAACGTCTTCGAGCGGAAGGGCGGGTGCAAAGAACATATCGTCTTTTGAAAAGAGTAATGCGCCGTGCTCTCCTTTTTTGATAATCAGATATTGAGGCCCCATAGCAAGAATCTTTTGAGAGGCTTTTTTTAGCGAGTACTCTCCCGTTAACAAGCGAGCCTCCTCATCATTAATGGTGAGAAGGTTCACGCGCTTAACTACTTCTTTTAAGGCATCAAGCTTAATCTCCATCCAAAAGTTCATGGTATCCAATACAATGAACGCAGGGTTATTCATCTGGTCAATAACCTTCATCTGTAGGGCAGGATCAATATTGCCAAGCATAAGGATTTCCGCGTCTCGATGGTTAGCTGGTACTTTGGGGTCGAAGGATAGCAACACATTCAATTGGGTGTCTAAGGAGTCCCTTGTATTCATGTCGGTATGATATCGCCCCGACCAAAAAAATGACTTTTCATCTTCTTTGATTTCAAGGCCTGAGGTATCTACTCCCCTCGCCCGTAAGCGGTCAAGGCTTTCCATATCGTAGTCACCACCAATTACCGAGACTATGGCAAGATCTTTTGTGTAATACGAGGCCGACCAAGAGATATAGGTTGCCGCACCTCCTATGATTTTATCAACCTTACCAAAAGGGCTTTCAATAGCGTCAAAAGCGACGGTTCCAACTGTTAAAATTTTCATGCTCTGCGTTAACCTGCACAAAGAAAGGAATATTCAATAAAACCCCATAACCACACGGATTGCCACGAATTGCATTTTCCCTTAACAGAATTAAAAATTAAAATTTATCTTTGACGTCCTTTCAAAGGATTTAGGCCTCCATAGCTCAGTTGGTTAGAGCGACGGACTGTTAATCCGCAGGTCCCTGGTTCGAGCCCAGGTGGGGGCGCAACTTCTAATGATAAAACCGTTATACTAATACAGTGTAGCGGTTTTTTTATTTGTCTTCTATCAATGACCACTTGTCAATTGCCTGAAAAACTTCACAGAGTCCTTCAGATTTTTTAGTGAGGGAGTATTCCACTCTTGGGGGAATCTCCTCGAATTGTCTCCTGATAATTAAGCCATCGGATTCTAGTGCCTTAAGTTGTTCAGTAAGAACTTTCCTTGAAACTCCATCCACGATTTGATGAAGCTTTCCAAACCGTAGGGTTTTATTTTTTCTAATCGCATTAATGATGGGTAATTTCCATTTACCACCTAACTGTACGGTAAAACTTAGAACGGTGCATTTATCATTTCTCATAGGCTGATTGTTACATAAACGTAACTACTTTTTAATGGTTACCAAAAGGTAACTTGTTTCTTTTAGTAACTAAAGATAGTAGGTTTGAAGAATAAAAAAATAGAAATTATGAATATTGAAAAACCTAAATGTAAATGCGGCAATACATCAGATCCAAAAGGCTACTGTGATGGATCTCATTTAAAAATAAACCAATCCAAAAGAGTAAGTCATGAAAATTAATTCAGAGAAAATTGTGAGGATATTACTTGCTTTAATATTACTAACATTCGGTTTGAACAAAGTACTAAACTTCATGCCCCTCCCCCCTATGCCAGATGAGGCGCAAATGTTTATGGGTGCATTAGTTGAATCCGGCTATATAATGTACGTTGTGGCAATCATCGAAATTGTCGCAGGAGTTTTCCTTTTTATCAATAAACACTCAAGTTTTTGGATAATAGTCGTCTTCCCAATACTACTAAATGCCTTTTTGTTTCACCTGTTCCTAGATATAGCAGGAATTCCTGCAGCACTATTCGCAATATCATTGAATGTTTATCTAATGATAGAACACTTCAACGACTACAAAGGTCTCTTTACATATTCAAGTCTTGATTCATAAAGAGAATTTGTTGTGCTGCAACTTTGAAAAAGATGAAGCGCAAAAGCCGCAGTATTGCGGCTTTTTTTATTTCCCTATTTTGTGATAATGTCTGCACCCTCTTCTACGATTCGTCTTCGTCGGTTAAATATGGACAATTCATGGGAAATCCATTGGGGAGAAGAGCGCATTCTACTTGACCCATGGCTCATCGGACCAGAAATTGACGGCTTCAAGCAGTTTAACATGCAGTGGCTCAGTCAACCCGCTGTTGCCCTTGATCAGATTGCCGAACCCAATCGCATTGTGATTTCACAGCCCTATTCTGATCACTGCCATGAGTTAACGCTTCATGAAATGCCCTCCTCTGTACATATTGAAGGGGTAGACCGAGCCATTAAACGATTAACCAAGCAGGGTTTTTCAAGTGTTGGCGCTATAGGTGATTTTGACGAATCCTTAAAGGTGACTGTCATGCGGCCCTACAAGGCAAAGCCACCACTCTATGAGGCCCTTGTCATTTCATGGAACAATGACTATATCTTCTATGCACCCCATGGCTTTGGCTTACATCCAAGCCAAATGGAAGCGTTTAGAGGTAAGACCTGTCGCCTTCTAATTACAACATTCACTGATTTTCGCCTGCCCTTTTTCCTTGGCGGAGTGATTAATCCAGGAGCAGATGCCGCGCTGAAACTCGCCCAACAACTCGGTGCTGAGTATGTAACCAATACCCACGACGACGCCAAGCCGGGCAAAGGCTTAGTGCTTAAACTGGCCAAAGTCGAATATCCAAACTGGGATATGATTGTCTTTTCGCCACCCCAAAAACGATTGGTTGCCGAAAACTATGATTGGATGGAAATCTAGGCCTTCGCTTGGACTGCCTCGTTAATCCACAAATAGGTCGCTTTCACCCCTTCTTTAAGAGATACCTTAGGTCGCCACTGGATGGTTTCCTCAGCCAATGTATTATCCGACGAACGAGCATCTACCCCAACCGGGCCATCAATATGACGGAGCGTAAGGCCCTTATTGCTCTGCTTAATAATTAGCTTGGCTAAGTCATTAATGGACACCATTTCAGATGATCCAATATTCAGCGGCCTATCAACATTCGAGGCCTTCATTAAGTGCCATATACCTTCCATGCAGTCCTCTATAAATAAGAAGCTGCGCTGCTGGCGACCATCACCCCAAACTTCTATAGAGTCTCCTTCTGCGGCAAGCGCTACTTTGCGACACAAAGCGGCAACGGCTTTTTCTTTTCCTCCCTCATATACTCCATATGGGCCATAGACATTATGAAAGCGTGCTATCCGACATGGAATACCATAATTTCTTTGTACAGCCCTATACATTCGCTCAGCAAAGAGCTTTTCCCATCCATAATCACTGTCAGGATGAGCGGGATAAGCATCGTCTTCTTTTAGATAAGGATCTTGACCGTGGCGTTGTAAATGACGTGGGTAAATACATGCCGAAGAGGCAAAGAAGAGCGACTCAATACCAAGTTCAATAGAAAGACGGAGGGTGTTGGTGTTTATCTGTGCCGAATTTGTCATTACTTCAGCATCATTATCGCCCGTAAAGACATAGCCTGCACCTCCCATGTCCGCGGCAAACTGATAGAGCGTTGCCTCCTTAATCCATAGCGATTTCATGGTGGCTTTATCCCTCAAATCAGCTAGGATAAACTCATCCGCACTGCTTGTAAAGTAAGCAGGATGCTTGAGATCCACCGCCAAAACCCAGAAACCCTTTGCTTTGAGATATTCCACCCAATGGCTTCCAATAAATCCTCCTGCACCAAATACAACTGCCTTTTTCATCTCCTACTTCTATGAGGTATTGTAAAGGTAGGTTTTAATACGGTACAGAATCTTCAATTAATGATGGTAATATTGCACTATGCGCTGGATCACCTTGAGTACATTAAGCCACCTTGGACAAACGCAAGTGCTCGCATCGTCATTAAAAGAGTACGGGCATGAGCTAACCTGCCTTGTTGTTGATGCCTGGACCGATGATGCCATACCCTGTGATCCGCAGATGCTAAAGACAGAATGCATGAGCATTTTACAGGAGGATAAAAAGGCTCAAGCACTTATCAAAGCATATCGTGGAAATAAGGATGCACTTCGCTGGTCGCTTAAGAGTCGCTACATGATATACACCCTCGAACAGCGCGGAGAAGAAGTCGTCTATCTCGACAATGACATGTACTGCTTAGGACGCCTTGATGTTGTACACGATTATCTAAAGAAACACCCCTTACTGCTAACCCCTCATCATTATTCATTATCCACCCAAAAGGACCAGTTTTGGCTTGAGGCTAGTTTAAAGCATGGCTTATTTAATGCTGGATTTGTTGGGGCCAATAGAGAAGGAATAAAGACCCTTGAATGGTGGAGCGATGCCTGCCTATATCGGTGTGAAAAAAGTTTACTTCGCGGGCTTTTTGATGATCAAAAATACCTCGATCAATTTCCAATTCTCGAACCCCGAACACTGATTTGCACCCATCCAGGAATCAACGTGGGTGGATGGAATGCTACATCGCGCACGCGGTCTATGGATAACAATCAACTGCGTGTATTAGGTAAGGAATGCCTGCTCGTACACATGAATCACTATACCTTGCAATCGGCATTTAATGGAAAGGACCCCCTGCTTAAGCCCATTGCAACACAATACCTTGATGCATTAAATGCTCATCACTTTTCAAAAGATCAAAGTGACTTTATGTCTACATCATGGAGAGATCGTCTGAAACTATGGCTATGGCATAAGCTTGGTTAAGTCCCCATCATTGACCGGCGTATATATTCTGCAAAACGACGATAGCCGGCATCGTTAAAGTGACCGTCTACCGACCAGCTCAAACGACCTTGGTTGTTTTGAAGCTCCTTACCAAAATCTACAAATAGGTTGACAACATGGATTTCTTCATCCAAGAGAGGTATAATCTCTGAGATGCCCTGGCAATGAGGACATTCAAAGGGGTAGGGCTGTAACACCACATGAATCTTAACCAAGTCGCCAAATTCCTCATAAAAGGCATTAATACATTCGGCATAGGCACGTAATGCATCTGACCGATTGGCCTCCATAGCCTTGCGCGTTAAAAAGATATGGTTTTGGCCTAAGAGACCATGAACTATGGCACGAACCGTGTGGCTGTATTGATACACTACTTCAAACCAAGGTCCCTTTTTGTATTGGACGGACTCCCCTCTAAAACGCTCATTACCCCCTCGAGTGACAAATTCAACCAAGTCAGAATCATTAAGAACAAAAACCACTTCATGGTGTGGAATTTCCTTGAATTTGTCACGATACCAACGGGTTTGAAAAAAGGGGTCAGACCCCACAATGCCTGCATTGATTGCTACGGTATCCTGTGATGTTATAGCTTCAAACTGACTCGGCATATCCTTGCCGCAATACCCACCAACCCCTTCGGTAAAGGAATCGCCTAGAAAGAGAAAAACACGTTGATCATTCAGCTTTATCCGACGATTAGGATCATTGCGAAGGCCCATAGAATCCACCAAGCAGTAATAGGAAAACTCCGCTTGCTCGTAAAAGATGGTGTCTTTTCGATCCTCGAAATAATAAAGAGGCGGCTGTTGATTATACATGGACTCATATCGATCAAAATTCCTTTCGGGATAGGTTTTTAGACCACCCCATATTCTAAGGCCTATTTCTAATAGCCCTGCAAAGCCCACCAGCATCAAAAACAAAAACCCCGCTTTTTTTAGTAGTAATCGAAATGACATCGTTTTCTTTACCTTCAAATAGGCTTTAAAGGAAATCATTTTCTCTTACCTAACCGACCGATCTTGAAAAAATCAAGTTTTATTTTAGGCATATCCTGCTTTTATCATGACAGTGCAGCGGCATTAATTGATAATGGACAAGTTGTTGCTGCAGCGCAAGAGGAGCGGTTTAGCCGAGTAAAAAATGACGCGTCCTTTCCCAAGCAGGCTATTGAGTTTTGCCTACAAGACCAAAACATCACCTTAGATGATCTGGACGGGATTGTGTTTTATGATAAGCCGCTGCTCACCTTTGAACGCATTCTTGAAAATCATTACCGCTTTGCTCCAAAAGGACTCTTTGCCTTTATCAAGGCCATGCCTTCATGGTTAGGTGAAAAACTCTTCCTTAAATCGACTTTAAAAAAGAACCTGAATGTGGTGGATGATTCATGGTCTAAGACCACGCCCATCTTTTACAGTGAACACCATCTCTCCCATGCCGCGAGCACCTTTTATCCTTCGCCTTTTGATGAGGCCGCCATCGTTGTCTTAGATGGTGTAGGGGAATGGGCAACTACATCCATCATGCACGGACGCAATGGTAGGATTGAAAAACTAGAGGAGCTCCACTTTCCTCATTCCTTAGGCCTCTTATATTCATCCTTTACCTACTTCCTTGGCTTTGAAGTGAATAAAGGGGAGTATAAGCTCATGGGCCTAGCCCCGTTTGCTTCAAGAAAGGACCCAGAAGTATTGCGCTTTGTTCGCTTGATTCAGCAAGAAGTAATCTCGGGACAAGAAGACGGAAGTTATACTCTCAACCTTGGCTATTTCCGATTTCCCTATGGGCTAACCATGCTTCATCAGAGACGATGGGAAAAGTTATTTGGGATGAAAAGAAGACAGAAAAATGATTCGATTAGCCAGAAGCACTGTCAGTTAGCATTAGCCATTCAAATGGTTGTTGAAGTACAAATTCAACAGATTGTAGATCGGGCATGCGCTCTAACATCCTGCAATAATGTTTGCCTTGCCGGAGGGGTGGCGCTGAACTGCGTATCCAATGGTCTACTTACGAAAACGTACCCTGAGCGATCATTCTACATTCAGCCTGCAGCAGGAGATGCTGGTGGAGCATTGGGTGCAGCTCTGGCGCTACACGCCATGCACTTTGGCAACTCAGTATGTGGCGAGGCTATGGTCAACGCATTTCTGGGGCCCTCATTTTCCAATCAAGCCGTTAGGCGATCTATTGAGCGGTCGGAATATCACTACCGTCACCTTGAAGACGACGAGCTGATTAATTTTCTAGTTCAAAAGCTCAAAGAAAAACATGTGATTGGTTTGTTTCGGGGACGCATGGAGTTTGGTCCAAGAGCATTGGGCAACCGAAGTATATTAGCCGATCCCAGGGAGGCATCCATGCAGGATTTTGTCAACCAAAAAATCAAGTTTAGAGAATCCTTTCGGCCTTTTGCACCGATTCTGCTTCAAGAAGAAGCCGAAAAATATTTTGAGACCATTAGCGACTCGCCCTATATGCTGCAAGTTGACTGGCTCAAGGAAAATTATCGCATTCCGCCAACTAGGGATAGCCATGCGGGATTAACCGATCGACTGCAAGACGAACGCTCACCATTTTCTGCTGTAAGTCATATCGATTACTCCTCCCGTCTTCAAACCATTAATGAAGAAAGTGACCCCTTCATGCAACAGCTCCTAATGGCATGGAAACAAAAGACAGGGATTGGGATGCTAATCAACACAAGTTTTAACCGAAAGGATGAACCCATCGTATGTTCGCCATCCGATGCAATTCTGTGTTTTAAGCATACAGAAATGGACGTTTTGGTATTAAATTCAATGGTAATAGAGAAAAAAAATGCTTGATTTTTTAAAAGACTTTTGGCAATACATGAAAGCTCGAAAAATGTATTGGTTATTGCCTGTTATTGCTGTGCTGCTCATTCTCGGCTTACTGATTGTTTTTGGTGGTAGTTCTGCCGTAGCACCTTTTGTTTATCCTATGTTCTAGCCTCATGAACCTGCGCCAACTTACCAAAGACTATCAAACCGTGCTTGTACTCAGTGCCGGGCTTATTGCCATTGGATGGTATTTTATGCTTCCAACTGTATCTATTGCAGCACTAGTCATTATGGTCTTGTCGGCCAGTTCTTCACGACTTACTACACTTTTTGCCAAAGCTTGGATGGGATTTGGGCATGCCTTGGGGGCAATACAAAGCCGCATTTTGTTAAGCGTGATCTATCTTTTTATACTTACCCCCATTGCCTGGCTCAGAAAGGTCATCAGCTCTTCTTCAAAAAAACCAACATGGGTCGATGTTCGCCACGAGGTTGTCAATTTTGAACAGCCATGGTAGGTGAAAAAATAGCCTCGTACTTCACGCTGAGAAATGCCCTCATCAGTCTGGGAATTATAGCCATTTTGCTCTGCGGTATTCCATACTGGTGGCTCTTTGCAGGATGGGTCGAAATGAAAACATGGTACCCAAGTATGGGTGGTCTTGTATTTATCGTAAAAACTGCCCTGCTTATTGCATTTTTTGTGCTTTCTGTAGGGTCGCTATCCATTATTCTTCGAAATAGAAGGACAATTCAAGAAGTGTTTGGCAATTTACCTAGCCACCAAAAAAGAGGATTGACAGCGCTTGGGGTCGGCGTCATGATGTATACCCTCTACACATTGTTAGGTGATGTATTTGTTGAATGGATGTATTCAGTCAACCCCACCCTGACGCAATGGATATACCTCAAATTTACCTATTACTTCATACCCTCTCTTTGGATTGTCATAGTCTTAGGAATAATGGGGGGCTTTCTGTATCTATTTGGGTGGAAAAGAAAATGGAATAGCGAGGAGTACAAACGCCCCTTAGGGCTTCTTACCTCCTTTGCCATTTATTGGATTTTATTAGAGCTTGGATTGCGAACACTTGGCCTTGTCGCCTCCTACACGGAAATCCGAGAAGGCCAGTATTTATCTCCCTATGATGGTGACCGCTCGCTCTGGGTGCGGGAAGCCAACACACATCACGTGCTTCAATCACCAGAGTTTAGCTTTGATCGTTACACCAATTCCTTGGGATTTAGTGACCGTGAATTCTCCAATGAAAAGCCCTTAGAATGCCGACGTATTCTTTGTTTTGGGGATTCCTTTACCGAAGGCGATGGCGCAACGGCTGATTCAGCCTACCCTGTGCTCCTTGAACATGCACTCCATACTATGGACAGTAGTACTTCGTGGGAGGTTTGGAATGTTGGCCTCTGTGGCTCTGATCCCATTTTTAACTACATAACCTATGACGAGCTGTTGCGAACATTTGAGGCCGACCTCATCATACAAACAATCAGTGAAGCTGATATAAAGCAGGACTTTGTGATTCGCGGGGGCATGAACCGATACAATACACAAGGAGAACTTGCCATACAATCACCCGTTTGGTGGGAAGCTATTTATGCTAACTCCCATGTGGTCCGGCTATTTTTGCATTACCTCGGTGGCTTCGACTATACCTTGATGACCAAAAAAACACGCCAAGAACGTCTAACACAAGCCGTTGGACATACTGAATCAATTATCGATCAATGGCAAGAAGCTAGTGCCCTAGACAACCGAGGTCTATTGTTTGTTTTACTCCCAATGAAAAACAATGCCAGTGAAGGCAAATGGTCGAAAGAAATGACGGCTATTAAGGACTACCTCTCAACACAATACAATGATACCCTTCACGTAGATCTTTTACCCGACTACACGAAGTATTGCCAACGCGATGGACTAAGCGTATACTATTGGCCTCAAGATGGTCATCATACGAGCAAAGGATACCTCATGATGGCCGAATCGGTCGCTAAACACCTGTCTACAGGACTTCAACCATGAGCAACAGGAAACCCCATACTTTTTCCAAGGAGGAAATGGCAAAATATAATGCCAGTCGGGATCCCGAGTACCGCCATTTGTCCTGTCACGCACCGTGGCGCTCACTATATTTTGGTATTCAAGGGAGCATTAGTATGTGTTGCTATAACCAAAAAGATCTGCTGGGATACTATGGTCAAGGGCCATCTATTCTCGATTTATGGCGAGGAGAAAAAGCACAATCCATTCGTCGAGAATTCAGCAATCGTCAAATGGCAGAAGGATGTAGTCGCTGCGCCCAACTTATCAAACAAAACAATGTTGAAGGGTTGCTTGCAAAAAAGTACGATAGCGCCAATAGCCCTGTCCCTTCTTCTTGGATTCCAAAATGGTATGCTAAAGGAAATCTAAAACCTGATTATCCTGAAGTGTTAGAGTTTGAAACGGGTAATCGGTGTAACCTAGCTTGTGTGATGTGCAATGAAGCATGTTCATCAACGATTCGCTCCAACATGGGCCTTCCACCGATGAAGGAGGCCTACGACGATGCGTTTATCCAAGAAATCAAAACCCTTCTCCCGCACATAAAAAGCGCCCATTTTTTTGGAGGAGAACCCTTTCTCATTCGGCACTATCTTGAAATTTGGGAAGCCATCATTTCCATTAACCCCCGTATTGTCTCCCACGTTTCAACCAACGGAACCATTCTTAATGGAAGGGTGCGATCTATCATAGCAGGACATCCAATGAACCTGAGCATTTCGATGGATGCTTTTACAAAAGAGGTCTATGAAAAAATTCGAATCAATGGAGATTACGAGGCATTGAGAAAAAACATAGACTACTTTCTAAGCATTAAGGAAGAATTAGACGACTTGTCAATTACCGCTTGTGTCATGCCCATCAATGCCATGGATATTATCCATCTTGTGTCCTTTTGCCAAGAACACAGGATTAATGTCTTTTTTAATACAGTGTTTGAGCCCAGAGAACATAGCTTGCGATCTATGAAAAAAGATGACCTAGCTAAGGTCTTACATCACTACGAAGACTATCAAAAAGTTCTTGAGCACGAGGACGCTGGCCTATCTATCAATAAGCGCAGATTTAATGGGTTGATTGAGCAGATACGCATCCTACTTAAAGAGGAAGACGATGCAAAACACGTCCAAGCGCCTTTATCTGATAAGGAAGTCTTTCGTGCTTGGAAGCAAACTCTATCCAACCGAAGTGCTGAAATACAAGCGGCTACATCACCATCAGTTGCCAAGGAAGCCAAGTTGGCGTTACAAAAAATCTTTGATGCCCTTCCGAGCAATTCCTTAAAAAAAACCTTCAATGATGAAATTGGACGTGCACCGGTTAAAACATTAATTACTAGGCTAACCGAAGACGACTGGAAAACACTTCATCACGAATTTGTTGCGCGTTTTGACGAGAATTAGCAAAATTTCACTCTAAAATCTCTTATTTTCAATCGTAAACAAACGCCGATTTATGCCCTTATCATCGCTGTTTAAGGCCAAAAAGACCCAAACCACTCCTGAAGTTTTACGAGACCCGGATAAAACGGATTTCTGTTACTTCCCTTTCTTTGAAATTATGATGTCGGCAGAAGGGAAGTTCAAGCCCTGCTCCAAGCATTACGATTTTATAAGCCACGAAGGGAAAACACTTGTCGTTGGAGAATCAAGTATTGAAGAAGCTTGGAATTCGGACTACATGCAAACCCTTCGGGAAAATTTTAAAAACGGTGTTCGGATGAAGGGCTGTGATGAGTGCTGGCGAGAACAAGACATGGGGCTTAAGCCCATGCGCTATGACTCCTACAACTACAATATCCCGGAAAGTCAGGTTCAACAGCCGCTGCAACCCACTCGAGTAGAAATTAATGCAAGCAACATTTGCAATTTGAGATGCCGCATCTGTATGCCAACAGCCTCGCATAAATGGATACGGGAAGCTAAAGAATTGTACAACTGGGAAGAAACCGTTCACTTCAATATGACGCCAGAAAACATGGCTACCATCAAATCTTGGATTCCCAATATGATGGAGATTGGTCTGTTTGGTGGAGAGCCCCTCATGTCAAAAGAAAATATCGAGTTATTGGAGTACTGCGTGGAAACGGGCCATGCAAAAAACATCCAACTCTTATTAAACACCAATGGCACCGTATATGATGACCATGTTGCGAAACTGTTTAAGAAGTTTAAGCACGTTTTCCTCAACTTCTCAATCGATGATATAGGGCCGCGATTTGAGTATCAGCGTAAGAATGCTAAGTGGGATGAAGTCGTTGAGAATATGAAGCGTTGGATTCGCCATGGTGGCTACACAGAAAAAGATACTATTGAATGTAAGATTTGCTGTTCTGTGACCAATATGAACATCTTCTACTTTCCAGAGTATTTTGAATTTATGAATAAGGAGTTTCCTGGCCTACCTGTCTTTTGGAATCTTATTTATGAGCCTTGGGAATACAGCATAGAAATCCTTCCAGAAGAGGTGAAACAGATTGTACGAGAGCGATTACAATCTTTTGTATCCACCTATGAAATGACCGAAAAGCGCACAAAGACGATCGACAACCTCATCACCTACCTTAACAATACTATCGATAAGCCCTTTACTGGATTCTTTGAAAAAATCGCCCGACATGACCGCTTCAGAAAAGAGGATTTTTCAGAAACTTTTCCTGAGTTCTGGGATATCATAAAGGATTATGCACCCGAACGTCCTGCGCTGACTAAGTAGTTATGATCCGTCGAAAGACCCTGAACGCCTACAATGCGAGTCGACCTAAGGAAGCACGCCATGCCATTTGTCATGCTCCCTTTTCCAGCTTAAACTTTGAGCAAAATGGAAACATTACTGCCTGCTGTTTTAATCGAATTCATGTGCTGGGAAATATCAAGACGCATAGCATTGAAGAAGCCTGGACGGGTCCAAAGGCTCAGGCGCTGAGAAAAAGCATACAAAAACGCGACCTCAGTGGTGGCTGTAAACTATGCCAAGAACTTATTCAAGCAGGAAACTTTGACGGAAGTCGTGCAAAGCATTATGATCAATATGCACACCCTCAAACCATAAAGCACCGCCTCGACCGGCTTATGGGAAGAATTCCCATGCCCAAAGTTTTCGAGTTTGAAATCGACAACACCTGTAATCTGGCTTGTTCTATGTGCAGTGGCTATTTCAGCTCTACTATACGACAGGGAAGAGAACAAATGCCCCCTATGCCCAAGGTGTATGATGATCACTTCGCCGAAAAGCTCCTTCCCTTTCTGCCCTACCTCACCGACCTCAAGTTTCTGGGTGGAGAACCCATGTTGATTAAGCCCTATCGACAAATCTGGGAATTAGTTCGAGAACACAGCCCCTCCATAGCCCTTCATATCACCACCAATGCCACGGTATGGAATACTTCACTGGAAGATCTACTTAGTCAACTTCGAGTAGGTTTCAATCTCTCGATCGATAGTGCCGTTCCTGAGACTTATGAGTCCATACGTCAGGGTGCCCAATGGAAGAAGGTCGTCTCCAACATCCATAAACTCAAAAAACTCTCGGACAATCAATCCATGTATCTCAATATTGCCGCATGCGTTATGCGATCCAATATTCATGAACTTGATCGGCTTATTGAATATGCTAATAGTCTCGAGGCAAAAGTGCATTTTAACATTGTGTGGAATCCAGAACACGAATCCCTTAGGTTTCTTCCAGCACCAGCCCTAAAACAAATATTGGATGATGTGCAACGCCAAAGAGATCGCCTTCCCGCCACCAACAGCCTTTCAGAACACAATGCCAATCAGTTAAGCCAAGTCATACATACCATAGAACAGTGGATAGGCTTTCATCGAGAAGACTACAGCTTAGCGAACTTTTCAGAGACCGTGACTACGTCATCCGACTTGGCGGAATCTATTTTTACAATCTATCGAAATCTCTATCAAAAGGTCATCACGCACAGTGCGGCGCAGAAGGCATTGCATACGCTTCGAATACCTGAGCAGGATGAGTCCTTTTTAGCCGCCTACTTTGAAGCCCTTGTGCTCTGCTCTCAGTTTATTTATCCCGACCGGGACCATGCTGAGTTAACCAAAAAAATTAGTGGGGTAATGCAGCTCATGCACAACCAACAGGGTGTGGGTGAAATGATTCATGAAATGATTGAAGGCGGATTATTGAGTCAGATTGACTTCCTATGGGGAAGCAGCGACCAACAACTTGAAGACACCCTTCGGGCGAAGTTTTATTTTGATGCGACGAGCGCATCGATCGCCTCTTGAAGTTCCTTCTCGTGCATGCTTTTCATTTGAGCGGAGGAAAAGACAACATTTTGTTGATGAATCGCCTTCTTTAATGCTTGTTTTTGTTCGTCCTTCAAGCGGGAAAACAACTTGAAAAAGTCATGATTGGGAGGTAAGTGTGGACGAATTAAGGACACGAAGTCTTTATCCGATGGCAACGAGTCAATGGGGCTTTCCTCCCGTCGACGAGCCTCAATAAGCCAATTATGAATTTGATTATGAATCAAGTTAGTATAGGTTGATACGTTGTGTTCATAAACTTCTTGGCTGCACGACGAGGGTTTGGGTTTTATTGTCGCTTCCTTGAGTGTGTCGTACACCTCTTGGAGCTTTTCAGGAGATAATGCCCAAAGGGATTGGTCTTCTGGCTTGATAATGGAGTTAAACCAGATTCGAATGTTTTGAGCATTCACCCAATTGACAAAATCAGGCATTTCCCACCAGTTCTGACGCATTGGATTGACCATAATGCACAAGGTGCGGTTATGTTTTGCGCAAAACGAGATAAAATAATCGAGGTTTTTCATTAGGCGGTCGAAGTTTCCGCCGACTCGGATGGATTCGTAGGTTTCCTTAGAAAAGCCGTCCATGGAGATGTTTAGATGAATGTTCCCTCTGGTTAAGATATCCTTTACTCGGCTGTTTAAGACCGAGCCATTGGTGGCCATGGTCATTTTAACCGAAGGGTTTATCTCCATAATGTCTTCCCAAATTGGCCAGTATTGTTGAATCAAAAAAGGCTCACCGCCATTGAATCTTGCCTCAGAAAGGTGGGGGATAAATTCCTTTAAATCCTCGCGAAACTTTTTGCCATAAGGGCTCTTAAGTGGAGGCTTCCCTTCGCGATCTTTTCGGATGGTAGAGGACAAAAGGCCATTGCACATCGTGCAAGCCAGGTTGCAAGTGTTTTCAAGCTCAAATTCAATAATGGAAGGATAGTCACCATCAGCCGGGGCTGTATCATACGCTTTGGCAAGCACATTAACATGATTCCCTTGCTTTAGATGTTGTTCACATGTCTGGCAATACTTGGATAAATCATTGCGGCCAATATGCTCTCGAATCGACTGAAACTTAACGTCATGCCAGATGTCTTTGAGCGATTTTGATTCATTATAAATCACTGGATTATAGAATGTAAGCCAGCAAACGGCCACATGCCCTTCTGTGTTGAAATATAGATTGGTAAATGGGGCGTGGCACAACTTGTTGCTGTGAACGCCACGTGCCTCTTGATAGGCGGATATCTCCTGCTTTGTCAGCATGGGCTTAAATTACATGATTTGTATCATCTTAACCTCCCACGGTGCAAGATCAACTTCTTGCCTTTTGTCATAAAAAGCTGAAATCTTGTATTGATTGAGTTCTTTCATAAAGCGTCCCTCTTTAGGCATCCAGCGCACATCAATCTTTCGACTTCGAAGTACCTCATTACACCAATGAATAGCACACCACTCCACAGGAAACTCCGCTGGTCGAACAAAGTATTTAGCAATCGTATCAAACTCATCGGTGTTGGACATACCATGGTAAATACAATGCTCTAATCCTTGGGCTAATACTTCGTCAACTAAGATTTGAATAGGAAGGTGCCAATCTCTGTTATCTGCTGTCACTTGCTCTTTGGCCTTGGTATAACAGGACCACATAAGGGGACTTCCCTTGGGTGCCTTCATGATGTTGCCCACCAAGGGTAGATTGTGGTGCCCCCTAAAAAAATACGGTGTCTCTACATCAAAAGCTTTGAGGCAGGTCACATCCATATCTACCCACCATCCTCCATAGTCATGGAGGAGTTTATAACGAAAAATGTCTGAAAAACCCGCGACACTTCCCTTACCTGTACCAAATTGAGAGCCCTTTTTGTAGTGAAAAACCTCTTCAGAAGAAATCACGGCATTGGCATCCATCACCTTCACTTTGTCCGGGACGTTTTCCCTAGACGTCTCAGAATACAACCAAAGATGCACGTCATAACCAAAGTGCACAAAAGAGGCTAAGGTTAATTGTTCCATAAGTCCTGTTTGCGGGCCAATCCACAACATATGGACGCACTTCTCTACAGGAGTCTGCAATAGATTCTGTGCGCTTTTTTGTGGAGGGCTCGAAGACGCTGCCGTATCTGTGTCCTTGTGACTAGGGGAACTTGAATCCGTGATGAGGGCTTTTTCCTTCTTGAGATTTCGGCCAAAAAGCAAAGCCACATAATAGATTGAATAATTGACAACTCGACTTAAGATCTTAAAAACAAACCAATACAACGCGTGATATATGGGCAGAACAAAAAAGTAAGTACGTACCATTAAGGTGCGCACAAACTTGAGATCCGGTCCTGCCCAACGGAGGCTTTTATAGAATGCCCCACACCAAATCAATCCAATCACAATCCCTTCAATAGGTTGTGTCATAGCTAGCATAACAATGGATAAAAAGGGAAGAAGTAAGGCATACACCTTCAACGTGCATTGAAAACTCAATTCACTGGGTTCTGCCAGTAACCGGACACCATCGAGTTTGGATGTATCGACACTCCGCCAGACAAGCCATAACAAATATCCCAGATAAAGTGCGAGACCAATCCAGCCAATGCCAAACCACAAAAAAAGACTGAAAAAAATGATTTCTAACGTTGGAAGGTAGATTTTAAGCCAGCGCAACACCTTGGCTTTGGACCATACGGTCGCTGCGGTCCGTGTATTGGATAGTGTATCCGAAGATCGATCTTCCCAATGATGATTTATTATACTTCGACAGCCCGCGATAAAAGACCAGCTTCCAATCAAGGTCAAATACTGCGGCCATCGATCAAAAGAATCTAGATCATATACTACAAGAAATACAATACAATTTGGCAGTACATAAGCATAGACAGAATCCACTATAATGCCCCCTAGAGGACGCTCCTTAAATCGGAGATAAGGCATGGCGTACAAGAAAAACAACACGATTTGCAAGCCCACTAATCCAATTACCACAAGGGTATTATGCAAGGGTAGCACCCAAACACATGAGGTAGTAAGAACAATAAGAATCAGTGTAGTTGTAATCGTTACCCATAATGACTTGCCCGCTGTAGCATTCGTTTTCCCTCCAAGGGCATCTTTTTTTCGATCAAAAACATCATTAACCCAATACCCAAGCGATGCGGCAAAAACCGACCAGCTAAGTATAAAGGCAAGCTGGGTCCATGCATTGTCTGCATCCATGGGTTGAAGAATAAAGGATAAGTCCGCACTGAGCGCAAAGAATGCCCACAACCCAATTAATGAGGCAATCCTCGTAAACCACCACTCTTCAATGCGCGTAAACATAGCTGCTAAGTGGATTTTGAAAGTAAGTGATTAAACTTGTCAGGGTACTGACCCAAAGAAAGCGGCATCGTCTCCAACAAAGGATACTTCGCAGGATCGGGACGGGATTCAAAGTCTTCAGAATAATAGAAATCAGGGGTGACACTGTACATTTCAACATGATGGTTTCCCGTCTCTGGTCCCTGATAAAAATGACAAAAGGGATGTGTCTTTGGATGTAGGTAGTAATTGATTGCCACTCGAGTTTCACCGCCCCTATTTGGAGGGCTGCTATGCACCAAGGCGCTGTGAAAAAAAAGCACCTCGCCTGCCTTCATAGGAATGGGAACCATATCTGGCCAAAGTGCATCCTCTATAGGCTCTAAAATCCACGGGATATTAAGAGACCGTTGATGAATTCCCCAGGTGTGGCTCCCGGGGTAAAAATGCATGCATCCTGTCTCTACATTTACATCCATCAGTGGAATCCATGCGTAGACAGAATACCCTTTGCGCTCATCTACATGAGAACTGTCTTGATGTGGATTCAGGGCGCTATTTTCTGAAACTGGCTTAATCAAAAAGGTGCCTCCTACTTGATATACTGACTCCCAATGGACATATCGTGCCAAGGCCGAGGGAAGCACTGCATCAATGCATGCTTTGACTTGATTGCGAATCATGGGATCAGGATGCCGTCCACTCGGCCAAAACAAATCACCTATATCACCCACCCTTTGACGAACATCGTTATATCCCTGCAATAAGTATTGGATATTCTCTTCGGACAGAAGGGGTCTTACAGCATAGCCTTTGTCTTCAATTTCTTGAGTAATGTCTTGAGGAAACAAGCGTGTATTGTTTTAAGGTTAAGGCTCCTTAAAAATAGGGCAAATTGCACGGATGACACAGAAGTTGACCCTAGGGTTACATTCCTTCTTATCTTTAGCGAATGCAATATCCCGTGACCGATAAACAAAGTGCCCTGAATGTGGCCGATGTGGTTGCCAATCCGCAGTTTTTGTTAACCAAACCCTACACAAAATCATGTGAAAAGTGGTTTAAAGAAAACTACCCGGGATATGAGGCTTTTCTAACATCATCTTGTACAAGGGCTTTAGAAATGGCTGCCCTTTCTATGGACATACAATCAGGAGATGAGATTATTGTCAGTCCGTTTAACTACGTAGGCGTGGCTAATGCCTTTGCCATGTTTGGCGCTAAGTTGGTCTTTGTAGACATCGAGCCAAACACTATGAATATTGACCTGGAAGCTGCACGACGAGCCATCACGCCCAAGACCAAGGCAATTATTGCAATGCACTACGGGAGTGTAGCCTGCGACCTCGACGGCTTCAGATTGCTTTGTGATGAAAACAATCTTTTTTTAGTCGAAGATGCTGCGCATTGCATTGGTGCCAAACATCAAGAAAAACCTATTGGTCTCTGGGGTGATTTTTCCGCAATTAGCTTTGACGCCCAAAAAAACATCTCATGCGGAGAGGGCGGAGTGCTTTTAGTCAAACAAAAACACCATGCTGTTGTAGAAAAGGTCTATGAAAATGGGACAGACAAACGCGCCTTTGATCGAGGAGATATTCCTTTGTATTCATGGCAATGCATTGGGTCAAAGTTTGCGATAAGCGAGTATGATGCCGCCATTCTGCTCCCTCTTTTACAGAGGGTCACCGAGATTACCACTGAACGAAGAAAAGCATGGGACAAGCTGTTTGCCGCCGTCCAAAACCATGACGTTTTATCTGCGTTTTTGCCTCAAAATCTCAATGATTTAAACCATAATGGCCATATTTTTTGGCTTTGTGCAGAATCTACAGCGTCTGCTCAATATTGGGTAGATTGGTTTAAAAAAAATGATATCCAAGCAAGTTTTCATTACCCTTCACTTGATGATAGCCCATTTTACAAACATCAACAATCAAATCCATGCCAGCAGGCTAACACCTTGAGTAAACGATTATTTAGGCTCCCCCTACACCATTACAAAGACATTGTTCGTTTGCTCCAAGCGCCTTAAAAAACAAACCAAACCATGACCGAATCTGCTTTACAATCCCTTCCCTTTGAATGGCTAAAAACGGACCGCGATGAACCCTACGGAAGGCTGCGTCTTCAAACAGAGCCCTATTGTGTTGAGCTCATTCAATTAGAATCAAATACTACCTATACTCCTCACTATCACAATCATGTGGACGCTTCGTTTCACTTCCTTTGTGGCCGAGGTGACGTACATATTGATGGGCAAAAACACTCCATTAAAAAAGGATTGGTTCTTGAGGTGCCTAAAAAGTGCTATCATGGTTTCACAACCCAAAGCAAAGTAACCTTTCTAAGCATCCAAACAAGCCCTATTTACAACGAAGACGAGGACCATCTAGACCTGCATTATGCATAAATCTATCCAACAGGGTTCATTACAAAGTCTTTTTGCTGACAGGCAGCAACTCGAGCAATACATCGTAGATAGGCTAAAGTCATTTGCTGCCTCCTTAGATAATAACCATGCATTCTACAAGGGAAGGCTCTCGCCCATTAAATCCTTATCAGAAATTGTCAAGTGGCCGCTAACTACAAAAGAAGATCTTCTTGCCTATCCATCCAGCGATTGGTGGCACACCGACATCCCCTTGTTGCAATTTCAAAGTAGTAGTGGATCTCAAGGAAAGCCGTTTGTAACGGCCTATACCAAAAACGACCTGTTTCTTTTTTCAGAAGCTGTTGGACGCTGCCTAGAGTACGCCGGAGTGAAGAAGGGAGATACCTTACACAATGCCTATGGATATGGATTGTTTACAGGAGGGCTAGGTTTGCATTTAGGGGCGAGACACCTAGATCTTCGTATCATCCCTGCCTCCAGCGGACAAAGCCTTCGGCAAGTAGAGCTCATTAATATGCTAAGACCGGATGTGATTGCTGCAACCCCTTCGTATCTGGTGCATCTCATTGAACTTTACAATACAACCTATAGGGAAGACTTCCCTCCAAAAATTGCTCTTGTTGGAGCTGAACCATGGTCGGAGTTAACCAAAAAATGGATTGAAAAACATGGAAAAACAATAGCACTTAACATATATGGACTTAGTGAGATTATAGGACCAGGCGTAGCTCAAAATGGAGTGTGCCACGAGGGAAGTGTGCTATGGGAAGACTTGTTTTATCCAGAAATTGTAGACCCCAATACCGGGGAAACTATGCCTGAGGGAAGTTGGGGCGAGTTAGTGCTAACATCCTTTATGCGCGAAGCCACTCCTCTTGTTCGGTACAGGACAGGAGATATAACGCGCTTACTCCCTCCAGTAGATGGCCTACCCTTTCGCCGGATTGATCGAATTCGTGGTCGTACGGATGATATGATTAAGGTAAAAGGTGTCAAGCTCTTTGTAAGCGACATCGAGAGTGTATTAGGGTCTTTTTCTGGAGAGATTTCCCCATATTTTCAAGTGGAGATAACCCAAAATACACACGATCCCGTTGCCTTGATATTCGAGGCAAAGTCGCCAGAAACTTTATCCATACAACATCTCCAGAATCTGATAAAAAGTCGATTTGGCGTTACCCTTCCAATACGAGTTGTCCCTATAAATACCCTGCCCCGTGCTGAACAGGGCAAGTCGAAAAAAATCAAGTATTTGTGATGCGAAAACCTCGTCTTGCTTTTCTATATATACTCTTAGGGGTATTACTTATTAGTCTTTCCTCCTGTCTTAAACGACCCTTTCCAAAAGAGAATAACGCCCTTCTTTTCAATCCGGTAGATGCACGTTGGTCGGCGATTGACTTTGTCAATACAATTAATGATACAGGGAGTTATACCCCTTTTAACACCCTATACATATACAATGGAGGAGGGGCTGGAATGGGCGACCTCAATAATGATGGGCTGAATGACCTTGTGCTCATTAGTAATCAAGGGCAGTCACAACTATATATCAACCTTGGCGATATGCAGTTTGAGGAGGTTAGTAAAGAAGTTGGGTTTACCCCAAAATCTCCTTGGGCAACAGGAGTGGCCATTGCAGATATCAATGGTGACAATTGGCTTGATATCTATGTATGTAGATCAGGGGCCAAAGAGGATGAGGATTTGACCAATGAATGTTACATCAATCAAGGAAACGGAACTTTCTCAGAAATGGCAAGTCAGATTGGGCTTGATTACAATGGTGGATCCTCTCAAGCCTACTTCTTTGACCTGGATTTAGATGGCGACCTTGATATGTATCTCGTAAACCACCCTCAAGATTTTCAAAAAGCAACTGACTTCTTTTTTTATCAATACCCAGACACTTCAATAACAGATAAAGACAGGCTCTACCTACAAGAAGACGGATTGTTTACAGATGTTAGTGACTCCTTTGGTATTTCGGATTACAATGGGTTTGGTCTCAGTGCGATATGCCACGACTTTAATGACGACGGCTACCCGGATATTTTTGTAGCCAACGATTTTTTTGCCACCGACAGGTTATGGATAAATCAAGAAGGAAAGGGCTTTGTTGATTCCACCGCATATTATTTCGACAAGCAAACGCTTTTCAGCATGGGCAGCGATCTTATTGACCTGGATGGAGATCTGACCATGGATTTTCTTGTAGCGGATATGGCCCCAATGACTGCCGAAACAAGCAAGACAAAAATGTTTGACCTAGGCCTTGATTGGTATCAAGCAAATCAGCGATTTTTTGGAATTCAACAAATCACTAAAAATGCCGCCTACCTCAGCAGACCGGGGCATTTTTTTGAAATATCGGACTTTGTTGGGCTCAGTCGAACCGAGTGGTCGTGGTCTGTTATTGCCAGTAATTTTAGCAATGATAAACTTCCTGAGGTTTTCATCTCCAATGGCCTTAAACGGGACTTTCATGACAATGACGCCCACCAGAGGCTTTTTGATAATCAAGCGATGTTTTCTTTTGATGGCAACCCAACCTACCTCAATCTAATCCAAGAGATCCCTCAGAGGACAGTTCCCAACCTCTTGTATAGACTTGATTCATCATCATCTAGTTACAATGCCTTTGATTTTACACATAATCAAACGGCAAATACGCAAGGTGTATGCATTGGTGACTTAGATAACGATGGAGACCTTGATATGGTGTGGAACAATACCGATACAACGGCATCCATTCTTCAAAACAACACCATACAAAAAGGAAAAGAGGGCAACCCTCACTTCTTGAGAGTAAAAGCGTCTATGCCTAAAAACACTCAATGCATTGGGTGTTATGGAATACTCTACTTTGATTCAACTGCTCAGCGACAGAATATCTATTCACAAAGAGGCTATCTTTCGTCATCCGAGGCTATTGCCCACTTCGGCTTAGGCCAACAGACGTCAACCATTGACTCCCTTAAATGGTATTGGACCGATGGAAGTCATTCCTTGTATAGTGATCTTCCAGTTGACACCCTGTTGGTGATAGCACCAAAAAATCCAACCCCCGATTTAACCGCCCTTGAAGCAGATTCAACCAAAAAATTGTCCTGGTTAAAGGAGTCTTTTATTCCATCCTTATCATGGTCGCACAAAGAAGATGCTTTTGATGAGTTTCGGAGACACAAGCTAAACCCCTTTAAGCTTTCGACCAATAACCCCAAGTTGTTGGTCAATGACTTCGATCAAGATGGGAAGGACGACCTTCTTATCATGAACTCCGCAGGGTTTTCCAATATTATTTTTTGGCAAGATAACCATGGGGAGTTTGTACAAATGATGCTTCCCAAGCCCCCACTTCAAGAAGCTCGGGATGGCGTTGCTGTTGATTTAAATCAAGACGGCTTATTGGATATTGTTACCGTAGGGGGAGGAAACCATAGTGATAGGAACCTTGACTATGCACCCTGTGTGTATATGCAAGATTCTTCCCGGCACTTTGTTCGATGCGACACGTGCCACAATTCATGGCTCAATAGACCCATAGAATCTGTGAAGTTAGTTGACATTGATGGACAACCCCCTCTTGAAATAGCTCTTGGCGCTAGCCATAACTTCAAAGTCTACGGCCAAGCGCAAGAAAGTGCCATAGTGCAGTGGAAAAATGGAATACTTGATACAATATGGAATGATAATCTAGGGCTTATTACTAGCATCGAATCATTGAATGACAAGGAGTTAATTTGGACTTCAGAATGGGGGCCAGTATACTCAATGAAGTGGAACAAGCTTGAAGAAGAAGTCTTCATCGAAGTAGATACAATAGTCGATGAATCCGGTTATTGGAGTAGTGCAATTCGTCTTGTGTCACAGGGTGATACCGCAAACATCTATGGGAATTTGGGGCTTAACACTATGTTGCAAGCAAGCAAAGACAAACCCATAAGCCTTCGGATTGGAGACTTTGATCAAGATGGTAAACCAGAGCCCATTATTCGTCATTTCATAGGGGATAACGATGTTTTCTTTCCCTCAAGACGGGAGTTTTGTATGACTATGCCCACTATGAATCGACTATTCCCCACACACCATGCTTTTGCCCTCGGTCAATGGAACAGTCTCGTAGCAAGTAACATGTATCCCAACCAATCAGTTATTCAGACGCAAACACTTGCCCAACAACATGGTCTTCAAAGCTTACACCGCTATAACACCGATGAAAAACTACAAATGGGTCCTGTTATTGATTTTGTAGCCATTAATGACTCTATGTGCATTGTGCTCACTGGATCGAACAAGATGTATTACCGATTAGGAAATCTTTCAAGCCCAGACTTACTTGCCACCTTAACGGAGGGGGAAATAGTCCTTGAGGAAATACCCCCGCTGGATAATATTCGATATCCCATCGATGGTAACTTAATTACTATTGATGGGGCGCTCTATGTAATCATTTCCGCAAACCAAGACAAGCTTCGTCTCTTTAGGATCGATGCTAGTCGGCTTGACGGTGTTTTTTCAAAATAGCCTTTGCTATCCTCTCCCCTTGATCTATGCCATCAAGAACGGCAGGCAAGAAATGAATGCCACTATAAAATCGACTAAGTGCTGCTTCTTGAGATGCTTCATTAAATGACGAGTATGTTCGCGAGGGAAGGCCTAGAGGGTTATTTACCTTGTCGATAAAAGCAATAGAATCTCCCACATAGTCAGTTAGGATTACCGAAGCGATAGTAGATGTTACACTGTGACCGCTCGTATATTCTGGGAATAGAGGCGTTTCAATTGTTGGCCTCCAACTACGATCAAGGTCCTGATTTATAAGGGTTTCAGGGCGAATAACATTGGTTTCATATTTCGTTCGCCAACAAGCAATAAACCCATCATATATAGCACTTGTCATAAGCGCCAAAACATGTGCCTGGGAAGAAAAGGAATAAGAAAGGCTATCCATTACATGAATTGCAATGCCTACCCAATGGCCAGAAGGGTTGTTTTGTTTTATTACAGCCATCATATGGCCAGAAGACAAGGTTTGTCTGGGGTTGCAGTCCCAGTGCTCTGCCTGGGCCAAGTAGTCTTCGCCTAGCTGGAGCCGCACAGAATACACAGAATCCCTTGCTTGATGAAGACCTTCAGTTGACTCAAACGGCGCGGGCAAAACAAAAGACTGAAGGGACAAAGAATCAAACCAAAAAGGCCTAATACGGCCCCAATAAGGTTCAATAGCCGGGCCATATGTCGGTGGTGTGGGCTCCCAAACATTTTGTCTTGTAGCGGGTACAAAAAGGGGTAGACTTCTTGTTTCGAGGTAGTTATCTTGAGCGGCAATCGCTAAGATCTGTTGCGTAAATTCTGATGCTAATTCTTCGGCTATTTGGAGGGGCAGATCCTGCGGAAGGTGATCATATAATAGTTTTCTATGTTGATCAAGTGTTTTGGGTCTGTATAGCAAGGCCTCTCCCACTTGTAAAAAAGTCAACATAGAGATCCATTGCTTCGCCCCTAAACTTAATCCATCCCTTGCAGCACCTTCTACCTGTAAATCGAACAGAAGGGAAGTTTTCGTGGCCTCCAAGGCCACAAGTGATTCATATTGCGCCACAAATGCATACGCCAAGATTCTACTCGCCACCGGTGGTGAAAAATGATCTTCTATAATCCCGTAACAGAGCCCCTGCCAAAGCTGCTTTGCTAGGTATTCTTGAGAAATCGCCTCAGGATATATGTTTTGCTCTTTCACTTCGGAAAAAACAGGTTTTACTGCTCGATCTTTCCTAAGAAGACTACAAGACGGTAACATCAGAAGGAAGCTCAAAAAGAGCAATGAACAATAAATACGCCGATTAACCATTCATGTCGTTTTTCAATGTATAACTCACCCCTTCAAGCTTGTTATTATAGAGGACAAACTGAGGCGATAAGGCCTCTTGAATATGAGAATTGCCGTGCGTAAAAAAATCTCTGCCTTCCTTAGAAAACCCGGCATCACGCCATGAAAGATTAGTGCCCGTATTCCCTTCAAGAATGGCAGTAGCTAAAGGAGACCAATGCGCTTGATTTAAAAAAGGTGTAAGCGTTACAAAAGCATAATCTTCCTTCTGTTGAAGACCTGCTTGCTCAGCACTCCGCAAACTGGGAAGATTATCTGACTGAATGTAGTTTTGAAACCGGCTAAAGCCCAACGCTGGCAGCACCTCAGTGTTAAAATATTGATATAGGTATTGACCAATACCTCGATTGCGTGACTCGGGCAAAATGGCAATATGTTCTCCTTCAAAAACGCCATCTCCTCGATCGACGCCAACGTTGTATCCAATAGGTGAACTGTCCTTGTAAATCAACCACCCTATGCGGCCGCTAGTCGCTTGACAATAGGAATACATATAGGCTTCGGTGGCTCTTTTTCTTTGTTCGGGAGACATGATGCCTTTTATGGGGTAAGGGATTTGTGTATTCATGATGCTTCCCCTATTGGAAGGCTCTATTAGAGATAGTAATGTATCATAGTCTTGAACGGTTATCTCTTTGAAACGTATTCCCATGTCAGAAGCCTTAGATGAGCGCTCATTAAGCGTAGTTTCTAGCCGCCATACTTTACATGAAAGAAAGCATGGATAAGGAAGGCTGCTTTCATTAATTGTTGAAAGATAGACCGCCCATGGCACTTTAATTTTGACAAGATCAGCCCTAATCTCCCAGAGCTGCTCAAGGCTCGGAAGGTGCCCCACTCCTCGATACATGGAGAACCCATATACTTGACTTTCTTCAATAGACTTCTTCAAATTCATTTATGAAGAACTTTTACGTTGTTCCAAAAGAATTGCCCCCCAGTTTAGCCCTCCTCCAAAGCCACACATTAGAATGCGATTGGCCATTTCTAAGGATGACCAAGAATCAGCCATCGTGATATATATGGATGCCGCAGAGGTATTTCCATATTTATCTAAAGTATATCGGACGTTGCTTTCACTAATTCCACGAGCTGAAAATGCCTTTTGAACAATGTTTTTTGAAGCCTGATGAGGAATAATCGCATCGAAAGAATCCAAGGAGATTCCCCAAGATTGTTCAACATGGTCAATGATTTGACCAATGGCCTGCTCTGCAAAAGCCTGTACCTTTTTGCCCTGCATACGAAACTGATGATATCCTTTTTCTATCGTCTGTTCTGATGTTGGGTATACTGCACGCCCACCGAGCATGGACAACGCAAAGTCATGATCGTGCCCCTCCTCACCACAGGACCACAGTTTGTGCTTTTTTATTTGCCAAGGCGCCTCCGGACCAAGGACAAAAGCACCCGCTCCATCACCAAAAAGAGCCGCAGTTCTGAAATCCTGCATGTCCACCAAACGGTGCATTTTCTCGGCTCCTGCTACCACGCCATATCGATATCCTCCGGTTTGGAGCAATGAGGAGGCCAACACAGATGTATAAATTGCTCCGCTGCATGGCATATTAATCTCCAAGGCGAAAACTCCTTCTTTTAGCCCTAATCTTTTTTGAACTTCCGTAGCCGTTGTGGGCTGACTATAATCTCCAAAAGCCGTGTTTACAATTAAAAAATCAATCTCGTCCAAACTTATTCCAGCTTGGATAGCAGCACTTCGTATCGCCTTTGCCATCATTTCTGAAGGAAGTTCGTCTGATATTGCACGACTTGTAATACCATAGCGCTCTTGGGTCCAAGCATCTAAACTTCTTCCGGAGACCGCTGCATCGTAATTTGTGACAATCTCTTCGACATCATCATTACTTAGGCGCGTAGGCGGAATATAAAGACCCGCAGACAGAATACCCACTGATTGATTAACAGAATTCATTTTACTTTGTAAAGGTGAGAAAAATAGCCGTCCTCTTTGCCAAACTTCTTTTGAAGTTTCACACGCACCTTGTCAGCAAACAGTGCGATAACCGAGCCTACCCAAGCGATCCATTTCCGGATTTTACGCAGAGGTTGGAGAATCACTGGGAGACCATCCTCAAGGAAGCTACAGACTATCAGAAGCAACTCGGTAGCGTTGGGGTATCAGCATATTATACCGAACAAAAGGCACTGGCTGATGAGGCCTCCTGGAAATCTGTGCCCCTTATCCTTTTTGGGCACGGGTTTAAAAATAACCTTGCTGCCTTCCCAAAGACCACAGAATTGTTCAGTGAATTCGGGCGTGTCTCTTCTGCTATGATTTCGATTCTCCCTCCAAATTCATCCATTAAGGGACACTTTGGCCCCTTTAAGGGAGTACTCCGCTACCATTTAGGTCTTCAAATCCCTGCGGATAGTCCCGCTTGTAGTATAACCGTCGATGCGATTGAAAAAGGATGGTCTGAGGGCAAAGTGCTTATTCTTGACGACACTTTTTTTCATAGCGCAAAAAATACTACCGATAAACAGCGGGTTATTCTATTTGTCGATGTAAACAGACGCCTTAGTTTGGGAACGAAGTGGATAACAAAATGCCTCTTTTGGGGATTAAAATCCTCTACCTATACCCAACGAGCCCTGAGAAAGTATACAAGGCTCCAAAAACAAGAATTTATAGCATGGCCATCTGATTTTTAAGCTTTTCTAGATAGTCGAGTAAGAAGTATAAACATCCATTTTAAGGCCCATTGAAGCAAAGCCCCCTGTTGCCGAGTGTGATGTTGAATATGTACAGCTGAATAGGGCTGTCCATTCTTGTTAATATGGGGTTCTATAGATAGAAGAAAACGGCTTTTTAGTCGTGGATTATTAGTCCATACTTCAGCCTCGCCAGATTCAATATCATAGCGAACCAAGGTAAGCGTGAGGTGCTGAACTCGGCCACCAAAACCTTTTACAACCTCTTCCCATTGCAAGCCAGGCACAAGGGGATTTTCTTTCGGAAATTTCGGCTTAAGTGAAATAACATGAGGAAAAAGAGTAGCAAGCCCCCCGCGCATAAGCAAGTAGTGAAGCACATCATCCTTTTGCTTTGGGACCATTTTTGAAAATTGCTCTAGAAGAGTGGGGCTTGTCATAGGTTATCCTTTGCCTGGGTAAATCGAGCGATACCTGAACTTATGCCATAGTATTACCCCTCGAATAAATAGGCTTCCGCCCCAATGGATAAGTCGAGTTAATGGAATAGGAAAGCTCTTTGTCCAAGGCCATTTATTGGAATAATACTTTGTGGCCTCTGCGCCTAACACCTTACTCCATACTTCTGCCGTACGGTGGGCAAATTCCGGCTTGATGGTATCCGACATTAATATCAGCCGAGGCTCATCGGTCTTGTTCCATGCTTGGTGGCGATTCACCACACAAAAGCTCATGACTTCTTCTTCTGACCATCCGCGTTCCTCTTGACAAACTCGCAAAGCAATACTGGGATGGGGAGCAGGCACATGCAGTCCAATGTGATGGCGCACGATGGCATCAGTATCCCCAAAATGAGCCTTTAAATGCGTTTGCGGCTGGAGTACACTAAACATCAATAGACTCAGACCCTCAATATCCTTCAATACTTCCCAGGTCTTAGGAAATTTTTCAATATTCTTTTTATTGATTAATCCATAGGAAAACAACACGATCGTTCTCCAACCTTTTAAGTCCGTATTGTAGGGAGAAAAGTTCTGTTGGAACGACGTGGGTTGACACGAAAACAAGCCAAGAGCCTCTTCTTTAAACGTTGGTTGGTGTTCAAGCAAAACCTCAGAAATTGGAAAGCTCTTAGCGTCATAAAAAGCGGGTTCTCCACCTTTATACCACTCAGGAGTATTGTAGTAAAACGGGTTAGCTTGTTGACTCATTCCGCGTTAAATCTAACGCAAAATATGTTAACAAACGATGCGCCAGATAAAGCATAAAATAGACTAGAAGGCAAAGGCCAAAAGATATGATAAATGCCCCCAAAAACACATTTCCCCAAGACGAAGAATGACCTAAAACTGAAGCTACCATGAAAGCAAGCATCGCACCCTGACCCAGTCGATATAAAGCAAAGATTACTAGCGGGTAAAAGTTTTTCCAATTCGATGTAACCGTTCGATGGGATTGGGCACGTCTACTTTGAGTATGCTCTACCATGATATGGGCCATTTTTGATGGATGGATGTTCCAGAGATACAGTAAGTTTTTTTGATTTCGCCATTGATCATCAATCAGGAACTCCGATCGGCGAAACACTCGAAAGGATGTGGCATAAAAGATCTCTTTGTGGAAAGGCATTAACAATCGATTAAATAACCATCGCACAGCACTTGTATTTCTTACATGACTTTGCTCGTGGCGGTGCTGCCGAGGAGCGCCAAAAACCACGGATAATTTTTTTTCGCGCACCAACCTGTCAACCATATCTATCAAATCCAATGGGTCATACTGCAAATCATCATCCATCGTGGCAATTATTGAATATTGGGCATGTAATACGCCTATATGAGTTGCCCGCATCTGGCCATGGTTTTTTTTGAGATGAACTTGACGCACAAATGCCTTTTGCTCTGAATGATGAAAAAGCTCGTTGGACCCGTCCGACTCAAACCCATCAAGCACAAAAATAACCTCAAGAGGTAGAGAGTGCTCTTGTTGGAGCTTTGGTTGCAACTGAATCAAACTTTCCATTAAGTCCTTGTGATAGGCTTCGATCGATTTAACGGGTATGACTAGGCTTAACCCTCGTGGAAAGCTCACCGTCTTCTTTCGTGTTTTGCGTTTTAACTTCGTAACCATAACATGAGGATTCGACCAAAAACAATAAGTCTCTGGTTCAAAGCCGTAATATACACAACCACTCTATACTGGCTTTGCGGGTTTTATTATGGATGGGTTGACGATGTCTGGTTCGACATGACATTAGCCGGAAAACTTATCTCTTCAGGGGATGCCCATCCCGGTTTTTTTTGGGGAATACTATCCATTTTGATTCATGGCCTCTACGAAACCCTGCCCAATTGGCCAATCTATGGAATGTTTTATGTTCTGATTATTCTCTGGATACATCTTCTTGCCATTCCTGTTGTTGAATCTATTGCTCGAAAAGTGTTTAAAGACTATTCCCTCCAGATAATTTTAAGTTGGCTTTGCCTAAGTTTCCTTTTGTGGCCCCATCTGTTCGCAGCGAACCTTACTACCCTATCTATTCTTCTGGGTGGATTAAGCATCATACATTTTTTGCAGATTACTCAAGAAAACCACAATCCGCGCTCTGTGCATTGGGTGACGTTGGCGTGCGGTTTATTTGTCGCCTTTTGTATGCGATTTACCATTGCCATTGTACTTGCCCCTTTGCTTACCATCGCTATACTCCGGACTGTGCAATATGGCAAAAAGAGGGTCATCATGATAAGTCTAACGATTGTCCTAACCTTTGGACTTCCATTTCTAGCAACCATGGGGACATATAACTCCTCTTTTCAAAAGCAACATGTAAAGCTTATTCAAGTATTAGATTCCGATGTTGGCTTACGGATAAATGACGTTCACAGTCGAGAGGGAATTAAGGACCTAGCCCTGTACACGTGGTTGCTTGGTGACACTAGTTTGTGGGGGACGCAAAGGCTAGACGACAAACTAGTCAGTATCGAGTACAGCCTTGCCGATAAATGGCAGGCCAATGTAACCAATGCTAAACAGCGCTACCCTAGTAACTATAGGCCTGAAGCCAACTGGTTCTGGCGAGCAACACTATACAGCCTACTTTCTCTAGGTGTCTTACTATACCTCTTGTTTACCCACTCCACAAATTTGCCCCAGTTAGTCCTTTCTGGACTAACCATCTTGACCATTCTTTTCCTAGGCATAGCCTATAAACTTGAAGGGCGAGCAATTCTACCCATGCTTGTTTTAGTATTAATTTATCTGCTGTCATCCATTCCCCATCAACATTTTGTGAAAGGGAAAAAGTGGGCTTGGGCAACAGGATTTGTTATGGTCATCTTTGTTACAGCATCGAGTTGGAAGCTATACCAAATCGGACATGCCTATGACCTAGAAGTCAATCGGAAAAAGGCCTGGGTTGATTCACTCAATACACGCTATTCCAACGAAGTCGTTTCCGTTGACCTTTTTGCCATGACCCTTTTTCATGGTAGTTTGACCGAAGGACTTAACATGCCGAACAACGTGGAGCTTACGAGCTATCCTGAGCTATGGGGCGTTCTTCAAGCCCTAAAGGAAGGGGGTGATTTGCCCTCGCCGCCAGATTATTTCTCCTCTGCCGCCCAAAACAAAACCTATTATCTCGGCCCCCAGTTTCGAGTTGCCATGCTCGAAAACTTGCTTAATGAAGTCTACAACACCCCTATCTCCTTTGAAAAAATTGAAGACTGCCCCATTGAATACTCTTTTACCTGGGATCCTCTTAACTTGGGGATATACCAAATCAACCTAGAATAATGATTCGAGGAGCGGCGCTTAAACATGGCAGGGCCAAGACTGCGGGTAAGATCCTCGGTATAATCTTTTTGTTGTTCGTCTGTGGTGAGATAGCGTCTAGACTCTATCTGCATAAAACCTTTGGGGTATGGGGATTTCAGCAACAGTCCATAGAAAAACACTTTTACCCCAATCTCAACAAAAACTATTCCTACGATAATGATCGGATTAACCTCTTAGTCCTCGGCGGGAGTGTCATGTATGAGGATACATTGAGGGGCTCTTGGAATGAAAAGCCCTTTGCAAGGACATTTTGCGGAGAACCAAGCTTGTGGGATACAAAGAAGTTAAACTTGTTAAACCTTTCCTCCACCGGGTATACGAGCCTTGACTCTCGATATCAATTGGATGCCGTTATACAAGGTGGCCATTCTTTTGATGCTGTATTTATCTATCATGGAATAAATGATAGCCGCACAAACAACACGGCTAAAGAGGTTTTTGACTCTTTGTATCGACATATTGAGTTTTACGATGATTATGCCTTTGTAAAGAATCATTCCACATATGATCGTGTTAGTCTTCCCTTTGTTTTGCAATGGGTGGGGCACCAACAACGCACTGCTGATAAGCAATATCTTCCCAAAGAGTTCTTTTGGGGTTTACTTCAAGGCAATCCAGAACCCTTTCTTCAAGAAGGTGCGGATGTCAAAAGCGAAAAATCCTTCCGAGCGAACTATAGAGCTATAATCGATTTAGCCCTCGCCAACGACATCGTCCCTATTCTATCTACCTATGCTTTCTACCACATACCCAATTATACGAGAACTGCCTTTGAACAAGGCGAGCTAGACTATGCCGACAGTGTGTTTGTCACTGAACTCTATGGTCTTCCTGATAACGTGGAGCAAGGCATTGAACGGCATAACACAGTGATTCGATCCCTGGCAAACAAATACAAGGACAATGTAATTTTCTTTGATTTTGCCGACTCATTACACCAATCATCCAATACCTTTAATGACATCTGCCATCTAACCAATCAGGGGTGTAACCAATTAATTTCTGAGGTAGAGAAGATACTTGGCCAACGTTTTTCACATGAATAGAATCTTCATAGGGTGTGTTTTTTGTTTTGGGATCTTCTTTACCCAGTGTCAACGCTCTATCGATGGGATTTCTTTAAATCAATCCACCTACCATGCCCTCTACCGGAAAAGCAGTCCCACAAGAAAAGAAAAATCAGCCCTAACCGATACAACTGACCTATTTCGCAACGAGGCCTTTATCCAGCGATTTATCCTTCAGTTTCGACAAGATTACTTGCAAGGATGTAGCGAAGAATCTCTATATATAAGCCTGATTGATTTTGATCAAGTCCGGCTCTTTCAAGAGGGTGAATCCAAAGAATTCGGACAGAAAGAATACAACCGTATCAAGCAAGTCGTTGACAGTGAACGGCACTATATCGAGGGCCAAATTGACCTCATCGATATTCAATTAAATTTTTTGGATAATTACGCTTTTGATGAGCTCAATATGGGCTGCGATAACTTTGTCAATGCAGCCTTCATGTATCTTTTTGGCAGGCGACCGACGAAAAATGAGCTTAATGAAGGCCTTCAAATGTGCTATGGACAAGAGGGCAACATCTTCTTTACATCAGGCAATTCCAAACGGGATCTTCTAGAGATTATAAGTCAAAACCCTACTTACTTTGAATACCAGGCAGCCTTTTTAGCCGTCCATCTGTATGGGCGGCTAGCCAGCGAAGAATATATAAGTAACCATTCTTTATCCATACTAAAATCCAATCCAAGGCGGCTTGAGGATGTTATCGTGTATTGGTTGACTAATCCTCCTAAAGCTCCATAGACATGATAAAATGGCTTTTATTTATACTCGGATGCTTTGTGCTACCCCATTGCTCGATGGGGCAAGAGCAGTCTATTTATACGATCTATGACAAGTTAGATGCAGGCGAGCCAAGCCTTCGCACCTTAGACGTTCTAGAATCTGCTTACTCAAGCCTGTCTGACCCGAGCATTGGGGACTATCTAATCTTTAGAACCTTGCTGTCAGGAAGCGCTTCTAGTTATATGGACCAGTACCTTGAAGAGTTATACATTCCCTTGGAAAGCATACCTGTTGACATGCGTTCCCTGTCCGCAGATGCAGAAGATATCCCTTATGCTTCTCTTATGACTATGCTTATGATGAGAGCCCAAACAACCGGTCAAGTTGACTTTCGCGCTTTTCTTGAACTCCGACAACTAGCACAGGGACTCTGTCCAAACTTTCCCTTTTCTGATGAAGCCAACAGAGAACGAATTCAATACCAATTGAATCAGATGAAACAGCTCAACTTCTGGTTTACTCAATATCCCTTAGAAGTAGACGCTTGGGACAGTTTATACAAAGTTTCATTGGCCCTGTGGCGATCGAAAACCACAAGCAATAAACAAGGTCCCATTCAGCCTTCTGAAGTCCATGCATTGTACCAAGCCATTGACACCTCTATTTTTGCTATGTTTCGCCCCGTTGGGGTCGAACAGCTTCAAAAAGAAGCCTTTCGTGTAGACCTCAACTTGGCTAAGGCTACTCAACTTCTCAAGCGCAGGCCTAAGCGATTTATCAATCAGTCCTTTAAGAAGCTTTTAAGAAGACCTGCCACACCAAGGGAGACTACAATCATGCTCAACTTTATTGACGCACACCCTGATATAATGACCCCTCAAATCTTGTATCTTTCTATTATTGGTTTAGATGACTCCATAGATTTGAACCCTTAACCATGTCTGCCACGCAAAAACCAAAACAACACACAAACAGCTTCTCCAACGAGGATAAAAGGCTCACGTCGACTTCTCGAAGAAAATTTGTGCAAAACAGCTTGCTTTATGGCTCGGGGGCCCTAGCTATACCTACTTATTTAAAGGGTGGTAATCGTCTTTTTTTAACCAGTAAACGAAAGGTTAATCATGTGGTGTTGTGCCTCTTTGCCGGAGGAATAAGAAATTTTGAGTCCCTTGAACAGCGAGAGGGCAACCTTATGCCAAATACGCTTATTGGCGAAGGGCCTATTCATTCATCGATTGCTTCGGGCATCGAAACCATGCCCTTGCCGTGTTCTCGCCCTATTGCCTCACAAGGCATTTTGTTTGACAAGTTCAAGTATGACTCACCGATAACCCTTCACTATAACGCGCATGCCAGCATACTTACCGGACGGTACATTCACGACATTGAACTCATGAAGCCTGCACCGCATCCAACACTTTTTGAAATGTACAGAAAGCATCATGCGCTAAGAAGCAACCACTCCAATACTTGGTGGGTTTGTGATCAAGGAGGGCCATTCCCCTTTCTTCGCTCGAGCAGTGATGCCCAATATGGTCAAGCGTATGCTGCCAATATGATTCAACCGTCTTCTTTAGCAAACAGCCCATTACTTCAATATACTCTTCCCAAAAATGAAGAACAGCTGGCCATGGAATTGAGAAGCCAGCTCCTAGGCAGCTCTTTGGATCAACCTCACGCACTCAGTAAGGCATCATGGTTGAATTTATTACATGACTTTGGTAAAGCCTATCATGACGGTATTTGGAAGGAAGACTCCGTAGGCCTCAATGATGACATGCTAAACATCTTTGCATCGTGTTTAATTCTCGAACGGTATGCTCCTGAGTTACTGGTTGTTAACATGCAAGACAGTGATATTGGACACTCTAACTTCACGTCGTACTGTAACAATATGCATAAGGCGGATTATGCCCTTGGCAAACTGTGGTCCGCCATCCAAGAAAATGACAAGCTTCGGGATGATACAGTATTAATCGTACTTCCAGAATTTGGACGAAATGCAGGCCATAACTCAGTAATAGATGCCTACGGTCGATATGCCGTTGACCATACAGGTGATGAGATTTCGAAACAATCGTTTTGTCTCATCGCAGGTCCACCTCATATTGTCCATCAGGGACAAACGGCTCAAATGGATGGGGAGGTTATTGATGTTCTTCCTACCATTGCGCATTTATTGGGATTTGAAGACAAGATTCAACCACTTAATCTTCCGGGAAAAGTACTTTATGAAGCCTTCGTTTAGCCATACATGTTGGGTCCTTATTGTGCCCCTATGCTGTCTAGCCATAACCTGTCAGCGAATGCAGTCGACAGGAGAATCAGGTAATCAAGCAGATCTTACAATGGAAACAGGTCATTTTGATGAAGTGTATCATAGCATATTAAAGCCTCGATGTGCTGATGGGCCATGCCACGGAGGAAGCTTTGAGCCAAGCTTTACATCGATTTCTTCTGCTTACTACACCTTGGTGTATCATCCCCCAATAAAAAATGATTTAGCCCAAACCTATCGCTACCGAGTATTGCCCTATTCCATAGATAGCAGCCTTCTAATGATAAGAATTCAGGAGTGTTGTTTTAATGACACCATGGACCAAATGCCCCTCTTAATGACCCCGCTCAATGCAGAAGAGATTGATATGATTGGAAATTGGATTGCTCGTGGTGCGCGAGATTGGAATGGCCAAACACCACCATTGCCTAATGAATAGCTACCATGCTTTTCGTATGATGAAAAGCCTATGTGGCTTTTTTGCCTTCTTCGGGATTATTCATCTGTTTTATGCCCCTATTGTGGAGCAAGGCGCCATGTTTGGCACTTGGGACTCTTGGGGAAATTTAGCCATGTTTCATGAAGTAAGAAGCTTTTTTGAAGCGGGAGCAGATGCTGTACACTCAGGTCAATATTTTGCAGGGTTTGATAATCCGTGGATAAACTACGGCTTGGATTTTTGGGGAGGAATCCCTTGGGTTGTGCTCACATGGTGTGGTGTAGATGCCATGGACTCCATGTATTGGAATGTTGTGATCATTCTCGCCCTTAATGCCCTATCTCTATACCAATTACTTCGTTTTTTATCGGTTTCCAAAATCGTCGCCCTTGGCCTGAGCTTTGCCTTTGTCCTCAACCCTGTAATGTTTCATTATGCTGATTGGATCAATCTGCTTTGTCTCTTTCCTGCATTATTTGCCACAAAACATCTTCTTAACTTTCATCAAGATGGCAATCGTTTATCCATAAATAAAGCCTGCTTGTGGATTGCTATTCTACTGCCCCTCAACCCTTATGGCTTTATTTTTAGCTTCACTTTAGGCGCATGTGTTTTCCTTTGTCACCAAGCCTTTTGGCATGCAACTAGGCCGCTTTTGTGGAATGGCATACTCCTCGTTGGTCCCATCGTTGGGCTCTATGCTTTCGCCTACGCCTTGCCCAACTTAAGCCAGAGCCAAGCCACAGTCATTGACCCACTATATTCTTTGTGGTCACACCCCGATCTTCAGTTTACATTATCGAGCCTGTTAAAAGGATCAACATTAAGTTCTTTGCCATCTCCTCTTAAAGGTTATGAATACACATTTTTGGAAAGCAAAAACGCTTTCATGGGGTATGGACTAAGTGTTGTTGCCTTTATAGGGTTGATTCGCCGTCCACGATTTTTTATTGCTGTATTGCTTTATTTATTCATCGCTTGTACTTTGGATGTAAGCGTGATTCGCGTTGACTATCGCTGGGGCCTTCCCTTTCTTGTGCTCATTCCCTTAGCGGCAGGCCTTGGCCTTAAAGACATCCAATCAAGCCCTTTTAAAGCAGCAGCTCTCCCGCTTCTCCTTTTTGCCGTCCTCGAAACCGCCAGTTTTAATCCTCGTATTTCGCCGCAATCCTATCCAGAACTTAGCCCCGTGGTTCAACAAAAAATAGGTGCTCACGACATCGTACTACATCTACCAGCTGGCATCCATGGACAGCAAAAAAGTATACGCAACTATCAATACATGATGTTGCGGCACCAGAAAAAGACACCCTATTCCATAATTAACGGTGGAGGGTTTTATTATCCAAAAGAGTTGTTATTCCTATATAATGATGTCGTACCCAGCACAATGGACGACAACTTTGAAGAGGAAAACCTTAAAAAGCTAGGGATTACAAAGATTATCCTACATGAGGAGCTCTGTTATGATTCATTGGACCACCAACAAGTTAATCTGGTGAGAAAGCACAATTACTCGACAATTGACGTAATCGAAGCTTCAGTTATTCCATTGCCTTGATTATACACTGAATCACACGTTCTACATCATTACTATTCATAGAACTGTAAATAGGCAAACAGAGCGTATGATTTGCGGCAAAACTCGCCACAGGATAATGTTTCCCGTTCTCTTTTTTCAGATAGGGCAAGTCCTGGAGGGCGGGTCGCCAGTACGGTCGAAACCCTATATTCTGATTTTCTCCCTGCTCCATGATCTGTTCTATGGCCGCGGAATCATGGACTTGTATAGGATAATACGCTCGGTTCCAATAATGGTTTGAACTTTCTTTGAAAATATCAAGCCCACTAACAGCCAAAAAGGCCTCGTCATATTGCGCAGCAATTTTTCTTCGGGCCTCTACTTCCTCATCAAGGCGAGCAAGGGATAATTGTCCATATGCCGCACTGAACTCATGCATTTTTGCATTAGTGCCCAATAATTCATCTTGATTGGATGCATTTCGACCGAAATACCGCATTTGAAATAGGCGTTTGTGCAACGAGTCATCGTCGGTGAATAAGGCGCCCCCTTCAATCGAGGATACAATTTTTGAGGTATGAAGGCTAGTCATAGAAGCTAATCCATAGGCTAATAATGACTTGTTATGAAGCATGGATCCCATAGCATGTGCTCCATCATAGATTACTGGTATGCCATGTTTGTTTCCCAATGCCTCTAATTTCTCCACTGCACAGGGTTGTCCAAAGACATGAACGCCTAAAATGGCGCGGGTATTGGAAGAAATTCGTGCTTCAACCTTGATGGGATCAAGGCACAGGGTTTTAGGGTCGATATCACAGAGGACCACGTTGTAGCCCTCCCACAGGGGAGCCGACGCGGTAGCAACAAAAGAAAATGCGGGGACAATAATCTCTCCCTTAGGTAGGTCTAATGCCCGAATCAAAAGGTGTAAAGCCATGGTTCCCGAAGAGACCGCCAAGGCATGAGATCGGTGACAACTTACTTTCAATTCGTTCTGAAAAGATTGAACTTCCGCTTGATTGTTGGTGAGCTTTCCTGACTCCAAGACCTTCTCCCAGTGATGCAAAAGCCTCTTTTTCTCCGGAATAATCGTTTGATTGACTTCTAAGCGCTTCATTTCGTAAACTTTTCATGACTTGCGCCCCACATGATTCGCAAAAGTTCCACAAGGTTTGCCTTGCTTTCCCCGAGGCGTTCGCCATATGCAATGGGTAAAGAAGTGTATCGCCAACCTTTTTTACATGCTAAAGCCAAACTTCTGGGTTCTAAATCAAAACTATTCGCCTTCAAGGTGTTGACATAAGATTCTACCCTGTAAATCCTGAGTCCACTCACAATATCTCTTGTTCCGCTTCGCCATAGCAAGTTTGTATACCACGAAATCCATTGGTTTGCGATTCGCCTGTGCCAGGCAATACACTCAAACGGTCGCTCACCGATAACCAAATCATATTGCCCATTTTCCGCGCAATCCGCAAGGCGCTTGATATCATCAACACGATAGGTATTGTCACAATCAATGGTCGCCATGTGAGAATATCCGTTGGCTTGAGCATAGTCTAACCCAGCGCGTATGGCCCACCCTTTACCCTTGTGTTTTCTTGCTAGAATCTCTGCTCCTTGGGCCTTGGCAAGCGCTGCTGTATCATCCTTTGAAAACCCATCACATACAACAAAATCATAGCCTGTACTTCTGAGTTGCTCAATCATAAGCACAATGGAATCTTCTTCATTATACGTCGGTAAACAAACTAATAGGCGAAAGGACATGAAGACGTTTTGGTTCTAGTTTTGCTTCAAGTTAGGAATACACAGGGAATATGCGATAACTTTAAGCATCTACTATGAACGATGCCACGCATTATATGACATCATTTCGCTATGGCCCTTGGGTCAAAGAGGCGGTTGGAGAAAAGATTGTACGCCAATTGAAAGGAAAACGAATCCTTTTAACTGGTGCTTTAGGTTTTTTGGGTAGAAATTTCTTAGACTTTTTTGTCCATTTATTAGAAGAGGATGCCAATTACTGTCAGCTCTTTGCACTTGATGTTTCGGGCTTGTTATCCTATCACCTTCCTTTGCCGACAAAGACCAAAGAGCGAATTACACTGCTTGAACAAGACCTTTTGGATGAAAGCAAGTTGCTACCGACAGTAGACTACATCATTCATGCTGCCTCCATTGCCTCACCTGTTCATTATAGAGAGAGGCCGCTTGACACCCTTAAGGTCAATGCCTGGGGCTGTCAACGACTGTTGGACCATGTAATGGATACTAATCCAGCATGTAGAATGGTATACATCAGTTCAAGCGAAGTATACGGAGACCCTGTATCGGAGGCCATTCCAACACCTGAATCTTATTGGGGACGAGTAAGCTTTACAGGTCCGAGGGCTTGCTATGACGAGAGCAAACGATTTGCCGAAACCCTATGCACACTCTATGCTCAAGAACATGGTGCGCAAGTTTGTTCTGTGAGACCGTTTAACGTCTATGGTCCCGGATTAAGTCCTGATGACGGGAGGGTAATTTCAGACTTTATGAGAGATTGCATTACGCAATCCCGCATTGAACTCTTTTCGGATGGAAGCCCAACAAGAACCTTCTGCTTTGTGGCCGACGGAATACAAGGCATTGTAAAAGCGCTTGCCGAAGGGGGGCCGGGAGAGGCCTATAATATTGGTCAAGAAAAGCCAGAAATTTCAATGCTTCAACTCGCCCATACTATTGCAAATCTTGCGAAAGAAAAGCACGGTACTGATATCGCCGTTTCACATAAATTCCATAAGGATAAGGCCTACCTTACGGACAATCCTCAAAGACGTTGCCCAGATCTCACCAAGGCCGCCAAAGAACTAAACTATATTCCTCAATGGGACCTTGCTAAAGGACTTAATGAAACCTACGACTACTATTATGCCCTCCTCAAATAAGGTTTTACCGGAAATCGCGATTATCGGCGCTGGGCATGTTGGCCTAACTACTGCCATTGTATTGGCCGAAAGGGGTTTTCGTGTGCGTTGTTTAGAAATCGATTCTGCAAAAAGAAGCCACATTCAATCAGGACAGATCCCTTTTGCAGAGGAAGGCATGGTCTCTGCCTTAGAATCGTTGATAAAGAACGAACACTTGTCCATACATCCAAGTGAATGGCCGTGTATTGGGAAAAGCTCCCTTGTCTTTATCTGTGTAGAAACACCTCAAGATGAAGAGGGTCTTTTAGATAAAGGACCCATCCTGTCTGCTCTATCTATGATCGGCGAAGGGCTAAAGCATCATGCAGACTGGATTGATATCGTTGTACGAAGTACTGTCCCCCCAGGAAGCACGAAGGGCTTTATTGCAAAAACACTTGAAGAAACAAGCAACAAAAAAGTGGGTGAGCATTTTGGGTTGGCCTGTAACCCCGAATTTCTTCGTGATGGGCAAGGGTTGGACGATTTCCGCCAAGCAGACCGTATTGTTGTTGGAAGCGAGGTGGAACAGACCATTGACCACATCCTTTCCGTGTACAATAGCTGGGATTGTCCAAAGCTTCAAGTAGAACCGAGCGAAGCGGAGTTGATAAAGTATATGAGCAATCTATCATTAACAATGATGATGACCTTTGCCAACGAATGGAACCGAATTCTTTTGAGTTTAGGAGAAAAATTGAGCTTTTCAAATGTTCTTGAAGGAATGCAGCTCGATCATCGATGGAAGACTAAACATGAGAGACTTGGTCTTATGGACTACCTCTTACCTGGACCTGGTTTTGGGGGAAGTTGTCTTCCAAAAGATCTAAATGCCATAAGGCAGTTGGCTCGAGAACACGGTGTATCTACCCCCATGTTTGACGCAATCGCCACAAGCAATAGTAATCAACTAGAAGAAGCTTACCAATGGATAGAGTCTAGTCTTCAAAAACCTCTTAACGAACAATCCATACTTCTCTTGGGAATAAGTCACAAAACCAATACCTCTACCTTGACGCAATCGCCCGGAGTGATGATTTATAAGCGCCTACTAGCTGATGACTGTAGTGTGGCAGCCTATGACCCCAATGTGGGAATAGAAACATTAAAGAATATGATGAACTCCCCCTCAAAAGGCTTATCCCTCATCCCATCTTTTGAGGGATTAAAGGATTATGCCTTGTCATCCGCAGATATCGTAATCATGGTGCATCCAACGTTGTCATTAAACGATTGCTTACCCATACTTCGCGCAAAACCATCGCTCCTTATGTTTGATTTGCGAGGCTCATGGCGCAATGATATAACCTTACCAAACTATTTTAGCTTTTTCGTATGATTCTACAATACAACCCCTATCACGCCTTTCGGGACAAGCATGTGCTTGTCACAGGTGAAAATGGCTTTAAGGGAAGTTGGCTTTGCCTACTACTAATGCAATTGGGCGCAAAGGTTTACGGACTATCGCTTGAAGAAAACACAGGTAATCTTGTGTATTCATCCTGTCAGGTTGGAGATCAAATTGAATACAGACGATTTGATATCAATGACTATTCTAAATTGGAAGACTATATACAAGCCATTAAGCCATCCTATATCTTTCACTTGGCCGGCCAAGCCCTCACGCTCCAGGCCATTCAGCGCCCTTTAGAAACCTTTAGAACCAATGCCCTTGGGACAGCGAGTATTTTAGAGGCTTCCCGAGTTCTTGGTGACTCTTGTTCAACGGTTATCATAACAAGTGACAAGTGCTATCGAAACAATGAGTGGCCTTGGGGCTATCGCGAAGTCGATGTGCTAGCGGGTAAAGATCCATACAGTGCTTCAAAGAGCGCAGCAGAAGTAGTTTTTCAATCCTATCATACAACCTACGGTGTCTCGGGAGAAATACAAACGGCGAGCTGTAGGGCAGGGAATGTGATTGGCGGGGGTGATTGGAATAGGGATCGATTAATCCCAGATTGCATTCGCTCTTGGAATAACAACGAGCGTGTTGTACTGAGAAATCCTCAAGCCGTTAGGCCGTGGAATGATGTGCTTGATGTACTGATGGGCTATATTCTTGTGGCCATTCATCTTCATCACAAAGACCCTAAAGTCCTTGGAGAATCCTTCAATTTTGGGCCCCATCAATCCGGCGAATGGGCAGTATACGATATGGTACAATCATTTGCTAACCATTGGGGATTAACACCCAAAGACGTCATATCAACTATGGAGGAAAACCCTCACTTTGAACACCAAATTTTACGATTGAGCAGCGAAAAATCAAGACATGTTCTTCATTGGGATAGTAAAGTGAATCCTGAAGATATGCTTCAAAAAGCAGCAGCATGGCATAAGGCGTATGACCATAAAAAGGATATGTTATCCTTCAGCAATGAGGAGGTGAAAGCCTATCTTGCCCTATGGGACCTCCCTTAGTCATTCGATATATTCTATGTCCATCCGTCACCAAAAAGATATCTTATTCTCTGCCCTCGCAGCCTTCGTGTCAGCTAGCTTAGCTTGCATTGTACTCTACGATCATTTTGGCAACCAACGACTTATTGGAAATCTTGACATATGGTTTTATCATTGGCAGGCCGAAGACTTTCGTCTCTGGTTCTCGCAGGAGATTTTACATCATTCTGATGCGCTTTATCATGGCCAAATCGTATATCCCGTGGACAACCCATCGGGCTATGCAGGCTCATCGTGGGCCCTGGGTATTCCCTATCTTCTGGGCTATAGCCTTTTCCAAAGCCCATCCCTCGCGCTTCTTACTGTTATTGTGTGGATTATAGGCATGAATGCTGCTGCTGCCTATGGGTTGTCTCGAAGCCTTCGTATCGACCACCTTGCGGCATTTTGTATTGGCTGTTGTTGGTCCTTATCCCAATTTATGTGGGCGAATATTGAAAACATCAATGCTTTCTATGCCTGGCCTGGCCTAATCGCTCTAGCTCTTTTAATTCAACTTGTCAGAAAACATTCCTTATGGGCCCCAAATCGCAGATATGCTGTTGCCTTGGGAATTGGCACGATGCTCACCTTGCAACTTTTTGCCTCCATCTATCTCTTGCTGTTTTCTTGTATCCTATTGGTCAGCATTTTAATATACCACGGGATACATCGTAAAAAAATAGTGGGCTTGTTGCATCCCCTGCTTATCACCTGTATCGTATTTCTCTGTGGCTTTACAGTGTATGCCTTTCAAAGGGCCCCAGTTCCTGACTACCTTTTTAATGCGGATCATCTAAGCGACCTAAAAGAAAGCATTGAGCTTCACAGCATTTCCTTCCCAAAGGATTACTTGCGAGTCAACCATCATGATGGGTTGGGAGTTGAAGTCCTTGAGAACCCTTGGCAACAAGGATCTCGATCTGCCTTTTTTGGGTTTATCCCTCTCATTGTACTTGCCTTCAGTGTTTTCTTAGCCATTCGCGGAGGGCGATATGCTGTGTTACGACCCTATCTTCTGGTGTTGGTCGGATTTATTCTAATCAGTTCTGGCCTTCAAATGCAATGGTTTGATTACACCATTCAAAGCCCAATAGGGGTCATGAGCGACTTTTTTCCCAAGTTGCTAGTCATTCGGCATTGGTTTAGGGCTCATACCGTTGTGATCTTCGTTTCGTTGCTGTTGGGCCTAGTCTCCCTGAGTATCCTATTGGATACGTCTCCTTATAAACGAGCTATTCTTCTTGCTTACATGACCTTGTTTATGCTTGAAAATCTTTCGTTTAATGCACCCCAATCGCTTAGTCTTACCACTGCAAAGCCACCTGTAGAGCTCGTCCAATGGAATACACAACACCCTGAAGCGTCTGCCATACTATTACCTTCCTGCCCACTACCCCCTGCTGATGTAACGACGTTAAGAAACCCCATCAACCAAGTAAATCGAGAGATGATTTATGGCGCATGGCAAACCCAACTAAATCTATCTGTTGTCAATGGTGGCCTCGCCTATTATCCGCCTGAGCTGATTGCTGTAGGAAATGCCATGTGTTCGTGTAGTCAAGGGGATTCTCTCACAGCATCAAGCATGCATAATCTGGTATTAGAGGCAAGGAAACTCCATGTTGACTACCTTCTCATTCACCCAAAATTGAGCGCCAAGGGCGACATTGCCAATAATTGGGAAGCTTGGGAGCGTTACGCTTTACAAGACTCTTCTCTTGCAGGGCCCAATCAAACTGGAGAATTCATCAGTATCCACTTACAATAGAAGGGCAGTCCATTAGGACCAGGGAGCCTTCCCCTGTTTCCATATGTCGTTAAGCTCTTGGTTTTCTTTGAACGTGTCCATTGATTTCCAAAATCCACTATGCTTATAAGCAGCTAGATTCTTGGTCTTAAGGAGGTTTTCAAACAAGCTGTACTCAATGTTTTCCGATGCATCAATACAGTCAAAAATGGCTTTGTTAAAAACGAAAAAACCCGCATTGATCCAATCATTTACCATGGGCTTTTCGGTAAAAGATGTCACTCGTCCCCTGCCATCCGTAGTTAATACACCATATTGGCTTCGGGGTTTGTAGGTTGTGAGGGTGGCCATCACATCGGATTCTATGTGGTGTTTGTACAATGCACTCAAATCAACATTTCCCAAAGCATCACCATAGTTTACAAAAAAGATCTCGTCTCCCTTAATGGCTTCTTTGGCCATTAAAATTCGGCCACCTGTAGCCGTATCCAGCCCAGTGTCTAAAAAGGTAACTGAATAGTCAACTTCATTTTCTATACTTCGTTGAATTTGCGTGCCATGCTCACCGAGACAAAGTATAAACTCATTAAAGCCATAGCGAGCATAGTAGTCCATAATATGGACCAAAATGGGCTTGTCTCCAATAGGAGCCAATACCTTGGGAAGGTCTAGTGATGTATTGAGAAACCGAAAGCCCTTCCCCCCGCATAGTAAAATTGTCTTCATGATATAAAACCCTTCCTCTATTTCTTCAAATGTCGTGAATCTCTCCACATTGCACGCAAAATCATAAAAAGATGTTTTAACCGAATTTTGCTATCTCCCAGTCTCTTTTGATAATCAATTGGAATTTCTTGAATGCGCATAGAGGATGCCACAGCAATGGCTGCCATTTGATGATCTACATCAAAGTCTTCTGCCGTAACTCGTCCCTTGAACTTGGCTAGACGTATAACACGCATGCCGGAAACCACATCGAGTATTCTTGCCTTAAACAGATAATTGAACCAACGATTCATAACATAGTTGGCCATTCTTCTTAACAAGGTGATTTTTTGAAAAGGACGCCTTCCTACCACCATATCCATGTCATGTCGTTGCTCCAAAATATACAGCAAGTCACGGGGCATATATGTACCATCACAATCGATAAAGGCCAAAAAAGTATAGCCCTCAGCTAAAGCATATTCTATGGCCTTTTGCACGGCGCTCCCCTTACCCAATGCATTCCTTTTAATCACCGAAACCCCCATTTCTTCTGCAATCGTTGTGGTTTGGTCAGTTGAAAATCCATCACAAACCACCAAAGGAAGGCCTTCGTGCTGGACAGCAGTAATCATGTGAGCAATGCTCGCCTCTTCGTTCAACGTGGGAAGACAAACAAGCGTATCGTGTTGGTTCAAATTCACCTTAGTAAGATACAGCTTATTGCTTGGGCGGGGCAACTAGGCTAATGTAGCTTTCAACGCTTTTTGAAAAATCGGTAATGCAGTAGATTGAACAAAAATTCAAATGCTGTAGAGACTTTCACAAAAGATGCTCTCCGCTCATTTTTATAAAACGTTGTGCCGATCTCACATATTCGCATCTTATGGGCGAGGGCCTGAATCATGATTTCACTATCGGTAAACCAATCATTTGACGTGAGGTCCAAGCGGTTATAGGCTTCCTTGGTTAAGGCCTTGGGCTTGCTGTTTACATCTTGAATTCCCTTGGCCATTGGGTAAAACATGTGGAACAATCGATTATATCCCTTTGACATTAGGCGACGCCACCACCCATCCATCCGGATCGCTCGAAATGTCTTGACTAAATCATACCTACCATGCACCAGCGCTTGATAAACACTCATAATATCACTTGATGGCATTTGGCCGTCCCCATCGATTACGAGCAATACATTCCCGTTACAGGCATCAAGACCCATCCGCATATCCCAGCCCATCTTGCCTTGCTTTTCCTGCGTTAAACAACGAACTTGTTGGTGTTGCCTGGCTATCTCTTCGGCAATCTGAGGAGTTTTGTCCTTTAGAGAGTCGTAGTTCGCCACGATAATTAACTCATACTGTAAGGACTCCTTGGACAGCTCACCTAATATTTGCAGCGCAAAATCCTTTAGGTATTCTTCTGAACGATATGCAAGTACGACAATACTAAGATCTATCATGATTTAGCGAGTAACTTTATTGTGAGGAGTATACAAGAAATAGCCATAGAGCGTATCTGTACAATGATAATCATACTGCTCTAAATCAAGCATTGCATCAATGCGATTACAGGGCCTCGCGATAACATAAGGAAGTTTACCCCGCATCAATTCATTATGCAATGGGCCTAGGCTGAAAATTTTGCGTGGGCCAAAAGGAAACTGAAAGTCACAATCCATTCCATTAGGGTATTCCGCCTCGTAGGTTGACCAATACAGGTTGGGATACAGATATACATTAAGCGCTTTATCAAAGCTTACCACCGATTCATTGTCGTGCAGCTCATTTTTTAGATAATCGGCTAGCTTTTTTTTGCGCAATGCATCTTCTTGAAGATGATCATACCTGTCGACTTGGGCAAAGCGATGGCTCATGGAGTTTCCTTGGCCAAACCAAAGGACCGAAAACAGCAACATACTCGCAAGCAATACATTGCACAACTGCGGAAGACCTTGAATCAGCCATGCCGTCGATAACAGCATAAATAATATGGCCTCCATCAAATAAACTGGTGTACTTCCCCACTTTAACATCATCCAAAGACCAAGAACCCACCAAGGAATGGTAAACGTTAACCATATCTTCTTGTGCGCGTCGTTTTTTCGTAGCCTGACCCATCCAATAATCCATGCCCCAAGCCAACCTCCGTATAGAAGAAGATCTAATCGATGAAAACTTGCCATATACCCTAACCACGGCAAACTTAGTCCCTGATTTAAACCAAGCCACGCATTGGTCCAATACAAAGGACTAGTGCTCGATAAAAGCAAGACAAAAAGAAGATTGGATAAAAGCATCATAATTCCCAACAGAAAGGCGCGCGAAAAGCCCATGGCAACCCAGAGTGTCAGAGGGAAAATACCCATAGCAAGGATGCCGTCTTGCTTTGTGGCAAATGCCAATGTAGAACATAGAGCAATTGGAAAAAACGATACTATACTATCTGTTAATGGTTGGTTGTTCTTGCTGTAGTAGTTCGCCAATATGTACTTCCCAAAAAGACTCGCTGAGGTTACTATGCAAAATGTTTTTAATGAGTCAGGTCTTACGGCGATATTGTGCGACCAAAACAGAGAAAACGCCCCTAATGCAATTGCCCATGCTAAATACTTTTCAATGGATAATTGATGCTTCATAAAGAAAGCAAGGAGTGCTATAGTAAGTAGATTAAATACAAGGTTTAATGCCCGACCCACACGATAGATTGAAACGGGATCATCCCCTTTATCGACCAATAGAGCTACAGTATAGAAATACAAAGGATGGTATTGGAAAAACTCGTAGGGTGGCTTTTCCGGATTTTTATAGAGTGTCCCATGGTGTTGGATCGATTGAACGCCATGAACAAAAGTCGTTTCAATACCCCCTATATCAGGACTGGGTTCAATAATCAGATATACACGATTGGCAAGCTGAAGAGCAAAAACCACAAGAATTAGACTAAAGAGAATACGACGAATCATAAAGAACCATTGGTCAATAGCTCACAATACAAGGCGGCAACTGCCTCACTTCCTTTAGCGTTGGGATGATATCCATCCTCTTGCCGACCTCCGATTGAATCTAAGTCAATCGCTTGACAAAAATCAATGGTTTCAATACCAAGCTCATCACATAGACCTTTCAACTCCACATTACACTCTCCAGGCATAAACACAAGGTAAAAGGAATAGTCTGGCAATTGACGTCTAAAAGTCATCTTTATATCGAGCAGCACATGGGCAAGAACTTTATTTGCGTCCATAGTAGCCCGTGATCTCGCCCCAACAGAGTATAGCATATAGGCTAAGCGATGCCAACCCATTTCCGTTAAGCCTCGGGTCAAGGTAACTAGCAGAGGGCGATTTGAATAAACGCTTCCATTATTTTGTATGGATAGGTTTTCATCCAATACAAATTCAGGGGCGTGATGAAGCCATACCCAAGAAAATGGATCTCCTCGCAAACGATCAACATGATGATTGATGTAGTTGTAAAACACAAGTCCCGAATCCGAAAGAAACACTTTTTTCCAATCCCTATGCTCGACTAACTGGTGGATTTGTTGCGGACTATAGCCCATAAATCCGAAGTTTGACACCGAATACCGGGAGGAGCAGTCTTGAAGTATATGGGGAAAAGTTGACGAATCGTCTAACCCTTGCCCGAAGGTATAGGAGGCGCCTAACATGCCCACATGATGAGGCTTAAGGCTGTCTATTGTTCCCGTAGTTCTGGCACCATGATGTACGATTGAATAAACAACCCCAGTATCGGCAGCAATTTTAGAAATGTCAAAGTGGGTGAACTGATGGTTACTGCGGGGCTTAAATCCAAGGTCTTTGTCGTAGCAAAGATGTTCAGAGGCAGATAAGGTTACTTGGTCATTGTTTATGGCATTTAAGCCCACCCAATACATGGCCGCGGTAAATGCTAGACCAAACCAAAGGACTACATCAATTATTGCCCCAAATCTTGAGTAACTATTGTTTACCTCTTTCATAAAGTTCATGGGGTATATTGTTTTCCAATCGATAAGCCTGTACACCGCTTGCTTGATATATCGGGATAAAAAGAGTTGTGTCCTGACATAGTGCTTCTATCTTTTCGGCATCTCCTTGAATAGAAAGCCTTTTGTTTAGGACCAAAACGTCCACTGATTGACTTGAGCACGCTTCATAGAGTGCTTCGGATGTCTTGGCATGCTCAATATGGTCATAGAGGACTTTCGTCGCCTTGGGATAGTAACTAGAAGAACCATTAACCATTGGGCGCCCCAATGTTTGACCGGAATAGACGTGCTGATATTCTCGATTAAAATCGCTGAGCTCTTTGTCGTATGTATCGTACTGCCCGAGAGAGGTTGGCAAAAACAACACCGTATCCGTCGGCAATAAATGCATCTCAATGGATGATAATTCTTCTGCAATCGCAGGCAAAGTATAGTGAGCTCTATGGTTGATCCAGGGAAGGTTGGCCATTAAAAAGACTATTCCTATCAATATAGAATAGCGCACTTTATGGCCCATAAAAAATGGCTTCTGCAATACCGCCTTTACTCCGAATGTTGCCAATACGGTCAAAAACATCAGGGAAAAAGCATAGAATCTTCCGGGTATACGGATAATCTTACCTAAGAATGCGGATTCATAGAAAACAATAAAGGGGCTTGGAACTTCGAAGCCTCCGTGGCTCCACAAAACAGGACCTAAGCTTAGCAGAAAAAACAGTCCTGCACCAATACTGTATCCGATGCTTTCCCGCCTAGGAGCTGAATACAAGCCATAAAGAACTAAGATCCAAAAAAGCAATCCAGACCAAGCATAATACGTCATTTTGAGCACCTCAGTTCCAGTCTGATTGGGCTCAAGACCCGGAATACTTCCTGGTGATGAAGTATACAAAGAGGACCATTGCAGGGCAAAATTCTGGTGACTAGCATTTGTCAAATCCAAGGCATTGACAACATTGCTTTGTGCAAGAACATACACTTTAACCATCATGGGAATTGCCAAAACAAGTGCTAATAAAACATCAAGGACCAATTCTTTCTTGTCTCGTAAACCGGTAGTCAAGCCATAAAACACCGCATAGAGTAATGAGCCAAAAACAAACGTATACCCTGACCATACATAAGATGTAGCTATAATGACTAGGCTTAGAATACGGTTTCGATTGGAAGAAGGATTTTCCCCTTTAGACCGCATTAACAAAGCAAGGGATAGCGGCAGAGGAAACAAAGCCAACGTGTTTAAAAGCTCATGATTCCCCCACATAAAACTTGAGGCCGAAAAAAAGAGTCCACCAAGAAATGCCGCGTATCGATCGAAAGACAGTGTTCTTAAAAAAAAGAACATGGCAAAGGCATTGAAGCTAAAAAGACACACTTGCAAAAAAGCATGGCCCCCTGCATCGCCATACGGCAAAATAGCCTTGCCAAGATGAAACAATACCGTTTGGCCTAGATAAAACTCAGAATACCCTGTAATCCCCCCTTCGCCAAGCGCCATCGCCGTAAAAACCTCTTGTCCGGTAAACCAAGACATGAACTTGTCCGCCCATTCATTAAAGAGGGCTATATGAATGAGGGTGTCCGTATTTCCCGTCGTAGAGAAATGGGCAGCAAATGGCATAAATACTGCCGAGAAAAGCAAGAAATACAGGAAAAAAATTCCCCAATTGGCCATCGCCTTCTTATTGATTAAGCCCGACATTACTGAAGAGGATTATAATGCCATGTCGTGGGATACACTATAGGACCCGAGAAACCTTTGGCTGCCTCATGGGCCTGATTATTATCACCTTTTATCTCAAAAGATAAGGCTCTTGGCCAACGATCAATCTCCCCTCCCTCCTTGGCTTTATCTAAGAGAAAAAACGCAATCGAATACCATCCCTTGTTCAGCATGCTTAAATCAATGGTTGTATTACCAATCTGGCGTTCAACCACAGAACTTGTAGGTGGAGCATCAACCGAGGTTGCCCAGAAAGGAGGTTGACCAATTTGAGCAATAGAGAAAGCAATTCGTGTGGTAGACCAGATTGATTTGGGTGAGGTAATTGCCAGAGAAAGACGCCCCCTCTCTTGCAATAATTTTTCATCGTATGCCGCCTCTAGGGTGACTTTATTCCCTTGGTATTCAATATCCCAAACCCCCTTGCTCAAGACGGCCATTGAGCCCACAACGTCTTCATTGTCTTCATTATGTAAGCTTGCTGAGGTGTTTAGCCAGGAGGAAAGTGCATAGTGATTAACCACCTCTCTTGGACTTCCTTGGTGAATCATTTGGCCACGATCAAGTTGGAAAACACGATCACATAACGAAGCAATCTGGCCGATATCGTGGCTAACCAAAATAACTGTTCGATTTGATTTTAGATTTCGTATACGCTCTTCTGCCTTTTGTCGAAAGGAAGCATCGCCTACCGAAAAGACCTCGTCCAAGAGCAGTATATCAGACTCTAAAAAGGCCATAATCGAAAAGGCGAGTCGCATAAACATGCCACTTGAATATGTGCGAACTCGCTGATCAATAAAAGGCGCTATTCCTGAAAAATCGATGATCTCTTGTTCGTGCAGGCGAATCTCCTCAGTTGCCATTCCCAAGAGCTTGCCACTGAGGAATAGGTTTTCCCTTCCAGTTAAATCCGGGTGAAACCCCGTTCCGACCTCGAGAATAGAGGCTACCTTTCCCCGCATCTGAACCTCTCCTGAACTGGGCTTTGTTATACCGCTTAGAATTTTTAAAAGGGTGCTTTTCCCCGAGCCGTTTGGTCCCAAAAGACCAATCGTTTCGCCATGCTCTACCTCAAAGCTTAGCCCACGAAGTGCATGGCACGCGGATTCAACAGTGCGCTGTACTTTGTAGATTTTCGTGACATCGTTTGCTTTGATTACCCAAGACATACCTCGTTACGTTAAAAAGTTTTCAATAATACTTGGGTCAAAAGCCTCCAGGCCATGGGGTCTTCTTCCTAGACTTTTTACAAAGTTCGGTCGCTCATCAACTTGCACCTTTTCATAAAAATCAGGTGTGGTTTCAAACGTCTCTACCAAAGAAGCATCTAATCCATCAAAACGCATATGTACGATGGGCTGTGCCTCGTTCGGAAGTAAGCCTACAATTATTGCTGGCCTATCCTTTCCCGATTGATTCATCGGTGACCCATGGATAATTTTACTATGAAAAAAGATTCCTGTTCCGGCCTTAAGTTCCAGTGGAATTCCTTGACTAGCTATTTTTTCTGAGTAAGATTCAAAAGGAAAGGGAAGGCCTATCCCACGTATGGGCAAATCCAACCGATGAGAGCCCTCTATAAAATAAAGTCCTCCATTGTTCTCGTTGACATCCACCAGGGGAATCCAACAATTTACTCCGGTAAAGCAGGACTCGTCAGCATGAATATCATCAATATGGGGAGTAAACGTCGCTTGACTCTCCGCGGTTTTTACGGCAAAATTCACTCCAAACGCCTTGTACTCTGAAAGAATTCGGGCAATACTTGGTTCTAGCAATGGCCACAGCTGATCATACAAACCCATTGGCCGCTCTGAGTCATCGAGGTCTAAGCTGTTATACTTGTCTCTTTCAGTAGCCCTGTGGCTCGCAGAAAAGACCTCTAAACACGAAGCAAGATTTTGGGAATCCAACAGTGGAGTTGTTATAAATCCGCGAGTAAAAAATTCTTCTTGGTCAATATCTCTGTGAAAAATTGGCCGTTCCTCCGCACGCAGCCGATCATTAACATAGGACTTCCCAAAGGGAAACGTCATTGCTAACGGTTGCTTAGTACCATCTTTTCGAGGATTGAACCGAGCCTTTCGAAAGGCAATATCGGTTAATTCGTTGGCTTGAAGTGAACGACCATCTGCCCGTTCAACAAGTTGTATGGGTTGTTCTTTGGGTATTAAGGTAACGCCTAAAACCAATCGAGGATTCTCGCCAACAAACTGAGGAGACTGATGTACCAAGCCATGATCCATAAGCAACGCCTCCCCAGGATTTATAGACAAAGAAGTATACTCTATTCCTTCCATTGGGTGGAGGAGGTCTCCTACTGAAGCTATACCACGACCGCGCTCTTGAGGGAAAAAGCGATGGCTTCCCGAAAGCACATCGATTGGCGCGCCTTCTTTAGGAGTAGTTAAAGGAATCCACAAGAGGTAGCTGCGTCCCAAAGCCTCATCTATAATAGACCAATCTTGATGGGGAAAAACTTCATTATCACCATTGGGCTGCTTGACTAGTGTATAGAAAAGAGCTGGGCGATACGTTGGGAACCAAGCCTTGATTTGATCCCCTAACTCCTGACTAAAATACTCGTGAACCTTTTCGGTATCGCATCCTGGAATATCCCAGTGGCTTGTGTAAAAATCATAGCCCTTGACTACTTGGATGATGTGCTCTTCTGCCCAATCAATCCATCGCTGCATCCTTTGTTGATCAAAAAGATTTCCAACAACCTGATATCCTTGTTGACGCAACCGTTCTTGATCGATATCTAGGATATGTTGATTGACTTCTTCCTGACTGTACGCCGTTAAGGTTTCTTCGATTACCTGAAGTGAAAGGGTGTGTGTTTTTGCTGCCCCTGAATCATTGATGATACAGGATAAGAAAAATTCATCCTCGACTTCTCGAGCCTCAATAGGAAGCCTTGGTGAAGATTGTATATCTCCTGGCCCGCCCGACCATAGATAATGTATGGCTGGAATTTCCCGAGGCGCCATGGCGTAGTTTAATCCAATTCGAACAGAGTCACTTAGATTGGGTGGCGAGCCGTGAAACAGCTTATGGTCATAAATAATAGCATCACCTGCCTTCATGGGAAGTGCTCTTTTGCGAAGCTTTTTGTGTTTAAATAAATCGCTGTCTTGCGCCATTAATCGCAACCCCGGACCACAGCGATACGTTGCTGGAAGGCGATGGCTTTGTTCAAGAATCCACAAATTTCCATTATGGGCATCGGTATCGTCTAGCGCAACCCAAATCGTTACTGAACGGGATTTGCGCTCATCAACCATATTCCAATCCAAGTGAAAATCAAAAAAGCTTTCTTCGCCCACCTCTTTAACAGTGTAGTTAGCTACCAAGGGTCTATAATTCTTTAAGACCCTATCGGCGTGCGGTTGAATGTGATCGACCATAGATTGGTGGACCTTTTTTCGGTAGGAAACATCATGGCTGTGCATCGTAGCATGAAATCCTTCTCCAAGATCGTGGTCCCACTGGAAATATTGTTGTCGAAGAGCTTCTACAACTGCAGGGGGAAGGAATTGAGAGAAGAGGACATAGCCCTCTTGCTCAAATTGGTCTTGATGTCGGTTTTGGAGAAAAGTATCTCGCATGGTATAAAAATATCCTAATCCAGCATTAATACATCGGATTAATTGGTTTTTGAACTACAATCTCCAACCATTCGGCTACTCGAAACTCGGCCTCGCCTTCAAACAAATCGATATCTAGGGCTTCTTCAAACGCAAATCGCTTAGTGATATCATCCTCAAAGGGAAAGGCTTGAATTGTTAAAATTCTGAGTCCCTCCTTTCTCAAGCACTGCATCAAGTACTCAAAATCAATCACATTGTACGCGTAATATTCATTGATTCGCTCAATGACTTCTTCTTGCTTCCGAAGTAAATCCTCATCTTTTCGATAGAACGGAAAAAAGTCTTTTATGTAGAGGATACCACCTGGCTTTAAAATGGCCTCCGCACTTTGTACCGCACGATGCAGCTCAGTAGAATGTCCAAGCGATTCGATAAATAGCACCCTGTCTACACTTTCCTTGTCTACAAGTTGATCTAAGTAATGATAGTCCCCGTAATGGATTTCTAAGCATTCTTTAGCGGAGTGCTTTTGGTTTTTTAACCGCCCCTCTTCTACTTGAACTGATGACAGGGTAAAGCCTTTGAAGTGGGCCTTAACCCGATCGGCAAATGCGCGCATACTACCCCCAACGCCGCATCCCGCATCGACTACCTGGAGACCCTCGCTCAACTTCATTGATTCTACCATATGATTAAAGAGAACGAAATCTTCCGTTGGACGAAATGCCTGAATATGCTCACCATAATGTTGCATGTATTCATGGTTTACCCTATCGTAGTAGTGGCTGACTTTGGCAATATCGTTTTCTGTCGATAGAATCGGGGCAGCTATAGGTTTTCCTGGTGTAAGGGTTGAAAAAAAATCACCCCTGGCATCGTAGGTTACACATTGCCCTTCATCAAAACAATAATGAATGGGTTGAGCCTCCGAGGGAATTATTACTCCAGCTATTGCTATTCTTGGTTTATCCCCAGCACAGGGATTAGAAAAATGAAGTAGCCGCGAATCATATACCAATACTTCGCCCTTCCTCATGGGAAGCGCTTCAGCCCCTTGCATGATGGTTTGCTCAAGGTGTTTGGGCATGGAAATAAATGGGGTGCCACGGAAAGGCGATGCAGAATGATGACTGCCACCCACAACATGTAAACATCCTCTATGCTCATCAACATCCTCCAAAGGAATCCAAAAATTCAATGAGTTATGTTTTGTCTCATCAACATAGGCCCAATCGCGGTGAAGACCGACTATTTGATCTCCTTTGGGAAACTTCACAACTAGGCTTACCAACAAAAGACGGTGCGCTGGAAAATGTTCAGCTAACCAATCTTCCATCATCGCCGACAACCTTGCTTGAACGTTTTTTTTGAACGATGCATCCTCTTCGTTCATTGTAGAATAAAATCCCTGTCGACCTGACCAATTGGTCACCAACGTTGGGGCCTCCTCTTGAAGGCCACGCACCCAGGAATCTGACATGGTGCCAAGCTTATAAAAACCCAATGAAGACAATGCATTACTCATGTCTTATCCAAGGGGGTTTATTTGGTCTGGAGTTGCTTGGTGGTATTCAAAGGGCATAACCTTTTGAATAGGAGCTTTAGGTACCTCGGTTTGCACAAAGGTGTCAAAAAAGGTTGCATCTACATCATGTACGGTAAGCTCATCCTCTTTACTGCGATAGTAATGTATGGCCTGGGCAGCTTTCGGCTTCATTATCAGCTGAATCGAGGGTCTTGCCTCAGGCGATTGGTTGACTCCAGAATAATGAAGCAAGGCGTCGTCCAATATGGCGATTTGACCCAGCTTCAGGGTAAGGGGCTGCATCCATTTTGCCTTAATATCTTCTTCATGGCCAGAGAAAACCCATGGAATGCTTGGGCTACGAAAGGGTGTCAATGTTGTATGGCTTCCTGGTATAACCTCTAGCGTACCGTTGTATCTACCCACATCACATAATGGCATCCAAATGGAAACCGAAGTGTATTGGCTTTCATCAACAAAGGTCCAATTTTGATGAATAGGCACCTCTCCTTTCCCTGGTTCTTTAAAAAATAAATTGACAATCAATGGCTCATAGTCCGCTAGGGTTTCGGCTAAAAACTTCGTGAAATAATTGGATACTTTCTCACGCAATCGTGCTTTGTATTCTGCACTCGAAGCAAAAAAGCTCAAATCATAATCAGAATCTATGTGTTTCTCTGCCGTTCGGCTTTCATAATAGAGCTCATCCATATAGCGGGCCGTCTCCTTCATCTCCTCCTCCGAAAAAGCATCAAGAATTACATAGCCCTCAACATCAAATTTCTTTTGAAGCGCAGCATCATGAAAAACCGGATGTTTCATGCGTTCTAATCTACCATTTTGAAAACAAAAATCCCCTAGAAAGTGCTTTTTCGCGCCATCTTTTAATGTCTGTGAGCGTAGTTTTTGCATATTCCCTTTGAAACGGGGCACTGCGTGGGTAGTTTGCAATATCTCCAATCGTGTATTGAGTGTAAAAAGAAGTATCCGTCAAAATGATATGACCATGACCTTTTGCTTCGTCTGAAACCACACAATGGAGGGTTTGCTTGTCCTTTGGCGTGATAATAGCCGTTACCGCAATTCTCGGTGTGTCCGTCAAATTGGGCGGGCTCGCATGAGCAAGTCTATGATCCCAAACAATAGCCTCCCCTGCCTTAAGGTGCTGAGCGCTCAACATGCCTTGTTCGCGAATCAATGCCTCGTGTTCTTGAAAGGGGCATGTTGTGCCAGGACCGCGCCACTGGTTACCTGCCCTATGACTTCCTTCAAGCACTTCTAAGGAACCATTTTCTGCGTGTAAATCCTGCAACGGAATCCAAACAGCATAGGAGCGGTGATTCTGCGTTTCTTCAATGTAGGTCCAATCCTGATGAAGGGGCATTTTACTAGCCTCACCTGGGTATTTTACCATAAAGTTGGCATAAAGAAGATGGAATTGGGGTTGGAAGTGTTCTGTGAAGCCGGCGTTTAATGCTTGGCAAATTATCTCATTAGCCCATTGTCTGTATTCCATATCATCGGAAAACATGGTGGCACAGAAACCTTCACCTATCGACTGTTTGTGCCCCATAAAGGCCAACCTTAATGATTCTACAGCCGATGTCGAAAGGAAGGGAAGACGGACAAATCCTTTCTTTTTCAGTGTTTTATTTACTTTTTTTTCTCTAAAAAGTGTTGGTATCATGGATCTACGTATTAGGTTTAATGCGCATCTGCAAATTCATGCTCCACACGATATAGGTAAACCATTCCCCAGAGTCCAAAAAGCAAAAGGATGCCAAGGGATATAAAAAAAGCGGGATAGCTTACCCACGCTTGGCCAAAATAGCTTAGTCGAAGCATTTCTATGTAGGAAACCAATGGGTTGAACTGTAGATATGCACGCCAAGTTTGTGGAATCAATTCCGTAGAATAGAAAACCGGTGTCAGCCATATTCCAAAGTTTGCTATAAATGGAAGCAAATGGAGAACATCTCGGTATTTTCTAGAAAGTATTGCCGACCACAGGCCAAGGACAAATCCGACACACACTATGGATAGAGTAGCCGGAATCCACCAAAGAATTTTCCATTGAATTGGTATGGGAAAAAATATGAGGGCTATTGTCCCTGCCACTATATTACACACTACAAAATCCAAGATGGGTTGTATCCCCTTAGATAACAGCAAAATGATTTTGGGAAATGCCACTTTTTGAATCAATTGCTCTTCTGTAATCAATGCCTGTCCCACACCATACATCATATTGGTAAAAAGCAGCCATCCTGTAAATCCAATAAAGGCAAATAGAAAAAAAGGTATATCCTCGGGGAGCCCCACATCAAAGACAAACAACTTCGTAAAAAATAACTGAAAAATGGCAGCTGCCAGTAAGGGCTGAGCGATAATCCAGACAAAGCCCAACTTTGTTTTGGTATACCTCAACCGAACATCTCGAAAACCTAGTGTTTGAATAAGCCCCCTGTACTGCCATATCGAGAGTAGATGAGCAAAAAATCCGGTCGATTCGGCGCTATATCGTAATACTTCCTTAGAAGTTGATGTATATTTCGATGAGTTGGGCATTATGAAACTTGGTCACATCATCAATACAGTAAAGGTAGGGGAAAACCCCAATCTCTTTTCATTGCAAGAGATTACGCTAAAAAGCATGGTGGATGCCCAAGCTTATTTCAAGGAAGGATTGGTAGATCTTTTTGCTATTCAAGAAGGGGGGCCATTGCGCGGTCATCCAGAAATCAATAGTTTACCTTCTCTGCAACAATCGGTTCTAGATTTTCTGCCCAGTGCCACAAAACCATTGCCTCTAATTCAGGAGATTTTAGATGCTGCCAAGGACCATATATCATGTGATTACTTGATTTATACCAACTGCGACATTATCCTAACGCCGCATTTCTATGAAAGTGTGGCATACTACCTAAATAAAGGTCATGATGCGCTTGTCATTAATCGCCAACGTGTTTCCATAGCCCTTGATCGCACGGATGATTTACCTGCAATTTTTGCCGATAAGGGCATGACTCATCCGGGCTTTGACTGCTTTGTTTTCTCGCCGGAACTCCTGCAATCCATTGACATGGACACCATTTGTCTTGGCATTCCCTTTATTGGTGTAGGATTAGCCCACTGGGTCTTTTCCTTATCTGAAAATCCTCTTTTTTTGCCGGACGCCAACCTCACAAGACATATTGGTTTGGAAGTTATGCCGCCTGTTGACCCTGTGCTTTACAAGCATAATAGGCAGTGCTTTAATCGAATCAAGAAGACCATTCCCTGGAAAGAAAATCTTCACAAATTTCCCTATGCTCTTAGACCATTTCCAAACAACTTGTGGAAGTGGGGTCTTAATCCAAGCTTATCTACCCGAGACTTCCTTGAATGGAAAATGTGGAATTGGCGCCGAAAGCTTGGCTTTTTTCTCAACCAAAAGCGCTGGAACCAACTCAAGTAGTTAGGCCGCCAAAGAAAGTTTGCGCTGCTTAGGTGTCGAGTGATTATCCAATCGCTTGAGCAAGGAATCGATATATCTGCAATCCGAAGCATAGCTTGGATGTTGGGGATATAGAGAGGCCTTCGCCTGGAAAAAGTGCAGACGAGCACTAACCCAATCTCCTTGATCATAGGCGATAATCCCAAGAAATGCTTTCGCCTCAAACTCGATGTACATACCCAACGATTGAGCTTTGAGAGCAACTTCTCTTGCGAGTTTTTTCGCTAAAAAAATATTTCCACTATTAACAAGAGTACAAGCAAGCGAAAGACGAGACGTCAACTCTTGTGTATAATTACGACGAGGTGCCAGGCGCGTGGACGATTGAGAAAATTTGGTGGCATTCAAGGGGGCATTAAAAGAAAAGGTAGTTTGCATTGCGATTAATTTTACCTCAAAGTAAACCACACAAAACACCGCCTATATGTGTTTTAGTGTTTGGTCAATCTTTTTTTGCTATGCGCTATGTCACTGATTATCTGACATTCGACTCAAGCCATCTTGAATGCGCTTTGCGATGCTATCACGCAATGTTTTTGGGGAGAGGACTTGTATATCTGGGCAAAACCTCAAGATGTCACCCTCTAAATCGGGCGTTGGAAAGACGGTAAGCTCTATATCCATATAGTCTTCACGTTCTTTAGTAATCTTTTGTGATGCGTGAAATGGATTATTGCGCATATACCCCCTTATGGTCTTATTAAAAACCCTGAGCTTCACCCGTTCGGGTTTTCCATCCATTCGGTAAATGCCATACGCATGGGCATAATGGTCTCGAGCATTAAAATCATAGGGAAAGGTAAACCCTTCGGATTCCTTTACTTCAAGATTAGTAATCCTATCAAGCGCAAAGGCATAGGTTCTTTTTGCCTCCGCGGCTGCGTCTTTGAAGCGGCCAACGACGTACCACATTTGTCTCCATTCTTTTAATAATAACGGTTCAAAGTCTTCGTGCCGTTTTTCGGTGCTTGCAAAACTCTGGTAGGTGAAGTCTATTCGAAATTGCTGCTCTACTGCGCGTAGTAGCGGCTGAATGAGATCCAAGCCCTTATAATTTGGGCTTTCCTCAAACTGAATCATTTGTCGGCGTGCTTCAATAGAATCAGAGACCACTCCATCAAGCACGGTTTGAAGCTTAGTCACCACATTAGAAAATTCACTAAAAATGGGCAGGCTATCGTATTGTTTTAAAATCAATGCCGCCATATCCAAGGCTTCTCGGTCATTGCTAGAAATAGGAAGTTTTGCAATGGAATATTGGGAGTCTTCATAATAATAGCCCCCGTACTTTCTGCTATAGCGAATAGGCGCATTAAACCCAAGGCCTTCATCAAATCGCATGGCGCTGAGGTCCTCTTGAAGCGTGCGTTCACTGATGGAATCCTTTAAGTCATTGCGTAACTTGTCCAAAATATCTTCTTTCGATGGATAAGGCCTTGAAGCGCTCGTTAACATCTTGTCAATGATCTTGTAGCGAATAGCTGCATGCTTATTCTTTGGCATCTAAATCTTTGTTTAAATTCACCATAAAATAATCATTATGTACAGAGTGCAGTCAATTATCATCCTAGCTTTTTCCCTTTTTCTAGTTGGAAATTCTGCCCTTTATGCTCAAAGAGACCTAGATGCCAGTGCAACCAAGCCTCTCTCTGACGAAGAATTAGGGGCCAATGCCGATCAGTTTGTCCTAAGGCTTGGATTTAACCGACTTAGTCATAATGTAAATGCGTTTACTCCGTATTGGTCATCTCTTGAAGTCGGCTACGACTTTTTTGTCGATATGCCCTTTGGACCTGAAGAGTCTCTATCAAAATTCAGCCTGGCCATCGGTGGTGGGTTGCAGTGGAACAACTACTTTCATAATGGTCGTTTTATCCATGATTCAACGGGATTAGCCTTTCAAGAAACCGCTGACTTTCGCAATCAGGACAGCGTTCGAAGAAGTAAGCTCGGTGTAACCTATTACAACATCCCGATTGAACTCCGTTTCAGAAGTCAACCCAAAGGGAAGGGTCTAGCCTTTAAGTGGGCGATTGGATGGCAAACTGGATTTAAACTCCGGTCCTATCAAAAGGAAGTTCGCAATGAGAACGGAAACTATCAAGTATTCCGCACCAATCGATACCGTGATGTGAACTTCTTGCGCACAGGACCCACTGCACGAATTGGAATTGGTGCATTAAATATTCAAGGGTTTTACAGCTTAACAGGCTTGTTTAAAAAGGACAAAGGCCCATCAATGACCCCTTGGTCGGTTTCCCTGTTTATCAGTGCCTTTTAATCAGATTGCCAGGTCAAACACCCAATAAAATCCAAGGGACATCCCGGCGATTCCAAGGAACCATCCAGCAATGACTTGTTCTATGCTATGTGCCTTTACATAAAGGCGTGATGCCGCCGAAAAGCCCGCAATCAAGACGCTAGCAATAAACCACGGAAGAACACTTTCATTCGAGTAAGGCGCAACATGGTAAACGAGCAATACAAGGGCTACCGAACTCGCTGAATGAGCACTTACTTTCCAGAATAACGTGCATAGCAATAAAAGTACAAGGGTGAAAAAAACCCCTAAATACATCGCTTCAAACAAAGGGTTGTGATGAGTCAATATGTCGATTTGACCTATCACAGGATCTGATCCTTTCCGCATCATGAAATAGGCCCAAAAAACAAAGCAAGAAGTAGCTATATAGGGAACAATCCGATCCCGTCGTTCACCTAAATCGAATGATTTTACCAGACCAAGCCCACGACAGATTAACAACATAAAAATGGGATAGATCACAGTAAAAATTCCCGTTAACAGCAGTGGAACAACAAATCGGTAATCACCCATTGGATAGCGAAATGGTGATGTCTCCAATATAATGTAAGTCATAGCTAGGGGTATAAATATTGGATGAAAGACTATTGACAATCCTTGGGCTAGACGCTGAATAACTTGTTGTAATGACATGCTCAACTTCTATGATATACTAGAGTTCTTTACGCAATCGCGCTACGGGTATATCTAATTGCTCCCTGTACTTGGCAATGGTTCGGCGAGCAATATCGTAGCCCTTTTCCTTCATTACTTCCATAAGCTTTTGATCACTTAATGGTTTTCGTTTGTCTTCGTTGGCTATAATATCCGCCAATTCACTTTTCACCTTTTTTGATGAAATCTCTTCGCCATCTGCCATGGTCATCTTCTCGGAAAACAGCGCTTTTAGCTTGATTGTTCCAAACTCGGTCTGTACGAACTTGCTGTTGGACACCCTGCTTATTGTAGAGATATCATAGCCTGTCTTTTCGGCAATGTCTTTTAATATCATAGGCTTTAGCTTCGCCTCGTCACCTGTTAAAAAGAAGTCTTCTTGATAGGCCATAATAGCCTCCATAGTGGTAATCAACGTGATTTGACGTTGACGTATCGCATCGATAAACCACTTGGCAGAATCGATTTTTCGTTTAACAAATACCAAGGCATCTTGGGCTGACTTTGATTCCGGTTTTGCACGTTTTTCTGCCTCAAGCATTTCTTTAAAACTTTGACTCACCCGAAGGGTTGGGGCATTGCGCGCATGTAGGGTTAGGCTCAATACACCTTCACTGTTCGTGATCTTAAAATCTGGTGTAATCACCTGGTGCGTCATTAGTCCTGCATGCTGGGCAAAGCCACTTGAAGGTCGAGGGTTGAGCTTAAGGATTTCGGCTTGAATCAATTTTAGCTCCTCATCGTCGATGCCCAGCGCATTGATTAGCTTATCATAGTGCTTTTTTGAAAAAGCATCAAAGTGTTCTTCCAAAATTTCAATGGCCTCTTCGATACTTTGCGTGCTTTCTTTTCGCCGAAGTTGTAGCAAAAGACACTCTCTCAAGTCCCTGGCTGCCACCCCTGCCGGGTCAAAGGATTGGACTAATTCTACAGCCTTTTCGATCTCTTCTTCCGTTGTTGTAAGATTTTGGCTAAAGGCAAGATCATTCACTATCGAAAGATTGTCCCGTCGCAAGTATCCATCAGAATCCAAGCTTCCAATGACTTGAAGGGCTAGTGTGTGAAGGTGATCATCTACTTCTCGTACTCCAAGTTGGGCATCTAGGTGCTCTGAAAAGGTGGTAGATGCTGCCACAGGTATCGTTTTATCATCTTCTGTGCGCTGTTTAGCTTTAGAGGGTTTTCGTTGGAGGTAGCTGTCTTCATCGATATAATCCGCTAGCTCCTGATCAATGGCCTCCGAGCTTTCTTGCTCATCCTTTCCTTCTTCTAGGGCAGGATTTGCTTCTATTTCATCACGTACTCTTTCCTCCAAACTACCTGCAGGTATTTGGAGAAGTTTCATCAGCTGGATTTGCTGAGGGGATAACCTTTGAAGAAGTTTTTGAGATAACTGTTGTCGAATCATAGAATAATCATAAGCAAAGTTATACCTTTCTGTCGGTCTATAAATTGAGAGCACAGATATAAATGAAAAATACATTTCAAACCATCCATTCTTTACAGCAATCAGCAGAGGGAAGCATCGTTGAGCTTCGCGGCTGGGTTGCCGGTCGACGAGACAGCAAAGGGCTTTGTTTTGTGGTGTTTCGAGATGGCAGCGGATACTGCCAGTGTGTATTCAGCCAAGAAGACTTGGGAGAAGAAATCTTTGAACAAACTAAGTCCTTTAGCCTAGAATCCTCGCTGATTGTCAGAGGAAGCCTACATTTTGACGAACGCCAAGAAGGGGGGAAAGAAATTCAGGTTCAATCCTTTGAGCTTATTGACGTTTCTGAAGAATACCCAATATCCAAAAAGGCCCATGGGACAGACTTTTTGTTGAGCCAACGGCATTTATGGCTGCGTTCAAAGCGGCAGTGGGCTATCATGCAGATTAGAAATGCCACCATCTTCGCGATTCACAAGTTTTTTCAAGAAAGGGAGTTTGTTCAAATGGATGCCCCTATTCTATCGTCCAATGCTGCGGAAAACTCTACCGAACTTTTTGCCACTGAATATTTTGACCGATCAGCCTTTCTTTCGCAGTCCGGTCAACTTTACGGCGAGGCAATGGCAATGGCCCAAGGTAAAATATACACCTTTGGACCAACCTTTCGAGCCGAAAAATCGAAGACACGGCGCCACCTCACCGAGTTCTGGATGATGGAACCCGAGATGGCCTTCTATGATCTGGATATGAATATGGACTTGATCGAAGAAATGCTGCGCTATGTAGTCAATGATGTCATAGATCGATGCCCTGAAGCTTTTCAAGTGCTCGGGAGGAAGCTTGACGCGCTGCAATCCGTAAACCAAATCTTTCCTCGGATTCCATACGACCTTGCTGTTCAAGTTCTTCGCAGTGAAGTCGATGTGAATGGCATGACGGCCAAAGCTTACTTAGAGGGAGAAATCGAAAAAGAGGTGGCACGACAAAAAGAAGTCATGCTCGAAATTGAAGAACGGGAGGCTGCTGCCAATGATATGAATTCAAAAAAGGGCGTTCGAAATTTTAACAGAAATAAAGCCGACTCACTTAAAAATGACCTAAAACAGATCGAAGAGAACTTGCGCAATTACCCCAAATGGTTAGAGTCCGCATCTACCTTTTCCCACGGGGAAGACTTTGGGGGCAGCGATGAGACCGTGCTGACTATGTTGTATGGATGTCCCATTATGGTATACAGGTGGCCCAAAGCTATCAAAGCCTTTTACATGAAGGTAGATCCAGATTATCCAGATTATGCCAAAGGAGTCGACGTGCTTGCGCCCGAAGGCTACGGAGAAATTGTAGGGGGTGGAGAGCGCGAAACTGATATAGACTATTTATTAGAACAAATCAAAAGGCATGACTTGCCGCAGAACGCCTACGAATGGTACCTTGATCTGCGCCGCTACGGTAACGTTCCTCACTCGGGCTTTGGTCTTGGGCTAGAGCGTTTACTTTGTTGGATATGTAAACTAGACCATATTCGGGAAGCCATTCCGTTCCCCAGAACCAGTCAACGTTTAGAACCCTAACATTGAATAGTAAAAAACAAGCTATAGACCTTCTTAAACGTAAGCCGTTGCTTAGTGTCTTGCTTCTGTTTTTGTTGTCGCTAGGCTTTCGGTTGCCCTTCGTTTTATGGGAGCCTGGTGCGAACTTATGGACCCACACTATAGAATTGATAGACCTCAATAATGTGTCCTATCTTGAACCCTCTACCAGTCGATTAGGTCAACCCCCGATGGCTTTTTGGTTATATGATTTACTGGCTCAAGACGGCGAGGGAAAGCTTCGGGCCCAAGCACTTTTTAACCTGAACTTATTTCTGCACGCCCTAAGTGCCTTCCTTGTATACCTAACAACCACATTGCTTTGTTTGCGAAAGGGTCTAGGCCCCACCTATATTCCCGCCATAGTAGCCACCAGTGTATATCTATTTCTTCCATCTACCCTTTGGTTTCAGGGAATAGTTTACGGTCCCGAGACCTTAGCCCAAGTGTTTTTTATTGGTTCTGTCTATGCAAGCCTTAAGCTTTGGATGCGAAGAAAGTTTGTGAGCCTCAAGTATCTCTTCTGGTATAGCATTCTATTGCTGTGTTTTACCTTAACCTCTTGGTTTGGTTTTGTCTTTGGACTTGTTGTAGCCATCTACAGTATATACCGTTGGAAGCGGGACCACCATTATGCGCACTTTGTAGGGGTAACCATGCTGACCTTGTTGTTGAGCATCCTATTGCTAATACAAGGAAAATATTACCAGCACGGAGGGCTAAACTTTATTGACTACATGATTCAAAAGTTAAGCCAGCACAACTCCCTTAATCGACAAGCCTATCTTTTAGGGATACCAAATAATGTGGGGACGAGCCTGGTCAACTACATCATACTCCTCGCCCCGATTATTCCATTAGCTTGTACCCTCTCCTATTTTGTGGTTCGCAACCGGGGAATGAAATTTGTCTTTACCCGCAACGGACTTCGTTTCTTTGGTCTTGCAGCATGGCCAATAATAACCCTTCATTGTCTTCTGTTATCGTACTCCTCCCAGGGGTTTACCTCCCTCTATATGGCGTATTTCCTATCCGTTTTAGTGGGTATTTTTTACCATAAACTTCATAATATCAAGCTGCTACCCCTCAAGACAAGCCTTACATTGCTTTTGCTTTGTCTGGGAATTAGTTTAGTAATCCTTCAAACACTTTATATCTAGTGCCTTATTGGGGGTTGTAAGGGCTTTGTTGAAGAATTAGGGAAGAGGGGGTTTCAATTATGCTTTGAAGTGCAGCATATCCTCCATTTTCCTCGGCATACGCCCGAACCATTTGCCAGCCAATCCACTCTCCGATGCGATCAGGGGCATTCGGTGCACTTTGGAGGTTTACCCATCCAAGCGATTGAGTACCAGAAGAAATGGATAATGCCTTTTGATGAATAAAATAAGAGGTTGAGGTTATATCACACTCGTAGTGAGAATCATTGAACATGAGCCATAAGTCATACTCGTATTCCCTGCACCAATCTATTGCGGGCTTTGAATATTCAATCAACTTATGATCTGCCCATTCAGGTAATAGACATTCAACGAAAAATAGACGCTTTCCCGCATCTACCATGGCTTCTCCGAGCGTCATTCGCGTTACGCTATCCTGCGCATAATTCGCCATGTACAGGGCATTAGCAATGTCTAATGGAAGATAGTTCCCGGGATGAAATCCATAGTCTAGCACATAAGGGTTGGAATAAATATTTTGTTTAAGAGACTCTACCCAATACAAATCCTCTGGTGCGCCGCTTCGCATAGCTTGGGCTATGGCAGAATCCAAGTTTAAAAACAAAGGATACTCCGGCAAATAGTACTCCGTGTTAACAAGGAAGGTTGCCGTATCATATTGAGCGCCATCTAAGCATATTACCCTGGAAAATCTGGGTGATGAGGGTGCTGACAAGCCAATCCAATCAGCGTAACAGCTTGTTCTGTAAGCAATCTGATAGGATTCCTTGGCCTGCTCAGAAAAATAATAGTTGTAGTGAGAGAGGACCCGCTGTATACTGTCTCCTACTTGACTACTTATCTGTTCGATTTGTTTATCCAATACATCATAAAACATCTCATCCTTTCCAGCGTTGACTAATAGATTGCTTGGAATTTGATAGGTTATTAATGAGTCATAATATGACGAACGACTACTGCCTGGTGTTGAATTTGAAAACAATGAAGCAAAAAGCTTTTTATCCAGACGAAGACTATCCACATTGGCTTGGTTTAAATCAAGCGTGGCCTCGTCAAGGTATTTGGTATTTTCATTGTTAGTTTGGCAAGAGCTAGTCATCAATAATCCTCCCAAGCCAAGCGAAACAAAAAGTTGAAAAGAGCAAAATTTATGCAGCATAGAATAATGAAGTTAGTGTGTAGTATTCGAAGTTTAGTCCTTCTTGTCGGGTTTCTTTTGGTCGTGCAAAGTACAAACGCTCAAGATCGCATTCCTATTACCTTCGGTATACACCTCAATCCAACCCTGCAAATTCCTGGAAAAAACGGGGCGCTCACCGAAACAAATGGAAACAAAGCGGGCTTTAACTATGGCTTTGATATTCACTACCAATGGAAGGCACAAATGGCTTTTACTGCGGGAATACATCATGCGCTCAACCGCGTTGATGTCGATTTTAATATAAACCAAGGGCCTTACGCAGAATTAGACTACGACGTGCGCTTCCAACAGATACGTATTCCTCTTGGATTTAAGCTACAAACAAAACAATTGGGCTATATGCAATACTATGTCCATGGGTTCTTAAATCCAAGTTTTACCGTACAGGAGCGCATTGCAGATTCGACCAATATCTTAAGCGATCACAGACCCAAGGGAGACTCTAAAATCATTCGGCCCGCCAATATGGGCTTCGGCTTTGGAGTCGGTTGTGATTACGAGATGCTCCCGCGACGATTTATAAGTGTTGGTGTGCGCTATGAAAACAGTCTTGTCAATCATTTTAGAAAAACCGGGCAATTCCAAGAATTCTTAAGCGGAAATCGAGTATCGATGCATTATTTAAGCCTATTTCTAGGGTTTCGATTCTAGTCTATTATCTATGAACCTAAGGCTTTTACAAATAAACCCTATTGTGGGGGATGTCGTTGGCAATCTTGCTTTGATTAAGAAAGAGTGGACCAAGGCACCATCCAGCATTGATTTGGTCATAAGCCCTGAGCTTGCCGTTTGTGGATACCCTCCTCTTGATCTTCTCAAGGAAGATTCTTTTGTTTACTCCTGCATGAAGGCCGTGGAGGGTTTCGCAAAAGAAAATCCCCATGCTCCACCGCTCTTGCTCGGTTGTCCTTGGACGCTTAAGGGTGCCTGTTATAACGCCGCCATTCTTATCGAACAAGGGGCGATTACGCATGTCTTTACCAAAAGAGCCCTGCCCAACTATGACGTTTTTGATGAAAAACGCTACTTCAGTGAGGGGAATCACAATAATGTGTTGACCCTTGGTGGTCATCACCTTCTGATTACCATTTGTGAAGATCTTTGGGTCCTTAGCCCGCAACAACTTCTCGGCAAGTCGATAGATAACGAAGCTTCGTTGGCCGCGGTAATCAACCTGTCTGCATCTCCCTATGCCAAGAACCAACAGGCCGAAAGAGAAAAGGCCATTGGTAACTTTGCCAAAGGGGCAAATGCCCCCGTTGTCTACTGCAATCAAACAGGCGCTAATACAGAACTCATTTTTGATGGGAAAAGTGGTTTATATGGAGAAAACGGGCCACTAAGTCTTACCCCAGCTTTTACATCCTGCGCGGTTGACGTCAGCACCTCTGCTATAGGTTATAGTAATCAAGTCAACAAGCCGTGGGAAGAAGAAGTGCTTCAGGCTCTTACCCTGGGAATGCGCGATTATTTTCACAAACTCCGTCTCTCTCGGGCCATCTTAGGTCTCTCCGGGGGATTAGACTCCGCCCTTGTTGCCTATATTGCATGTCAGGCTATCGGGGCCGAAAATGTTCTTGGGGTGCTTATGCCATCTCAGTTCTCATCCGACCATTCCGTTAACGACGCGCTTGCCCTCGCGGAAGGGCTCGGAATGCCTACAAAAACACTCCCCATTCAAGCTTGCTTTAGACAAACCAAAGAATCATTGCATGAAAGCCAAGGCGACCTTCAGCCTATAACAGAAGAAAACCTTCAGGCAAGATTGCGCGGACTATTGCTCATGGCTTTAGCCAATGACGAACAACGAATACTTCTCAATACGAGTAATAAAAGTGAAGCTGCTGTTGGCTACACCACAATCTATGGTGATATGTGCGGTGGACTAAGTGTCCTCGGTGATGTATGGAAATCAGAGGCATACGAACTTGCTCAACACATTAATAGAGAAAAGGAGATTATTCCCAGTAACATAATATCCAAGCCGCCTTCCGCTGAACTTCGACCCAATCAATCAGACGCTGACGAATTGCCAGATTATTCCGCACTTGATCCGTTTTTAAAAGAAATTATTGAGGAGCGTAAAACGCTGCAATCAAGCACCTCTACAACGTTATCAAAAGAAGAGAAAGAAAGGGTATATGGACTCATAGAACTCGCTGAATGGAAGCGTTTTCAGACCCCTCCAGTCCTGCGCATAAGCCATAAGGCCTTTGGAGGCGGCAGGCGAATTCCTATTGTAAAACGGCGTTCTTAGTCAACAAATTCAAATTTGTTTAACGGCAAATTTTCTACTGCATCCATGCGTATGCTTTTGCCCAGTCGCTTGCTTAATTTATAGCGCTCTGAAAATAAGCCCTTAGTAAACCACGCATGGATATATGGGTGAACCTTAAGGTGAATTGAGGTACTCTCCGTTCGCTGCTCAATGGCATCCTCGATTCGGTCTGTCACCAAAATGGATGCCTCAATTTTGCCTGTGCCATTACATGCAGGACACTGCTCAACCGTTTTAATTTCTACCTGTGGACGAACACGTTCTCTTGTAATCTGCATTAAATTGAACTTGGACAATGGAAGGACCGTGGTCGTGGCCTTATCCAGCTTTAGGAGATCACGCATGCGATCATAGATAAACTTCTTGTTTTCCTTTTCGCGCATATCGATAAAATCGATAATAATGATGCCCCCCAAATCCCGCAATCGTAACTGTCGAGCAATTTCATCCGCCGCATCAGTATTCACAGCTAAGGCATTGGTCTCCTGATCGCCCTGCATAGCGACTTTCCCTCCGCTGTTCACGTCAACAACATGCATAGCTTCGGTATGGTCTAAAACGAGATATGGTCCCTTGGCAAAAGTTACCGTATGGCCAAATAGATTTTTGATCTGTTTGGTTACTCCGAATTGATCAAATATTGGTCGCTCTCCGCGATGATGCCGCAGAATATTGGTGTCCAGTTCTGCAAAGTCTCCAATATAGTCGACCAGGCTATTGTAGATTGTTTCGCTGTCTGTAATTACTGCATTAAACGAAGAGTTCAACATGTCTCGAATCGTCGTTGTCGTCTTATCCAGCTCAGAATGTATAACCGTCCGGGGCTTTGCCTTGTGCACTTTGGCTATTGCCGTTCGCCACTTTTTAAGGAGCGACTCCAAGTCTTGATGCAATTCAGACGACTTCTTTCCCTGGGCATTGGTGCGAACAATAACTCCAAAGTTTTTCGGCTTTAGGCTCTCAATTAGCCGCTTTAATCGCTTTCGTTCAGACTCATTGCTAACTTTCCTAGAAACCCCCACTTGATTCGAAAAGGGAGTAAGAATTAAATATCTTCCGGCTATGGATACCTCTGTAGTCATTCTAGGACCCTTGGTTGAAATGGGCTCCTTATAGACTTGAAAGGGTAGGATTTGCTTTGGCTTTAAAACATCCTCTATCTTTCCCTCTTTGTCCATATTTTCCTGGACCTTAAGGCGTTCTAAGTTGTAGTCCTTGTGCTTACCTGAGAGAATGCCATGCATATAATATGCATAGGTTGTAAATAAAGGCCCCATATCCGTGTAATGTAAAAATGCATCACGTGGCCCTCCTATATCTATAAAGGCTGCATTCATACCTGGCATGACCTTTTTCACACGCCCTAAAATGATATCTCCAACCTTTAAAGACTCGTCTTGTGAGTCTTGGTGTAACTCTACAAGCCTTTGATCCTCTAGCAAAGCAAGTTGGACTTGATCGCGCTTTGCGCTGATTACAAGTTCCTTTCTCACTTATTCAATTTTATGACACAAAAGTTACTTCTTCTTGTGTCGATTACGTCTTAATCGCTTTTTACGCTTGTGCGTTGCAATCTTATGTCGTTTTCTTTTTTTACCGCTTGGCATAATAGATTCTTTGAATTTGTTAGTAAGGGTTTCCCCTTAAAAACGCATTATAAGTATATGTTTAATTCTTGTGCTAACCGATTCACTAATACCGTGTAGTCGAAATTAGCAGACTGCAAAGATAGGAGATTTTCTAAGAACCGTCTCCCGTTTTCTGGATTATCTTGAAAGGCCTTGGTAAGATATTGCTTGATCTTAATGAAATATTCTTCCTGTTTATCGGATTGCCCGCTTAGCCCCGTTAAGAAATAAAGACGCGCTAATGCCTCGATTTGATAAGGGTTATACTGCAATACCTTGCCTTTATATATCCGGACGGAAGCCATTACATTTTGTGGCTGTAAGCCCTCTGACAAGAGCTCATCAGTGTACGCAATATATCGCTCACATAGGGCGTCTATGCGCCCCCTGTGTTCTAGAACAACGGCTTCATTACCCATTTTGCCCTCCTTGCTATCATAATCAATCAAAAATTGCATCAAGCTGCTGGCACGAGACAATGTATTGGTATCTATTGGGGCCTTTGTTGTGAGTTGATTCATAACATGATCAAATCGAGTGGCCCAGCGCTCCCTGTACTGCCCAGCCAACAAGTTTGATTGACTTATAACAGCAATGGAATCTTCTAGTGTATTGGCCTCAGAAGCCAATACATTCTCATAAAGGAGCAGGGAAGCCTTTTGTTTTCCCTCATCTTCCAAATGTCGAGCATGCACTAGATTATTTGTAAACCGCAGCCCTACAAAGGAAGTGGTTATAACAGTAAGAATGCCTAACCAAATAGCCGCCGTGTAGGCCTTTCTACTCTTCATCATCCACCTTCAGAAGCTTTACTTGCTCTGAGAATACTTTGGAGGGTTTAAAGGCCGGGATATAATGCGCTGGTATTTCAATGACTTCATTTTTCTTGATATTACGGCCTAATTTCTTAGCTCGCTTTTTAACCACAAATGATCCGAAACCTCTGATGTATACATTTTCACCACTTTCCAGAGCATCTTTTACTTCCTTGAAAAAACTTTCTAGTGATACGAGTACATCAACTTTATTGACGCCGGTTTCTTCAGAAATTTTACTAACAAGATCTGCCTTTCTCATAATGCCTTGGATTTGAATGTTTTAGTTGGTTGAGTAATTTTAAGAAATTCTTTTCAAAATCTAAAGATTTCCGCTAGAACTTTTCTTTTTGTTTGGCAATTCCGCTCATGAAACTCGAAATTCTTACACAAAGCCTTCAACATTGGCACAAAGAGTCTGGTATTCAGCACGAATGGAAAACCAATAGTCCCTATCAAGCATGGGTTGTAGAAACCATCTTACAACAAACAAGAATTGCCCAGGGAAACGCCTACATCCACCGATTTTTACAACGCTTTCCTGATGTGTCTAGTCTTGCCAAAGCCGCAGTCGATGACGTATTAAAAGTTTGGGAAGGCCTGGGATACTATCGAAGAGCTCACCTTATGCATAAGGCGGCAAAAATAGTGGAAGAAAGAGGGCGGTGGCCAGAAACCAAAGACGAATGGCTAAGCCTTCCAGGCATAGGGCCGTATTCTGCAGGAGCCCTTGCTTCCTTTGTCAACAATGAAAATTGCCCAGCCGTTGATGGCAATGTTATTCGAGTCTTTTCTCGATGGTATGACTTAGATATGGACCTCTACAGTGCGAAAGGGAAGCGGCACCTAAATTCACTAGTCGAAAATCATTTAGCCCATTGCCACGCCAATCAATACAATCAAATCCTGATGGACTTCGGTAGCAATGTTTGCAAACCCCAAAAACCAGTTTGTGATACCTGTGTGGCTCAGACATACTGCAAGGCCTTTGAACAAAAAACAATAGAAAATCGACCGATCAAAAAGAAAAAACGTGCCAAGACGCATCGCTATTTTATCTTGTACTGGCATCTCAATGAGAACCAACAATTGGGTATGGTAAAAAGAGAAGCCAAGGATATATGGCAGGGCCTTTGGACACTACCGTATCAAGAAATTTCCATGGCCCGCTGGAATGCACTAAAAGGAAAAGTTGATGATTTAACGCATCGGCAAACCTTGAGCCATCAATACATCAATACCGCCGTTCTACAAGAAGAGGTCCCTAAAAAAATAGCTATCGGCGCACACTATATCGATATAGCCGACGCCGTTGTTTTACCCATGGATCGCTCTAGTCGACTGTTTATTGATCTCTTTACCAAGCATTAAATGCTATGGGTGCTCACGTAACGCCCTCATTAACGGTAGCAAGTGATCTTTCTTTTCTGTCGGAGAGTGGACAAAACATGCAAGGGATAACCAGGACTTATGTTGAGCAAATAGATCCTTCCAAACCTTTATGCGCTTATAGTCCGCCGTGCTGTTTCCAGAGGCAACAAAGCGAACCATTAAGTTATTCGACGTGATATACGAATGAAAAACATCCTGTCGCCCAGGGGTATCCGTTATAATCAAGGATAGATTTTTATTGGCGAGGGATTCTGCAAAACTGTAAAGCGCTAAACTTTGTGTTGTAAACCAGGAAGGATGCCTCAACTCAAACGCTAGTGGTAAGTTTCGATCCAGTAAATCAATAAACGATAGAAGTTCATCCAATCGATCAATCCCCACATGGTTTGGAAAACAAAGGAAACAACGTCCAAGCCTTGAACCAAACCCAGCAGCTAGTTCTAAAAAATCTTCTATTCGACGTAAAATTTCATCCTGATCGTAACGCTTCGCATGACTAATTGATTGAGGAAGTTTAGGATAAATCGCAAAGCGCTCATTCGTTTGATCAGACCATTTCGCTATTTGTTCTGGCGATGGAAACTTATAGCGTGTGCCATTGAATTCAATTCCTGAGAAAACCTGTGAATAAGCAGCAAACATTTGTTTTCTCGGAGTGCTAGAAGGGTATATTGTACCTATCCACTCGGGATGACTAAACGAAGACAAGCCTGTTATGATTCCATGAGTGTCGCCTGGCTTTTGGGGGTGGCTTTCCTCGTTAAACACCACAAATTTTCGTGGTTGGTTTGTAAAACCATCTTCAAGACTTGCGTAACCAAACTTCATAAAGTTCTGGTGAGTAATCCGTTAATCTTGGTGAACCTGAGGTTCAGAGGACAGGGTGATGATATACGGCTTTGAAGGAGACGCTGTAAGCGTGTTGGACCGCAGCCATGGGTTCAGTCGCTTAAGCTCCTTTAGCGTTGTGCCCTGGGAAAGAGCAAAATCCGTTAAATCGCGCAGCGTAGTGTCTACAGAAACCGTATACGTCTCTTCCATAGCATACAGGTCGTTTTGACTTAAACTGTAGCCGAAGTCTTCGGGATGCTCTAGGATTACTTTAAATGCCGTAATTCTAAACACATATCGGGCAGTTTCCTGATTTAAGTGCAGGTCATAATAATTATCGACCTGCTGTTGGGTCATTGCCCTTTTTAGTGCCGGATAGCCCATATTATAGGCTGCTGCCGCCAAAGTCCAAGGAGTTTTCGTGTTTGGAAAATCATTGGTGATTTGGCGATGAAGGTCTCTTAAGAAAAGACAGGCCGCTTCGGTAGCTTTTTCAAAATGATACCGCTCGTCCACCTCAGAACTTATCTCCAGGCCATAGGAGCCACCTGTAGCTTTCATAAACTGCCAATAACCTGCCGCTCCGGCAGGAGAAACGACGTTGCTCAGGTTGCTTTCTGCGATGGCAAGATATCGGACATCCGCTGGAATGTTATAGCGATCAAACATAGCCCCAATGGCATCAAAATACTTTCCAAGGCGCTTCATGTTTAATAATGTGCTGCTATGCCAATACGTGTTTCTAAGCAATTCCTGGTCAAAGCGTTCATGAATGTCTGTGAACTCAAGGGGCATTCTCTCTTGACAAAAATATACCTCAGAGGAAACGTTAGGGGCCCGAACTTCTTGAGGAAGGGCAATCATAAGGGGTCCACCAACAAACTGAATTTGATCGTTGGCCGGATACGCCCTATCCAAACTTGATTGAGTCTTGTCCGTAGCACTCATTCCACGCTCGGCAAGAAACACAAAGGACAAGGCGACAAAAAGGAAAACCACTATAGAAAGTATGTGCTTAGCGAGCTTCATAATCATTTTGCTTTTTATATATAGTTATAGCGATTTTTGTTTGGTTTTATTGCCTTCTTTCTAAAGATATGTTTTTCGAAATGGGCACCAAAGCACACTTTTCCCCAAAACTAACCACCTTGGCACATTGAGAAAGTTTACGAGCATAGGCCATATATACTTGGGCGCTAAGGGCTAACTCTGAGCACCCCTTTATGGAAACCCTAGCATTGTGGTAAGGGGACGTGTCCCATTCCCCCAAATAATCAAGAAACCATTGATTGCATAAGGCTTCTTTTGAATCAGCCCAAGTCGTCCAAATTTTTCTTTGCTCGAATGTGACGGCGAGTAGGATGGGAGCCCACTGAGGAAGTATATGTCCATGGGCATTCGAAAACCCGACTAAGGTGTTGTCAAAATCTTGAAAATCTATTCCTTGTAATTCCCTGCGAAAAATTTCTTCCTTTACCATAGGAGCGCCGCCCATAAAACGCTGAACGTCTATGATCTCGACCCTAGACTTAGGAAGAAGTTTAACTAGATCAATGGTTAACAACCCTTTGCTTGTTGGGCTGCCCACTAAAATGACCAGTCTTTGTTCCGCAGCGCATAGAACAAGTCTAACATCAACTCAGTATAAGAAGGATTCTGTCCTCGATTGACTTCCAATGACATCATGGGGGCCCATAAAGGGACTGTAGTTACAGCATCATAAGCCAATACATTGGAAAGGCTTGAAAAAGAACTTCCTTGGCTTACATCACCCGTTCGACGCACAGCAGCAACATCGCCTAAGCCCGACTGAACTAAGGCAACCTCACCGATTGGAAGGCGAAGGGCTCGGCCGGCTATCGCACGGAGAGACTTTGTATTCAAAATGCCAGAAATCTGGAGCTGATTCATAGCAACCTCGACTTGTCTTGCATCTGCCTGGCCGCCATATAATGCCAAGAAACTTTGCAGAGAGCCAAGGCTATCAAATGCAGTTGAAAGCTCTAAAAGGCTATTTTCCCGAGCAAGAAACTGAGCGGCTATTCGCTTAGTTGGTTCTGCCAATGCTTCTAAGTCTTGAGCCATACCCGAAGGGGTAATTGTATTAAGGCGAACAAAATAACATGTGCGACTACCATCCTCATTGCTGGTGACAAACGTGTCTACCGCCCCTATTTCACTCGAAAAAATCCAGTCCACAAGGTTTTTGTTTTGCTCAAGACCTGGACGATTAATACCATTATACCCGCGAGTTATATTTAAGACATCGGGAACCCTTTGAAGATTGCCCGCCGTAGCGCCGGCATCCCAAGAGGAAGAAAGCATATCATGCAGCGTGTCTACCGCAACATTGAATTCAGCAACCGCGGATTGTGACACTAAACCATAGGGCGCACTCACAACAGAAACAACCGAGAAATCAGGGCGCACGGCATTAGCATTTTTGACAAGTAGGACAGGAACGCTATCCGGAGAAAGCGACTTGTACGTTAACGGGCCGTTAAGTGTCTTTGCCCAATTTCTCACTTGTGGGTCGCGGAGCAAGGAGGGTATATCATTGGTAATGAGTCGATTTTTTTGAGCAAAAGCAAAGGCTTCATTTAAGGCGCTTCCATCACCAATAATTGCAATCATTGTGTCAATACTTACTGATTCCGACTCTTCCCAAATCGACAAACCAAAAACATCTTGGACCTGCACTGCCGTGGCACTCTTACCACGAGAATCTTCTACTACCAATGTTTTCCCAATGGCGCGTAATGATTCTTTGTAGGGAGAAAAATCCCCGCCTTTCGATGATGTAAGTCGGCTATCAGAGAGATCTAAGACCTCAAGAGCCTGACTAGAAGCATTAACACTAGCCTCATAGAGAACTACACTTTTAACGCTGTCTATTGTTTCTTGGGTATGATTAAGTGCCTTAGCATACATTGATACAGACCTCGATGACACCATATTATAAGCTTGCCAAAAGTTCACGGCCGCAGAGCTTGAGTCCAGAGAAACAAGTGATTTGTTGGCATTGCTTATCGGCCAGTACTCAACAGTAACCTGTTGACTGTTAAGTACTTCAAATGTGGAATCCATCCACGATGGACTACGTAAGCCTGCGTTGAGTATTGCCAAGTTTGCGTTTATGGTTCGCACATTGCCCATCTCATGACGAATAGAAGTAGCCAATGCATTGGGGCTTTCTCCTGGTAGGGGGTTGGTTGCTGTATTAAGAAAGGCTACTAAAGCATCTAAATCGGTCTGGCCGTTTTGTCTTACCCCTAATGAATCAAAAAGAGCATTAGAGAAAAAAGAAGACGCCGAGGCGTCTCTTGTAATCATTGCCTGCAGATCTTCTTCTGAATGAAATGTTATTCCTCCTAAAGCATCTATGTCGCGCTGAAAAAGCAGTTGCATCGCCAAGGCATAGTCTCTGACTGATTGCCTGTCATTTATTGGTGCACGGCCAAGAAAAGATTGGCCTAGGGGGCCAAAATAAGTATTGTTCCACCCCTTGGTGTACAAACTATCAACCACTCTGCTAGGTATTTCTTGGCCATCAAAGATCACCATGTCCTCTTCACGCTCGATTGTCTCTTGGGGACCCATGGGGTTGCGAAACATGTCACTTACCAGAAACAAAACAAGCGCTACAACGATGACGCCTATCAATAAACCACTACGCTGACGTATAGATCCAATTACTGCCATAATATAAATTTGGCCTACAAAGATAGCTTCTCTAAACTGTTCAGGCAAGGAAGATTCCTGTTCCGCTTAGTCAGGAACGACCATCGGTAAGTTTAAGGCGATGAATTTTTGAAGCTGATCCGTCCAAAATCTCTAGGTTAAAATGGTCTATTGTAAACGGTTGTGCCCGATTGGGAATCTCCCCCATACCATGAAAAATATAGCCCGAAATCGTCTCATAGTCCCCTTTGGGAATGGCTAGAGATAATTTTTCATTAAGCATGTCAACCTCCACTGAGCCCTCCATTATCCATGTTCTTGGGCCCACCACTCTGAAGGGTGCCTGTGCCGCATCGTGCTCATCTTCAATCTCTCCTACCACCTCCTCAACGATATCCTCAAGCGTTACAATACCGGCGGTTCCCCCATATTCATCGACAACCCAAGCCATGTGAAAATGGCCACTTAACATATCTTCTAGTAAATCTCTCGCCGATTTTGATTCCGGTGTGACATAAAGAGGACGGATAAGCGCTTCAATGCTTGTGCCCGAAGAAAGCACTTCAAAATGATGAACATATCCCACTATATGATCAATATCATCATGGTAAACAATTATTCTTGAATGCATAGAATCTAAGAACTTTTGCCGAAGAACTTCCTTCCCCTCAGAAAGGTTATGGGCAACGATGGATGTTCTTGGAACAAGACATTCTCGCACGCGGACATCTTTTAAAATCAAGGCGTTTTTGAAAAAATCTACATTCAGATCGTCCTCGCCATCTTCGCTTAAGCTAGATTGTTGCCGAATAAAGTTTTCTAAATCTTCTGTGACAACTTCAAATTCGTTTTTTTCATTTTGGAAATCCCGAAGAAAAGGGCGGGTTATCCAACCAGAAATTTTCTTGAATACATAAGTGAAAGGACCCAATAGGGCAACTTGAATGTAAAGAAGGGGGGCCAAAGCATGTAAAATTCTCGCCGCGAAACGACGAAAAATAAGTTTGGGAAAAAACTCGCCAAAGACTAATACCACTGCCGTGAGAGAGAGCGTCTCAAAAAGGACTTGACTTGACTCGTTGTCAAAACCAAAGGGTAACCTTTCTATTTGTTTTGTTGCAAACCATGCCAATAACACTAGAATTACATTGTTTCCAATTAACAATGAGGTTATTACCGAGTCTCGCTGATCATAAAATGCCTGAAGCCTTGGGCGTTTTCGATTCGTGCGTGTTTCTAAAACCTGAAGCTCTGTTTTAGTGGTGGCAAGAAAGGCAATTTCCATTCCACTAAATAGTGCAGAAAGCAACAAACAAATAACAATTGCTAGGATTATCATATCAATCAACCACCCAGAATCTATTTAATCCTGAGTTGTGCTTTTGGGGGACGACAGGGTGTCATAAAACTTTCGCTGTCTGCGTATGTTCCATAAAACAATCCCACTTAACCCTCCAGTGATTAGCGGGGTATAGACCGAGACATTAAAGGATCCTTGCTGATAAAAATTCCACACAAAAACAACAAGAGAGGCAAGAATTGCAGCAATCCAAAGAATTTCTAGATAAAATAAAAATCGTTTCATATGCTTAATGCTTCCAAAGTAGTGTTTTTGACGATGTATATACAAAAGAATCTAGTAAATGTTCGCCCGGCTCGAGTACAATGTTTCGTTCTGATCTAGGGCTAAATACAGCTCTTGTGGGGTGAAAGGATGATAGGGAGTCTTTGGTAAAGAAAATTTGAGGGGTTGAAAAAGAATCCCCTTCCATATTAACCAAAATACAATGTCCGTTGGCTTTGAGTCTGTTGTTGTCCAAGTCTGCCGATAGGGTGTCTGCCCATAATGTATTGGAAGCCGAAGATTCTTCAGCATAGGACATTGCCTGACTTGACCCTGTAAAGATCATAGACCTCGACGACTCTTCGTCAACAAGCGCTTGGTCCGAGGAAACAAGCAACACCGCTGTGGTATCTGTGTAAGTATGAACTTTTACCCCTTTGAATAGGCTGCTCCCCAGCGCGTGAACCTCTTGTGACTGATTAGACTCGCCAACACCATGACAAGAGAATAACAGGGCGCAAATCGCAATTCCAATGAACAAAAAGTATCTAATCACGGCTAAGGGCGCGGGCGCACTTTCACACTTCGTTGGATCCAGCAAGACACAAAATATTGTCCTCCATCCTCTACGCCGTCTCGCATAAAAATATCCTGACTCGTAGGCAGGTATTTTGAGTATTGGCTTATAAGACGCTGAGCCTCCGAATCTCCACCAGCTTTCGTCCATTCATCAATTGCAGCCCATACTACCACCTGACTGTCCCACCCAGTCCCTTCGCCACAACGTGACCCAGAACTAGCATATAATCTACCAATCAATATGTGAGGCTTTGCCCACCCAGGTTTTGCAGAAAGTGCCTTTTCTGCATATTGTCGAGCCTTAGAAAAGCTGCCTGATGCCTGATATAGACCTGCAATTGTATAGTAGATGTCTGCTGCGTCACCCCCCATGGCAATAACTTTGTTATAATAGGAAACCGCTTCGCCAAGCTGCCCCGCCGCAACCTTAGATTGGGCTAGATACATTGCAATTTCCATGGAATTGGGGTCTAACTCAAACATCCTTTCAGCCACGGCCTGCACCCCTGTGACATTGCCCGCTTGTTTATACAGCGTAAAGACATACTGTAACGATTCCATACTATCAGGATAGAGGGCAAGATCATTGTCAGCCAACTTGTTTGCCACTTCCTTAAAGAAGGTCAAATTCGTTGCCTTGGCCAACTGTAAAAAGCGCACACATTTTCGCATGACCAAAAAATCTTCGGGAGCGCTCTCATACATCGATTCACTGCGCGTAACCAATTGTGCAGAATCCAAATACTTATACTGCTTCATCAAGCCCAGAGCCTTTTCAGCCGTTTGATCATTGGCCTCGCTTGGGTTTGCATTACATATTTGATCTACCGCATCATAGACCTCCCATACTGGATCACCTCCTGTTCTATTTTGTTTATCCAATGACATGCTCGTAGTTAACCATACGAGAAGAAATTGAGGATTCATGGCATTTCCTTTCTCGGCATAATATTGAGAAAAAAGCTCGTCCAGCTTAGACTTGTTATTCTTCCTGTAAGTATACCATTGATAGACTCTATACTCAATGTATGAATTGTCCCCAGAGCCTAAACACGATGGCATAGCCTCCGCCAATGCTAGAATGGTATCTGCAATGGCTGTTTTTGTCGCAGCATCTGAAGCGCTCTTGTAACGAGACTTCATAATGTCGACCCCGCCTTGTAACACGCTTGGCTGAATGTCTGGGGCGATGGCTAAGATCGATTTCCAAAAAGGATACGCTGAAGTATAATCCTTGTTTTTGTAACGCGTAACAAAGAAGGCAAAGGTGTCTTGGGTGGATTGAGGGTGGTCGGCATAAGCCACTCCACTACATCTGGAACGCAAGTCTTCCCCGATCCTTTCTACCTCGCTTTGTTGGGCAAACAAACCTTGAAAGGTTAAAACCATCGATAATGCTACAATATAATTTTTCATTTAGTTAAATTTTCGTTTAACAAACCATTTGTCGTTGAGGTTAACCCCTATGACCAAGGAAACCCAATCTTCTTGGCTTAAAAGATTGCCTCCACCACTTCGTCTTTCAAAGGCAACGCTTAGGTTTAACCTCGACATAGATTTCCCCATAGGAAGACCTACTCCAAAGGCCATGCCAAAAGTATTTAGGGGGACACCCTCTACAATTAGTGGGCTTTGTTCCCAGTGCCCGCCAAGGCGATACTCAATCCTTGTAAAAAAATTACGGCTGCTGTAATTGGGCGTACCACGAAAACCCAATGCCGCATAATGAGTGTTTCTATATTCTTCGGATCCTGGCAGCCAATGGGTGTAGTCATTGTAGAATGCATACTGATAATCTGCATGAATCAGCCAAGCTCTATGGTCTCCAATTGAAACACCAAGACCAAAATGGTCAATTCCTCTCGATAGGTTACCAGGAGACAACTCCTCAACGCTCAGTGTGTCTATTGCTACTTCTTGGCCGGTAAGAACACTCGTTAAGGTTAACTCATCTTGGAGCGTAACGCTGCGATTCGCCTGCGCTGTTGCCGCCACATTCGCGCCGAGAGTAAGCTTCGGCTGAAACCTATCGGGCTTGCTCGCCCCAAGGGGAATAGTATACTGCCAACCCAAATTGAATTGGAGTGATTGATGATTTAAACGAGAGGTCTTTCGGCTGTTGCGTGCATTAAGTGAGTCATCAACAATAACCCCCTGAAAATTTGACTCTGTTCCAAAGGAGTATATGCATGAAAGGCCTATCGAAGTTGCATTCCATAACCAACCATTTGACCAGTTAACCACATAAGAACTACCATTCCCCCTTTCATACTTCGTGTGCGCAATTCCCAAAGAATCCACTTCTTCATTAAATGCATATTGAATCACCCCGGACGGGCTCAGAGAAAAGCTGCTCCCCCAGCGCTTTTTATTTTTTACACGGATGGGAACGGCAAGGGCAAAGTTAGACACCCTCCCCGTTGGAGATGAAAAGACTTGATCTCCAAGATTTAATCGATAGTTATCTATTCGGGCACCCGCTTCAAAAGTAGTCCACTCCAATTCGGATAATGCAGCAGGATTATTAAGGTTAAGCATTGTCGTTGAGCGAAAACCAATGCCTAGGCTCGATGTGGAAGTTTGCCCTATACTTTGTGGTCTCAAATAGCCACCAAACCCGAAACGAGAATAAGGAGATTGGGCACAAACATTAGTCGACAAAAGAATTGCACCGATTACAATCGCTAAGAAGTTTGATTTTTTTGAGGTTGTATGGCCGCTACTGCTTATCAAAATGTTCACCGAGTGCAAAAATGTCATTTAATCCCCGAATTACAAGGTCTTCGTCGACAATTATTTCTCCCAAGTCTTCCTTTGGTAAAAATTGACTGATCCATGAAGATTGTCCTCCAGTCAAAAAAACAGATTCAACCCCATACTGTTCAAAGCAGATTTTTATATGATTTACCTGTTGGCGTAAGAATCCAGAAACTACTCCATAATCCAGGGATTGGTGGGTGTTGTTTGCTAAAAATGCATCTAAGCCATTAATACTGTCGCCTATGTCAACCATTGGAAGGTTTTCAGAAAAGTTATGTGCTGCCCGAAGTCTCCAAAGAAGGCCTAGATCTATATTTCCACCCATATGTTTACCCTCGGAGTTCACGATGTCTGTCGTTACACAAGAACCAAAATCGATTACAGCAAAAGACCGTTTCATTCGATTCTTTTTGTCATTGTAGCACCAGCCCGCCATCATAGCGGCAATACGATCTTGGCCCAGTTGCTTGGGGTTTGAGTAGGCAAGGCGGAAAGGCATCCTTTCAAGCATATCATGGACTGAGGGACAAGCTCCAAAATATTCTTGTTGCTTGGTGAGCGACATACCCACGTTAGATAACAGGCAAACCGAAGAAAGAAGGTTTGTTGGAAGGTTTTGATGGTCTGTGTAGGCGAGGCGCTCCACCGACCCATTGATGAAGCGGCCGATCATCACAGTAGAATTTCCTATATCTGCAAAAATGGGGTCCATGCAACTTGTTAATCTGTATTAGTCGTTGGTATAAGGGTTGAGCCTTTGATTTGCACAATTTGAGCAAATTCGTGAGATTTTAATCTTAAAAGATCTAATACCTTTTCTGCTTCTTCCAAAGTAAGGTTTTTGCCAAGAACATAATGAAACCGGCCATTTATCTCGAAAACAGAGTAGCCTTTTAAATGCAGGTAGTACGTGGTATCTAAGACAATTTCTCGGGGTAATTGAAGAAACTGTACTCCATAACCACGTGGCTCACTTTGTATTGTCGAATCAACTTCCCATCCCTTCTGAAGTCGAACAGCGTCCGACGCGTCATTTCTTATGGCCAAGGTCTGTGGATAGTAAAACTCCTTAACCATTGGTGGTTTTGATTGGCGAAACTTTTTCATAAACGACTCGAAGAGGTTTTTTTGGTCTTGGGAAAGATTTATTGGATATTCAGAAACCTCTAAATCGCGGCCAAAAACAGCCATCAACTCAAGCTCACTTTCTTCACTCTGATCTACAAGCAAAGGATAAATTGGAATAAGTCCTGGATTTTGTATGGCCTTCGTTGCTGTATCTATAGAAAACTCCACTAGGGCTCCGCTTCCTGTTTGTGCAACTGAAGCGGGCAAAGCCGAACCAACATCAAATAATAAGAGGCCAGAAGAGTCGTGGACCATGGTTTCAACCTGCATATGCTTGCCGGAATATCCTATGATAACATTAAATCCAACGCTGGAAAGGGCATTCATTAGGGCCTTCTGGCTAGCACTGGACACCGACCCATATTGTGCGTTTTTCCAACAAGGAATGGCTATCCAACAATCAATACTGTCTTTATGCTCGGAATAAAATTGCGTAAATCGATCTACATCAAAACCCGACATTCCAAACTGACCCCTGTAGTCTTGAAAAGGATACACAAAGGAAAAAAGGGCTAGACGAAGCCCCTTGACCTCCTTGATTACACAATGAATTTCATCGGTTTGACCGCTGTCAAACAGCCCCAATGGGACTACACCTTCCTCTCGAAGAATGTCTGTTCGACGTTTTACGGAGCTTGACTTTGCCCTAAGGGTGGTGGCGTTTGATAAGCATGCATGAGTAATTCCTATACTGCTTATCGATCTAAACCAATCTTCCGGTACTCCATACCTCGGGCCACCACTAAACGGCGGGTCCGAAAGAGTGGCTAACATAGGAGCAATCACAATATCTGCTGTTTGTAATGTGGCCCTTAAACTTCCGTATTGCCTGTCTATCTTGTTAAACCAATAACTAAACGGTTGATTTTGTTTTGACAGGTTTGTTGGAAACAATGTCGGCAAAACCATACACCGCACCTGGCCCTCCTCCATGAGACTTTGCGATAGCTCTAGACCCCTTTTGTCACCTTGCCCCTTTAGTCCTTCTAGAAGGAGAAAAAAAAATATGAATATGCTTGCTGCCCGAATCATGGATATACTGTAAAGATGCAACTTTGACCATTACCTTTGTTTAATGGAATACTCCGTGTTTGAAATTGGTGGCGCCTTTGCCATCACATTCTTTGCTGGGCTACTTAATGTAATGGCCGGTGGAGGTTCTTTGTTTGTTCTTCCTTTCTTAATCGATGGATTGGGCGTTAATCATTTAGTAGCCAACTGCACTAACCGTGTGGCCATTTTGGCCCAGTGTTCAGCGGCAAGCTATGAGTTTAAACGACGAGGGGTTGATTGGCCAAAACCAACTGGCCTTTGGATATTGCTATCCATGGGAGGGGCAATCATTGGTGCTATATTAACCCTGTACATCGATAAAAGTTCTTTCATGCGCCTTTTGGGATTTGTAATGATTGGTGCCGCAGGGCTTACCGTATTCCCAATGGCCAAAACCATAAAAACGGTCCAACATAAAAAATATCTGTTGCCAATTTGCATGTTTTTTGTCGGCGTTTATGGAGGGTTAATTCAGGCCGGCACTGGATTGCTAATGCTTACCATCTACCAAAGCCTCTATTCTAGAGATTTGGTTCAAGCCAACGCCGTAAAAGTATTGCTTGTGTCTGCCTACACCTGTATTGTGCTAGTGATTTTCATTTACCAGGGGCTTGTGGATTGGCATCTCGCTGGAATATTAATAGTAGGGAATGTGCTGGGTAGTTTTGTGGGAAGCCACCTTGCCATTACTAAAGGAAACTCCTTTCTGAGGAAAGTGTTGGTGCTTGCCCTGATTGCCATGGCAATAAAACTACTTTTCTTCTAGTTTTTGAATCATAGTACCTTAGTATTCTATGTCGTCTTATTCCCTTGCCTCATGGGCTGAGTTTTGTGATCTCCATTCATCAACTCCTTTGCCAGAAGATGTGCACTTTGAACACTTGTTCATTGACACAAGGGAGATTGTCAATGGTTCTGGCGGGGTGTTTTTTTGCCTCAAGGGACGACGTAATGGGCATGAGTTTATACAAGACGCGATTAACAAAGGAGTTTTAGCTATTGTAATTCAAGAAGACTATTCTTTTGACCTTGCGCTTCCCAATGAGGTTTTTATACTGCGTTGCCCCAATGTGCTTCATGCCCTTCAACAATCAGCATTGATGCACCGAAAACGGCTCGTGAACACTCGTTTTATAGGGATTACGGGTTCTAATGGAAAGACTATTGTGAAAGAATGGGCTCACCAATTGATTGAATCGGAAAAAAGAGCCTATCGTTCATTTAGAAGCCATAACTCACAAATTGGCGTGGCGCTTTCGGTTTGGAAGGTTAGGCCAGAAGACGCAATTGCAGTGATTGAAGCGGGTATATCATCGATAGGAGAAATGGAAAAACTTGAAGCAATGATCCAGCCAGACATCGTGGTATTGTGTCATATTGGTGATGCCCATGATGCCGGATTTCCCAATCGGGAAGCGAAAATTGAAGAAAAACTCTCGTTGGCCAAAAACTTTGCACAGACCATTTGCTTGCCCGCACACCTTCAAGAAGTTGTTGATTTTATAAAATCTCCCCTAGCAAAAGAACTTATCGAAGGAAAAAAATTATGCTTTTGGAATGCAAAACATCCCGAAAATTCTGGACTTCCTCAAGAAATCATTCAGGTCATCTCCTCGCGCTTTAATACACTTGCTATGCAAAGCAATGCAATGGCCGCAGCGCTAACTGCCTTGAGTTGTGAGATACCCTCTAAGGCTGTACAAGTTGCCTTAAACAATGTAAAGCCTATCCCGCTGAGGCTTGAAGTTCTCTATGGAGATAGTCAATCGATTTTACTTAATGATACATGGTCAAATGATAAAGAGAGCCTTAAACTAGCGCTAGAGTATTTACATCAGTTTGATCAAAGAAAACATGGCATAATTCTTTCAGAGTTAAGCTCAGAGACCACCGAAGAGGACGAGGCTTGGTTTTCGCTTGTGTTCGACTACCTTCAGAAACAACCTCTATCTTTTTTTATTGGGGTGGGAGCAAAATGGCACGACGCCATGAAAAGCCATGCTATTGCATGCCCTTACCTTGTGGTGGAATCCACCGAAGATTTGGTCGACGCCATTGATCACTTCGACAGAAAACACACGACCATCTTAATCAAAGGAAGCCGCACCTTCGCCCTAGAGGCGATTTTTCCCCACCTCATGCAACGTGCTCATCCAAGCTTTTTAGAAGTAAGCCTTAGTCAAATCACGAGCAATCTTAGCGCCTACCGACAACGCGCGCCCCATTCTAAGATTATGGTCATGGTTAAGGCGCTTGCTTATGGGTCGGGATCCATAGAAGTTGCTAGACACCTTTCCTCGCTCGGTGTGGATTATCTTGCTGTGGCGTATACCAATGAAGGGATTGTGCTTCGAGAGGCTGGTATTACAAGCCCAATAATGGTAATGAATGCCGATTTCACTGCGATTGACCTCTTAATTGAACACAACCTCGAACCAGTTCTTTTTAGTCCCGAATCACTCGAAAAATGGATACAGGCGAGTCAAACAAATGACCAATTACCCAAAGTGCACATTGAGTGGGACTCCGGTATGAAGCGCCTTGGATTTCCGGTCAACGAGGCCACTACTATTGCCAACAAAATCAAAGAGCACAAAGTCATAGTAGCCTCTACTTTTTCCCATCTGGTTAGCAGCAATAACGCCCAGCATGACCACTTTACCCAGGGTCAGATTGACTCCTTTTCTACCTGTGCACAACGACTTGAAAAAACTATTGGACAGCCTGTGTTAAAGCACCTAGTCAACTCATCAGGCATACTGCGCTTTTCTTCTGCACATTTTGATATGGTCCGACTCGGACTAGGTTTGTATGGTTACTCTGAACCATCGGTGGCTGAAATACAACCCGTGCTAACGTGGATTAGTCGCATAACGCAAATTCACCATGTACGTAAGGGAGAAAGCATTGGCTACGACCGAGCTTTTATTGCTGAACGAGATATGAAGATTGCGACAATTCCTCTGGGTTATGCCGATGGACTTAGCACTCTTTGGACGGGTGGGTATATGATGGTAAATCTCCACAAAGCCCGCATTCTTGGTAAAATATGTATGGATTTAACCATGATTGATGTTACCAACATTCCAGCAACAAAGGTTGGTAGCACAGTAACTATTTTGGGCAACGGATTACTGGCAAAAGAAATGGCTTTACACACTGGGCTTTCGGTCTATGAAATTATCTCCACCATTTCTTCAAGAATACCCCGTAAATACATTTCCTAATTGGGTTTTTCAGAGAGCGCTTGATATTACTTTTTGGGCTCATTCACGGAAATGCCTAGCGTTGTGCAGGCCTCCTTGTCTATTCGACTTGGAGCATCTAACATAACATCTCTTGCTTGATTGTTTTTTGGAAAAGCTATGTAATCTCGGATAGAATTCGAGCCATCCATAAGTGCGACCAGGCGGTCGAAGCCGAGCGCAATTCCACCATGAGGTGGAGCACCATAGCGGAAAGCATTTAACAAAAAGCCAAATTGCTCTTCAGCTTCCTCATCGGTGAAACCAAGGAGTCTGAATACCCGCTCTTGAAGTGCTCGCTGAGCAATTCGAATTGATCCACCTCCTATTTCAACGCCATTAATTACTAAGTCATAGGCATCTGCCGTAAGGTTTTCCAATATTTTTTGATCAGTTGACTCTAAATGTTCTAATGACGCTGGGCTTGGTGTAGTAAATGGGTGGTGCATGGAAAAGAACCTTCCCGCCTCCTCGTCCCACTCCAATAATGGGAAGTCTACAACCCAAAGGGGCTTAAACACCGAAGGATCCACAAGTCCACGTTGTTCTCCCAAGTGTAGTCTTAACGCACCTAGTTGTTTGCGAACCACCCCATAGTCTCCAGCCATTATTAAAACCAAATCACCATTTTCAGCTCCTAAGCCAGTCTTAATTCCTTCTCGTGCCACCTCATTGTAGAACTTGTCAACTGAAGACTTTGTAGTCCCATCATCATTGCAGCGTATGTAAATCAGCCCCTTTGCTCCAATTTGCGGGCGTTTCACCCAATCCGTCAGGCCATCGATTTGTTTTCGGGTATAATCGTTGCCCCCTTTGACCAATAGCGCACCGATAGATTCTGCTTCATCTAAGATAGATAGACCCCCCTTGGGCAGTAGGGCTTTCATTTCATTAATGGGCATGTCAAACCGAAGGTCAGGCTTATCGCTTCCATATTTTTCTATAGCCTCATCGTAGGGCATGCGCTGAAAGTCTTCTAACTGCACATCAAGTACCGACGAAAACAATGTTTTTGTAAACGATTCAAAAATTTCCAGAATATCATTTCGATCTACAAAGCTCAACTCGCAATCAATCTGGGTGAACTCAGGTTGGCGATCTGCACGTAAGTCTTCATCACGAAAGCACTTCACTATCTGAAAATATCGATCAAGTCCACCGACCATTAGCAATTGCTTAAAGGTTTGGGGTGACTGGGGAAGGGCATAAAAACTGCCCTGATTAAGCCTGCTTGGAACAACAAAGTCCCTTGCGCCTTCTGGAGTACTCTTTACCAAAACGGGTGTCTCAACCTCGGTAAAGTCTTGAGCACTTAAAAGCTGTCGTACAGCCTGAGCGACCCTAGACCTAAAAAGCAACTTGGACTGCACCAAATCTCTTCGTATATCCAAATAGCGGTATTGCATCCGCAACTCTTCACCGCCATCTGTATCATCCTCAATGGTAAAGGGAGGCACTTCTGAGGAGTTAAGAATATCCAATTGCTGCACAACTACTTCTACATCTCCGGTAGGCATTTTATCATTTTTGCTGCTGCGTTCCCGCACAAGGCCTTCAATTTTGATAACAAATTCTCTTCCCAGTACAGAAGCCTGCTCCAAAAGATCTTTGTCAATGGCCTCATCAAAGACCAACTGTGTTTTACCGAAACGGTCTCTTAGGTCTAAAAAGGTCATCGCGCCCAACGAACGAATCCTATGGACCCAGCCCGAAAGAACGACCGTATTACCCTCATTACTAATGCGTAACTCTCCGCAGTTGTGCGTTTTATACATATAATTTGCCTCTTTTGTAACAAAAGTAGAATTCTAGATTGATTTTTATGGTCATGATTCTTGCTGCCACGAAACCTATCAATTATCTTAAGGTTCTCAAAATGTGAAGAAAATGTCGAAAAACGTGAAGAAAATGTTCAAGAGTATTTTGGGTTTGGTGTTTTTTGCAGCAATAACGGCGCATGCTCAAGACCCCCATATTTCTCAGTTTTATGCCGCACCCACCCATCTTAATCCCGCGATGACCGGTCTTTTTAATGGGAACTATCGGGCAACCTCTTTGTATCGATCTCAATGGGGCGAAGTGCTTCAAGGTGAACAAGTCGGTTCCTTTCGAACCATCTGGGCCGGTGCAGATTTACGGATTCCTACAGGCCGTGGTTACATTAAAAACAATGCCATCAGCGTTAGCCTAAATGCAATGAATGACAAGGCTGGGGATGCACAATTTGGAACAACTCAAGTGGGGCTTGGACTATCTTACATGCAGGCCATTGACCAACGCGCGCGCCAATTTTTAGTCATAGGTTTGCAGGGAAATTTTTATCAGCAATCCTTCGATGCTAGCGCGCTAAGACTTGGACACCAGTGGAGTGGCTTAGCCTATGACGCAAACATTCCTATCACGGGCGATCAATTATTTCTGAACTTTAATGAATCACAAACATATTTTGATGCAGGTGCTGGGGCGCTGTGGTTTATGAAGGGTCGAGATGACCGCACAAATGGCTATGTTGGTTTTGCTCTACACCATGTAAATCAGCCTACTATTGATATATCTCCCGTTGGCAACTCCGATGTTGCCAAACTTCCATCTAAGTATGTCATTCATGCCGGAACACGATTTCCTATTGGTCGACAATTTGATTTAATGCCCAAAGCATTAGCAATGTCTCAGGGAACCTCTAAAGAAGTTATGTTAGGAAGTGACGTGCGATACAACTTTGACCGATACGACCTAAACAGTAATTCTTTTCGATTTGGTGCGATGTATCGTTTAGTTGACGGTGTACAATCAGAATCCCTAGTTCTGCTCACCGGAATTGACTATAACGGCCTTAACATCAATATTGCTTACGACGTTAATCTTTCTGGATTTAGTCAGGCCACAGCCACTCGGGGTGCCTATGAGCTGTCGGTGATTTATACTGGTCAGTTTAACCAGAGACAGTCTACTCGACTACCCTGTCCCTCTTTTTAGGATAGCGCTAGTGATTGTTTTCTGCCCATATCTAGGCGGATAAAGATGATTATCATTATACTAAAGGATAAGAAGGATGATCCTCCATAGCTTATCAACGGAAGAGGTATACCAATTACGGGCACCAAACCCATGGTCATGCCCACGTTGATAAAGACATGAAACAACAAAACACTCGCTATAGCATAACCATACGTTCTTGAAAAATGACTTCGCTGGCGCTCGGCTACTACCACTATCCGACCAATTAAAAATGCAAAAAGAAGAAGCAACCCAACCGAACCCAGCAATCCACCTTCTTCCCCAACGGTAGAGAAAATAAAGTCTGTATTCTGTTCTGGGACAAAATCAAATTTGGTCTGTGTTCCTTTGGAATACCCTTTGCCTGTCCACTTGCCTGAACCTATGGCAATTTTTGACTGCAATAAATTCCAATCATCCCCTCCCTTTCCAAGAACGACATCAATACGTTCCTTCTGGTGGGGTGCCAAGAAATTATAGGCCAATGGAACGACCTGAGACCACAATAACAAGACGCCTATCGACACTACTACCACTCGGCGAGGGACTCTTCTTACCGTTGAATACAATAAAGCAACTATTCCGAATCCAAGAATCCAAAGAAAAAGAACCCAAGCTTTCATAACAAGAGCAAACAAGGAAATCAGCAAGAGCAGAAGGGCCATAAAAAAGAGGGGGAGGGGTACATTTTCCCGGATGAGGCAAAGCCCTATGGCAACAAATACTAACGCACTACCAAAATCTCCCTGAAGCAGAACAAGCACGAAGGGAAGAAACAATACCACTCCCGCATTGCGCAACAGGGTTTTCGGTGGAACATTTTGATCCAATGAGGCACACACTGCAGCAAGGGCCAAGGAAGTGGCCGTTTTCGCAAACTCCGAGGGCTGAAGAGCGACCGGACCAAACCTAAACCAAGATCGCGCCCCATTAATCTCCGCCCCGAAGAGCATTACCACAATTAAAAGAATTAATGAAAAAACATAAAGTGGAAGGGCCATTCTAAAAAAGAACGCACCATCCATTGCCAGAATAACCAACGCCGGAACAAGGGTTACAAAAAGCCATACTATCTGACGAATGTGGGGCTCCTCCCAAAATTCAAGAACGACTTCTTGGTCAATAGATGCACTGCGTATCACAAAAACCCCTATGACCGATATGGCAAGATAGAGCAAGGTGAGGGCGGGATCCATTAACCGTAGAGGACGCTCGCTGCTTATTCTAAAGTCCGCGTTATTTCTCATCCCAGACTAAGGTGTTTTTTGTTTTGATTGTGTACTCCAGGGCCTTCCGTTCAGGGCCTAAAACATTACCTCGAAGATACTTTTCTGCCATTAGGCTTGCAATGGGTGCTGCTGTAGACCCACCGGCACCCCCATTTTCAACAATTACTGCAATAACAATTTCGGGCTCTTTAAGGGGTGCCATGCCAACAAACATTGAGTGCGAAGGTTGGTCCCATTTTTCTACCGTTCCTGTTTTTCCCCCAAAAGAAATCCCCGGAATAGAGTTTCCTTTGGCGGTTCCGGAAGATACAGCTAATCGCATCCCATCAATTACCGCCTCATAATCTCGCCACGAAGTTGGCAGAACATTATTGTATTCTCTTTTGCTCTGGGCACTTTGGCCAATTTGACGAATTAGTGAGGGATAAAACACTTTCTGACCCCTATTGGCTACAATTGAATAAGCAAAGGCCATCTGAAGCGGTGTTAAAAGCAACTCGCCCTGCCCGATTCCAAGGGATATCATCGCTGTCGGGGCCCAACGCTTTTGGCCATACAATCCATCATAATAACTGGATAGCGGAACATTTCCTTTGCTTTCGGCCATTCCTATATCTAGAAGAGTGGTGTCTAACCCAAAACTGCGGCAAGCATCTCCCCAATCATCCAGGGCTTGAGCATAGGATTCTTTGCGTAGACCGTATACACATTTTTTAAAAACCTCCCAGAAATATGGATTACACGAATGCATTAACGCTTGCCCTATGTTTTGCGATGGCTCATGAGTATGTGAACATTTAAGTACTGTTTGTCCCGAAAGCCTGTATATATATTGACAAACATAGCTCCTGCTTCTACTCCACGTCCGACTGCTAAGTGCAATTAGCGCAGAAATGGTTTTAAATGTTGATCCGGGTTGATACTGCCCAGTAAGTGTTCGGTCTAGAAAGGGGTTGCCAGGAGCTTTGGAAATCGATTTAAAATACTCCCCTCGGTTAACCCCCATGATCTCAGATAGATTATAGTCTGGAGTCGACACCAGGGTTAAAATCTCGCCTGAGCGAGGATCTAGGGCGACCACTGCACCCTTTTTGTTTTCCATAAGGCCCCTCGCATACTGTTGAAGCGCCAGGTCAATAGTTAAATACAAATCACTCCCTGGGCTTGCTTTGACATCGTTGATTCCCTCTTCAAATTTGCCGCGTTCTGCACCATAAACATCTTCAATAATGTAGGCCTCGCCATTGATGCCCCTTAAGGCATATTCAAATTCAGACTCAATTCCCCCTCTACCGATATAATCCCCCATTCTGTAACCCTTGGCCGTATATTCTTTTAATTCATCCTTGTTGATTTCTCCCATATAGCCCAAAAGGTGAGCTGGGGCGTATTGCACATATTCCCTTCTTGAACTTGGTGTTAGGCTCAGCCCCGGAAAATCCAACAATTGTTCCCGCAGGCGCATAGAGGTTGTTGTATCTAGCGCACGAATAATTGGATACTTCCTTACTTTAGGAATTGTGCCCGTATTAATACCATCGAGATAGGCGTCGTAGCGTTCCTGTACTTGAGTTAATGGCATGCCCAATGCGCTTGATAGGGCTTCTACATCCAACTCCTCATCCAGGGCCACATACAAAGCCTCTAAATCATACACCACAATGTTATAGGCAATTTTTTCTCCATGCCGATCATAGATTTCGCCTCTTACCGGCTCTGTTCTTCTTTGCTTTACAACATTTTTCTCTGCGGCTACATGGTATCGTTTCTCAAGCACTTGAAGGTTAAACAACTGTATGGCGAGCAAAACAAACAATGTTATTACTAGCCCTAAAAAAACCGAAGCTCTACGGCGTGCAACATTTTCTATCATACCTTATCCTCGTATTAACCGTTTGCGCAAGAAGTTACACAGTGGAAAAATAAAAAGTGTTGTTAAAAGTGAAGAAAAAACAGCCGAAGAAATCACAAGAAATATGTGTTGAAAGGAAAAAAATAATAAGGCAAAGTATACCAATAGATATACAAAACTCACGCCGCCGAAATATATTGTGTTACGAACTTGATTAAACCCTACAAAACACCACTTTTCCTTGATATCCAGCGCCTCAACATCAAAAATAGAAGCACGGAGAAGGGGTGCAAAGTATCCAGTCACTAAGGCTGCGATCGTATGTAACCCTCCCGATGTGTAAATTATGTCGAAGAGAATCCCAACACAAAAGCTCATAACAAGCACAGCGTTTCTGTTCCAAAACACTGGATAGGTTGCCAAAGCAAAAGCAGCAATCACCACAATTCCATGCGTCCACAAACTGATCGGTATCAACAAAAGGGTCTGAACTAAAACCAATAGTGCAACCCAAAGAAAGTATCCTATATTATTGATCCCCATATTCCTCTATCCAATCAAGATAAGCGCTTTCCTTCACCTCTATGCAATACACATAGCTCAACTGTTCCAAGTTTCCTGCAAGTGCAAGTTCAGCTTCAAGATAATTACCAGTAGACGATGGACGAATACTACTTATGGTGCCCAATGGAATTCCCCCAGGCACATTACTCTTCCCTATCGGACCGTATGTAGACACCGCATCACCTTCAGAAACATTGGATTTGTGCGGGATTTCTGTCAATAGCGCTTTATGGCTACCCAAACCGTAGTTCCATTGGATAACCCCTTTCTCAGAGGTTGACTCAATTCGACCATTAAGTTGAACTCTTTCATTAAGTACTGTGGCGACAAGTGACGTGTTACCCATGGTTTTAGAAACTAGCCCAACAACCCCTCTAGCATCCATAACCACCATATGCTTTTCAATACCATCATTACTTCCCCTGTCAATAAGAATAACATTGTCCCTTCGGTTGAGGGTTGAATAAATAACTTTTGCGGGATGAAAGCTGAGGTATTTTGATGTGTCAACATTCTTTACCACCGCGCGAGGGTCGTTTGAGGGCACCAAAATTCGAATTTCCCGAAACTTCATGGCCTTCAACTCAGCATTCTCCTCTATTAACGCACGGTTTTCTCGAGCATACTTTCCCGGTCGTAAAACGTTTTCTCTAAACGAGTGTAAGCGAAAGGAAGCTTTTCCCACCCGATTAAAATACCATGCCCTGTGATAGTCTGCGCCAAAAGCAAAAAGCGCAAAACCAATAAGCAGTAAAAAGGTAAATAATAAACCCGTCTGATAGCGGAAAAGAAAATAAAGCAGTCTATTCATGATGGCGTTAAGACATCAAAAAGGGCACATCATGCAGTTTTTTAAGTGCTATGCCGGTTCCTCGAACTACCGCACGTAAAGGATCGTCTGCAATATGTACAGGTAGTTTTGTCTTTAAGGATAGTCGCTGATCCAGTCCATGCAACAAGGCGCCTCCACCTGTTAAGAAAAGGCCCGATTTATAAATATCCGACGCAAGTTCAGGTGGGGTATTATTGAGTGCCCTAAGCACCGCTTCTTCAATCTTGCTGATCGACTTGTCTAGTGCATGGTGTAATTCCGAATAGTGTATGACGATTTGTTTAGGAACGCCTGTCATCAAATCACGCCCGTTAATGGCAACGTCATCCGGGGGATTATCTAAGACGGGAAGTGCCGCTCCACAACGTTTTTTTAATTCCTCTGCAGTTCGCTCCCCGATGAGCATATTGTGCTGCCGTCGGACATAATCAATGATATCTGAGTTAAACTCATCACCCGCAGTTCGTATTGATTGATCACAAACAATTCCGCTTAAAGCAATCACAGCAATCTCCGTAGTACCCCCTCCAATATCAATTACCATGTTGCCCGAGGGCTCCTCGACATCTATACCGATTCCAATTGCTGCCGCCATCGGTTCCTGAATGAGTCGGACATCTCTGCCTCCTGCATGCTCTGCCGAATCCTTAACGGCTCTTTTTTCAACATCCGTAATTCCTGAAGGAATACAAATAATCATTCGGTACTGTGGGCGAATCCAGCGCTGTTTATCCTTATAAATCATGCGAATAAAAGCGCGTATCATCTCTTCGGCCGCATGAAAATCCGCAATAACACCATCCTTTAATGGACGGATTGTCTTAATGTTTTCATGCGTTTTTTCATGCATTTGAAGGGCTTTGTTGCCCACGGCCAGAAACCTTCCAGAGTCCCTGTCGATTGCCACAATAGAGGGCTCGTCGACAACAACACGGTCGTTGTGGATGATAAGTGTATTTGCAGTGCCAAGGTCAATGGCAATGTCCTGTGTAAAGAAATTTAAAAACTTCAATCGACAAAAATTCTACATAAAGTTAGCCAAATAAAGCAACAACGATGCGAATTCCGTTTCATTGTGGCCACTAATGCTTAAAGTGGCGAACACCAGTTACACAAAGAGCCATGCCTAATTGGTTTGCCATGTCCACTGAATCTTGGTCTCTAATTGACCCGCCTGGATGCACAACTCCAATTATACCCTCATTTCCCGCTATTTCAACACAGTCTGGAAAGGGGAAAAAGGCATCTGACGCAAAAACCGCCCCCTCGACGCTAAATCCAAAAGATTTTGCCTTAGCAATTGCCTGTTGGAGCGCGTCTATTCTTGAGGTTTGGCCGCATCCCATCCCAATCAACTGGTTGTCTTTAACAATGGCTATGCCGTTCGATTTTAAGTGCTTCACGGCCTTTAGCGCAAAAGATAAATCCTTTAGTGTTTTTTTGTCAGGCATTTTATCTGATAGTGTCGTCCAATCTTTGGTTTTTTCTATGGCAAGATCGGCATCCTGCACCACAACCCCGTTGAGTATGTTTCGATGACTTCTTTTTTGTGGCGCTGACATTTCTTGTTGGAGTATAATCCTGTTTTTCTTGACCTTTAACAAGTCCACGACTCCCTGGGCAAAGCTCGGAGCAATAAGTACTTCAAAGAAAAGCTTCTGAATCTCCTGGGCACAATTAATATCAACCTCTTGGTTGGTTATTAAAATCCCACCAAATGCTGACACATTATCACAGGCAAGGGCCTTATTGTAAGCGGTGGCTACCGAATCTGCAGTTGCCAAACCACAGGTGTTATTGTGCTTAATTATGGCAAACGTGGGGTCTTTAAATTCAGCGATTACTTGAACCGCAGACTCAATATCCATCAAGTTGTTGTAAGACACTGGTTTACCAGAAAGCCGGGTAAACATAGCGTTGAAATCTCCAAAAAACGTTGCCCTTTGGTGCGGGTTTTCTCCATACCTCAGTGGCATAGGATGTCGTTCACTTAGCGTGAAAACGGATGCGTCCTCGGCGAGATATTCATGGATAAGCGTGTCATAATGGGAAGATATACCGAAGGCCGCAGCCGCATAGGCTTTACGCTCTTCCAAGTCTGTTTGTCCTCCTTTAGATTCTAAGAGGGAAAGCACCTCGTCGTATTGATCTCTTTGAGACACCACAAAGGTATCCTTGTAGTTTTTTGCAGCCGCCCTAATCAAACTTATACCCCCTATATCTATCTTCTCGATAATGTCTTGGTGACTCGATCCATTAGCAACTGTTTCTTCAAAGGGATATAGATCTACAATTACCCAATCAAAAAGTGGAATATCATATTCTTCCAACTCCTTGAGGTCGGAAGTGTTTTCCTCTCTTGCGAGAATGCCCCCAAACACTTTGGGGTGCAAGGTTTTGACGCGACCGCCCAAAATAGAAGGATACGATGTAATCGTCTCTACTTCCACCGCTGAAACGCCCCAGGATGTAATGGCATTATATGTTCCGCCTGTTGAATAGATTGTTGCCCCTTGGGCTCTTAAGCGTTCAACAATCGGCTTTAAGCCTTCCTTATGAAATACTGAAACAAGGACGTTTTTTGGAGATTTTACCACAATAAATTTTTCTCAAAGGTAGCCCCCTATATACAGAGTTTTTAGGTGTTCTTACACAGATCTTCCACGGTGTTTACAAAATGTTGAGACTCAAGAAATGGAAGGTTGATATACCAGAGGCTATTGTGATTTCAAGAGACGTGAAACGACCTCAAATCGATCAAGATCAACGCCGACATTATCGTAGGCTTTTATGTCCTCGTATAGCGCATTAAACACCTCGCGCTCCCAGTGTTCTCCTTTAGGAAAATGTTTAGTTTTTCTTTTTCTAAAGGGGTTGATAATCGGCCGCAGAATTTGTTTGACCGGTTCTGGAAGAATACTGAGCGGAGAGACTTGTTTAACATAGGAACGCTGTCTGCTTGGGTTTAGTTGGGGTGATGAAAGACCTTCGAAAGCCTCTATTCCTAAAAACTTTCGAACCGCTTCAGCTATATAAGCTGGACGAGCTTGTAAGTCCAAAAAATAGAGATACAAAACATTCTTAGCGTTAACCTTTTCCAACATTTGGCTTAGTAGTCTCGAATATTGACTAAACTGGACAAATCGCTTGTAAGCTCCATTTATGTGTTCGTCTGGATCAAACGGAGTGGACAGTGGTGAATAAAACTCTTTACTCCACTTTTTAACTTTTACGTTTCGCGTTGCATACCAGTTATAGTGCGACTTTACTCGATCTATCGGATCTCTCATGATCACAATAAACTTCGCATCCGGCGTGTCAAGCAATATTCGATCTATAGCGGTTTTCGATATTAGATAAGTGGTGCTTGCATCAATCAAATATTTTTCACTACAGGCAACAGGGGCCCGCTTGGCGTATCGTCTGTCGAAAGTATATGTGTGGGGTTCTTTTATAAAACTACTTCCTCCCTTTCTTGGGATTCCTGTTATATCTTTATGTTGGCACAATATATTATGTAAAGATGTTGTGCCAGATTTAGGAAAGCCCGGAATAATTAGATTGGGGTGTTTCATTGGAATCATTATAAATAATGAAAGAGCCAAAGTTAATTGACTTGCCCATAATGGAAGATGTTCGAGGGAACCTCACATTTCTTGAGGAAAACAATCATTTCCCATTTAAGGTTGGGGGGTTCAGGTATTTATTTGGTATACCTGGCAATACCTCTGCAAAAGAACTTACAGACCCCAACATTGAAAACCTTATCATATGCTTAAGTGGATACCTTGATGTCTGTGTTCGGTGGAAAAATTCTGATGTAGATAGTTCAAAAACTTTTTCCCTAGCTATTAACCATGAGGGCCTACACCTTCCAGCGTCCCTTGAGGTCGATATTCTAAGAAGTTCTACGAATACCATTATATTGATTGTTGAAGGCGAAAAGTTGTAAAAATGTTACACACCATTGAATCCTGCAGTTTAATTAGTATTCCAGAAAGGCCTTCTGTTGCGGGTAGGTCTTGTGGTTTTGTAAATGGTTTACAAGCCGGCCCGTTTGATGTAAAAAGGTTTTTCTTCATCTACGATGTCCCGCACAATGCAAGAAGAGGTGCACATGCACATAAAACCTGCCATCAACTGCTGATACCTGTTTGCGGATCTTTTCAAGTGATTGTAGAGGATCCGTTGCACTCCTATGTTCACAGCCTATCCTCTCCGACCGTAGGGCTGCACATTCCTCCAGGAATTTGGGCCTCGGAGGTTGGTTTTTCTTCGGGATCTGTTTGTCTTGTTTTAGCTTCTGAGCTCTATGAAGCAGAGGACTATATCAGAGACTGGAATACTTATGAAAAGTATGTGCTCAATGAAGTTTAACAATCAGAACATTGTTATAGGAAAGAACGTAACGATTGGCGACAATGTAAAAATTGGCGACAATGTGCGACTTTATGATAATGTTACGATTGGAGATAATTGCACGATTTGTAATGATTGTGTCTTAGGGGAACCCGCTGCCGACTATTATGAGCAGCCAAACTATGTTAATCCGCTAACCAATATAGGGTCAAACAGTCTCCTTCGAAGCCACTCTATAGTTTATGCAGGAAGCACTCTAGGAGAACACTTTTCATCTGGACATCGGGTGTCTATTCGTGAGTTTTTTTGGAGTGGGAAGAACGTTCGAATAGGGACTAATTGTGATATACAAAACAACGTACACATTGAGAACAATTCGTGGCTTCATTCTGGGGTTTTTGTCCCTGCCAAAACCCAAATCGGGAAATATGTCATGATATACCCCCATGTTGTTTTCACCGATGACCCATATCCCCCCAGCAATCAACACATTGCTCCGAAAGTAGGTGACTTTGCCCAAGTTGGGGCTGGTTCAATAATACTTCCTGGAATAACTCTCGGAAAACACGTATTGGTGGGCGCAGGGACTGTAGTAACCAAAAGTGTTCCTGATAGCTATTGTGTACTAGGTAATCCGGGTGAACTAAAAAAAAGAGTGGAAGATATAACCTTGGAGGATGGCTCTCCAGCATATCCATGGCCAACACGTTTTTCAAGAGGCATGCCATGGGAAGAGGATGGATTTTTAACCTGGCAGCAGCGCAATCATGATTGATGTTCCTTTTTTAAACCTTAATGCTCAACACGAAGCCATAAGGCCTAAACTGAACGAAGCATTTCAGCGGGTTTTAGATTCTGGATGGTATATAAACGGAAAGGAAGTGGATCAATTTGAAAAAGATTGGGCCTCCTACCTCGGGTGTGATTTTTCAATTGGAGTTAGCAATGGACTGGATGGGCTTGAACTCTGCCTTCGCGCACTAGATATTGGGCCAGGAGATGAGGTTATTGTTCCGGCCAATACCTATGTAGCCTCGGCACTCGCAGTAACCCATGTTGGCGCTACACCTGTTTTTGTCGACTGCGATCCAGATTTCTATCTTATTGATGGGGCGAATGTTCAAGAAGCTATAACGGAGAGAACACGGGCCATTATGCCCGTTCATTTATATGGCCAGGCTGTAAACATGACGGCGATTACCGAGATTGCTAAATCGAACAGCTTGTATGTCATAGAAGATAATGCTCAAGCCCACGGAAGTACTTGGATGTCAAAGCGCACAGGCTCACTGGGAGATGTTAATGCAACAAGTTTTTATCCGGGCAAAAACCTGGGCGCCCTTGGTGATGCAGGAGCGGTGAGCACAAACTCTGAAAAGCTTGCAGAAAGAGTTCGCGTACTTAAAAACTATGGCAGTCAAAAAAAATACTATAATGAAGTGGTTGGGTATAACAAACGGCTTGATGAGCTCCAAGCAGCCTTCCTTCGCGTGAAGTTGGAGGCGCTTGGTGGTTGGACAAAGAAACGACAGGGCTTGGCGGCTCACTATGACAAAATGCTTAATGGGGTAGGAGACCTTATTCTTCCCACCACTCAACCAGGAGCCAGCCATGTATACCATCTTTATGTAATACAGAGTAGTGCTCGAAATGAACTTCAGCAATATTTGTCCAGGCACAAAATTGGAACACTTATTCACTATCCTGTACCGCCCTATCTGCAACAATGCTATTCGAGCCTAAACTTGTCTAAAAATGATTTCCCCATTAGCCACAAGCTCTCCAACACTCTTTTAAGTATTCCATTGTGGCCAGGAATGACCCGTGCCCAGCAGGAATATGTGGTTGATACTATAAAGAATTTCTTTACTGCTCCTTAATAACGAGGAACATACCCCATAAACAAAACCTTCGCCATATTCTTTGCCATGGTAACCTTGTCGGAATAACTTACCGAAAAGGAAATAAGCGCCTTAAATGCAAATACAGTGGCCTTCCAATAGTGCTTTTCGTATAATGCTAAGACTGCTATGCGAGGCATTTGCCATACAGGATTAGATATCACCCGGCGAATTCTTTCCGAAAAGAACTTTCTTATGTAACGGTTGACAAGGTACTTTTTATGAGCAATTGCGTAGGTAAGTGGTTTTTTCGACACGCCCCCTGCGTGACATCTATACTGTAAACTGTTGTTTTGGAAAACCGCCGCATCCCCAAATTGAAAGGCATGGCACAACAAAAACCAATCCTCGGGATACACGCCATACATCCATTGATCAATACGATATGGCAAAGAGCCTCTTCTAAACAAACAAGACTGAATCAGAAAAACAGGATGTCCTAGTTGTTTCCAGGTGTCGGGAGAAACAAGCTCAGGAAGGGCTAAGCCAGCCAAGCCCAATGATTTTTTGTCTGTTTCCTCCTCAAAGATTGTCCACTCAGCACAAGCAAAGGAAGCTGGTGGTAAATTGACTAACGTATTAAGCGCATCGCCCAAAAAGTCGCCCCTAGCCAAGAAGTCGTCGGCCGCCGTAATGTAAACAAAGTCTGTGTGCTCAATTGACTCAATCGCTTGAAGCACATTGGCAACCAGGCCAAGGTTTTGGGGCCTCAAAAAAACCTTGAGCTCCATCCCTAAATCAGCCGCTACTTCTTTGGCAAGAGAAACTGTACTGTCCGTTGATGCATCGTCAAAAAGATACGTATCAAGGATAGTGTCTTCGGGTAGAACCTGTCGATGTATTCCCTCAAGGGTTTCTCGAATGGTCCGAGAAGAGTTGTAAGAGATAACGATTGCTGACAGCCTTAAATTCATTAGGGATGTAGTTTTTTAATCGTGCCCTCTACTACCTCAACAAAATGTAACGATTCTAAATGACGCACTTTTTTTTCGATTGTTTCAATAGTGTCTTCGGGTAGAATTTTTGTGACAAACTGTGCAATCACAGCCCCTTCATCATATTCTTCTGAGACGTAGTGAATTGTAATTCCTGTTTGCTTTTCTTGAGCATTAAAAACCGCCTGGTGTACATTACGCCCATACATTCCTCTCCCTCCATACTTTGGCAAAAGGGATGGATGAAGGTTGATTATTCGTTGAGAAAACGCATCGACGATCTCTTTGGGAATAAGCCTTAGAAAACCAGCAAGTACAATAAAGTCAATATTATGTTCTCTCAGAATATCCATTAAGTCAGTAGAAGAAGTTTCTTTCCACCGAACCACCACAAGAGGAATGGAGAAGTCCTTTGCATGATTCTGCACCCCCGAGGAGGGTTGGTCCGTTAAAACTAGCGCCACCTCATAAAAATTGCTCCTGCATCCATGAAGCATGAGTCGCCGTGCATTACTTCCACCACCAGAGGCAAAAATGGCCATTCGTTTACCCATGCCTTAAAAATAGGTCAATGCTTGGAAAGACCTTGAATTGGTTGACCAAAAAAGAATATCGTTTGCAAGAATTAACATTACATTTAATCTATGGCCAGTAACAGCGACTATACAACGGTTATCAAGCCACACGCCGGACTGTTCAACTTGAAGCTACGTGAGGTTTGGGCCTACAGGGACCTCGTCTTTATACTTGCGAGAAGGGATATTGTAGCCGTTTACAAACAAACCATATTGGGACCCCTTTGGTTTCTTGTGTCGCCTGTTTTAACCGTAGTCGTTTACATGTTTGTTTTTGGATCGATTGCTGGTATATCAACTGACGGGATGCCACAAGCTGTTTTCTACCTTGGTGGCATTACCCTTTGGAATTATTTCTCTTCATGTTTTACTGCGACAGCAAACACCTTCACAGCAAACGCTCAAATTTTTGGCAAGGTATATTTCCCAAGAATTGTTGCCCCGATGGCCAATGTCTTGTCCAATATGGTCAAGCTTTTTATTCAAATGCTGTTATTTGTGGGGGTGTTGGCTTATTACTTAGGTCAAAATGATTCAACGATACACCTCACCGAAGAAATTTATCTCTTACCCGTGCTAATACTCATGATGGCAGGCCTTTCGCTTGGCATAGGCATTATTATTTCATCCTTGACGACGAAATATCGAGACTTTAAAAACTTCATTGGATTTGGCGTCTCTTTGTTGATGTATGCAAGCCCTGTCATATACCCCATCTCAGCCGTAAAAGACAAAGGGTACGGGGCACTGTTAGCCTATAACCCCATTGCACCCATCATCGAAACCTTTCGATACATTTTTACCGGTCACGGAAGCCTTGACTGGGGTGGTCTAATGATCAGCGGTATGGCAACTATTTCAATTCTATTCTTTGGGCTTGTTTTGTTCAATCGAGTTGAGCGAACGTTTATGGACACCGTGTAAATGAGGCTATGGCAAAACCCGCTATAATATTAGAAAATATATCCAAGCGATACCGCCTAGGCATGGTTGGTTCGGGCACACTTAGGGAAGATGTTGTGGGTTGGTACTACAAGTTGCGAGGAAAAGAGGACCCCTATTCACTAATTGCTGAAACAAATAATCGGGCGCAAAAGGGATCATCTAACTACGTTTGGGCGTTAAAGGATATCAACTTTAGCATTGAAGAAGGAGAGGTGCTTGGTGTAATCGGGAAAAACGGAGCCGGCAAATCAACCCTTCTAAAACTATTGTCTCGCGTGACTGCGCCTACCACGGGCAGCATAAAAGCTCGAGGACGAATTGCTAGTTTGTTGGAGGTTGGTACCGGATTTCATCCAGAACTCAGCGGCCGCGATAATATCTTTTTGAATGGTGCCATCATGGGAATGAGGCGTGCAGAGATTAAATCAAAATTTGACGAAATTGTTGATTTCGCAGGCGTGGAGCGATACATTGACACCCCCGTGAAAAGGTATTCCTCAGGAATGTATGTTCGGCTTGCTTTTGCCGTTGCGGCACATCTTGAGCCTGAAATTTTAATCGTAGACGAGGTGCTTGCTGTGGGTGATGCACAGTTTCAAAAAAAGGCCATCGGTAAAATGAAAGATGTCTCACAGGGTCAAGGACGCACCGTGCTTTTTGTGAGCCACAACATGGCAAGTATTCGAAACCTTTGTAGACAAACCATTCTTCTTTCAAATGGAACGATTCAGTCTATGGGCAATACAAGCGAAATCGTATCCGATTATCTCGCCTACCATTCAGATAACCATACACACCAAAGCCTTAAAGAGGCCAAGCGGTTTGAGGGCAATTTACATATAGAATTCTCTACAATTGCAACACTAAACAGTGAGTTGTTGGAAAGCCAAACTATGGTATCCGGCGAGCCCATGAATATTCGGCTGGGTTTAGCAATTAATGCAAAGAGAAAATACTCCAAGCTTCATTGTTCTGTTTCCGTTGCCAACGAGCAATTTGTAACCATCATGCACCTATCAACCGACGAAGGAATGGGGGAGTCTTTAAATATTGAGGATGGCGTGGAGCGCCTAACCCTTAACTGCTTCATAGACCAACTGGCGTTGCCTCGTGGAAAATATTATCTATCTGTTTTTATTTGGGATAAAAGCGTCGTATTTGATCACATTCTTCATGCTAAGTCATTCTTTGTTTCTGATGGAAACTTTTTTGGGAACGGAGCCATAAAAGAACCGCGCCATACTATGTTTCTTGTAAAGAACCAATGGACACAAATGGACCAACATGGCTAATGGGTCATTGGTCCATATCATCTTATGCCACAACAACCCCACACAAGTTGAACGGCTTGTCAACAAGCTCCTTGCCGAAGAAAACGATCTCGTAATTATTCATGTTTGCAAAAATGCTGGAGAAGATTTTTTTAATGGTCTTCAGTCCTCGCTTGGGCAATCAAAACGCGTTCATTTCTGTGAAAGAGAAGAGGGGAACTGGGGAGAGTTTGGTATTGTCCAAGGCACAATAAATGCCCTAAAGCTTGGACTTAACATCATGGGGACTCAGGAGGATTTTCATTTTAACCTTCTCAGTGCGCAAGACTACCCCATTAAGCCGCTTACTTCGTTTAAGCGCTTCCTCTCAGAAAGGAAGGGTCAAGACTTTTTAAATGTCTATAATTGGTACCCAAAGGGGCACGAGGAGGTAGAAAAAGATCACCCCTGGCAACAAAGCAAGCACCTTCAACACCTCCGATTATTGCATTGGTATAAGCGCGTTGGAAATAGCCGGATTGCTATCCCAAGAAAATATAAAGAAAGCTACATGGGGAGTCTTGTTCAACGCATTGGCGAATTGCTTTCATCTATTCTGGCAACACGGGGGAATTGGCAAAGAATACAAGAGGAAATCGCCCTTTTTAGACTCACACCCAAGCTTCCTTTTCCACGAAAACCTCCACCTTATCAGTTTTATAATGGTTCACAATGGTGGACGATAAGCTCAGAAAGCGCCATGTTGGTCGTTGATCAATACAACACAAAATATCAAGATCTAACGGTCCATTCACGCGACAGTATGTTAAGCGATGAATTCTTTTTTCAAACGCTTCTAATGAATAGCACACGGAAAGACCATGTTGTTAAAAATAACCTCCGCGAGATTCATTTTGAGCTCGACCAATCAAAATCAAGACACCCAAAAGTGTTTGATATAGGTGATATTGAATTACTTCTAGCCTCTCCTCATTTTTTCGCAAGAAAAATTGACCCAGATAGTCCTCTTTTAAATCAACTTGACCGCCATGTCTAATCCTCATGTATCCGTAGTTATGGCGGTCTATAATGCCCAAGAATATGTATCCGATGCTATCGAAAGCATCTTGTGTCAAACGTATAATGATTTTGAGTTTATCATTATAGAAGATGGCTCTTCCGACGACAGCCTCAATATCATACAATCCTATAGCGATCCGAGAATAAAGGTGATTAGAAATCAAGAAAACCTGAAACTTATAAAATCGTTGAATCTTGGCTTACAAAAGGCCTGTGGTAGATATGTGGTCAGAATGGATGCCGATGATGTTTCGCGACCAGACCGAATAGAAAAACAGGTGAATTATATGGAATCCCATCCTGATTGTGTGCTCTGCGGTACATCCTATAGAACTTTTGGTGACGGGGTGACTTCTAGGAATATAGTCTACCCGAGTGATAACCAATCTATCCGTTATCACATGCTGTCCAATACATACTTCTTACACCCTTCAACCTGCTTTCGCCGAGAGGTCGTTGAGAAGCAATCGATGAAATACAATGAGGATTTCCTCCATGTCGAAGATCACTGGTTTTTCTTTGAGTTGTTACACCATGGGGAGGGACACATAATGAAAGATGTATTGTTGGACTATCGAATACATGATCAAAATGTCTCCGTAATCCATACGGCAAACCAACTGAGCACACAAAACACCATACGAATCAAAATAGCCGAACACTATGGTTTGACGTTAAATACCAGCAAAGAGGTTAAAGAATACCTTTCCTTTTTACTTGTTATGAAGCCCCAGCCGCATCAGGAATCTAGCGTTGAATTATCTGGTGATTGTGGTATTTTTTTAACCCTATTGGACAACTTGAAAATACTGTCAAAAAACAGCCATAATGAGGTGGTCACTAAAAACATTCTGCGAGCCATCCAACAAATTGTTCCCCTCTTTTGTGGGTTTAGATGGAAGGATTTTCGCGCTATCTTAAACCACCCTCTCTGCAAAGAAGCCTTTACAAGAAGTGGATCCCGTCTTTGGCACGCCGCCAAATGCATTTTGGGAATGCGTTATGACTTCAATAAAATCTTATCCTTTCGCCATGATTAGAAAAAGAATATTGGGGCGCTACCAACGGTATAAGGAGAAGATGGCCCACTATCAAAAGATTGCTGTTGTAAAGAGACATACATCCCTTTTGCACAAAGGGTTTACTAGTGGACACCATGAACTCCCTGTTGTTCTTTGTCTCGTCAAAAATGGCATGGAACACTTGCCAAGCTTTATGAACCACTACAAGGGGTTAGGGTTTAAAGACTTTATTTTTATGGATAATGGGTCTTCAGATGGCACCTTGGACTATTTGGTGAAAAGCAATTGCACCGTCTACCAATGTTCCCTAGGTTATGAAGAATTTATCTACGCGATGAAGCAATTTCTGGTGCACTTGTGTGGACGGGGTTGTTGGACCCTCTATGTCGACGTGGATGAGCTGTGGCTTTATCCGGGTTGCAACACCATCGATCTTTCTCGATTCATCAACTATCTGGACCGTGCCGGATATAATGCCTGTCAAGCCCACATGCTCGACATGTTTCCGAAAAACTTCCAATTTTCCGACGACACAAAAGACAGCAATTCCGGTGTTCTTGGTGAGGACTATCCTTTCTTTACGTTACAAGGATTAAAAAAATCCCCATTCGATCGATACTTTATCCAGGATGATGGGAAGCGATTTCAATATCACGGAGGCGTTAACCAACACTTGTTCGGTCTTGAAAACATCTACTTGTCGAAAATCCCCTTAATTAAGTTAGACAAGAATATGTTGGTACACATCACATCACACATCTCTAAACATGTCGTGCTTGCAGACCTAAGCTGCGCTTTACTGCACTATAAGTTTACCAATGCATTTTTTGTAAAAGCAAAAAATATCGTTGACGAAAAAAGGGATCGGTGGGCAGTTGATTACTATGGAAAAATCCTTAAAAAAATGGAGGGTGGTGCCATCATTATGGCTGAGCAGCATACTTACCAATTTAATGATATACAACAGCTTCTGCAGCTGGGTTTCATAGATGCTAGCGACGCCTACTATGCGTCCAACAACACAAATCAAAAGCCATGCCCTTAGTTTCTGTAATAATGTCTGTATACAACGGGGATAAACATCTTGAAGAAAGTTTGTCAAGCATAATAAACCAGTCATTTCTAGACTGGGAGCTCATTGTTGTAAACGACTTTTCTAAGGACAACAGCGGAAAGATTATTCAGCGCGCTATGCAGGAAGACGGACGAATTCGTTGTATTGAAAACAAAGAGAACCTCGGGCTTGCCGCGTCCCTCAACCTAGCCATAGAAGAATCCAGTGGTCAATACATAGCGCGAATGGATGATGATGATATTGCGCTAACTTATCGATTGGAAAAGCAAGTGGGCTATCTTGAGGCAAACGACCATGTTGGTGTAATTGGGGGGCGAGCAGAATTGATTGGAGCAAAAAACGGTATTCGGCGCCACGCCGAAAAAGACTTAGATATAAAAAACCGAACCTTGTTTAGCTGCCAATTTTGTCATCCCACCGCGGTTATAAGAAGAGAACTCTTGGAGCGATCGGGGATACGATATGATGAAAGTTTTCGCACCGCACAAGACTATAAACTATGGGTTGATCTTCTACCCCACGCAACCTTTCACAACCTTTCGGAAAACGTCCTTAAATATCGTGTACACTCTGGACAGGTTAGTGCCACCAAGCGACAAGAACAAAAGGAGAATACACACAGGATTTATCAAGTTATGCTTGAGCGCATGGGGCTTTCTGTAACCGACGAAATGCTTCACCTCCACGAAGCGATTGCAAGTTTTTCTTATCAAGGCCAAAACATGGCCGAAGTAAGCTTAGTCAAAGACCATCTATATTCCTTGATTCAAGCAAACACCGCTAAGCCTTACTTCCCTCAGGATGTGTTTTCATCGTTTTTAAGCGAATTGTTTTACAATATTTTGAAACGTTCGTCCATCTCCAAAAAGTCTAAAGTGCAGCTCTATTTCGACAATGATTTCCATCGGTACTTTAAGCCATCTTTGGCTAAACTAAAACTCGCAATAAGTTAATCATGGGCGCCTTAATAGATAACCTGATTTTTCTTCATATTCCTAAGGCGGGGGGGTCTACCTTGCGTACAATCTTTATTGATCAACACACACGTGTCAATCAAGACCCAGAGAGTATTTATGTAGTCAATAGAACGCGTGATGCACCTGCGTTCTCTAAACTTTCTCCCAAAAAGAAGGAAAAAATCAGCCTTTTGGTAGGACACTTCGCCTATGGAATACACAAAGAGCTTCCAGGAAACTCTCGATATGTTACCATGCTTAGAGATCCCGTTGATCGGGTGCTATCTGCCTATCACTATTCTAAATCCTTTGACCGCTCAGATGCCTTTCGGGTCATACAAGAAAACAATATGGACGTCGTTGAGTTTGCCGAACAATATGGCGGATCTTGGTTAATAAATGGTCAAACAAAAATATTGGCAGGCGCTGAACCTCAAACGTCACTATCTGACGAAGAGCTATACCTGAACGCTTTAAAAAATATTGAAAACCACTTTCTCTATGTTGGGCTTTTGGAGTCCTTTGACCGCTCACTCATACACCTTCAAAAGGTTTTAAATTGGTCAACTCCGTATTATACAATAAGAAATAAAACGCGTGAAAAGTCATCAGTAGATATACATTCTATACGCAAAATACAGGACCTCGTAAAGTATGATATTGCACTTTATGAGCATTGCAACAAACATTTTAATCGCCAAGGAGGATTAAAAGAACGTTATGCATTAAGTAAGTTTAAAATCTTAAATAAGGTTTATGGACTCACCCGTTAATTTTATTGTGTATTCACATCAGCGTTCGGGAACGACCTTTTTTTGTAATGATGTGTTGTCGTCTCACAACGAGGTGTTTTGCTTTGATGAACTTTATAATCAGCGAGGGCACCAACCAACCATTGACGCCCTTAGAGCAAAGAATCTCCCTTCGCTGTTTTCGTTACAAGCCAAAATTGAGGGCCGGCTTTGGGGTACTGGCCAACGATACATAAGGTATCACAAGCGTTTTGTAGAGGCTTGCCGACAGTCTCAAGGAAAAAGGGCCGTTGGTTTTAAGCTCTTTCATCAACACATACCCATGGTTTTGCTGCCTGAATTTCTAAAGCAGAACAACTTTAGGGTGGTCGTCCTCAACCGAAAAAACCTCAGCCAATGTGCTGTTTCGATGTATCTCTCAAGGTTTTATCGGCGAAGAAGTAGTATTGATCTTGGGGAGCATTCTCGCTTTACAGTGAGCCCAGAATGGTGTGCGCGGTGGATTGCCAATACACGATACAACTTTATGGAAGGGTTGGGTAAAATTGAAGAGTCCGGGTGCGCTACACATCACATAAGCTACCAGGACATCAACACCCTGGGGCGGGTAAATGAAGTGTTCGGATTCCTTGGTCTTAGTCCCCTTGACAACCTTCCCGAAAAGGGCCTAAAAAAAATAAACACCGACAGCATTTACGAAAAAATTGAAAATCTAGCTCAACTAGAGAAGGCTATTTGTAATGACTATAATGGACACCTTCGCCACACGACTTGATCTCGAAATATGTTGTTTAACTCCTTAAAGTTTCTTGTTTTCTTTATTGCCGTTTTTGGTGGGTATTGGAGCATCAGACCTATTATGCAAAAGTTGGGCAAGTTGGATTACGTGGTCAGTTTTCAAAATCTATTGCTCCTTTTGGCTAGCTACACCTTTTATGCTGCTTGGAACGTTAAGTTTCTTGGCCTAATCTTGGCGAGCTCTGTCTTAGACTACTGGGTTGGCGGAAGAATGAGCAACACCCGTTCCGATTGGAAAAGAAAGGCCCTTCTTGGGTTAAGTCTTGCCTTTAATCTTGGCATGTTGGGATTGTTTAAGTATTTCGATTTCTTTTCAGAATCCTTTGCAGCCCTTCTGCACTCCATGGGGATGTCTATTAACCCAGTGGTCCTTGGCTTGGCGCTTCCTGTTGGAATTAGTTTCTACACTTTTCAAACCCTGAGTTACTCCATTGATGTCTACAGAAACAAAATACCTGCAGAAAAAAATATACTCACCTTCTTGGTATACGTGGCTTATTTCCCTCAGCTTGTGGCCGGACCGATTGAACGGGCGAGTAGGTTTCTTCCTCAACTTCATTCCGCTAGGTCGTTTTCGTATGCGATGGCTGTTGATGGTTGTCGACAAATTTTGTGGGGCTTCTTTAAAAAAGTCGTTGTCGCTGATACTTGTGCGCTGTTCGCCAACGAGGTGTTTACACCTGGCTATGAGGGTGGGGGAATACAGGTTGCTTTAGGGATCCTGTTTTTTACTCTTCAAATCTATGGTGACTTCTCTGGCTATTCTGATATTGCCATTGGTATTAGTAAGTTAATGGGGATTCAATTAATGCAAAATTTCGCAACACCTTATTTCTCAAGAAATATCGGAGAGTTTTGGAGGCGATGGCATATATCGCTAAGCACTTGGTTTAGGGACTATCTTTATATTCCTTTGGGTGGAAGTCGCACAAAACCGCTAAAAAACATTTTAATCATTTTTCTTGTCAGTGGGTTTTGGCATGGGGCTAATTGGACCTTTATACTCTGGGGCGCATATCATGCCCTACTTTTTGTGCCTCTTTTTTTAATGGGAAAAAACCGATCCCATCTTGACTCCCTGGGTAGCTCTGGGACTACTGCCTTTTGGACAAAAGAGTTGCCTGCCGTCCTCACAACCTTTGCCCTTGTGGCTGTAGGCTGGGTTTTCTTTAGAGCTGAATCCTTACATCACGCATATCGCGTTTTTCTTGGCCTTATAAGCACCAATCACGTGGAATTTCCTTTGTGGTCTTCTTTCGATTGGGCCTGGGCTGGATTGTACATCTGCATAATGATTGTTATAGAATTTTTGGGTAGAAACCACGAGCACCCTTTGCAGAGTCTACACAATTCTATTTTCTTTCGTTGGTCGCTCTATTTGTTCTTAACCTTTCTTGTAATCCATCACTTTGGGGATGAGGCGCAATTTATATACTTCCAATTTTAAATCGTTTCTATGGTCCCTTTCCTCTTTCGATTACTCTTTTTCTTGATGTTGGTTGTTGGGACAATTGCTGTTCCACGCTTGTTGTTGCCAACCTATTGGGGGAATGAGGGACATGCTGTTAAGATGCCATATGTAGAGTCTCATGAGCAGATAAATACTTTGTTTATTGGTTCCAGCCGCACTCAATTTCATATTGACCCCCTTTTATTTGACTCTGTGACCGGAAGGACCAAAAGCTTCAACTTGGGATACTCTTCAACACGGGGTGAAGAAAGTATGTTTTTCCTAGAAGACCTTCTAGACCAAAAGGATTTTCTTAAGAATATAGACTACATTTTTCTTGAGGTACGCCCACTATTTTATGATGAACAGTTGTATAAAAACCTCAGGGGAAAGTATCAACTAAACAGGGATCGGTTGCTTTTCTTACAATCATACTTTCAGCCCATCAATGCCTTTGCGACAAAAGACCTGTCGAAGGCCTATGTTGAATCCCTCTTGGGTATTGGTATGCTTCGTGAAGGGTGGAGCCAACTTGTCTTTCCTGGCATGAGGCTAAACCAATCAATTGCATTCTTTGAAACGCGTGGATTTGCAAATCGTAAAAAAGCCATTGAAAGCGACCGAATCAATTCAAATCTTGTGGCGGCAAGTATCGACTTTACAGACAAACTCAATGATCGAAGATCTTTTGCCCTACAATGTTACGAAGACGATACGGAGACAATAAGCGCTTCAGACTCTTTCTATGTAGAGCGGCTAAACGCACTATATGACGAGTTATCCAAAGAGGGAATTACCTTGTATTTTATACCCACTCTTCGTTTTGAAAACACCTCCCTTCCTGGTCTTTTTAAGAAACTCCACCAAGGAGATTTGTTTGTAGAAACTAGCAACCCTTCACGTTACCCTAATTTTTATAGTCCTGACTTCTCTGGAGACGCAGCCCACTTAAACTTACAGGGCGCAAGACAATACAGCATTTTATTGGCTGAGCTCTTTTTATCGATCAATGCAACTCCATGAGTCCTGAGTTTTCTATAATCCTTCCCACCTTTAACCGGGGTGACCGAATAGACCAGGCAATTAATAGTGTGCTCAGTCAATCCGTTGCCAACTGGGAGTTAATCATAATTGATGATGGCTCTACGGATAACACCGGGGCAGTTTGCCAACAATTTGAAGACAAAAGAATCACATACGTCTATCAGGATAATAGTGAGCGAAGTGTGGCACGCAACAACGGGATAGCGTTAGCCAAGGGAAAGTACATTGGATTTCTGGATTCAGATGATACGTATTCACCCACCTTTTTAGAGAACGTGCAAAATGTAACGAAAGAGCTTACGTCGCCTTCATTGATATTTACGGGGCTTTCCATAATTCACCAAAACAGCATCACCCCCCAACCCATCCCAGCCATCAATACTTTATCGCCCAAAGAATTTTTGCTTATTCATTCCATGGCAACGCCAAGGGCTGTTATCCATAGCGCGTGTTTTCAAAAAGGCCTTTTCCCTGTAGACCTATCTATTGGGGAGGACCGGCATTTATGGGTTCGGCTAGCAAATTATTTTCCCGTGGAGTTTTGTCCAGGGGCCATTGTTTTGCAAAATGATTATGGAGATCGATCAATTGCCGGTTTGCGGGCTGTAAAGGAAAACTATTTGTCCCTGTGTGCAACCATACAAACAGAGGAAGGACAAACCCTTAATACCAAAATCGTTGCACAAGCTAAGGGCCGAGCACTGTTGGCTCTTGCGCGTTGGCATATTCACAACCAAAACAGAATTCATAGTATCTTCTATGTGTCTAGGAGCTTATTGATAGCGCCTTGGGACCAGGGTCGATTCAAGATAAACCTACTCCTTCGGCTTTTTCTAATGTTTCCATTTTCTTCTATTCATGCCTTGTTTTAATAATTACCCTTTGCATACATGATGTTTTTACTTCTATTACCATTGGAACACACAATAAGTACCTTGTTGACGATCAAAAATCTTCGTCGACAAGCGATAAACTTTAAACTATGCGCATAATTCATGTTATACCTAGCTTGGCAATTGGTGGTGCAGAAAAATTGTGTATTGACCTGTGCAACACCCTTTCCGACCAGGGACATGATGTGTTGCTTGTTCGGTTGAGCCCAACACAAGAATTTGATGAAAAGAACTTCCGTTTCTCTACACTTGTCCTTAATGAAAAAGCTAGGCTGCGGTTTATGCGTGGAATGGTTGATGTTCCCAATGAATGGAAGGCATTGGTTGAAGAGTTTTCCCCCGATATAATTCATAGTCACCTCTTTGAGGCAGAGGTTTTTTCAAAAAGCATACTTCTCCCCAAAACAGCATACTTTACACATTGCCATGACAATATGCACCAATTTAAACGAGGAATCAACGTGTTCCGACTGCTGAACAAAGAAGAATTTACCCGTCTTTATGAAAGATACTTTTTGCTCAAAACCTATAAATCGCTTGGGCAGAACCACTTTGTTTGTATTTCCGAAAACAATCAGAAATATTTCCAAAGAAACTTACCCAACAACTTCCGGATCACAAAACTTTCCAATGCAATACCCTTAAAAACTTTTCAGCAAAACCAGCGCAGACCTGATGGACAAGAAGGGCTCGGACTTGTGTCGGTTGGATCACTAACCCCGCTGAAAAATCATGCCTATCTGTTTAAGGTGCTTCAAGAAATCGACAAGCAAAATGTTAGCGTAACACTTGATCTTATTGGTGGTGGTCCACTGTTTTCAGAACTACAAAACATGGCTCAGAATTTAGCGATTGACGAGGCTATCTCCCTACAAGGAAAACAGACCAACGTATCTGCATTTTATCAAAAAAACACCTTGTATATACATAGTGCAACATCAGAAGGGTTTGGGCTTACACAAGTCGAAGCCATGGCTGCCGGGCTGCCCGTTATTGCCTTAGATGCGGGAGGAAACCGAGATATTGTACAGAATGGAATAAATGGTTATCTCCTGCCACAAGGCACGAGCCCACAAATTTTTGCTAAAAAAATACTCTCCGTTTGGCATGATAAAGACCTTCTTGCCTTGTTGCGTCAAGGGGCTATAAAAACCGCAGCAGAGTTTGATATTAAACCCTATTGTAACAGACTTTTAACGCTATACAAGAACGCCTTGAATTAGCTTACGCCATTAATGCCTTTATGAAGGCTTTGTAGTTCTTTCCCGCGTTAAAATGATTTTCCCAGGATTTCTTGGCATTTTTACCCATGGAGATTAGACGCTCCGTGCTCAGCGCCTCTATGGACCGAGCAACCGCGTTTGGATCAAGGTCATCACCATGTAATAGTCCGTTGTTACCATTATCAATAATCTCAGAAACCCCTCCAACATTGGTGCCTACACAGGGAATACCATAGCTCATGGCTTCCATCATAGAGACTGGCAACCCCTCTGTTGTGCTCTGATTGATAAACAATGCATGGTCATGGTTTTTATTAAGCCAATCGTGTACCGTTTCGTTGGTTTGTCGGCCATGTAGATGATAATTGTCCACTCCTTGTGTTTGTAACCAATGTCTTAGCTCGCCTTCTAGGGGACCATCTCCAAAATGGTGCCATTGCCACCGACTATCGCTTTTTCTTAACTGTACAAAGATCTGTGCTATTCGCTTAACGCGCTTTAGCGCAATGATAGAAGAAACCGATACCAATTTTTTATTGCCTTGGTTCTGTTGTGTTTGACTCGCCATTCTAGTCGTTGGCGCGTGCGTTCCGAGATAAAACAGGGCAAGTTTATTAAAGCCTTGGCTTCTCAAGGCATTTAATCCATGATTTGAAATTGGACAAACCGTAAGCTCTGATTTAGCCAAAAACTGTCTAAACGGTAAGTACTTGTGCGGGTGGCGAAATGGATACACATCCCACCCATGGGCGCGGCTTATAGCCATTCGTCCCTCTCTCTGGCTAAGGTACGCTGCGGCCATCGCTCCCTCATCAAGCCAATAGCTGTAGTAGGTGATCTCGCCTGTAATATCTTTCGTTGATGCTTTGATTTGTGTGAGCCGTTTGTTGATGCTTTGCCATGAGCGGTAGGCAACTTTTGATTTCCCAATGTGTCCTTTAATCCGAAGCCATTCTTTCCAAAGAAGGTTGTTTCCCGCTGACGCCGAAACCCCTCCATAAGGGCTTCCAAGGCTGCAATTAGGGGGCATCGTTCTCGGCTTGCCTAGAGTGCTTTTTGGCAAGACCACTATTTGGTCGAAGGCATCTGATAAATAGATTATTTCATTTTCTACGAAGGTTTCTTGTTGCCCAAATGGATACTCTGCTGTAATAAACACGATAGTACGTTGAGAAGCTAAAGAATTCTTTGGTGGATTCATCACTACCTTTAAAGTAGGTACAATTCTGCATTAGAGACCCATGGCTAAGTATCGAATTTTAATTCTTGCCTATGATTTTCCGCCAAACCTTTCTATTGGTGGGCAGCGCCCCTGGTATTGGGCCAAACACCTTCATGAACATGGTGTTTACCCAATCATTATAACTAGGCATTGGAATGCTGGGCTAGAATCTGCGGCCGATTGTGTCAAACCAAGCGCAAGTCAAGCCATCCAAGATGTTCGGCAAGACACCCATCGGGTTATTCGTATTCCCTTTAACCCTGGTCTTCGGGACAAAATTTTCCTTAAAAACGGCGCTAAAAAGATGCGTGGGCTCCGAAAAGTACTATCCTTTTTTATGGCAGTTGGTGAACATATTTTCCCTGAGATTGGAGACAAATACTTTTTATACAGAGAGGCTAGAAAACAGATTGCCTCCCTTCGTGTTGATGCAATTTTAGCAACCGGAGAACCCTTTGTATTACACACCTACGCATCGCAACTTGGAGAACAATTTAACCTACCCGTTGTCCTTGATTACAGGGATGGGTGGACATCCAATCAAGAGAAGAAATCGATGACTTTTGCCGAAAAAATTCTACACTTTTCTCATCGTTTTAGTGAGCGAAAAAACCTCTCCAACGCGGCGCTTGTTACCGCGGCCTCTCCATCTTATTTGAAAAACATCCCGATCGGATTAATGAAAAAAGAAAGGTCTGCTGTTGTCTACAATGGATATGATCAAGAGGTGGTGGACCAACTTAAACCATCGAACACAAATAATGTCTTTACGATCGCCTATGCCGGGCGACTATATGATTATCAGCAACTGGATAGCTTTCTAGAGGGCTTGCGCATATTTATGACCCATAATGCCGGAGCAAAAATTAGAGTAATGTTTTATGGGTTATCCTTTTATCCCGAAATGGTTGAGCGCGTAAAGCGCTTTCATCAATCACTGCATAGCCTACTTACGTTTACTGAAAGAATATCATATGCTGCATTAATGCAAAACCTCCATAATGCAGATGCCTTATTGCTTTTGTCTGCACCAGGTGCAGATTGGCTAAGTGCGAAAGTTTTTGACTACTTACCGCATAAAAAACCTATACTTCTCGTCGAAGGCGACAAGGGTATACTTGAAAAAATATTAGAAGAAACATCCCTAGGGTTTATTTGTAACAATGCCAATGAAGTGAGCTCATACATTAAAGAGCTTTATGCCGCGTGGTCTATATCTGGTAATACAGAAATAGTAGATTCTTCTTCGTCTTATACATACACCCGTCAGTCGAGCACCAAACAGCTCGCCGATTGCTTACATAACTTAAATGGCAACTAATGTGTGGGGTACTTGGCCTGGTTTCGTTTGACGAAAACAAAAAGCATGGGTCACCCGACATGCTCAAAGAGGTTTTGGCACACAGAGGCCCAGATCGCTTTGGATATACGCAAGTTGGTTCTTGCACGCTTTGGCACTATCGATTGAGCGTGATTGACCCCTCTGATCAAGGAAACCAACCCCTTACAACGCCTTGTGGTCGCTATACTTTAATATTTAATGGGGAAGTATATAACTATCGGGCACTGAAAAAACAGTTTAACCTTCCTTGTGTCGGAAAGTCCGACAGCGAAGTGGTTCTTTTGTTGTTTAAAGCCCTTGGAACAGAATCCATAGCGCTTCTAGAGGGTATGTTTTCATTTGCAATTTGGGATGCACAAGAAAACGAGCTTACGCTAGCAAGAGATCGAATTGGAATAAAGCCTTTATACTATTCCCAATCCCATAGCGGAGATTTTGTTTTCGCCTCTGAGATAAAGGGGATACAGTCCTTGGCACCACGTAAACCCTCTGATGAACATCTATCAGACTATTTGAGTTTGGGGTTTGTTCCTGGAAACAACACGCTGTTTGAAGGAGTTTACCAGGTCAAACCAGGGTCTTACGTTCAAGTAAAAAAGGATGACGTTTATTATGACACATTCTACTCGTTATCTGATCGAGTTAAAGAAGCGCCTGCGCCACCCAAAAGTTATGAAACTGCAAAAAAGTCTTTGCGGGAGCTCATCTATAAAAGCGTCGAGGATCGCTTGGTGGCCGATGTGCCTTTAGGGTGCTTTTTAAGTGGTGGTATTGATTCAAGCCTGGTGGTTGCTGTTGCACAAGACATCCTTGGAGGAAGCCTACGAACCTTTTCAATTGGGTTTAAAGAAGCTGCATTCAATGAAGCATCCCATGCTGCGGTCATTGCTAAATACCTAGGCAGCGAACACCGCGAAAAAGTCTTTGAGCCAAAGGATTTACTTGACATCTTTCCGAACTATCTCTCCATAACAGACCAACCATTTGGAGACACTTCATTGCTCCCAACCTTCCTTGTGTCAAAATTTGCCAGAGAGCATGTTACCGTGGCGCTATCGGGCGATGGGGGAGATGAGGGTTTTATGGGATATGGCATGTATGATTGGGCAAAGAGGTTAGACAACCCTCTCCTTCGATTTGCTGGACAGATCACAAGCCCCATGATAAAAATGTTGGGGTCCTCTCGCTACAAAAGAGCCTTCATGCTCTTTGAGGGCCATGACAAGTACCAAAGGCAGCGACACATATTTTCTCAGGAACAATATTTATTTAGCCAGAAAGAAATAGACACCCTTCGACCGGGCATAAGTAAGGTTTCACCCCAACCCCCTTTTCCGGCGTGGATGAGTGCCCAAGAAAAACAGGCCTATTTTGACTATTGCTGGTATCTTCCTGACGACCTTCTTGTCAAAGTAGATCGAGCCTCTATGGCCAATAGCTTAGAGGTTCGCGTGCCACTTCTCGACCATCGTATGGTTGAATTTGCACTAAAGCTTCCGGTACATTGGAAAAAAAGAAATGCTGTAACAAAATATATTCTAAAAGACATCCTTTTTGACCTTGTACCAGAAAAATATTTTAATCGCCCAAAGCAAGGGTTTAGTGTTCCCCTTGCTCAGTATCTCAAGGGCCCTTTAAGGCCATGGGTTGAGCAATATTTGAGGAGAGAACTTGTAGCCAAACATAACTGGGTAGACGTGCAAGCTGTTGAACAATACAAAACTCGATTCTTTAATACGGGAGACGATTACCTGTATCACCGAATTTTCCTCTTATCCATACTACACCAATGGCTGGAGAAGTAGTACATTACGATATAATCGATCTTTAGCAGTGACTAAAAAAACTTTTTTTGTTACGGGTTGTGCCGGGTTTATTGGATCCCATGTTGCAGAAAGGCTGCTTTCCCTTGGGCATGATGTCTATGGTATAGACAACCTAGACCCTTTCTATCCTCGTAAGGTTAAGGAGAGCAACTTGAACATCCTTTATAATTATCCTCGTTTTCATTTTGAAGAGTGTTCCCTAGAAAATCTTAGAAAGTGTACTTGGTATACATCGAATACTGCCTTTGATTGTATTATTCATCTGGCGGCAAAGGCAGGAGTTAGGCCATCTATTGAGCGGCCATCAGACTACATTAAAAGCAATATTCTGGGCACCCAAGAAGTGATACACTTCGCTGAAGAAAAACAATGTAAAAACCTCCTTTTTGCCTCTAGCTCATCGATTTATGGAAACCTATCTACGCTGCCCTTTAATGAAGACATGGACGTAAGCAAGCCGATATCGCCCTATGCCTATACCAAAAGAACGAATGAACTTCAGCTTTTTGAAGCTCACCACAGGGTAGGATTAGATGTGTGTTGTTTGCGATTTTTTACAGTATTTGGTCCCCGCCAGCGGCCGGACCTCGCTATTTGCAAGTTTATTAATCTAATAAAGAGAGGGGAATCGATTTCATTGTACGGCGACGGTAGCACAAGAAGAGATTATACTTTTGTTGAAGATATTGTTGATGGCGTCTTTTCCGCAACCGAATTCTTGATGAATGGGTCGGGAATTTATGAAATCATCAACCTTGGTGGCGGGAAGCCCATTGCGTTATCCGATATGGCGGGTTTGGTCTATGAAAAACTAGGCAAAGTGCCTAATATTGAATACCAGCCAATGCAAGAGGGGGATGTTAATTTCACTCATGCTGATATAACAAAAGCGTTTAAGCTTTTACAATACCAGCCAAAGGTCTCTTTTTCCAAGGGTCTCGACTTATATATCGAATGGCTTAATGAAAACGGTCAAGAGGTTGTTTGTTAAACGGTTGTTGTGTGCTCTGTCTTATACATAACATTTGATGGAATAACCGATCCGCTTGGTCGCTCACAAATACTGCCCTATCTAATAGGCTTAAGCCAGCGTGGCCACACCATTCACATCTTGTCACAAGAAAAAAAAGACCAACTTCTTGTAGATAAAGAATCTATTCTTAATACACTGGAAAAAAATGGTATCACATGGGACTACATAACCTACAAAAACAAACCACCCATTATACAACCCCTTATACAGCGTAACAAAATAAAACAGATTGCCCTAGACATTGTAGCTAAGAAAAACATAGAGTTTACTCATTGCAGAAGCTACATGGCGGCATGGGTTGGTCTAAAGGTTAAGGAAAAAACAGGTCTTCCATTTCTTTTTGATATGCGTGGTTTTTGGGCTGATGAAAGAAAAGAGGGTGGGCTTTGGCCTTACAAAAACCCTCTGTATAGGGCTGTTTACCATCACGTTAAGCGCTTGGAAAAAAGGCTCCTTTGGCATGCAAATCATATTGTTTCACTAACCCACAGGGGTAAAGAAATAATCAAAGGGTGGAATCTTAGTAGAGACTTTTCCATATCTGTTATTCCTTGTTGTGCTGATCTAAAACACTTCAACCCTTCCCTATATTCTGACGAGGACAGACAGCGTTTGCGCGCATCCTATGGTCTTCACCAAGAAGATGTTGTTGTGGGCTATGTGGGCTCAATTGGTACTTGGTATATGCTTGATGAGATGTTGGATGCGTTTGCTTTATGGCAAAAAAAAATTCCCAATTTGAAGTTATTCTTCTTGTCTAGAATCTCGCTAAACGAGTTGCAACCCAAACTCAAATCAAGAGATATCCCGATTGAATCTGTTCGTGTCCAATCAACGAGCTATGACCATGTACCAAAACACATGGCCATATTCGATGTGGGGTTGTTTTTTATACTACCCGTCTTCTCAAAAGCTGCCTCCTCGCCAGTTAAACAAGGAGAAATGCTCTCTATGGGCCTGCCTGTTGTCTGTAATGCTGGGGTGGGGGACACAGATCGGGTAATAGAAGAAATTGATCGGTCACTCCTTGTTGATGGGTTTGACTCACGGGCCTATGAAAAAGTATTGCATGTCCTACAAAACAAAACGTACCGTGAAAATATGGGCCCATTATGCCAAGCTACTGCGAAACGTTGGTTTGATGTGCAGCAAGGAATAGATTCCTACCACACGATTTACACAAAAATCACGCAGTAAAGGGGTGTTGTTTTTGTTGACTACCGATTAGCGGGTGGGCGTCATGTGGCTTTGATGGAAGGCTTGGTCTTGCGTTTCGCATTTTCGTAAGAAGCTCTATTGCTGGTTTTGCATCTGCTAAAGAACACCCGCGGCCATCTAAAATGTCTTTATAAACCGCCGTGTGTAAATCCATAAACCCATCACTAAATCTAACCTCTTTGTTGTCTACCGTTAGGCTTCGATGGCTTCCTGAGGTGGAATTAATTGTTCCACCAGGGGCTGCCGCCCCGTCAATAGACAGGAAATAACGCACTCTTGCCCCATTAAACTGTATAAGTCCGGCCTCTCTGTCATGGCTTCGCAAGTGAACATTAAACGCTATGGCTGGGCCAAAAATCCACAACAGCATGTCAAAAAAATGAATGCCAATATTGGTTGCCAATCCGCCAGACTTTTCTTGGTCGCCTTTCCAAGAAGCATAGTACCAATTGCCCCGAGGAGTAATATAGGTCAACTCTATCTCTTTAGGGGATTGGCCTTGGGGTTCGGTGGCCAATTGGTCTTTCCAGGCCAAGACAGAGGGGTGTTTGCGAAGTTGTAAAATGGGATAAACACCTTTTTTCGCTTTTTCTTGAAGGCGAAGGAGACCTGTGAGGTTTTTCGCGTCAATGACAATAGGCTTTTCACAAATAACCTCCATGCCCTGACGCAAACCAAAGCGTATATGGGCATCGTGCAGATGGTTTGGGCTGCAGACCACCAAGTGTGTAACCGGTAAGCCTAGTTGTCTTTGTTTATCTAAAAAACGATCAAATCGTTCAAATGAGGTAAAAAAGTAGGCTTCCGGCGCATACTGGTCAAGAACCCCGATGCTGTCGTTTACGTCATACACTGCAATTAGCTCGTGACCCAGGTCTCGTATTGCCTTGTAGTGCCTTGGGGCAATGTACCCGGCACCTCCTATCATAGCAAATCGCCTAGAGATATGACCACTCGTTTCCTGCATCACAATACTACTATTCCTTTTGATGTAAGTCTATAAACTTCTCCCCCTTCTTGACACCTATCCTCGTCACCTATCTCTTGTATACTTAGCTTGTGCCCAGCCTTGCTTACCCAACCCCTGGGTGCTGCAGGGTTTCCATAAACCAACTGGTAAGGCTTCACATCTTGAGTTACTACAGCACCTGCCCCTATAAAACCGTAGGCACCGATTTCTATCCCACACACAATGGTTGCATTTGCCCCAATACTCGCACCTCTTCGTACCTGTGTTTTTTTATACTGATCTCTACGCACAATATGTGCCCGAGGGTTTATCACATTGGTAAACACCATAGATGGTCCCAAAAAAACATCGTCTTCGCAGACCACTCCATCATATATTGAGACATTGTTTTGCACCTTAACATTGTTTCCTAACACACAACTTGACGCTATAAAACAATTCTGTCCGACAGTACATCTGGACCCAATCTGTGCACCACCCATCACGTGTGAAAAATGCCAAATCTTGCTTCCCTCTCCAATGGATGAAGGTTGGTCAACAACCGCCGACTCGTGAATGAAAACCTTTGATTTGTCAAACATAACCTACTGTTTATTGGTTGTCTTTGGGGGTAAAGTATGGTCCAAAAAAAGAGAGCATTATCACAAAGAGCACTCCATATATCGTTAGAATATAGGTATAAGAATGGCTAAAATAAAAGAATTGCTTCCACTCAGCATATAACATAAAGCCCAGGGTGGTTATTCTAAACCAATTCAAAAAAACAATCGTTGCTATAGCGCCCACCCAATATTTCATGCGGCGAGGTTTGGGAAGGGGGTTCCATAGAAAAACGAGTGTCATAATTACCATTGGTGCAACGCCCACACAGTGGTGTGCAACAAACATGGTTTGTGATCCTGGAAGAAAAATATTCTGAGAGTTCATGTGAATTGGCCCATGGATTAATAGCTCCAAAACAGGTTTAGCCATACGTATATAGTTTCTTGAGAAAAAGATGTGTAATGCATCCCATTGTGTCCGAAACATCGGCACCTTCTCCATCAACTCTCTAAATGAAAACCAAATAAGATATATAACAAGTATTCGAACGAAAAATGCAGCGTATCTTGAAGCTTCGTCTTGATGACCTTTAAGGGAAAATATTTCTTTGGGGCTCATATGAACTATGAAGCAAAGCAACAAAAAGTTATGGAAAAGAATAGGAGGCTACTAATAATATGTCCCTATCCTCGGGGTTGCGCAGGTTCACAGCGCTTTCGTTTTGAGCAATATATCCCCTTTCTGGAACAGAAAAAAATAACCGTACATCTACGATCTTTTCTGACGCCTTGGGGGTGGAGGGTGGTCTACAAAGAAGGTTATGCTGTGATTAAAGTGTTGGCCACTTTACTTGGTTTTTTTAGACGGCTGATTGATTTGTTTTCACTACATCGCTATGACCTTGTGTTTATTCACCGGGAGGCGAGTCCAATTGGCCCACCTTTAATTGAGTGGTGGATTGCGCACATCGCCAAAAAACAAATACTCTACGATTTTGATGATGCAATCTGGATAAACAACACCGCCAATCCCTGGATTGCTCGATTTAAAAAACCACAAAAAACAGTACATATATGTAACTGGGCATCCATGGTTTTTGTGGGCAATCAATATCTAGCCGACTTTGCCTCTCAATACAACAACAATGTCACCGTTGTTCCAACAACCATAGACACCCAAAATCACCATAACGTCATTAAAGATCATCATAAAACCACCCCAACCCATACGCTTTGTATTGGTTGGACGGGTAGCCACTCTACACTGGCCTATCTTCAAGATGTTGAAGGTGTTTTGAGAAAAATTCAGGATAAACATTCCATTCGCATCAAAATTATTGCAGACAAAGCTCCGCAGGCTTTGTCCTTCCCTTTTGACTTCGAAGCGTGGGACATACAACTAGAAGTAAATCAGCTGCTCGATATCGACATTGGAATTATGCCTCTTCCCAATGAAGAGTGGGCAAAAGGCAAGTGTGGCTTTAAAGCCTTACAATATCTCAGTTTGGGTATTCCTTGTGTAGCATCCCCTGTGGGTGTTAACAAGAAAATAGTACTCAACAACAAGAACGGCCTTTGGGCTGAATCAGCACACGATTGGTTTGTGGCCCTAGAAACCCTTTTGTTGGATCAGATGCTTAGAAAACGTTTGGGTAAAGCGGGAAGAAACCATGTGGTACAGTGCTTCTCTGTTGAAAGTCAAAAGGATGTGTTTGTGCGTGATATTGAACGCTTACTCCTGTAAATCCTCCTGAGCTGTGTTCGTTTTAAATCGAATGGAGTAAAGGGCCGATAAAATGATACCCAGTGTAGGCAAACAGGGAATTTTGTAACGTACAAGAGCGCCAAAGTTATACGCGGTGAATCCTACAGCAAACCCAAAAATTATGGTAAAAATCAAGCAAAATTGAAGAATAGGATAGCGTTGTAAGATTCTTGATATCCTTTTTTCAGGATCTTTTACTCGTTGAAAAAAAACCAGAAACCCTATTGAAAAGAGGGTCAACGATTCCAATGAACTAAGGGCCATTAATGGGTTGGCAACCTCCCAAGGAAAGGGTCTAAAAAATGTTGTTACTAGGGCGATGGGGGCTTTTGTTAGCAGTCCAACCGTTGAAAAGTCGGTGTTTCCCAAACTATATGAAGACCCCTCATAGTCATATACCTCTTCCACTTGATGGTGCCACTGCTGCATAGCCTCTGCCTCATATTGAAGATTTTCTATTGAATATCTACCCAAAACAGACCCTAGTTGAGAAAGTAGAATGAGGGACAAAAGGATTGTGAAGCTTAAAACTATAGGAGACGTGGCAATTGTTCTCTGCACATTGCTATCCTTTCGCTTTTCTGCTACATACCAAATAACCGCAGCGGGTATAAATGCAACAATAATGTAACTCTTTATGGTGATCACAAAATATCCTATGGTAACCAACAAAAAGGTGTTTAACCATGGTCGTTGACCTAAGAGAATGCCCCTGTAAAAACAAGCAATAACCCAACAAATACCCCCTAGTGTTAAGGTGTCTTTCAAAAGACCACTTCCCCAAAAAAACACTGAAGGAATAAGGAGTATTGAAAAGCCGATATATTTTTTTTCAATCCCGGGCAAAGCATGGCATGTTATCCTGTAGAGCTGCCACAGTCCCGAAAAAGCGAACACCGAAAACAATAGGGCAACATTGGTATAAATTCCAAAGCACAAGACGTTTATCACTGCGGCAACTCGAACTACCATATACGACGCCGTATCAAAGGCTCGCAAAGAGGTCATTATAAAATATGTTTCGTCGGCAACATCTGGATATCCTGTAAAAATCAATTTTAAGCCCAGAACTATGTCGCTCCTAAGTGCCTTACTAACCCTAAGCATTCTATCGTAGTAATACACCGTGTCCCCGTCTTCGTAATAGAACCAGTATATAACACCAATTGCAAAGGCGCTAACGAGTTTTACAAGAAGTCCAAGATTGAACAGTCTCCTGTCAATGGCTTCCGAAAATCCCGAAGAGATTCGAAGCCCTATAAACAAGATAATGCCTACATAAATTGGACCAATAATAAAATCTAAGAGCTCCACGGTTTGAATATACGCCTTTAGCAAAATCCTTTTATTTTGTGAATCTATGTGTGGTATAGTTGGTTGGATTGGAAATAGCGCCCCATTAAACAATGAGGAGCTGGCCTCTGCCCTTCAGCTTTTACAACATCGTGGGCCAGATCACGGCAACCACATTCGGTTAAACAATAATGACTTTTTGGGTCACAGGCGGCTGGCAATTATTGATCTTGATGCCAGATCAAACCAGCCCATGAATAGTTCTTGTGGCCGCTATTGGCTTGTATATAATGGGGAATGTTTTAACTACCGTGCTTTACGGCAGGAATTGATTAATAGAGGGGTCTCGTTTCGAACTTCTTCAGATACTGAAGTGCTCCTTTATGGTCTTGTCACTCATGGAGAAGACTTTGTTAAACGCATTAATGGTTTTTTTGCCTTTGCATTTTACGACAGTACCACCCAAGAAGTTCTTCTTGGACGAGACAGACTAGGTATTAAGCCTTTGTACTTTTCTCTTTCCGAAAAGGGGCTTCGCTTTAGTTCAGAGCTCAAGCCGCTAAAAAAACTAGGGGTTCCATTTAGTATAAGCGCCCAAGCGCTACACGAATACTTATTGTACAGCTATGTGCCCGAGCCCTTGTGCCTAGTTGATGGCGTCACAAAGCTTGCCCCTGGATCTATGTTAAGGTATTCAGTTAAGGCTGGGGCTACTAAAACGCGCTATTATTCCCTTGGCGAGCAGCAACCAACATCGCGGCTTACTTTTCCTGAGGCTGCTATGTTATGCAAAGAAAAGATCGAGTGTTCCGTGGGTCTTCGTATGATGGCAGATGTTCCTGTGGGGGCCTTTCTCAGCGGAGGAGTTGATTCTTCAATCATTGCCTCTGTTGCCCAAAAGCTTCATGGCGGGATTCAAACATATTCAATTGGTTTTGAAGGTCGAAACTTTTTTGACGAAACCAACGCAGCGAGCCAAACTGCCCAGGCCCTTGGCACAAAACACGAAAACATTATTCTCTCCGACAAAGCCATTTTTAATCAATTAGACTCGTTTTTTAATGCGATGGATGAGCCGTTTGCCGACTCGTCGTCCATCAATGTGTTTCATCTCTGCAGAACGGTTAAAAAGAGCATCACCGTTGCCTTAAGTGGAGATGGTGCCGATGAGGTGTTTGGGGGATATAATAAACACCGAGCATTAAGCATGAGCCTTAACCCTCTCTATCGAGGACTTCTAACCACAATATTTCCTTTCCTTATCCCCGTTCGCTCAAGTCGCCGCTCATCGACCCTAAACAAAACAAGGCAACTTCGGCGGCTTAGTCGGGGTATGGCAAAAAACAATAGGAATCGTTATGCCTATTGGTCGGCTTTTTCCGATGCCCATGAGGTGAACAAATCTCTTGTAACCCCTACGAAAGGAAGTCCCTCTTTCTTTGATCACGTGCCAAGTAAAATAAATGGACTAAACGACTTTCTATTCGCTGACCAGCGAATCATATTACCCTCTGACATGCTCACTAAGGTCGATAGAATGTCCATGGCCTCAGGCCTTGAGGTACGTGTTCCCTTTCTCGACCATGATGTTGTCGACTTTGTAAACTCCCTTCCAAGTAAGTTTAAGATAAAAGGTGCTATCACCAAGCGACTGCTTCGTGCCGGATTTAAAGACGACTTGCCACCGGCAGTTTTTCAGCGGCCTAAGCGGGGATTTGAGGTTCCCCTGGAAGATTGGGTAAGCGGTGTCTTTTCTGAGCGTATTGAGCAGTTTATACAACGAGATTTTCTTAAAGACCAAGGTTTGTTTTTGTTCGAACCGCTCCGAAAGACGTTTGAAGAGAACCAAATACATCCGAGCGCCACAAAAAGCGCTTTTTTGTACTCATTTTTAGTATTTCAAGAATGGTGGACACGCATAAATTCCAGTGATGAGTAGTCAAAAAATTCGTGTTTTACGTATCGCCAACCGACTCAATATAGGGGGCCCTACCTACAATGTGTGTTATCTATCAAAGCATCTAGGCGAATCCTTTGAAACCATGCTGGTTGCCGGACAAGAAGAGTCTTCTGAAGGCAGTTCATTGTATGTTGCCGAATCCATGGGTCTATCTCCAAAATTTATTCCTTCTATGCGGCGTGCCATTCGCTTAAGGCAAGACCGAAGGGCTTATCAAGAAATTCGAAAAATTATTCGTGAGTACAAACCCCATGTCGTTCATACTCACGCGGCTAAGGCTGGAGCAATTGGACGGTACGCAGCCTATAAAGAAGGTGTACCTGTTGTTTTGCACACATACCATGGGCACGTTTTTCATTCCTATTTTAATAAAGCTAAAACAGCTGTTTTTCTGGCCATTGAGCGCTTTTTAGGGCGCCGGAGCAGTGCCCTTATCGCCATAAGCCCCTTGCAGAAAAAAGAGCTTTCCGAAGTATACCAAGTGGCCCCGGCATCAAAGTTTCGTGTTGTACCTCTTGGCTTCGACCTCGACCGGTTTTTTTTAAACATGGAGGATAAAAGAAGTCGCTTTAGAAAGACTTGGGGGCTTAGTGAAAAGATGTTGGCACTAGCCCTGGTAGGACGGCTTGTTCCCGTAAAGGATCACGCATTTTTTTTGCAGGCTGTGGCTCATGTGAAAAAGGTTAGCAAGAAATGCTTTCAGGTGTTTCTCGTTGGTGACGGTGAAGAAAAACAAGCATTGATGGCATTGTGCGGCGACTTAAACCTTTCCTACAATACGAAACCAGACCCCCGTGCTGACGTCATTTTTACCTCATGGATTGCTGAAATAGATGTAGTTTTCGCTGGCATCGATCTTGTTTGTCTCTCGTCAAAAAACGAAGGGACCCCGGTGAGCCTCATTGAGGCCGGATGTGCAGGGAAACCATTTCTCGCAACAGATGTTGGCGGCATCCGAGATATATTATTAGATCCTAGCCAGGGCACAATTACACCAAAAGGTAATCTTAATGCCTTTAATGAGGCGCTCCTTGCCTGGGTTGATAGCGCAAATCCTGCAGAAGCGCTAGATGATAGTATACGCCATCATATTGCAGAAAAGTATAGTTATAAACAACTCTGCTCAACAATGTCAAAAGTCTATAAAGAATTACTTGCCCCTTAATCAATTTGATGCTTTATATTCATTAATCGTGAGAAATCTTCCAATTGTTGCCGTATTGTTGTTGTTGAGCTCCTGCAAATTGCTGGTTTCTGACAGAATGTTTAGAAAAGGTGATTTCCAACAATTCGTCAGCGAAAAAAACAAGATTGAAGACTACTCTATTCGGCCTGGGGATGTTCTTAGAATTCAACTGTATACCCAGGATGGGTTTCCTATTCTCGATGCCCTCAGAATGGAAGGAGCCCAAGGGGTTAACGGCGCCCGTTCTATACAGATTGGACAGCTCGTCTCTTTTCTTGTTACCCAAGATGGCTACGTAGACCTTCCCATATTTGGCGAAACTTATGTACAAGGCATGAAAGACCAAGAACTTGAACGGTTTCTTGAACAGCGCGCCGAAGAGCTTTTTGTAAACCCATTTGCCATTGTCTCTGTCTTGGGAAGGCGCTGTTTAGTGTTTAGGGGGGGTGACGCTGGAGTGGTTCCGCTTGAAACAAGGCCAACTAGTCTAATCGAGGTTATTGCAAGAAGTGGTGGGCTAAAACAATATGACCGAGCTGATAAAATTTATGTTATTCGAGGAGACCTTAGCGACCCGCTGCTTTATGAAGTAGACTTGTCACAAATGTCCAACATTGCTGATGGTGGAATGATTGTTCAGAGCAATGATATTATTTATATCCATAGGAGGCCTGGAGTGGTTCGAAGAGCAAGTTCGGAGATCTCCGCAATCACCTCGCTCTTTTTGTCGTCTTCGTCGCTTATAACAACTGTTTTGCTGCTTAGACAACCTTAATCCAAAAGATACCCTGTGCCTGAATCGTCAACAAAAAAACAACAGTCATCTGTCTTATATGATAGGTTCAATGTGGGGTTGTTGCTTTATGTTTTAAGGAAGTCGTTTAAGTGGTTTTTCCTCTTTATGTTGCTCTCCTCTGGTGTAGCCCACATCTTTCTTCATTTTTCTACTCGCATATACTCCTCAAAGGGTGTTCTTATTCATATCGCTGGTGAGGACAAACAAAGCCTTCTTGGTCTTGACAAATCCCTGCCCACACAAAATTTTACGCCAACAGATTTTCAGCAAGATGTTCGAGTAATCACATCCCCCATTGTTGTAGACAAAGCGTTTGCCAAGAAAGGATTGAACTACATTTTCTATGAGGTGGGAGATTTTAGGTCTTTAGAAGTTTATCCAAACCCATACTTTACAATTGATAGTTTTTATCAAGCCCCTGAAATGCGGCGCATCAGTATTGATTACAGCATTCTGTTGGATGAAAAAAAGGACAGTGTTCGCCTAGACTATATCTATCAAGGGAAAAGCTGGGGAGGCTATCTTAAACCCGGAAAACCATTTGTTGATGAAAACATCCATTTGGCAATCTCTAATTTAGACCAGGCGCTTTTGGAAGGAAGTGCAGAAAAGCAAAAAAGTATTTTATTCAAAGTGTATACAGATGAGCAGCTTTCTAACGAGTTGATGGCCATTACACGAATAGAACCCAACAAAGAAACGTTTGCTATTCAGGTTTCTGCTCGACACCCCAGTAAATCAAAAGCTGCATTAACTGTTGATTTATTGATGGAGTCCTTTATGGATTTTCACCTAGCACAAAAAATGGAAAGCCTTGAGCAGTCCATTGCGTTTTTAGACAAACAAATTGACTCCATTAAGCCACTTTATGACGATGCGCTTATTGCTGTGCGAAATGCCGAGGCCCAGAAGGGATACAGAAATATTGAGGCTCTTGGTGGAGGGCTATATAATGATATCAATGAATTGCAGAGAAAATTAGTGCGGCTTGAATATGTCACCAGTGTGCTAGAGTGGTTTGTGATTATGGTGGAAAAAGAGGAGGATCTAAGCCTTGCAAGCACTCAGCTTTCCGGAGAGGAGTTTGATGCAGTTACTCGTGCGCTCTCCGTAGAAGATATTTTACGGTTAGAGGCCGAAAAGGAAGAAGCCCTCATGCAGGTCACCCCCGAACACCCAACGGTTGTTCTAATAGAAAGAAATCTTGACAAGGCGAGAGCAACCCTTGTCGCCCAAGTGTTATTGAACATTGATAAATACAGGCAAGAAAGAGATGTGGTTGTTTCTGAAATCAACAAGTTGCTGGAAGAACTTGATTTATTGCCCCTGTTTGAAGCCGAGTACTTAAGATTAAAGAGGGATTATGAAGTTAAAGCCTCTTTTTACAACAACCTTCTTGATCGTAAAGCCTCCTTTACCTTGTCTCGTGCAGGAATAGTAAGTGATTATATCGTTCTTGAAAAGCCCAAAATCGCCGAAGAGCACGTCTCCCCAAATGATAGCTTCATTCGCTTTGTTGGTCTCGCTGTTGGGGCTATTCTCTCCCTTATTTTAGTCGTCATTCGATATATTACACACAAAGAGATCATAAACATTGAAGATGTTACCTCCCATACGGAAACATCATTGCTTGGGGTTATCCAGCGGTACTCTGAGAAACTTCCTATGTCTTCCATTGTTGTGACCAATCGACCAAAAAGTGGAATATCTGAATCGTTTAGAGGGGTTCGAAGCAACTTGGAATTTTTAGATGCTGAGGAAGGTTTTAGGTCTATTGCAGTTACCTCTACGATTCCCGGCGAAGGAAAAACCTTTGTTGCCATCAATCTTGCCGCAATTATTGCCATGCAAGGTAAACGTGTATTGTTGGTCGATGTTGATTTAAGAAAGCCGCGTATTCATAAGATTTTTGATCTTCCAAACTCAGCCGGAATGAGCACTCTTCTTAACAAGCGGTCGGTTAAAGAAGACGTGACATTCTCTACCTCGGAAGAAAATCTTTGGGCTATTCCTGCGGGGCCTATCCCTCCTAACCCATCTGAGCTTATTGGTGGTGAACACTTTGTTAAATTTCTAAATGAAGTGAAAACATCCTTTGATGTTGTCATTTTCGATACTCCACCTATTGGATTGGTAACCGACTCTATTCCTGTAATTAGCAGGGTTAATAATCCTATCTATGTACTTAGGGCGGATTACTCGCATCGTGCTTTTATTGGTCATATTGAATCCACCAAAGAAAATCTTCAGGTACCCAACTTGTCAATCATCATGAATGACTATGGACGGGGTGTTTCTGGGTCCTATTACAATTATGGGTATGGATACGGGTATGGATACGGATATGGATACGGATATGGATATGGATATGGATATGGGTACTACTCTGACCCTGAGAGCACAAAAAGAAAAGAACGAAAAGGCTTGTTTTCAAGATTTCGTAAAAAATCTTAGATCTTCTTAGATTTAATCCCATGGGACAACATATATATTGGTTCCTTTTGTTTGTTGCCGTCTTCCTTTTTGGATATGCCGCCCATGGGCTATTTCTTCGATTTAGTCGGGGTCTTGGTGTGAGACAGCCGGCAGCGCTCGGTCAAGAAAGGTGGAGTGCAGAGATCAAGCCCTCTGTCGGGGGACTTACCTTCTTCCTTTGTTTTAGTATTTCAATAAGTCTTTTGCCCATCGAAGGCCTTAATCTGTTAAGTGAGTTAAAAAGAACCTCTTTTACTGCCTCATGTTGCTTGGGCTTCCTCCTTGGCTTAGCAGATGACACCTATGATACTGTTCCTATTGTTAAGTTCCTTGGTCAGGTATTGTGTGGAATCATCTTGTGTTGCGGGGGTATTGTTATCGACTTTAGTGGAATCCTTATTGTAGACTATGCACTGACAACTTTTTGGGTAATTGCCATTATGAATTCCATTAATATGTTGGATAATATGGATGCCATCACTACCTCTGTTTCCATTTCTATTTTAATTGTTTCCATTGGCATGGCACTGCTTATTGTCTCGCCTAGCCTTTGGGTATACCCTTGTATTATTGGGGTGTTGGCAAGCCTTTTTGCTTTTTTGCCCTTTAACTGGAATCCTGCTAAAATTTATATGGGAGACACAGGTTCTCAATTCCTTGGTGTCTTCTTGGCCGGGTTGGGTGTTGAATTGTTTTGGAATCATCGAGTTGATTATGGGGGAGTGTTTCAGGTTCAACAGTTCATGATTCCTATTCTTGTGTTTGCCATTCCCATAATGGATACAATAACTGTTTTTGTAAGGCGATTACTTCGAAAATCATCACCATTTGTTGGCGGGAGAGATCATTTAGCGCACCATTTAGTGTATTATGGGTTTTCAGAACAGCAAGTTGCCGTTATCCTGTTTTTTCTTTCCATCGTCTTTGGTGTTCTCGCACTTAGTTTTTTCTTTGAAAGCTATCCATTTAACTTGTCGCTTTTGGGTTGGTCCTTTGTTTTACTCAATATTTTTCTCATTGTCTTTTTCATTTTGCAAATACTTTATAACCGTGGAGGTGAAAGGGAATCGAGGGCTAGATTGGTTACATAACAAGTATTGGTGTGTATAAATTATTAATCATCTTTTGTTGTACTGGGCTGGGGGGAGCTTTTCGATACCTGCTTTCCCTTGTCCCTTTTCTAAAATCTATGGATAATGGTGTTCTTGTGTCGAACATCATAGCTTGTGCAGTTATGGGATACGTGCTTGCAATTCCTAGTCACAACCCCATGATTAAACTTGGTATAATAAGTATTTGCGGGGGGTTATCAACCTTTAGTGGGTATATTGCATTTTCCTGCTTATCCAGTGCGAATACCTCCAACGCTTTGTTTTACCATGTACTAAGTATTGGCTTGGGCTTGCTTTTCTTTATAGGGAGTTACTATAGCTTTAAATCCCTTTTCGCTTAGACTAATTTGGTATATTTGCCCGTCTGCCCGGGTGCTGAAACTGGTAGACAGGCATGGTTGAGGGCCATGTGTTCTTATGAACGTGCGGGTTCGAGTCCCGCCCCGGGCACTATAAATAACGATAAGTTATCCATCATATACTTTCGTTTCCTTTGACAGTTTATCGATTTCTAAGAGGCTCCTATTTAACAGCCATCTTGTGTGCTTAGAAGATTTTTTATTGTCATGAAAGACCAGAATGCTCCTTTTCTTTTTCAAGGCGTATTGTATTCTCTTCCATAGAGCATACTGAGATTTATCGTGATTAAAATCATAGGTCATTAATGTCCACATCTTTATACCCAACCTGCCATAGCAATACAACACTTGGGTGATGGTTAACAAGCCATAAGGAGGTCGGTAATATTTTTCAATATCAGGAAACTTATCCTCTACTCGTTGAATGTTTTCTCGTTGTTTCCTTGGGCTAGTCCTCCAATTATTAATGTGCTCATATCCATGATTTGCAACTTGAAAGTCCTTTAACATATCGGCCTGATAGGGCCACTTTTCCATATGTTGTCCAAGAACAAAAAAGGTTGCCCGAGCTTTATGCGCTTTTAAAATACCTACGATGGACGCTGTATATTCTAGACTTGGGCCATCGTCAATTGTTATATGGACTGGTTTTTTCTTTCCGAGCATGGCTTTGCTAATATAATTTAAGCCTCAATTTTGCTTGATTGGCATTGGAATATGCATCTTTGATCTATGGCAACAAGAACTCGCTTCGCTCCAAGCCCTACTGGCCCCTTACATATTGGTGGCCTGCGTACGGCACTATTCTGTTATTTACATGCAAAAAACAACCAGGGAGACTTTATTCTTCGCATTGAGGATACCGATCAGAAACGTTTCGTTCCGGGCGCTGAGGAATACATTTTAGAAAGCCTATCCTGGTGTGGTATCACTCCAGACGAGGGGCCTTCCTTTGGTGGAGAGTATGGACCCTATAGACAAAGTGAACGAAGCGCTTTGTATAAGCCCTTTGTTGAGCAGCTTCTTCGAGATGGGTATGCATATTATGCCTTTGATACTAGTGAAGAGCTTTCTACATGGCGAGAATCAATGCAAAAGCAAGGAAACGCCTCTCCAAAGTATAGCGCAAGTACTAGAGCCTACCTAAAAAATAGTTTAAGTCTATCTGATCAAGAGGTTAACGAGCGCATACAGCGAGGTGACGATTATGTTGTTCGATTTAAGACACCGGTTGCGGGTGAGGTTCGGTTTTATGATGATATAAGAGGGTGGATAGTGTTTCAGTGCCACGAACTTGATGATAAAGTATTAATGAAGAGCGATGGTCTTCCTACCTATCATTTGGCCAACGTTGTCGACGATCACCTTATGGAAATAACCGATGTTATACGAGGTGAGGAATGGCTCCCATCAACTCCGCTTCATGTTCAATTGTATGAGGCACTCGGTTGGACTATGCCAAAATTTGCTCACCTTCCGCTCATCTTAAAACCGGATGGGAAAGGGAAACTTAGTAAGCGTGATGGGGATCGATTAGGTTTTCCCGTTTTTCCCATTGATTGGTACAATCCTGACAATCCCAAGGAGTTAATCGCAGGCGGTTATAAAGAGAGGGGATTTGAAGCACCAGCTATCCTAAACTTTTTAGCCTTGCTTGGATGGAACCCTGGAAACAACCAAGAGCTTTTTTCGCTGAATGAACTCATAGAAGACTTCTCCCTTGAACGAGTTAACAAGTCGGGCGCAAAATTTGACTATCAGAAAGCTTGTTGGTTTAATAGTGAATACCTTAAAAATTATTCTAGAGAGGATAAACTACGTGCTATTCTTTCAATTTTCCCCTCAGCAGCAGAACGAAGTGAGCAAGAAGTAGAATTGGTCTTCGATCTTTCATCTGAACGGATACAATTCAAACACGAGATAAAGGATACCGTATCATATTTATTTGAAAAACCCACAGCTTTAGAAGGTAAGGGTGTGAATAAAGCATGGAAAGCTGAAAAAGTAGTCCACTTGGAAGAATGCATGAAAAGAATTCAACATGCTGATACAGAATTTAGTGCAGTAAATCTAGAAGGCATCATAAAACAATATATTCAGGAAAAATCGATATCCTTTGGTCAAATACTTCCTCCTTTGAGATTGAGTCTAACAGGAACTCTACAAGGCCCTTCAATTTTTCAGATTATGAGCTTTCTTGGTTTATCAGAATGTCTGGAACGAGTAGAGTTAGCTAAAAAAATCTATAACAGCTAGACCGTTTAGCCATGAGAGTTGGTTTATTTTTTGGAAGCTTTAACCCCATTCACATAGGACATCTTCTTATTGCTAATGAGGCGCTCCACACGAAGCTTATAGATCAAGTTTGGCTTTGCCCAACACCTCAAAATCCACATAAACAAAAAAGATCATTACTCGATTATCAAAAAAGAATAGACTTATGTCATCTAGCCCTTAGCGATAATAATTCGTCTATTGTCATTAATGATTTTGAGCGGTTTTTGGAAAAACCTAGTTATACTGCAAACTCGATGCGCTACCTTATTAAAAAGTATACGAAATATTCTTTTAGTATAATCGTGGGAGAGGATAATTATAAAACCCTTCACAAATGGCACGATGCCAATTGGTTAATTGAAAATTTTCCTTTTTTAATATACAGTAGAATACCCCTGCACGGTGAGGAAACACTAAATAACCAGAACGTATTGCATACAAGCCACCAATTTTTTGGATGTGAACTGCTTGATATTTCTTCCAGCTCTATTCGTCGCCGTATACAAGACGGGAAAAGTATTGAATACCTTACACCAGCGGCTGTTGTAAAAGAAATTAATCTATCTAAACTTTATAAACACAATGATTAATTCAACCAATCTTATTGTCAATCAGGATGGATCTATTTTTCATCTAGGCGTTAAACCTGAAGAATTAGCATCCAATGTTATTCTTGTTGGAGATCCTGGTAGAGTAGATCTTATAGCATCCTTCTTTGATCACATAGAATACCAGCGACAAAACAGGGAGTTTGTCATGACAACTGGTGTGTATAAAGGGTCTAGACTTTCTGTAATGGCTACAGGGATAGGAACTGATAATATTGATATTGTTCTAAATGAAATAGATGCCTTAGTTAATGTGGACTTTAATGCAAGAAAAATCAAATCAAATCTAACTCAGCTCAATTTACTTCGACTGGGTACCTGCGGTAGTTTTCAAAGGCATGTAAAGCCTGGTGATTTAGTGATATCTAAAAAAGCTTTCGGTCAAGATAGCCTTATGCTTTATTATCAAGAATTCCTATCCAAGTTTATACGAGACAATAAAGAGTTACAAGCTGTACAACAATATTTCTCTGATAATAATTTAGGTCCTATTCAGTATATCGCTGAGTCCAATGATTATTTGTATAATCAGTTTAAATCGCTAGGACACTCTGGAATAACACTTACCGCCTCTGGATTTTACGGTCCTCAAGGAAGAGAACTTAGAACAAGTCACCTTGCTGGATGGCATAATGAGTCTATTGCAAACTACACAGATTCCCAGGGTAATAAGGTGTGTAATCTTGAAATGGAATGCAGCGCTCTCTATGGATTAGGGGGTTTGCTTGGTCATCGATGCCTGACCATATGCCTTGCAATTGCTCAGCGATCCACTAAAGAGGTCCTTGTAGATTACAAAGTAAGAATGAAAGAAGTAATACCTCAAATACTAGATACCCTTATTAAGTGCTGCTAGTATCTCATTCCATAAGATGTCATAATGGTTTCGTTGATCCTGCATATACCGTAAACCTTCTGTATCGCCTGTTCCATGATCATTTTGTATGAAGTGAAGAATAACTTCCTCATGAGCAGATAACCATTGGTTATGACAAGTATGAATTGATTGAAATATTGGAATTAGACTGGAATCTTCTATGGATTGATTATCATACCTTTCCACCTTCTTATAAAAAGATTCGATCCACAGTAAATACTGACTACTCTGCATTCCAGATATTCCCGTTAGGGAAGGACGAAAACCTAAAAAGTCTTCTTTTTTTAAGAACTCGAGAAGTTTTAACGTACTAATATTTAGCTTCCAGCAAGCAAGAATTCGGTCTAACTTATCTTTTTTCTCTTGTAATGAGCTTGACTCTTGAATTACGTCAAATGCTTTTAGGTCTTCTAAAATTTGAGCAAAACTTATCTCGTGAATATGGTGGATTCTAATAAAAAAAGACTCCTCTAAAGCATATTGAGCATCAGCTTGAGGCTTATTACACTCCAAAAGTTTTTGCAGCGCTATATAATCATCATAAATCATAACGATTAAAATCTTTTATTAAAAAAACTATAGTCATCATAAGGTGTGTTATTATGTTGAATACTTGACCTAAAGTCCTAAATCCACACTTATTGAACACTAAGTTAACTTTTGTTTGTTCTAAGAATATCTTTAACTGTGTTAAACAGGGAAATAGTAAACATTATGTTAATTCTTGTCAATTCAGTTTTTGTTGAAATAAAAATTGTGGAAGAAAGGTTTGTTAGGTGAGGAAAAGTCAACAAATAATAATCGAATTCTTCATAAATCCAATTTTACAAGCCATATCCACATCAAGCAAGTACTTTTAACGTTGTAATTAACATCATATGTTAATAGATTAGAAAAATGGTTAGATCCAAAATCATTGAATCGGGTAAAATAGGGCTTTATAAACGGCTAGAATACCATATTTCTATTTCCCTTTGTCTTTGTGCGTCCCTTTGGAGTATAGCAAGTTTCATACTTATACTATATAATGATAATGGGGAGAACGGCTGGCCAGTTTGGGTTGTATTATCTGCTACTACAATCACATCTATTGTAATCCTTTATCGAATATTGTATACGTATACACGAAGTGATAAGGATATAGTAAACAGTGTGTTGGTTCGATATGACCATCTAGCTGATCAATCTAGGCATAAGCTTCAATATGGGTTAGAATTTGAACAGAAGTATCCGGCAAAAGAAGGTCAATCAGTAGATAATATACTTCCTACTTGGAATAAAGAGCAAAGACTTCAAAAGAAGTTTAGGAAGCTATTACTTCTATCAACAATACTTACAGTAGTACTGATAAGTTTAAGTCCATGGCAAACGGCTTTTTCAACGGCTTTCACATTAAATAAAGAGGTTGATAATAATGGTATTGTTTGGTTATCAGCTACAACAGCTGAAGTAGGCCAGCCGTACACTTTGCTAGCTCGTGTTATCGATACAGTCGGTCTATCACCAAAATTATTTCTTAATGATTTGAAAATCAATGAGTTATATAATAATGATACCTTATATTATGTTATTGAATCAGTAAACCAAGATTTATATTTTACCTGGCGTCAAGAGGATAAAATTTTGTCTTCTTTCAGGGTTGAGGTATCATCTGTAGTGGGTAATACTTATAAAGTATCTCTTACTCCACCTAGTTATTTACAACAAGAGCGTGTAGAATTCATTAATCCTCGAAAAATTGAAGCTATCGAGGGCAGCACTATACGTATAGAGGAATATGGAGAAGATAAGGCAAGTACTCTCTATTTAAAGGATTCACTCGTACAATCTAATGAGGATATTTTGCTAACCAGTTCGGCTCAATGTTTTGCCATAGCTGAAAAGGATACAACTTGGAGGATGACCATTGATGTTATAGAAGATAAGAGGCCTATTATATCTATTGAGTGGGATTTTGATACCATGGCAAGAGCCTACACGGCAATAGGAACGTTTCAGGATGACTTTGGAGTATCAAGCGTCTACCGAAGGGTGAGTTTTATTCGATCAGGAAAAGTTGTTGAAAGCAAACGTTTTAAAGTGGTTCACGATAAGGGATTAGAAGGTGATTTTGCTGATTATTTCAGGCGGAAGGATTTGTGGAAGACAGGCATTGATGCAATAGAGGTTAATTATGGTGTGTGTGATAACAATGGGTTTAGAGGAAGTCAGTGTGCTTATTCACGAAAACTTATCCTAACGGTACCAAACCAAGACACTTGGGATGATGAAAAGGATGAAGAGATTCAGAATATGGAGAATACGGCCAATCGCCTGAACAATAATCAGTCAAGTATTAATGAGCGTCTGGAAAACATACGTAATGAACGGATGACAGAGACTAATTCCACTGCAGACGACCAAGAAATATTCGATTTTCTTGAAAGTTTAGAAAAGCTAAATGCTCAAAAGGATTTATTAAATGAAGAGATAGAAACTTTTATGTTGATGTCAGAAGAATTTAATGATGCTATTGATACGAATGTCTTAAATCCTCTAATTGAAGAAGATCAAGAAGATAATAGAAGGGACGAGTTAATGGATAAAATTCGCGAGGCTTTAGAGAAAGGAGACCAAGAAAGTGTCGATGAAGCGCTAGAGGAGCTAAGTGAAATGGAAAACAAGGAGGAAATGTCTTTAGAGATGTTAGAGCGAATGCTTTCTCAACTCATGAAGGAAAATGCTTTAAAGGATGCGATAGAGGCACTTGACCAATTAAGCAAGGAAGAAGAAGCGCTGGATGTAAACGAGCAAGACGCATTGTCAAAACAAGATGAAATCAATGAAAAGTTTGAGAAAATAAAGAAAGATATTGAAGAAGGTAAAGATTTGTTAGGAGAGGATTCAGAAGCGATAGAAGAGTTATCAGAAGAAGTTGACAATGCTCTTCAAGACCTTTCAAATGAAATGCAACAAGGGTCACCAAGCGAATCGAACAAATCAAAAGCTTCTCAAAAAATGAAAGAGCTTAGTTCGATGTTATCCATGGCGATGAAGTCTGCTAAACAAAAACAATTAGAAATGGATTTAGCAACGCTTCAACAGTTGCTCGAGAATTTAGTAGACTTATCCCTGATTGAAGAAGGCCTCTTTTTGTCCAACACCTCTTCCAATATTGGAGCATACACCAAAGAGCGCAAAGTGAGAAGTCAAGCGCTTTGGAATAAAAACTTTGATGCGGTTAAAGACACCCTGATGGCACTAGCCTCGAGAAGCCCAACAGCGCAAAAACCTATCATTGACGGAATTCTAAGTATAGAACGGCGGCAAGAGCAGTTGGATAAAAGCTTTGAGAGAGGGGGACAGGCGAACTGGGCAAATCACGCACAAGGGGTAATGATGGGGGTTAATGAAATTGCATTACTTCTAGACGAGGCCTTACAAAACATCCAAATGAATCTTTCTGGTCAAATGCAAGGCAGTCAAATGTGTGAAAACCCAGGGGGTAGTGGTCAGGGTCAAAGTGGAAAGCCATCAAAAGATGGGGGACTTCAAGACATTATGTCAGACCAGGCGGCAATGGGACAAGAAGGAGAAAAAGAAGGTAAAGGGGGAGAGGGGAATAAGGGCAGCTCAGGAGAAGCTGGAAGTGGAGATGAAGAAGACGAAGCCTTGGGACGCCTGATCCAAGAGCAAGCGAAAATTCGAAACGCTTTAGAAAACTGGCTAAAAGAAAATAATCTTGAAAAAGAAGGAAAGTCGGTTCTAGACCAGATGAAACGTCAAGAGCAAATGTTATCGGAGGGGACACTAGCTGGTGCCCAGGAATACAATGAAGGCTTGCAGAACATAGACCTTCAGTTACTCAAATTAGAGGAGGCGGCCAACAAACAGGGCAAAAAAGAAACCCGCAAATCATCCGCCCCAAAAGAGGAAGAGGCCCTTGTTGTTCCTCAAGAAGTGCAGCAAAAGATAAGTCAAATCCTTCAGCGCCGAAAAAGGCCCCAAAAAGAAAATCCCGGACTAATAGCCTTCTATGACAAACTATGGAGATCATTTACACAATAAATGAGATTATTATATACTATCTTTGATTTATGCAACAATTGATTGTTTCCTCTAAGCATGAAAGCCTCAAAGAAATTGAGCATTTTCTAGAACAAGTGGTCGTAGAGCACAATGTATCTGATGAGGTTTTTGGAAACATGCTTATTGGTGTTACCGAAGCAGTTAACAATGCCATTATTCATGGCAACAAGGAAGATGACTCCAAAAAGGTTACCCTTGAGTTCGAGCGAGAAGAAGGACCAGACAAGTTGGTTTTTCATATACATGATGAGGGAAGTGGCTTTGATTATAATGGCTTGCCTGACCCCACCCATCCAGACAACCTAATGGTTGTTGGGGGGCGCGGAGTGTTTTTAATTAAACAACTAGCCGATTGGGTTGTTTTTAGCAACGACGGATCAACCATCGAACTTCAATTCAGGCTATAATATTGCGCTATGTTTGTGCGTGTGCTACGCGACGGCAATCCAACCTTGTCTACAACCGTTGAAGAAATAAAAAAGGCGCTTACAATCTTTATCAAAGAGCACAACCTATCCATTAGGGGAATGGACGTTGTTTTGACCGATAGTGAAAGCCAAATAAAACACAACATTTCTTTACTTAACCACAATTACGATACGGACGTTATAACACAGGAAAGGGAAACCCCAATGGGTAAACACTTAGAGTTGTTTATTAATGGAACGAAGGCTTTCGTTGAGGCAAGAGAGAGCGACCAATCCTATATTCTACGTATGGTTTTTCATGGTTTGTTACACGTTGTGGGTTATATGGATCGCAATGAACAAGAAAAACAAACAATGCATGTAGAGGAAAACCGTTTGCTTCAATTGTTCCACGTGGAACATAAATCCAATGGACATGATGGACAAATATGATGTTATTGTTGTTGGTGGCGGCCATGCGGGGTGTGAGGCCTCAAGAATTTCCGCGAGACTGGGGGCAAAAACCCTCCTAATCACCATGAACATGCAGGCCATTGGTCAAATGTCTTGTAATCCTGCTATGGGTGGTGTGGCCAAGGGTCAAATTGTCCGAGAAATAGATGCTTTGGGTGGCTTTTCTGGTAAAGTGGCAGACCGATCAATGCTTCATTTTCGTATGTTAAATCGGTCCAAGGGGCCGGCTATGCACAGTCCGAGAACACAGAACGATCGCCACCTGTTTGCAAGGATTTGGAGAACAGAACTAGAAAACACAGAGAACCTTAATTTTTGGCAAGACGAGGTAATAGGGTTGCAAAAAGAAAACAATACGATTTCGGGCGTAGTTTGTCGTTCCGGCCTATCAATAAGCGCAGACAAGGTTGTAATTACCGGAGGAACCTTTCTTGGCGGGGTCATTCATGTAGGAGAGGAGCAAAGAAAATCGGGTCGAGCAGGAGAATCAGCCTCAATAGGGCTAAGTGGGCAGTTGCGGGACTGGGGTTTTGTTACAGGTAGAATGAAAACAGGAACACCTCCAAGAATAGATGGAAGAACGGTAGATTATGCTTCTATGGAAATACAACCAAGCGAAGAACCCACAGAGGTATTCTCTTATGGGGAGCCTGAGTTGTTTCAAGAGAGGCGACACTGCTATATAACCTACACCAACCCCAAAACTCACGAGATATTAAGAAGAGATTTTAGTAAATCTCCCATGTTTTCGGGCAGAATAGAAGGAAGGGGGCCGCGATATTGTCCATCCATAGAGGACAAGATAGATCGATTTAGTGAAAGAGACCGACATCAAATTTTTGTTGAACCAGAAGGGATAGATACCGTGGAAACTTATTTAAATGGGTTTTCCACGTCACTCCCATTTTCTACTCAGCTTGAGGCCTTGCATACGATTCCCGGCCTGGAAAAGGCGAAAATGTTTCGGCCGGGCTATGCCATTGAGTATGACTATTTTCCGCCAGATCAGATAGAACAAACATTAGAAACAAGACTCGTTAAGGGACTTTACTTTGCGGGCCAAATAAACGGAACAACGGGCTATGAGGAGGCGGCTTGTCAAGGACTTATGGCTGGTATTAATGCGGCGCTTAGTGTACAAGGACAGGGAGCTTTGATTCTTGAACGATCAGAGGCTTACATAGGGGTCCTCATTAACGACCTTGTATTCAAAGGCACTAATGAGCCATACAGAATGTTTACATCCCGCGCTGAATTCAGACTTTCTCTGAGGCAAGACAACGCCGACATTCGACTTATGCCCATTGCAAACAAGTATAATCTCCTCTGCAAAGAAACTAGTACCCTTTTTACAGAGAAGACACAGTTTATTAAAGAATATAATGAGTGTATTCGAAAAACATCAATTCGTCCCGAAAACATCAACTCCCTTCTATTAGAACGAGAACAAGACCCTATCCGCCAAAGTGTAAAGCTCGAAAAGATCCTGGCAAGGCCAGGCATCGACACACACGACTTAGTGGCTTGTTGTAGTGAACTGGCGATGCTCGTTGAGGGGAAACGCCCACATTTTATTCAGACGGCGGAAATCGAGCATAAATATTCGGGTTATATAGCAAGGGAGGCAGATAACGTCAAGCGGTTACAAGGCTTAGCTAAGGTTAAAATAAAGTCAACGGTTAATTTTGACGATATGCCCTCCCTGTCTAAGGAGGCCAGGGAAAAGCTAAAACAATTCAAACCCTCAACCCTTGGAGAGGCTCAACAGATTAGCGGTGTGTCAGCAAGCGACATTACAGCGCTATCAATTTATTTGTCTTAGCGATATGGAGTTTTTAGGGATTCGATGGGTTGTTGTTCTTTGTATTACGTCAATTCTGTGCCGCTGCGCAAACCCCTTTGCCCCAACTGGAGGCCCAAAAGATACTACGCCGCCTGTTGCCTTGGTTTCTCCAAAAGATACTATTCTCAATTATGCCGGAGAGAAGTTGATATGGGCCTTTGATGAATACCTTCAGCCAATACAAAAGCATAACGTCCATATTCTTCCGAAAACGCCTATTTCCATTGAGTTGAGAGGACGATCCCTTATTCTTTCCATAGACGAGTTCACAAGAGGTGTAGCATATAATCTATTGATTAAAGATGCCATAAAGGATTATAATGAGGGAAACACATTTCCTCCTCAATCATTATGGATTACAACATATGGCCTTCTTCCTAGTAACTCTTTATCGTATTCTACCACAATACTTCCACCAAACCTTGACTTAACAACTTTTTCGTCTTCAATCCAAAGTGTTAATCCGGCTTTAACCTACCCATTGCGCGAAAAGGACAAGTTCAAGGGTCGTTTAGATCATTTACAGAATTCTTGGAATTACGCGTACACGTGGTACTGGGATGCTAACTCAAACGGAAAAGCGGATTCGTCTGAGCGACAAAACCAGCTTTCTCTCTCTTTTGATGCAAGCAACGAAGTCATTATTCATTCACCTCCAAGAAATTCCGTGAGAATTGATCGTGTTGCCGATGGTTGTTTTATGATTCACCCTAAGCCCAATCAGCACACCTGGGACTCTATCGCCCTGGCAAAGGGTTTTAGGTTTTCTACGTATGCCTGGGGCCACGATACGGTCTATGCTTGTATAGGGGGTTTAGAAAGCAGTTTGCTTGTTGATGGCAGCGAGCGATTGGTTTTGGGTTCTTTGACAGGAACATACAGTTCGGATACAGTGCAGGCCCTGGTTTTCGTCTCTGATACAGCTCATGTCATCGAACAAGACACAAATCAGCACGTTAAGAATACCCCATATTTGCTTTCTATATCCTCTAAGGATTTGGATTCGCTTCTTTATAATCAGGGTTTGTCTAATGAACACGTAGGGCTATATTTTGTGACTTTTTCACTGCCAAGCGACAGCCTTACGATAGCAGAAGATTTAAAGATTGATGTGTTTGCCGACAATGGAGACGCCTTGCTAAGTGATGTCTATAGAGAAGGCGCTATATATTCATTTTACAGAGAACCAAGCTATGCTATCTTTACTTCTCATGTAGAGGATAAGATGGTTTTGTATTATGTAGATAGACTAGATGCGCAGCAAGGCTTTTTAGTTAACAAAACTCTACAAAGCACGAAAATGATAAATTTTATAAATGATTGAAAACCAGGGCCTTGTAAAGAAATATGGTCGTCGAATGGTTGTCGACAAGGTGAGTTTTTGTGTAAACCAAGGTGAGGTGGTCGGCCTATTAGGGCCCAACGGCGCAGGGAAGACAACAACGTTTAATATGATTGTTGGATTGGTAAAACCCGACGAGGGGTCAGTTGAACTCAACTCAATGGATATTACAACAAAGCCCATGTACAAAAGAGCTCGGATGGGCATAACTTACCTACCCCAAGAGGCATCGGTCTATAGGCACCTTTCTGTAGAGGATAACTTAATGGCGGTCATTGAGTTTCATGTTAAATCCAAGAAAGACCGCAAGGTAAGGTGTGAAGAATTGATTGCAGAGTTTGACTTAGGTCACGTGCGCAAGACAAAAGGAGGTTTGCTTTCCGGTGGCGAGAGGCGCAGGACGGAGATAGCTCGGGCACTCGCAAGCAGCCCGTCATATGTTTTGCTAGATGAGCCTTTTGCAGGAATTGATCCTATTGCCGTTGAAGCAATTCAGCGAATAGTGGTAAAGTTAAAGACTTTAGGCCTAGGCGTCCTCATCACGGACCACAATGTTCAAGAAACACTGAACATTGTCGACCGAGCCTACCTAATGCATGAGGGAAAAGTATTCGCAGAGGGAAGTCCCCAACAATTAGCCCAAAACCCTTTAGCGAAAAAAATCTATCTGGGGGATCGCTTTGAGCTTCGTAAGAGCTGATTTATAGCGTTCGTTCTATAGAATAGTCGGACAAAAGAAGAAGGCTGTTTACCGCCTCGCTTGGCTCGAGAACACGTAAAGCATCCTTGGCTTTTTTTGCAAAAGACAACATCTCATTATTGCTTGCTTCAATGGCCCCCGATTTTTTTACGTATTCAATGGTTTTTTTACGGGCTACACTTTTCGTTCGGCTTAAGCGAGCTTGTTTTTCGAGCCAACGGCGGTCGCTAGGACTGGCAAGTTCATGGGCCAATATAAGAGGAAGGGTTTTCTTTCCTTCTCTAAGATCATTACCGCGCGGCTTTCCAACCTCGGCTTCTCCAAAATCAAAAAGATCATCCTTGATTTGAAAGGCCATTCCAAGATTAAGCCCATAGCAATAAAGAGCCTGTCGAACACTTTCCTGGTCTTTATGTTCAGCACTGTGGGCACCAATAGCACAAGCTGCAGCTAAAAGTGCTGCGGTTTTCTTTTCAATCACTTTAAAGTAAACCTCTTTATTGTATCGCTCTACGCGAGATCGCTCGAGTTGTATTAGTTCCCCTTTGCTCATTTCTTCTACCGCAAGCGATAATTCTTTTAGCATGGAATACGCTTCATGGTCTACTGCTAGCTTTAGTCCAGCCCCAAGAAGATAATCACCAACCAATATAGAAACCTTACTCTTCCAAAGTGCTGGCACAGAAAACATGTGTCTTCTGTGTTCTGCGTGATCAACTACATCATCATGAATAAGCGTAGCAGAGTGAAGAATTTCTACAAGGGCGGCACCTATATGGGCTTTATCAGAAACAACGCCATGTGCAGCTTGGGCGCTGAGTAAAACAAAAATGGGACGCAGTTGCTTCCCTTTATTCTTAATCATATAGCGCAACACCCTATTAAGCAAAGGGGCATCGCTTGATATGATAGACTCAAAAACAGTTTGAAATTTTTCTAGATCTGCTTCTATTGGACGCTTGATGTCGAGGATGGTTTGGTTTTTCAAAACACCGTTTATGTTAAAAATTAAAACAAGGCCAGAAAAATGAAACTTATAAAAGCATTTCCTAGTATATAAAGGTACAATGTGTAGACTTTTTAAACGTGTAGAAAATGATTATCTCAACAAAGCGCTGGGTTTGCTTAATTAGTGCAGCCCTAATAGCCATGACTCCTGTTAGCCTTCAGGCACAGCATGAAGTCGGCGTAAAACTTCATACAATAAATTTTATGGGTGACTTTGGCGGTGGTGGTGGCCTGGGAACAGTTTTCCTTAAGGATGTAAATATTCAGGCAACAACCATGGGTTTTTCCTTTGAACACAAACGTCATTTTGCCAAGGTTTTATCATGGAAAAACAGCTTCGGCGCATTTTCAATCCATAGCAACGATCAGTACACCCGCAACCCTTTTCGCAGAGAGAGGGATCTAAGTATGAATGGCTCTCTAATGGAAATTACCACAGGACTAGAGGTAGATATCTTTCCAATGCCATATTGTATAAAACAATCGTCTGTAACGCCATACTTTGGAATAAGTGCAGGAGCGGCAATGTCAAATGTAGATGTTCTCCAAAACACGTACAACGAAGAAAAGTTAGAGATAGAACAACAATACCTTACTGAGAAAACCCGGCAAGTTGCTCCTATTTTTCCTATCTATCTAGGCATAAAAGCAAAGTTTGGCCCAAGTTGGGTGTTTTCCTCGGAGTTAAACTATAGACAGATAGTTGGCGACAATCTAGATGGCTATGTACGACAGCAAGGCGACACGTATTTTTCGGTATCCGTAGGTATTGCTTATAATATCTGCAGCCCTGCATTTAGTCCTATTCGATGTCCTCGTTTTTAAGCATCGAAGGAATGGTATTGTCTTGAATCCATGCTAATAGTTCATGGGGCCCAAGCATTGGAACCCCTAGGGTGCGAGCTTTGTTGGCCTTACTTCCAGCCTTTTCTCCAACAAAAACGACACTTGTGTTTTTGCTAACACTGCCACTAACTACTCCGCCATGCATTTCGACGAATTCTTTAATCTCGTTGCGTGATGCAAAATCGAAGCTTCCAGTAACAACTACACGTTTGGATGCAAGCAGCTCAGAAGATATACTTTCTGGGCTGCTTGCCTTACCTTCTTCAAAGCAAGTACTGAGTTCTTTTAGTTCTTGAGAAGAATGTGGGTCGCTAGAAAAATCTATGATTGATTGGCTAACCTTTTCTCCCACATCATGTATTTCAACAAGCTGGTCAAGCGTTAGCAGGGCGACTTCCTCAAGAGAACGAAGGCCTAAGTGTTTGATAATAGCCTTGGCTGTTTGCGGACCAACAAGGGGAATCCCAAGGGAAACAATTTGCCGCCAAAGACTTTGCTTACGGCTCGACTCAATAGAGGTGATCAGCTTATCAATCGATTTAGGACCAAGACCCTCTAATGCGATTAACTCTTCTCGGCGTTTATATAAGGAAAAGACATCTACGCGGGCAGTAACAAAACCTTTTTCATAGAAAAGCTTCATGATTTCTCTGCCAAATCCATCAATATCTAAAGCAGTCTTTGAAACGAAGTATTGAAGTTGCTCTAATTTTTTTGCCGGACAATATGCATTAGGGCAAACCCATGCGGCGGATTCTTCTTCGCGAACAACACGGCTGCTACAAGACGGGCACTCCTGGGGAAATTCAACCCGCGCCCCTCGGTCTTTGCTAGCTGACCACGAATCTTTTATATAAGGGATTACATCCCCAGCGCGCACGACGAGCACGGTATCTCCTATGTGAAGGTTTAATCGGTCAATGAAATCTTGGTTATGAAGCGAAATGTTGCGTACAATAACGCCGTGTAGTGGGGCAGGTCGAATTTTCGCTACAGGGGTAAGCACCCCCGTTCTACCTACCTGAAAGTCCACTGCCTCTAGCGTGCTTTCAACAGATGCAGCAGTAAACTTAAACGCCGTTGCCCATTTGGGGTGATGGCCCGTAGAACCTATATGCGAGTGCAGAGTAGTGTTGTTTATTTTAATAACCAATCCATCAATCTCAATAGGAAAATCATCTCTTTTGTTTTTCCAATATTCAACCACTTTTTGCAAGGATTCAGCGGAGTCACTGACTTTGATATACGGGTGTGTGGTGGGTAGCCCAATAGAATGGAGGATGGCCATTTGTTTACTATGGTCCTTGTCTAGTTTTTGGGTGGGGTCTTGATTGTCACAATGAACACACTGAAACAAAACAACTTCGAGGGGTCTTGATCGAACAGTTTGTGCTTCTTTGAGTCGAAGGGAACCCGATGCGGTATTTCTACTATTTTGAAATGGATCCAAGCCTTCTGCTATTCTTGATTTGTTCAGCAGATCAAATGCAGCCTTACGGATATATATTTCACCTCTAAACTCGGCACGCGTGATGCCAAATTGGCTTAGCGGAAGGTGTAAGGGCAGGTTTCTCAACGTCTTCACGTTGTTTGTTACATCCTCTCCTGTTTCACCATTTCCTCTTGTAATCGCCCGCACAAAGACATCATTTTCATAATGGACAGCGATACTAACTCCGTCGAATTTTGGTTCGATGACATAATCGGTGTCCTGTTCACCCATATCTTCAGTGAAACGCTCAAGGTCAGAGCTGTCAAAGGCATTGGACAAAGAAAGCATTGGATAGTCGTGCCGAATTTTCTGAAATGCGTTGGTCAGGTTCTCGGTAAGTTTTTGACTCGGCGAGTCAGCGAGCTGTTCATCCTCCAACGGAAGTTTTTCTTCCCAGGCAACAAGTTGTTTAAAAAGAGCATCATAGACCTCATCGTCAATTACGCTTTTGGATTCGACGTAATAGGCTTGGTTAAGCTCCCGAATGAGCCTTTTAAGGTCATGATAATCTTGTACAGATGGATTGACTATGGCTAGGAGGCTATTCGTTCTTTGGAGCGGATTCATCTCGTACTCTTATTGACCACCTGTTAAAACAGCATTGATTTTCTCGGCTAAATCATAGTCTTTTTCTGTGATTGTATTTCCTTGATCATGTGTGGTGAGCAACAAAGAAACCTCATTGTAGGTATTTGTAATTGTTGGGTGGTGGTCGCTTTGTTCGGCAAGGAGCCCAATGCGTACTATAAAGGCCAAGGCCTCGCTAAAGTCTTTGAAGCGTTCTGTGCGAACAAGCGCGTTGTTCTTTTTTTCCCAGCCAAGAACTACGCGGTCCAATCCCATGAGTCAAGAGATTTAAGCGCTTCAACAAGAAGATCGATACCCCCAATAATATCACCACTGTGGGCCATTTCTATCACCTGGTGAATGTGTCTTGTTGGGAAAGATATGGCGCCGGCTATTGTTCCGTCTGTTGCCATTCGCTGCATTCCCGCCGTATCGGTTCCCCCTCCGGTGAGAATTTCTAATTGGTAAGTTAGTCCAGCTTTCTCGCAGACACTTTTCATAAAGGCAACCATCCTGCGGTCGCTGATTGCAGAAGTGTCCATAACCTTAATGGCAACCCCTTTTCCCATGGCCGTTACATACTCATGAGGCTGTGCACCAGGAAGATCATAGGCAATGGTGGTGTCCAACCCAAAGCTAAAACTTGGGTTAATATGATGTGCGGCAACGAGTGCTCCGCGAAGCCCGACCTCTTCTTGCACCGTAAACACACCGTATACATCATAAGGAACAGCTTGGCCATTAAGCTTCTCAAGTGCCTCAACTAGGGCAAAAACCGACACACGATTATCCACGGACTTACAGTTTATACAATCGCCCATAGTGATTAAATCACGTTCTCGCGTAATGGCATCACCCACTGATATTAGCTTATGTACGGTTTCGCTGGGTAGTCCCGTATCAATAAAGAAATCAGAGAGTTTTGGGGCCTTACCTCTTTCTTCTGGGGACATAACGTGGATAGGCTTAGACCCCATTACCCCCATCACATCTTCTTTTCCATGAATAATTACGCGCTGGGCTGTTAATGTCTTAGGATCAAATCCACCAAGCGGGTGAAAGAATATAAAGCCCTTATCGTCTATATGCTTAACAATAAACCCTATTTCATCCATGTGTGCTGCTACCATGGCTCTTTTTTCAGACGATTTACCCTTTTTTAAGGCAATAAGGTTTCCCATTCCGTCTTCATAGAGTTCATCGCAGTAGGGGCCCACCAAACCTTTAACATGATCTCTAATTCTTTTTTCAAATCCAGGCGCACCGGGAATCTTACAAATTTCCGCAAGGCGTTGGACGTTTAACTTATTAATACTCATAAGGCAATCTTTTTTGTTTTATTGAACCTTGGTTATTTTAATTGTATTGGTGCGGCCCTTTATATAGAAAGGCATACTTGCTAGGTTTACCACGAGGTCATCGGTGGCAATACACCCATGAAGCTTTAAGATATGAATAACGTCTTCAATCGTTTCGTCTGTTCCAGAGTTTCCGTCGTAATAAAAGGCATGCACTCCAAACAGCAGATTCAGTGTGTTTAAAAGGGGGCGATTATCAGTAAAGATGTATACAGGTGCCACAGGGCGGGTGCTTGCAATCATGAAGGCGGTGTATCCTGATTTGGTCATACCAATGATTGCTTTTGCCTCCACTTGTTGGGCTAAATGACACGCGGCATTACAAAGAGCATCTGATTCGTAACTTTCCGAGGTGACGATTGCTTGGCGCGTTTTATTAAAGATGTGTCCCCGCGCCTCTATACTGTCTAAAATGGCACGCATTGTTTGTACCGTTTTTACAGGATATTTCCCTACGGAAGTTTCCCCGCTGAGCATAACAGCGTCTGCCCCATCCAAAATAGCATTTGCAACATCGTTGATTTCAGCGCGCGTAGGTACGGGGCTTTCTATCATAGATTCCATCATGTGGGTAGCTACAATAACCGGCTTGGCATGACGAAGACAGGTTTGAATAATGTTTTTTTGAGCTAAAGGAACTTGTTCTTGGGGAATTTCTACACCAAGGTCTCCCCGGGCAACCATAACCCCATCACTCGCCTCAACAATTCCGTCTAAGTTTTGCAGGGCCTCTGGCTTTTCAACTTTTGCAATTACTTTAATAAAGGAGTTAAGCTCTCCAAGCCGGTCTTTGAGCCCAATCATATCGTTGGCATGTCTAACAAAGGAGAGTGCAACCCAGTTTACCTCTTGTTCCATGGCAAAGACCAGGTCCACCTCGTCTTTCTCTGTTAGTGTTGGTACAGAAAGGTTTGAGTCGGGGAAGTTTACGCCCTTCCGAGAGGTTAGCGTGCCACCCTCGATGATATCACACAGAATACCCCCTTCCTTTGTTTCAACGGATCGTATTTCCACACGCCCATCATTGATCAGAATACGCTCCCCTGGGAGAATGTCCTTCATAAGTGTGGGGTACCTTACCGTTAAATGCTTTGTGGTACAGGGAGCTTCCTTTGGACTTATGATAATTTGTTCTCCAGTGATTAGTTCTATAGAACCCTCTACTTCTCCTATTCTAATTTTTGGGCCCTGTAGGTCGCCCAAAATAGCCACATGGCTTCCTAGTTTTTGGTTGAGCTTGCGGACCGTTGCCATTCCTTCTTTGTGGAAGTTGTGGTCTCCATGGCTAAAATTAAAACGCACAACACTTAGCCCGGATAAGATCAATTCTTCAAGAACGGCCTCGTCTGCAATAGACGGGCCATAGGTGGCCACAATTTTAGCTTTTGTTATAGGGATTGTTTTCATGGTTGGTTTTTGCAATTATGTTTTGAATCAAAGGGAAGGCGCTGATGCTTCCAATCTCTTTAATCATTGCGATATTATCAATTTTTTTTAGTTGATTGATGCACGTTTTAACCAAAAGAGGATCTTGAAATTGAAAATATAAAACAAAATCAAATGGCCTTGCCTTGTCAAGTAAAAACTGTTGATGACGCTTATTCGTTAACAAATAGGCTCCACGTTGTGCTTGAAAATCAAACTGGCCAAATAAAGTAAAGGGTATACTGTTATGCGCCCCGGGTGGTTCATCCTTTAACCGAAGTACCTCATGGTGCCAATTATTGTTAAAATGAAAGGCAACTTGGTAGTCGGGCAAAGCTGAGCTTATTCCGTAAACGTCATTCTCTGTCATATCCCACAAATGTTTTTAGGAATTAATTTTGTTTTTCTAAAAACCACGTATTTTTGACCAAAATTTAAAATTATGTCAGCAGTTAAAGATAGAGTAATTCAAATCATTGTTGAGAAGCTAGGTGTAGACGTAAGCGAAGTTACCGAGCAAGCAAGCTTCACTAAAGACCTCAATGCAGACTCCCTTGATACAGTAGAGTTGATCATGGAGTTTGAAAAGGAATTTAACATCTCTATTCCGGATGAGCAGGCGGAGAGCATTGCTACCGTGAATGATGCCATCCAATATTTGGAAGCAAACGCTAAATGATCCAATACCCAACCGCTTCAAGAGTTGTCGTTACCGGGGTGGGCGTCGTGTCTCCCATTGGTAATGATTATAAAACATTTACCGACAACCTCTTATCGGGCGCCTCGGGCGCTGGGCCAATTACGCTTTTCGATGCGGAAAAATTTCCGACGCGATTTGCCTGTGAAGTCAAAGACTTCAACCCCACAGACTTTATTGATGCAAAGCTTTCTAAGCGGATGGACCGCTTTACCCATTTTGGTATTGTGGCTTCAGACCAAGCGATAAAAGACGCAAATAACCTTGAAGGTGTTAATAAGGACCGCACAGCGGTTATTTGGTCTTCGGGAATCGGTGGGTTAGGCTTCTTTGAACAAGAGATTGGGGCACATTATTCTGGAGACGGAAGTGCACGCTTTAATCCTTTCTTTATTCCAAAAATGATTGTGGATATTGCGGCAGGATACATTTCTATGCGGCATGGATATAAGGGGCCTAATTATGCGCCAGTGGCAGCCTGCGCATCATCAACCATCGCCATCATCGATGCCTTTCACTTGATCAAATTGGGTAAGGTAGACGCGGTGGTTTGTGGGGGTAGTGATGCGACTATCACACGTGGAGGAATCGGCGGATTTAGCGCAATGAGAGCCCTGTCGCGAAGAAACGATGACTTTACAACTGCCTCGAGGCCCTATGACCAAGACAGAGATGGATTTGTTATGGGTGAAGGAGGTGCTGCCTTAATTATTGAAAGCCTTGAGTCGGCACAAAAGCGTGGTGCAAAAGTTCTTTGCGAGATCGTAGGAACTGGGATGTCTGCAGATGCACATCATCTTACTGCACCTCACCCAGAGGGAGAGGGTGCGAAGGCCGTAATGAATTTAGCCATCGAAGAGGCGGGAATACGCCCCGAGGATGTCGACTATATCAATGTTCACGGAACGTCAACGCCTGTAGGAGATCTTGCTGAGTTGGCCGCTATAAATGATATATGGTCGGGTCGATCCTCAAACACCCTTATTTCGTCAACAAAATCTATGACAGGTCACCTTCTGGGAGCAGCGGGCGCCTTAGAGGCATTAGCCCTACTGGTCTCTATGCAACAATCTACCATTCCTCCTACGATTAATGTGGCGAACCCCGACCCAAATCTGCCAGCAGAACTTAACATCGTATTCGATGAGGCGCGCTCAAAAGAGGTGACCCACGCCTTAAGTAACACATTTGGTTTTGGCGGTCACAACGCTTCAGTACTTTTAAAAAAGTTTGAATAAAACGTATACCGTGGGCTCTTTACGGGAAAGTTTCAGAAAGCGGTTGTTTGGAAAAAAGCGCGCTTTTGAAAACACGATACGTTCAATCAATGGATTTGGTGCAAAAGACCCCAAGCTCTTTACACTATCTCTCCACCAAACAACAAACGGAAAAGAAAACAACGAACGTTTAGAGTTTTTGGGTGATGCGGTACTTGATGCAGTAATTGCAGATGTGTTGTATCGAAAGTTTTCAGAAAAAGAAGAGGGACTTTTAACTCAAATGAAGTCAGAGCTTGTTAAGGCTTCTTCCTTAAACCGACTTGCCAACAGCATCGGAATAACCCCCCTTATTGTGACAAATTTGACCCAGGAGGAATTGGAGGAAAGCAAAGTGCCAGGCTCTGCCTTAGAGGCCTGGATAGGCGCAATCTATTTAGACGGTGGCTATGCAAAAGCAAATCAATTTGTTCAGCAGAAGATTTTGAATCCCCATGTTAATTGGTCCTTGATTGAATCGCAAAACACAGACTACAAAAGTCAATTGCTACAATACGCTCAACAGACCGGACAAAAGATTACTGTTTGTTTTGATCCGGCCGAGTATAAAAAGGGCTCGGGTTTTCTGGCAACCATTCAATGGGGAAACAAGTCGATCACGGGACTTGGTCGGTCAAAGAAAATAGCGGAACAACGTGCAGCCCAAAATCTATGGGAAGCAATAAAAAAATAGTGGTTTATTCTTCTTCAAAGAGATCCTCTTCTTTTACTCGAATAACGGCCGAACCGTTTTCCAGTGTATTGGCAATAGCATCATAGGGCCCACTTATTATGGAGGACCCTTCTTCGAGGCCATCAATAATTTCAATGTATTGTTCATCTTGGATGCCTGTAACAACCGGTTGAATTTTAGCCGTTCCTCCTGTATACACAAAGACAACATCTTCAATTACCCCCTCGTCATTTGGTCTAACCGTTACGCATTGAAGAGGAAGACATAGGGCATCCTCTGTCTGGTTGGTAAACACAGATGCGTTGCCCCTCATCCCCGGCCGAAGGGGTATTTCTTGACTTGTCTCTAACTCAGTCAATCGCTCTGCCGAGACCACTAACACCACTTCAAATTGATTGCTTAAATCAATTCCTTGTTTTGGTGAAAGGGGCAGTTGCCAAACCTTTGCGAAGATGGTTTTTCCAGGATAGGCATCTAAGACAATCTTTGCAGAGTCATTTAAATGAATTCTCGGAATATCGCTTTCTGAAACTTCAGCCCGAAACAACAAGGTGTCGAAATTGGTGATAGTAAGCAGGTTGCTGCCTTGCATTTGTGCGGTTCCCACGATCGTCTCTCCTTCGTGAACATTGAGTTCAGTAATCACACCATTGGAGGGGGCATAGATTGCAGTTCGCTCTAGTCCATTTTTTGCATCATTAATGCTGTTTTCTGCAGCTCTAACAAGATAGCGCGCCTCATTAGTAGAGTGTTTGCTGGATTCGTATTCCCCTTGAATTCTAATGTGATTGGACTTGAATGCATCAAACTCTGCTTGTGATATAAGCCCTTTTTCATAGGCATTTTGTTGTGTATAAAGCTGTTCTTCAGATAGCTTCCAGGCGGCCTCCGCTTGGCTTTGATATGCTTGAGCCCTTGATAGTCCCGCTCGGCGTTGATTCAGATTGGTTTTGGCAAGATCAAGATTGTTCGTGTAGAGTTCTGCATCAATAGAAAGTAATAGGTCTCCACTGTCTACAGTTTGACCAAGAGAAACATGGATTTCGGTAATTCTTCCGGAGTTTTCAGCCGATACAACTCGGCTATCGAGCGCTTCGATCGTTCCACTCACACTAACCTTTTCGGTAATCGACCGGCGACTTGTTTTTTCAACGAGCACTTTGGACCCCTCGTTGCCTCCTCCGCACTGTATTAAGAGAAAACAGAGGCCAAGAACAGTCAATGGCAATCGACAGGAGGGATTAATTAGAGTATTCATAAAAAACACGAATAAGGTGAAGCTTACTGGCCAAATCAAGTTGAGCTTGGTAGAATTGAACACGTGCCAGCTGTTGTCGGTTACGAACCAGAGACAGCTCATAGGGACTTATAAGCCCCCCCTCATATCTTGTTTGGGCCACTTGAGAGGCTTTGGCATTGATGTCGTACAATCGTTTGGTTTGTCGATAAGTCTCCAGTGCGCCTCGGGCATCTTGAATATACAATGCGAGCCGGTTCTCATCCTCTCTAAGGTCGTTGGCATTGGATAGTGTAGTTTGTTCTTGAGCAAGCTGTTGCTGCTGAATGGCTTGTAATCGCTGGTATCGCCCCCAAAGCGGAAAACTAATGGTTAGGTTGGCGGATTGAGAAAAATTTGTTTTTAACTGATTGCCAAAGGGCCTAGGTGAGTAAATCGGCTGAGTAAACGGAATGGTGGAAGTAACAGCCTCTCCACTTGAGGTCACACCAATTATCGGAAAATCATCCTGTCCACTGAAACCATCGATCTGCTGGCTAGCGCTAAAGAAGTTTGTATTGATTCTTGCGCCAAGACTTATAGTCGGCCAAAGAAGCCCTTTTACCGATTGATATCTATAGTTTTCAGCGGCAAGCCTTAACTCTCCAAGTAACCGTGTTCTTTCTGCGCCTTGGTAATCGAGATAAACTGAAGAATCTTCGATAATTGAAAAAATTCCTGCCGTGTCAAGGGTAAACAACCCTTGGTCGTTTTGCTGTAAAAGTTGAGAAAGACTTAGCTTAGAACGACTTAGCTGTGCATTTGCCCGGGTCTGCTGAAGTTGTTGTTCGGTAAGACTCACTTCAAACTCTACACGCGATGCTGCAGGCTGAAGCCCCGCCTGAATAAGCAAGTCGTATTGGTTAATATCGGCAAGACTTTGGTTTAGTGCGGTGTCTACGAGGTCTAAGCTTATTTTACTTGCTAGCACAGCAAAGAAGGACTGGGTGGTTATAATGGCAATTTCTCTTTCTAGCAGACCCTTTTCTAGCTCAAAAACTGATCGGTCGGTCAAAAGCCCTTTGTGTGCATTTTGCTTTTGAAAACCGTTAAATATATCCCAGGCCACATCGATAGACCCTAGCGTTGCGTTAGTGTTTTGGGCCACAAAGTTGAATGTTAGTGGGTCAATTGAATTGCTAAAATTTAAGTTTTCTGTCACAGAGGCGCTTACGTTGGGGGTGTACATTCCAAGACTACTACTCTTAATATCTAAAGCATTTAGGCTGACTTTTATCTGCTGAAGTTGTAATGAGTTATCGACTTCTAGAGAATAAAGCAGACAATCCTCCAGACTATACTTTCCCTGTTCAGCATGCTGTCCCAGGAGAAGAGAGGCGCTTAAACAAAGCAAAAATGCCGTAATGCCAGTTCTTATTAACGTGCAATGTCGAATTAAGGCACGAAGGCACAAAGTGCAATAGGATATGCTCAACAAATAAACCATTAGCAAAACAAAGGTAGTTTATATGGGGTATATGTAAAGCAAGCACAACGATATATACTCAGTGAATCATCGCTTAGTCAAGCAAATTTTGTTGTAAGTTCAAGGAAAGCCGCTATGTATTCCAATGATATCATGCTATGGCGTGAAGTGTTAAAAAACGCCTATCGGGCAGCAGAAAACGGAGAAGTTCCCGTTGGGGCCATCGTTGTTGACAACGAAAAAAACAAGATTATCTCCAAAGGTTGGAATCAGGTAAATCTTTTACAAGATCCAACAGCCCACGCAGAAATGCTTGCTATTACAGCTGCCACTGCCGCAAATCAAACTCGCCACTTATCTTCTTACACGGTAATGGTTTCTTTAGAGCCCTGTATAATGTGTGCAGGCGCAATCCACTGGGCACAAGTAAAACGAGTACAGTATTTGTTGCCAGATGACAAGTTTGGTGCAATTAGTCACCATACCATCAAGCACTCAAGGAAAGATCACTGGGAGTGTGTTGTGGAGAGACCATGGGTGGACCCCGAAATTCAAGCGATAGCTTTGGAATACAAAACTTTTCTCAGAGATTACTTCGCACAATTGCGCCGTGAGGCTTAATTTAGAAAAAAAAAGAAATGGCCTTTACACTACCCCAATTGCCCTACAGTTATGATTCCCTAGAGCCTCACTTCGATGCACGCACCATGGAGATACATCACAGCAAGCACCACGCTGGCTATACTGCAAAATTCAATGCAGCGCTCGAGGCAGCATCACTAGAGTCCTCTGACCTAACGGGACTAATGACATCGATGGACATGAACAACGCAGCCTTACGAAACAATGGTGGAGGGTATTATAACCACTGTCTGTTTTGGGAAAATCTCTCGCCACAAGCCACAGAGATGAGTGCGGACTTAACCGCTTGTATAGAGCGTTGTTTTGGAAGCGTAGATAACATGAAAGAGGCATTCAATAAGGCGGCAGCAACACGTTTTGGTTCAGGCTGGGCGTGGCTGTGCAGAAAAGATGATGGAAGCTTAGAGGTTTGCTCCACAGCAAACCAAGATAACCCGTTAATGCCAGGTATTGGCTGCGGTGGTAGACCGATTCTAGCCCTTGACGTGTGGGAACACGCATACTATTTGCACTATCAAAATAGACGCCCCGATTATATCAACGCCTTTTGGAGTGTAGTAAATTGGGAGATTGTGTCCAAGCGCTGGGCGGGATAAGACACCATTAATGATAATCGTAGCAGCGCGCTACACGGCCATGATCTCGGACTCCTTGGCCTGGTAAATACCGTCTATTGTTTTGTTGGCGGTATCAATGCTTGATTGAACAGCGCCTTCACCATCTTTTACCTCGTCTTCAGAAAGCGTGTCAGCACCCAATGATTTAACGGCATCCATGGCATCTTTCCTTGCGGATCTCAGGTTGACTTTTGCTTGTTCACACATTGCCTTAGCCTGCTTGGAAAGCTCTTTTCTTCGTTCTTCTGTGAGGACCGGAAGCGACAGTCGAACAAATTCCCCGTCGTTCATTGGTGTTAATCCAAGGTTTGCACTAAGGATTCCGCGTTCAATTTCGGCGAGAACGCTTTTGTCAAAAGGCTGAATAGTTAGCGTTCGTGCATCCGTAGCGTTTACGTTGGCCACCTGATTTAGGGGCATCATGCTTCCATAAGCCTCAACCATTACGGACGATAACATACTTGGGTTTGCTTTTCCCGCCCTAATCTTAGATAGGTTTTGTTTTAACGAGCTGAAGATTTGTTCTTGACTCTCTGAAAGCATAGAGAGCACTTCTTGTGTTGAACTATTCATAAAATCTAGATTTTTCCCCGTTCACCAATGTACCAATTTTTTCACCTTTTACCACGCGCACGAGGTTGCCAGCCGTATTCATATTAAAGACAACAATAGGCATTGCATTTTCTTGGCAAAGGGTGAAGGCGGTCATGTCCATGACACCAAGGTTGTGTTGGATAACATCGTTAAAGGTAACATCGCTATATCGCTTGGCTTGTGGGTTTTTCACCGGGTCCTCTTCGTAAATTCCATCCACCTTGGTTCCCTTAAGCACTACATCCGCCCCGATTTCTGAAGCTCGAAGCGCTGCACCTGAATCGGTGGTAAAGTATGGGTTTCCAGTTCCTGAAGCAAATATTACAAGGCGACCCTTTTCAAGGTGTCTTTTCGCGCGTTTAGGAATAAAGGGTTCCGCAATTTCCCGCATTTGGATAGCAGAAATTAACCGGGTATCAATACCTGCTTGTTCTGCGGCATTCTGAAGCGCCACTCCGTTCATGACGGTAGCCAACATGCCCATATAGTCTCCTGAAACGCGGTCAACCCCTGTGTCAGCAGCCTGTAGACCACGAAAAATATTTCCACCCCCAACAACTACTGCGACCTCGACACCAAGGTCTACAACCTCTTTAATGTCAAGGGCAAATTGTCGTATTGTATTGGGATCGATTCCAAAGGCTTTGTCGCCCATTAGGGCTTCGCCACTAAGTTTGAGAAGTATTCGCTTGTATGCCATGTATTGCGAAAATACTTATTCCCCCAATTCGCAGCGTAAAAAAGCAGTAATAGAAAGTTCTTTGTCTAAATTTTGAACGTATTGCGCCACGGTGAGCGACGGATCTTTCACAAAACTTTGGTGCACCAAGGTATTCTCTTTGTAGAATTTCTTTAATGAGCCTTCAGCGATTTTTTCAATGATATGTTCTGGCTTATTATCCTGCAATGCTTTGTCACGTGCAATTTGAAGCTCTCGCTCACGAACATCTTCAGGAATATTAGATTCATCTAGGCCAATAGGTCTCATTGCTGCCACCTGCATCCCTACATCGCGCCCAACTTCGGTTGCACCCTCAACGTCTTTACTAAGTCCGAGAAGGACTCCAATTCGGTTGCCAGCGTGGATATAAGGAACAACTTTGGCCGCCTCTAGTGCATGAAAAGCTTTGATAGAAATGCTTTCACCAATCATTCCAACACGTTCAGCTACGTGATCCGCAACCGACTTGCCATCTAATGATGAAGCCATTAATGCATCATGACTGTTAATGTTTTCAGCCAGAGCATGGCTCGCAAGACTTTTGGCAAATGCCACAAAGTCCTCGTTTTTTGCGACAAAATCCGTTTCACACGCAAGGTATACAATGACCCCTCGGTTTGCCTCGGCGTTGACCGTAGCGATTACCGCTCCCTCATTGGCATCTCTACCCGCCCGAAGCTCTGCTACTTTCTGTCCTTTTTTTCTTAGGTATTCAATGGCGCCATCCATATCTCCTTCGGATGCAGTAAGCGCTTTTTTACAGTCCATGATTCCCGCACCCGTCTTTTTGCGCAACTCATTTACCTCTTTAGCTGAAATTCCCATAATCTTTATAAATAGAATGTTGTCAATAAATTATTCTGCTGCCTTCTCCTCGGAAGGTGCTTTTTCTTCAGATTTTGCGCTCTCTTCTTTCATTTGTGCACGGTCTTTTGATCCCGCAATTGCGGCATCGGCCAGATAGCGCGTAATCAGCTGAATTGAGTTTGCTGCATCATCATTTGAAGGAATAGGAAAGTCGATTGAGTTGGGGTTTGAATTGGTATCAACCATCCCCAATGTTCGAATGCCTAACTTTTTAGCTTCCTTGATCGCAATATCTTCATAGGTGATATCTACAACATATACTGCGGCAGGAACGCGGTTGAGGTTTTCAATACCCCCAAGCACCATGCTGAGTTTTTGCAACTGTCTTCCAAGCAATAATCGCTCTTTTTTGGTAAGTGAGGTCGTGTTTTTGTCATCAAGCAACTTTCGAATACTTTCCATCTTTTTGACAGAGCGACGAATCGTAGCGAAGTTTGTTAACATACCACCCAACCATCGTTCGGTTACGTAGGGCATATTGGCTCTCTGTGCCTCAGCCTTAACCACTTCTTTGGCTTGTTTTTTTGTGGCAACAAATAGAACCTTTCGTCCCGATTTAACGATTTGTCGAACTGCATGAGCCGCCTCTTCAAGGCTTTCGGACGTTTTGTTTAAATCGATAAGGTGAATGCCTTTTCGTTCAGCAAAGATGTAGGGTAACATCTTTGGATTCCATTTGCGCTTTAGATGACCAAAGTGAACTCCAGCCTCTAACATGTCTTTATGTGATACTTTTTCCATCATCTTGTAGAGATTCTATTGGTTTATCGTTTACTGTATTGTTCTTTCTTGCGAGCTTTTCGGAAGCCAGGCTTCTTACGCTCAACCACACGGGAGTCCCGCTTTAATAAACGTTCTGATTTTAATTCTGGTCGCGCCTCTTCATCAAAGAGAAGGATGGCCCGAGAAAGCCCAAGAGCAATTGCTTCGGCTTGTCCCTTAAATCCACCACCGCAAACATTAACATTGTAGTCATATGACTTGGCACTGCCAATCATGTTTACTGGTTTTGATGCAACCTGCTGCATTACTGGCTGAGGGAAATAGTCCTCGAGCTTTTTGCCATTAATAGTAATTTTTCCTTTTCCAGAGGAAATGTGAACTCGTGCAATAGACGCCTTACGTCGGCCAACGCTTACATTCTTTTCCATGTTATTTCGCTTGGATTGTTAATTCTTTGGGATTCTGCGCACCGTGTGGGTGTTCGCTACCCGTGTATACATATAAGTTGCCAAAAAGTGCCCGACCAAGTCGGTTTTTAGGTAACATACCGCGTACTGCTTTTTCTACGATCGCCTCTGGTTTCTTTTCCAACATTTCGTTTGCGTTTCGCGATCGGAGCCCACCGGGATAACCACTGTAGCGTAAGTATTTTTTCTGAGACCATTTTTTACCCGTAAGGGCCACTTTTTCTGCATTAACAACGATGACATTGTCTCCATTGTCGAAGTGTGGGCTATAGCTAGCCTTGTGCTTTCCACGCAGGATGATAGCAATCTGTGTCGATAAGCGACCAAGTGTTTGGTTTGATGCATCAACAATGAACCAAGCCTTATCTTCAGCCTTGATATTGTCGTGTTTGGTTTTGTAACTCAACGTATCCATTTTTTCCTTTGAGCGCCGAAGATAACCCCACATCCGCTAAAAAACCAAGGAAATTTGCAAGTATTTTTAAGTTTTATACCATAAATGCACTGAAAATCAAGGGAATAATCGCTCCAATTAGTTTTTACAACCTTTCCATTAGCAACTGGATTTCCTTATAACATCCTAGGAGTAATTCAATATCTTTGTCAATCAAAACCAATCGACAATGGCGAAGTATGATGTAATAATAATTGGTTCGGGTCCTGGCGGTTATGTTGCAGCAATCCGTTGCGCGCAACTGGGCATGAAGACGGCCATAGTAGAAAAGAACCCAACCCTAGGAGGAACATGTCTTAATGTGGGCTGTATTCCATCTAAAGCATTGCTCGATTCGTCAGAGCACGTATCCAAAGCCAACAAGGAATTTGCTGAGCATGGAATCGACGTTGGTCAGGTAACTGTTGATTTTAGACAGATGATTAAGCGTAAAAACGACGTTGTAAAAGCGAATGTTGACGGAATCGACTTTCTAATGAAGAAAAACAACATCGACGTGCTGCGAGGCACAGGGTCGTTTGTCGACAAAAACACCATTAAGGTGAGCCACAATAAAAAGTCAACGCAATATGATACGGAAAAAGTGATTATCGCTACAGGATCTGAACCAGCCAACCTACCCTTCATAACCCTCGATGGGAAGCAAATCATCACATCAACCGAAGCGCTTTCCTTACCTGCCATTCCCAAGACCATGGCCATTATTGGCGGAGGAATAATCGGAGTTGAGATGGGATCAGTATACAGCCGATTGGGCACTGACGTCACGGTGTATGAGTATGCACCTTCTTTAGCATCTTCTATGGATATAGACCTAAGCCGTGAGTTAAAAAAAGTGTTAACCAAACAAGGGATAAAATTCCATTTGAGCACGTCGGTAACAGGGGTTCAGAAAAAAGGAAAAAAGGTTTCCATTGCGGCGACACAAAAAGGAAAGGAAATCCACCAAGAGGTAGATATCTGCCTAGTGGCCGTGGGTCGAAAACCTTATACGGATAACCTAGGGCTAGAGGCAATAGGTGTTTCTTGTGATGACAGAGGCCGAATAGAAGTAGACGAAAACCTTAGAACATCTGCCGAGAATGTTTTTGCAATCGGGGATGTTATAAAGGGAGCAATGTTGGCCCATAAAGCTGAAGAAGAAGGGGTTCTTGTGGCAGAATATATGGCAGGCCAGCGCCCGCACATCCACTATGACAGAATTCCAAATGTGGCTTACACTTGGCCAGAGGCTGCGGGAGTTGGGAAAACCGAACAAGAAGTTAAAGAAGAAAAGATTCCTTACAAGTCGGGTAAATTTCCATATAAAGCGCTTGGAAGAGCAAGAGCTTCAATGGATCTTGATGGCTTTATCAAGATTCTTTCTCACAAGGAAACCGATGAGATCTTGGGTGTACACATCATAGGTGCACGCGCTGCCGATATGATAATGGAGGGTGTGTTGGCGTTGGAATATCGCGCATCAGCAGAAGATATTGCCCGTATGAGTCACCCGCATCCAACCTATTCTGAAGGGTTTAAAGAGGCCTGCTTGGCGGCAACAGAGAATAGACCGCTTCATATGTAATTTGCGCATTCTTGTTTTAGGAGCTGGGATTCCATCTCTATTGCAAAGCATACACAAGATAGTGGAGCACCTAGCGTGCGGGGTACTCAGCTCGGTTTCGGGGTGTTTCCCAAAGAGTTATATAGAGATCCAAAGATTGCTCGATGTGTGGACGAAGTCTATTATATATCACCATAGCTATATTTTCAACCGTAGGAATCAAGTTTTTGAATTCTTCTACTTCCACATTAAGGTTGCGATGATCAAGTCTTTCGGTGACGTGTGTTTTAATACATTCATTAAGGAGCTTGAGGTCGATTAGATATCCTGTTTCGGGGTCTACCCTTCCAACAACTCGAACCTCTAGGTCATAGTTGTGTCCGTGCCAATTCGGGTTGGTGCAGAGACCAAAAACGGCCTTGTTTTTTTCGTCAGACCAATGGGGGTTGTACAACCGGTGGGCCGCATTAAAGTGGGCTTTTCGGACAACAGCAGTGAGCATAGAAGAATCAAGCATAGACCATGAAGTTTTAAACATTCATTAATGTAACCATAACCAAAAAGGTGGCATAATGTTTAGTTTTAAGAAAAGTCTTTTTCAGTCATGTATAACGTTATTGGGCAAAACGAAATCCAATCAACATGGGGTAGTATGTTGGCAAGTGGCCAAGTCCCCCACGCTATGGTTTTGTCTGGCGATGACGGTTATGGCGGGCTATCTCTCGCCCTAAATCTAGTGGAGGCATTACTTTGTCAAACACCGCAAAATGATATTGACAGGAGTTCAAGGATGTCCTCCATTTTACAGGGATGTGGGCACTGCCCATCGTGCAAAAAAATGAGGGAATTAGCGCACCCTGATCTTCATATTGCCTTTCCAATGGTAGCTTCTGCAAGAAAAAAACAAGGGCATAGGGCTCGGGGTGTACTGAATACAATGCTCAACGCAAACCCCTATTTATCAGTAGATACTTTTTTAAATCACTTCAACACAGAGGGCAAGAAAAATGTCGCGGGCAATATCACATCAGATGATGTAAAACAAATTTTGTCCAATCTAACACTAAGCAGTTTCGCTGGTGGGTGGAAAGCACAAATCATTTGGCACGCTGAGCGACTTGCCAAGGAGTCAAACAAGCTGCTTAAGCTATTAGAGGAGCCTCCACCCCAAACACTATTTATTTTAATTGCTCCAAATCACAAACAGCTTTTGACAACTATTTTAAGCCGCTGTCAACTCTTTCAACTTAAACCCGTCGCCTACTCGGAGCTTGCCCATCTTGACGACAGGGTGTTTAGCGGCTCACCACGCCCTACCGAAAATCAATGGAAAATGGCCCAGCACATTCCTGGAAAAGTTTTTGAGCATGAAGAGGACCACGGTCAGCATGAAGAGGCAGAGCAGTGGGCCAAGGAGCTTTTGGATTTATTGGCACAGCCCCCCAATTCATCCTCGATAAGGCGTTTGGAATCATCGACAAAAAAGTTGAGTTCTGCGGCGGCCACGCTGCAACACAAAACCTTGCGCTTCGCAGCCCACCTTGCAGAAGATTGTCATAAAACAGACAAGGTGCTGTGTGGAGAGTTAGCTTCTATTTTGTCCCTAGTTGCTCTAGAGGTAGGACAGAGTGTTCGGATCTCCACACGAATCATGGGCTTATGGTTAAATCTTCATCGAAAATTCAAACTTTAACCCTTAGTTTAGTAATTAAACGGAGGTATTATGTCATGTTCGACTTCGGGGGGGTGCAGTAGTAATGGAAGCAACGGGTGCACCAAGCATAACACCTTTGACTGGTTAGCCAACCTGCCGGCCTATCACGATGGTGAAAACCATTTAGTAGAAATACAAGTGGAGGGCCAATTTCATAAACGATACGCGGAAAACAAAAAAAGCCTTGAACTCTATAGGGGTGATTGGGTGAAAATCAGGGCGCACAGGGGCTATGATTTGGGCAAGATAACCGCATCTGGTGAGATAGCACGGCTTGGCCATCTTCGCAAGCTCCGAGAAATCAAAGAACGAGGCAAAGAAAAGTCAGCCCAGGAGGTAAGTTTAGATGTTTTGTTAGACAAAGCAAATGACGAGGAGATAAAGGCTTACCAAGGACAACTTGATAAACGATTGATCTATCAAAAGAAGGTCCGGGACCTTGCCAGGGACATGCAACTTCCTGTAAAAGTTAGTGATGTAATTTATCGTGGTGACGGCCAACAAGCAACGGTGTATTACACCTCAGACAAACGCATAGATTTTAGGGAATGGGTTAGACAGGTGAGTGTTTCCCTTTCGGCACGGATTGAAATGCGACAAATCAGTGATCGACAAGAGGCGGGGGTGAAAGGAGGTCTTGGGCCCTGCGGAAGAGAGTTATGCTGTTCGAGCTGGATGACCCAATTTGATTCTGTCTCTACTTCAGCAGCACGTTACCAGCAATTAGCCATAAATAATGAAAAACTAGCAGGCCAATGTGGACGCTTGAAATGCTGTTTAAACTTTGAACTACAAACCTATATTGAGGCTAAGGCATTTATGCCCAAGCGAGTTAAAGACATTAGATCATCCAAGGGTACCTATGAAGTAGTTAGCGTTGACTACCTCACCAAATCCATTAGTTACCGGTCGCCGAGCGGAGAACTTGTAGTCGTTAGCCCAAGCGAGTATAATGATTTGCGGAAGAGGGTTCAAGAAGGCAAAGATGTGGACGCTGTTTTCTCAAAGGCTCGACAGGTACTACCAAAACAAACCAATAAAGACTCACAATCCAACTCAATGGACATGGCGGTAGCGAGTATAGACTTAGATAGTTTTTCCCGAAACCGAAAGAAAGGTCAAGGTCGATCGAATAAGAAGGGTCGCCCACCTAGACGAAAAAATAAACGTCGTTGATGGGAACACATTTAACCCCTATTTTTAAGGCATGAATAGTTCTATTCCGCTAAAAAAGATTTTTGGAATCCTCGTAATTGCAAGCAGCCTTTTTTTCTTTGCATCTTGTGACCCCAACAACGGATATTACCAGTTTTATGATGTGCCAAGTCAAGGGTGGGCTTGGGATGACAGCGTTGTTTTTGTGTTGAGCACAGAGGGCCAAGAAGAGGCGATACAAACCAATGACTTAAACATTTCTGTTCGAATCATTGATGGTGAATATGCCTACCAAAACCTTGTATTATTGTTTTCAGGAGATGCTGCAAAGGACACCCTAAGAATGCCATTGCAAGATTCGAAAGGACAGTGGCTTGGAAACTGTAATGCGGGGGTGTGCGAGATCACGATGAAGTTGGAATCATTAAACCCTACATTGCAAGACGAAAGCACTCTTGTTGTGCAGCAATGGTCTCGTGATGCATCGCTTCAGGGTGTACTTTCTTTGGGGCTTTTTGCCAGCAAATAAATATTATGAATAAGAAGCTTTGCACATTTCCTGTAGCCCTGATGATTCTAGCTTTTTTCTTTGCTTCTTGTGATCAGTATACGGGTAAGTGGGAGGAACATGCCATGACTTTGAGGGGTGGTGAAGGAAATATAAACTATCAGATTCCCGACGATATACCGAATTGCACGGAAGCCTTGGTAGAGCCTGAGGTCAGTCAGCACCTGCTTGCAGAACACTGTAACCGCTATCGAAACTTATATTTTGTAGTAATAGAGCATGAAAAAGAGGCCTTTGCTTCGGACTCCCTAGACCCCTTTACATCCTTTTCAACAAGTTGTCTTAACCGATTAATGAATGACGGCGCGGCAACCTCCGTGAAGGTTTTAGAAAAGCAAATGGACACACTAGATAATGGATCCATTATGTTGACTGCTGAGCTTTTCGGCTACATGGGAGAGGATAACCCCATCTTTTATTTTCACCGAACATTAGATGCTGGTGCGTCTTTTGTTGAGGCTACCGCCTGGACACGCGGGGAGAAAAGAAGGTTGGAGCATGGAGATAAGTTGCGCAAGGTAATCTCGTCGATTAAGTACACAAACCCGTGATTTTTTATAAGCTCTACCTATTGATAGGTCTCTTAGAGGTTATGCTAGAGTTTCTAGGATTGTCCTCTGGGGTTTTTGCGGTAAAACCCATGTTAATGCCCCTCTTAGCACTTGCTTTCTGGCAAGAAAACACCCCAAAGCAACCATTTAAAATGGTATTGTTGACTGCACTTTTCTTTTCTTGGATTGGGGACGTCGCCCTGTTGTTTCAATCCGACAGCTCTTATTATTTCATACTGGGACTAGGTGCCTTTCTGATCGCTCATGGGTTATACATATGGGCCATGAGGCAGGGGTTTGAGTTTAGTGTGGCTAACCGCCGGAGAAGAATCGTTACCCTTGTCGCTGTATTGGTATTGTCTATTTTATTGGTGTTTTATTTTGAGCGAGAAGGCAGTGAAGCCTATAGCGGCTTGGTGCGCTTTGCTGTGCCCGTTTACTCCCTGGTGCTTGCATTAATGGTGCTTGCTTCAGCCCATCAGGGTAGTGGAAATGAGCGTTATTCAACATTGCTTTTTAGCGGGGCATTGCTTTTTATGTTTTCTGATTTGGTGATTGCCCTGGGTGCTTTTTCTAATGCCCTTGCCTTCTTACCTCAATCAGCGCACTCAGGAATCATTATGGCAACCTATATTTTAGCCCAGTTTTTAATTGTTCGGGGCATGGTGGCCTACCATGATAGGGTCGGCTAAATCAGTTAAATTACATTATGCTTCATTATAAAGGCCATCAATTCAATACACCAAACGACTATTTTACCCAACTGCTAGAGGAAAATGGCATGCCCAACATCCTTGGTGATTTTGTTGAAGAAAATTTAACGGTTGGAGGGACATCGGTTCATTTAAGGGTGTTAAAGACAAATGAGGATGCGCCAACTGCTGTTTTTATACCAGGCACCGCTACGTATGCCATGTGTTATGCTGAATTCCTTTATGCCTTATATCGGGCTGGGATGAATGTGGTTGGCCTTGACCCTCGCGGTCATGGCCAAAGTGGGGGAATTCGGGGGCACTATACCATCCACTCTATCATGGAAGATGCAGAGCATGCAATAAATTACGCTAAACAAAATTTTTCTGGACCGGTCCACCTTATAGGAAGTAGTCAAGGCGGGATAACGGCCCTTTACCTGGCAACAAAAGGTATATCGGTTGATAGCGTTGTTTGTCAAAACATTGCTGATTTAACAGCCAAGGAAGCTACCAAGCTAAGTCGCTTTCCGTGGTTGGGAAGGTTTGGTAAACCAATGTTGAAGCGTGTCGCACGTATTTTTCCTAAAGCGAGAATCCCAATCCACTCCTACTTGGCGTTGCATAAGGTAAGGGTAAAGCACTTTGGGAATGCACGCCGTTTTATGCAAGAAGATCCTTTAGCGCTCGAGCACATAACATTAAGCACCCTGGCGGCATTAGCCAACACGGATCTACCCAACCCTCTTGCCACCCTTTCATTGCCTGTGTTAGTTTTTCAAGGAGATGCCGATGAAATTTTTCCTGTAACCTACACACAGCGCCTAGTGGACGCAATTGGGTCTAGTCAAAAAGAGTTTAAGGTATATCCGAATAGGGGGCATGGTATTATGGTTAATGAGCCAGAACAAGTGGCCCAGGACATTATACAATGGATAAAAGAAGTATAAGATTAAATTCGGCGAATACAGATCCCAAGTGGATTGGAGGTCTTCAACTTTAAGTCGTTGATTTTTAGTTTTAGTGCCAACATTTTTGAGGTCTCTTCTTCATTAAGTGTGGCATCTTTATAGCGCATTTCCCACTCAAATTCGAGTTGTTGGTGCAACTCCCATTCAAACCATTGGATTTCTCTGTCAACATCGCTTTTATAGGTTTGGTCAATTCCTACGATGGGGCCCGATCGCTTGCGCCATCCCTCTAGGGACAGGGACTCGTAATTTTGAACTGCACTATATTCTGATAAGTAGATGGACGTACAATGTTGAGCGATTTCAATATCGCTGTCATGGATAAGTTGTTCGGTTTTTGCACTACCCTCTCGAAGTCGCGCAAAAATTTTCTGGTGAAGAGGGGTTTGCAAATCTTCGTCTGCTAGCGAGTCCAGCACAAAATGGGTTACTGAACGCTCATCGTCATAGGGCCGATGTCCATGTTCAACTAGAATTCTAATTAGATTAAGCTCTCTTAAGGCAAGGTTGAGATATAAGTCCTCCAAGTACTGTTGAGGCATTGTTTTTCTAGGACTATAGGGCTTTGCTAATAAAGAAGAGGGCTTTGAAGTGCTGGTAGTCGAGGCCTTGTTACTTCCCCTCATTCGTCGAAGCTCACCATGTAATATTTCCTCATCAACGGAGAGTTCGTGCCCAATCTGTTTGATATAAATACCCCGCTGAATAGGACTTGAAACGTGAGCAACTAGCGAGAGAAGCTGTTCCACTTCAACGGCTTTTTGCTGAGGCTCTAGTGTTGATGCAATAGCCGCAAGAAGGGACAACTCATAGTATATAGCATCTTGGGCCTTTGTGTTGATGTGATCGGCGAGGTGTTGTCCGCCAAACTTATGGATATAACTGTCCGGGTCGTGATCGTCAGGCAATAAACAAACTTTTGGAAACACGCCCATACGAAGACAAAGCTCTATACCTTTTTTGGCCGCCCGCTTTCCGGCACTGTCCCCATCAAACAATAAAACTACATTTCTAGTAAAGCGTTTTATTCGCTGGACATGCCCTTCGGTAAGCGCAGTACCCGATGCAGAAACAGCCTCTTCAATTCCTGCCTGGTGAAGTGCGATGACATCAGTATATCCTTCGGTAAGAATCACGCGGTCCTTATCGCGTACAGTTTTTTTGGCTTGATACAAGCCGTAGAGGACATTGCTTTTATCGTAGACGTCCGTTTGTGGCGTGTTAATGTACTTCGGCCCCTTGCCATCGCCTTTCAGGTCTCGCCCACCAAACCCTAGCACTCGGCCATTGGTATCAATAATGGGAAACATAAGCCTATCCCGAAAGAAATCAAATGTTTTTTCTTCGCGCTTAACAATTAAGCCGGCATCTGATAAAACACGCTCATCCAGTTTATGGACCATGGAGGCCTTGAAGAGGCCATCCCACCCTTTCGGAGAGAGACCCAACCCAAAGGCCTCAGAAGCCTTAGGGCTTATGCCCCTTGATTTAATATATTCTCTCGCGATTTTCCCATCAACCTCATGGTTTAAAATCGAAGTAAACAAGTTTTTCGCCCAGTCCAAGGCTACGTACATTTTCTCTTTTTTACTTAACAATTGAATTTGCTCGGGGCTTTGGGCCTCTTCAACAAGTTCAATGTTGTATTTTTTTCCGAGAAGTTTTATAGCCTCCACGAAGGTGAGCTGCTCGTGATCCATAACGAACCTTAGTGCATTGCCCGACTTTCCGCAACCAAAACATTTGTAGATTCCCTTGTTGGGTGAAACCATAAAGGACGGTGTTTTCTCATCATGAAAAGGGCAGTTTGCTTTATAATTAGATCCACTTTTTTTTAGCGTCAAATAATCTGATAAGACATCGATAATGTCCAGCGCCCCGAGCACTGCATTAACGGATATTTCAGAAATTTTTGGCATAAAATGAAATATTAAAAAACTTTTTTACCGTTTTAATTGTATTAATAATGTCTGTCAACACGATGGACAACAATTTTGGTTTTTGTTTTGGTTCGGTGTTGAGGTCCCTCATGGTAGGGGCCTCAACTATTTTTAGCCCCATTCGTATGGCAAAATACCATGTTTCCTATTAAATGTTACTATTGTTTTTATCGGGTGGATATGCGATACGGATGTGATGGATGTTGTTCAGTCGTGTCTTAAAAGCCGCCTTGCATTGGATAATTTCCTGAATTGAAATACTGGATTCGCGAAACTGTCCTTCGCTCATTTGTTTATTGATGACCTTGTCGACCATCTCGGAAATGTTTTCTTCGTTCGGTGCTTTTAGGCTTTTTGAGGCCGCCTCTGCAGCATCTGCCATCATGAGTATAGCCTCTTCTTTTGATTGTGGAGGGGGGCCTGGATATCTGTAGTCACTCTCTCTTGTTTCATCATCATCTTGCAACGACCTTTGGTAAAAGTATTCAACCCTACTATCGCCATGGTGGGTTAAAATAAATCGCTGCAGCGCCATGGGAAGACGATATTCTTTTGCCGTGCTTATACCCAATGAAACATGTTCAATGATCTTTTGAGCACTAATTCTTGCAGCAAGTAGCTCGTGAGGGTTGTGTCCAGGATGTTGGTTTTCTATAAAGAATTGGGGGTTGTTCATTTTGCCTACATCATGATATAGTGCGCCCACTTTTACAAGTAAGCCATCGGCACCGATAGTTTCCGCGGCATATTCGGCAAGGTTTGCAACTTGCAAGGAGTGTTGGAAAGTGCCCGGGGTTTCATTGGAAAGTTTTTTTAGCAATGGTTTATTGATGTCGGAAAGCTCCACCAACCGCAATTCGGACAAAGTGCCGTATAGTCGCTCAAATAAAAGAATGAAGGGAAGCGCAAGAAAAGTAAGGAAGGATTGTACAGCCACATCAGAGAGCACCCATAGAGCATCTATGGTAATCTCAGCCCCTCCTAGCACAAAGAATAGAGTTTCAAACCCTGCATTTATGGTAAGGACAAGTAAACTTAGCCAGAAGAAGTCTGACCAATACCGAATGGTTTTAACCCAGAAGATAACTCCAACGCCAACCACAAGATGCCGCATAAGAAAAGTCCAACTATCATTTACAATAATAGAGGATAAGCCGGCAGTTGCTAAAAGCACAACCAACGCCGACTCTCTGTCATAAAAAGCCAAGATAACAACAGGTGCAATTGCAAGCGGCACGACAGAGAGGTGCTCAGGGATATAGAGTTCGGCGAATACGGCAGCCAAACAAAACAAGCCAATAAGCGACATGGTCACAATATTGAGCCGTATATTGAAAGATTGGTTGCTTGCTGATTTACTTACCGCCAAACTACCACCGACCAACACAAGAACAACGAATAAGAATTTTGCAAGGTCAATGCGAAAAAGCTCTGAATCTGATAATAGGCTGTCCTTTGATTTTGTCCGCAAAATCTCTATTGCCTGCACTTGGTCTGGACCAACTTTTTCTCCCTGTGCTACGATTAACTCACCTTTTTCATAGTGCTCTTTAATGGAGTCAATTGAAAGCGTAGTCCGCTGTATATCCAACTGAACCTCAGCGCTATTCTTCCTGTATTTCCCCATATCAAGCGTAGATAGTGGATGTTTGGGCAGTGCGTTTTTCATCATGGCCCCCGCCCAGGGATTGTCGGAGGAAAAGACTTTCCAGCCGGGCAGGCCGTCAAGTATTTTTTGATCAAAAAAATCAGCCTCCTCTTCAAAAGTTGATAAGGTGAGAAGTTGACTTAAAGACAGCACTTTATTGTTCAATAAAAAACGGGAATCGTCTTCCACGAAAAAGGAAGGGCTTAAAATGATGGCGTTTTGTTGGTAGTAAGACCGGACATATTCCTGCCCAAACCGCACCATTGAAAGGCTATCAGAAGCCGGATATTGTTCCTGAGCCTCTTCCATGCGCATAGTTTCATAGAGCGTGCTTACAACATCTTGAATGTCGGAACCCGTAGAATCTGGAACAGGTTGAAGTTGATCCAAAAACTGCTTCTTTTCTTCCTGAAACAATAAACTAAACTCAATATTGTATCGTGCTATGTGTTGTCGTATGGCAGATGAATCATTAAAAAAGAGAGGAATGGGGAATTGTCGTTTTATCTCGGCAACATCTTTATTGATATCGGCAGAGTCCCTCAATATGTCGAAAGCAAATGGTGCAGAAAGATCTTGGCCTTGCCAAATTTCACCCCTGTCCACTGAGTCTAGAACAAGAGCGTGTCGGGGCGACAGAAAAGCTATAATAGTGGCCCACAACAAGATACAAGCCCCAACGGACAAATAGCCACCAAGAGAAACGGGTTTTGAATTCTGCATTTCTCCATGCAATTTAAGTACTTTAGGCCTTTCAAAGGATATTAAATTTTCAATATGAAAGATGTTTATATTTTGGGTATGGCAAGAAGCCCTGTTGGAAGCTTTGGAGGCGCTTTATCTAAACTAAGTGCAGTAGAGCTAGGTGCACACAGTATTCGACATGCCTTGCTTAGGGCATCTGTTCAACCAGAAAACATTGAAGAGGTGTATATGGGGCAGGTCTTGCAAGCAGGAGCTGGGCAAGCTCCCGCGAGACAAGCAGCGCTTGCGGCGGGTCTGCCGGAATCCACCCCATGCACAACAATAAACAAAGTTTGTTCTTCGGGCATGAAGTCTATTATGATGGCAAGTCAGTCCATTCGTGTTGGTGACCGAAGCTTGATGGTGGCAGGTGGCATGGAATCTATGAGCCAGGCACCCTTTTATTCTAATGATGCTCGTTGGGGGGCAAAGTATGGAAATCGAAGTCTTGTTGATGGCATTGTAAGGGATGGCCTTCAAGACCCTTATGATGGATCAATGATGGGAGTTTGTGGAGACTTATGTGCTGATGAGCAAGGCCTTGATCGCTCGGCACAAGATGATTATGCCATTGCCTCGTACAAAAGGGCACAAGAAGCATCGAATAATGGATGGTTTGATTCGGAAATTGCGCCTATTGAGATTCCTCAGCGAAAAGGCGACCCGTTGATAATATCGCGCGATGAGGATATTGATAAAGTGCGCTTTGAGAAGATACCAAGTTTGCGACCAGTCTTCAACAAAGATGGAAGTGTTACCGCAGCAAACGCCTCAAATATTAATGACGGGGCAGCAGCTGTGGTATTGGGCAGCGATGAATGGATAGCAGAACACAAACCCCTTGCACGAATCATATCGTATGCAGATGCGGCACAAAAGCCTAAACAGTTTACGATGACCCCATCTCTAGCCATGCCATTGGCGCTAGATAAGGCAGGACTTAAGGCCTCGGACATTGATTTAGTAGAAATTAATGAGGCCTTTTCTGTTGTAGCCTTGGCCAATATGAAAGCCTTGGATTTTAGCCATGATATTACCAATGTAAATGGAGGGGGCGTTTCCATAGGCCACCCAATAGGTGTTTCGGGTTGTCGAATTGTCATGGCTCTTGTTGCTGAGCTACGACGCAGGGGCAAGCGATATGGTTTGGCCGGAATTTGCAATGGTGGCGGCGGCGCCAGTGCCATGGTTGTTGAGGCACTCTAATTCGTTAATACCAAAGGTCCTGTATTGTGCGTTTTAGTGTGGTGAAGCGTTTCCGATTTATAGTGTCCCTCTGTTGCTGGGCGTGTGTCAGCAATCTTTTTGCCCAGCATCCCACAACATCATACGATAATCAAGAGGTTTTACCCCCTCAACTTACTGAACAATGGGCTCGTATAAATGCATCGAAAACCACTTCAGACGAAAGAAGTAGTGCGAACAAAGCCTTTATTCCTCTGTTGGCTCGAGCCCTTGCTGAAGACGGTGATTTGTCGATAAATTTTTCTTCGTTGCTTCCTGGGCTTTTTGAGGTCTATCCGCCAGATAGTTCTTTTCGAATTCTTACATGGGAGCTGCTCGTAACAAGTAACCATGTACGGCACTTTGGCGTGATACAGCAGCGGAAATCACCCAAGGCGCTTCTACCATTATTTGACGCGAGCGATATGCACCCATACAGAACCAAGGGAATTCTTACTAGAAATGATTGGTTTGGTCAAATCTATTATGATGTATCTGCCATTGGAAAGCTCAAAGAGGGGCATTACTTATTAACGGGCTATGACAGCAAAGACAGCTTAAGTGATTTTAAGATATTGGATGTTTTAGTCTTTAAGGATGGCGAGGCCTACTTTGGTGCACCACTATTCATATATCCACCAGATATGCCACGAGTGGCAGAGGGCGACATTACTTCCCAGGACTCCCTTACGACCCGTCTTTTTTTTGAACACAAAGAGGGGACCATGGCTAGGCTATCGATTACCAAGCCCTCAAATGATATAATTTATAGCCACCTCAGTCCAATTCATCGTTCAGCAAAAGAAACACTCTACAACTATGTTCCCGACGGGACAGATGCGGGATATCGGTGGAATGGGACATATTGGGAATGGATTCCCGACCCTTCGGCTATTTTGCCCACTGATTAAAATATCGCATGTATAATGCAAGGGGATCTTGGGGTACACGTGCCGGATTACTTGTGAGATCAATATACGTAACGGGCCTTGCGTGTCGCATACTTCGGTAAGACTCGAGCATTGAGGGTTGAGCTATTCCCGCTTCATTAAGAATGGAAAAGACATCTCCAATCACCCCCTCTTCTAGGCGCATCGAAAGAACCTCTCCCAAGGAATCAAGTCGAACGAGCGCGTAGGCGGCATCAGACCGGTTCCCGTTTTCATACACTCCGGGATTTTCTGATTCCAAAAAAACCAATATATGGGCATTACGGCGCACCTCAATTTGTTGGACTAGCGTATCGCGAAGCACAATAAACAGGCTGTCTCCGGCCACTTGGTCAAAAAATCCTTGAGGTTTTAACGCCCTGCTCCAAAAAGCATCTCCCCAAAAAGATAACCTTCTTCGATGTTGATCATTCGTGTCTGTTTCCATTTGGCCGGCTTGTGATAAGACTTCAATAGAGTCATTCCACAACACAACATCACCATCAAGGGCTAAGTAATCCGTAGCACCCACCCAGTGAATCGAGTCGGCTTGTCCCTGTTCGTTTTGGCTAAAAAAGATAGCTGAGCCCCATCCATAAAGCTGAGTAGGTTTGGCAACAGAGTCTACATTCACCACTGAATCTTTTAAGGCAAAAAGGGTGTCCGCGGCCAAAAAAAGCGTGTCTTGACCACTAATTGAATAAACCATAGGCCTATTGTATCCCCGGAGCGACCCATTTTTATCATCAAGTGTGGCAAGAACACCCCACATTCCAATACTATCAATGGTGTCATATATATGATAATTTGACAGAAGATTAATGGTGCTATCTGTTGGATTGAATCGGGTGTTGTTGCACCACCCAATCTTGCTTCCAGACACAAAGAGTGTCCCTTCTCCAAAAACCGATGGTTTTCCTTCTCCGCCAAGTTGACCTTTGTGACAATAAATGGTTAAGCCCTCTTCATAGATTACGGTTGAGTCTAAAATCTTTCCAGCTCCGGTTTTTGAATTATAGATAATGTCTTTGGATTGAATCAAAGTTGGTCCTTGTCTGATTTCCACATCTCCGGTTAGCCTTGAGCGCCCTCCTCTGGATGAATAGTTTCCATAGTTGCTCCGAATACGAGTGTTTCCCTGCCTCAGCTGTCCTCCGCCCGCAAACTGACCATCACCAGTAGCGGTGTTAAATGATATATAGGGGCTTTTGATTCGCTTACCATTTTCGGTATACGTGCAGTGGCCAAGAAACCTCCCCGCGCTAGTTTCTAAGGAATACACCAGAGAGTCAGAGGTGATTACGATACCCTCGATAGTGGTTACTTGAATATTATTGTAGGCACGAATAACACCAGAGTCTATGTCACTATCGAATATGAGGCTATCGCAAAAAAATAAATTGCTGTCAGCGGAAAGAATAACATCTCCTACTAATACATACCGAGTATTGGTATCGCTTTGAAAAATTTGCATTTGCTGAAATGCCTGGAGATAAACACTATCCGTGACGGCAGTATCTTGAGCAGGAGCATTAGATTGTGCGTAGAGAGGGTGCGATGCAACCGACAGGATCAATAAGAAATTACAGAGCAACCATTTCATACTATTTGCGGCGCTCTTTCCGCTCTATAAGGGAAAACGACACATATCGAGAAGGATTGTTTTTAAGATCGGTTAGTAAGGAATCTAACGACAAGGCTGCGGTTAGCAGCTCTTCATGTAAAACGTCGTCTTTGATTAGCCGCTGTAGGCTTCCTTCTCCATATTGGATGGTGTCAACTAACGAGTTAACACTTAAAATAGCATCGTCTAGTCGATTCACGGTATTGTCAAAGTCGACGCGCGCAAGGTTGGTAGTTAGCGTATCAACATTTTGCAATATGCCCGACAAAACATCGGTTTGATTTTTAAGATTGAGCGTTATGCCGTTGAGGTTTGCTAAAACTTGGCCGATTTGTTCTCCTTTTCCATCAAGCATAATGGATGTTTTTTGACCAAGTACATCATAGGTTCTGACGAGTTGGTCAATGTCGTTAACCAAGCCATTTAGGGTGACGTCCGAAGCTTTTACCGTTGAGGCAAACAGTTTGTTTATGTTTTTAAGTAAGCTGTCGGCGTTTTGAAGAATAGGGTCAATGCTCTCTGACATAGTGGCCAATTCATCAAAAATGGTAGAATCATATTGCGCCTCAATTGTACTGCCCGATGATAGCATGGAGGATTCTTCTCCCATAATGAGATCAATATTTGTTTCTCCCAAAAAATCAGGACCCACCAGCTTTGCCTTGGAGCCCACAGGAAGGTCTATTGAATTGTCAAGGGTAAACACCACTTTTACCGTATTCTCGCCATTGTTTTTATCTAATTCCAAAGAGGAAACCTTGCCCACAACCAGGCCATTGACAACCACGTCATCAGATGGGGCCAGTCCACGAACGTTATCGTAATAAACTGTAAACTCTTGGTCAATATGCAACACACCACGCCCCTTAAGAAACTGTATTCCGCCGAAGACCATGGCGATAACGACTAAAAAAAAGAGACCAACTTTGATTTCGCGATGCATAGAATTAAAACTAAGAAATCCTTTAAGACTATTTACTGATTATTGTCGAATTCCATCAAGATAGGTTACCATGTAGGCATCTTCATATCCCGCGGCTTTAGCTTGCTCTACCCACCGAAGCGCCTGAGTTTTGGACGACGTGCTTTCCGTTAAGATGCGCGAAAGAGATCCCGCGGCCTCGATAGTGATGGAATGGAAAACAGAATAAATGGCATGGTTGCTCGGCAACTCTTTTCCTGTGGCAAACAATTGAACTTTATACGTTGTGCCTGAGCCAGTTGAAGGCGAATTGTCAGGCTCTTCATTGCGGTTTGTGGTCTTGTACTCGGTAGTTTGCCCGCCATTGCTTGTGGTGTTTTTTTCAACGAAGTCCCGAAAGGCAAAGAATATACTTTCAGCTAAGATATTTTGGCCCGTTTCTGAAGCAAGAAAAACACATTCTTCTCTGTGGGTTAAGAATCCGAGCTCAATTAATACACTGGGCATAGAAGTCTTATATAATACCAGGAAACCAGCCTGCTTTACACCCCGCGACTTAAGCCCAGCATGATTAATGAATCGATTCTCTACAAGACTTGCAAGCTGAATACTTTGATCAAGGTAGTTTTGCTGATGAAGTTCAAGTAGTATTTGTGCTTCCGGGGATGTGATGTCCACATATTCCTGTTCGTACCCCCCTTCTAGGCTTATAACGGAATTTTCTCGCCGAACAACCTCAAGGTTTGCATCATTTCTGTGTAAACCCAAAACAAACGTTTCTGTTCCACGAGCGCTTTCGTTACTTGCCGCGTTGGCATGGATACTTATAAAGAAATCAGCTTCCTGGCTATTGGCAATTTTGGCCCTTTGGAAAAGTTCGACAAACTTATCAGTTTCTCTAGTGTACGACACCTCAACAGATGACAGGTGTTTTTCAATAAGCTTTCCAACCTTCAACGTGACCGACAAAGCAACATCTTTTTCTTGTGTATTAAATGCTACCGCGCCGGGGTCTTTTCCACCATGGCCCGCATCTAAGACAACATGGTGTATTTGTCCGTTTAGGACAAACGGCGCACAAAGAACTACGCTTAGGACAACCTTTAGGATTAACTGTCGTTGTTTAGGTGTGAACATCTAAATTTGTTGAAGCTACCTTCGTTATTCGAAAATAATGCCAATCTTTCTCTTAAGGATGCCAAGAAATATACAGTTCATCGTGCTTTTGTGCTACTTTTCGGCCACTCTAGTTGGCGCTGAAGACCTATTGGCTCAAGACAATGAGGATGGGGCCCCTGCTGCTTCAGCGGCACTTGAAAATCCTGTTCAATACAAGGCAAGAGATTCGGCGGTATATAACTTTGACGACAAAAAGCTCTACCTCTATGGGGAGGCAGAAGTGATTCATGATGACATGAGCCTTGTTGCAGGCTACATTGTCTATGATAGAGAGAATGCTGAAGTATACGCAGAGGCGGTCTTGGACAGTGCGGGTGAATGGACAGAAATACCACACTTCACCACGGGCGATCAGGACTTTGAAGCCAAGAAAATGGTCTATCAAATCGAGCGAGAGCGCGGAATAATTTATGAGGCCTACACAGAGCACGAGGGGGCAACCCTATCAAGCAAGGTTGCTATACGCGATAGCACAACAAACATCTATGGTTTATCTACCCGTTATACGACGTGCACCAATCGGGATCATCCTCACTTTCACCTTCAAGCCAACCGCAGTGTGGTCGTTCCTGAACGAGGGGTATATACGGGCCCAGTTTTGCTACACGTCTCAGAAGTTCCCACCCCATTAGGACTTCCCTTCGCCCTTTTCCCCAATACCAAGGGAAGGCGTTCTGGCGTAATTTTTCCTGAACCGGGTGAAGCGCCAAACGCTGGTTTTTTTCTTAAAGGTGGCGGGTATTTTTGGGCCATAAATGATGGGTTTACGCTGACCACAACAGCCGACCTTTATTCGCGAGGCCTCTTTGGTCTCAATACGGACGTTCAATACAAAAAGCGCTATAAGAGGAATGGCCGACTTCAGTGGTCATATTTTCTCACCCCTTCACCCGACCCCGACCAAGCCGATAGCAAGCCAAGTCATGATATGCGTCTGACTTGGTCACATCAAATGGACCCCAAGGCGCGCCCAAATTCGTCTTTTTCCGCCAATGTGTCGGGGTCCACGCGATCCTATAACAACAACAGCCTTCAGACGACTAATCAGCTGCTCGAGGTTGCGCTAACTAGTCGCTTGAGCTACAGCAGAAAGTTTATTGGAAAGCCTTATAATCTGAGTATACAAGCACGGCATGATCAAAACCTTCAGACAGGTAGAATAAGTTTCACGCTGCCCGAGGTTACGTTTGCAGTAAGTCGGTTCACTCCTTTTAATAGCATCTCCACCAAGAAAAACGTAGGAAAAACCCCATGGTACAAACGATTGGGATTCACCTACAGTTTGAGGGGGAAAGCCTCGGTAACCTCTTTTGATTCCCTCTTATTCACTCCTCAGTTTACAGAAAGCATACAATATGGAATTCGTCATAATGCAAGTGCGGATATTAATCTTCCCGTGTTTAAACACATCAATGTCAGTCCACGGTTTTCGTATGAAGAAAAATGGTACCCCCAAACTTCGACACGCCGCTTTCAAGACACCGTCTTTGTGGATATTCCCTCAGGAGAGATTGATACGCTGTTTGATCAAGTGTTTGTCGACACGATTGCGGGTTTTCAGGCCATTAGATCCTTCGATTTAAGCTTAACAGCCAATACGGTGCTTACTGGGATTTTTAACGTTTCTCAATCGAAACGGTTAAGGGCCATCCGCCATGTAATGAAACCAAGTGTTTCATATACTTATAGACCAGATTTTGGTCAAGAGAAGTGGGGGTATTATGGGGAATATCTCAATACAACAACCGGCAACACAGTGATCTATGATCCATATTCGATATTGTCGAGCATTTATGGTGGTGCACCGGGAAGGGGGGGGAGTAATTTGTTTCGTGTTGCCATCAACAACACCTTCGACATGAAGGTTTGCAAGCCATCCAAAGATTCTACGGCAACCTATTGTGGGCCCTCTCAGCGAGCAGACATGCCTTATAAAAACCTTGTAAATCTTCCCCTTTTAGAGCAGTTAAACCTGGACTGGAGTTACAACTTTACAGCAGACTCTCTCCGCTCAAGCCCCCTTACAGTAAACCTTCAAACCAAGGTTGGACAATATGTTCGCATCCAGTTTAGAAACACGTTCGATCCTTATGGTGTCGACTCCAACAATCGAAGAATCAACACGCTGTATTGGGAGACTTCTAAGCGCTTTTTTCGACTCACCAACAGCCAGTTATCACTCAACCTTGATTTAAAAGGAAAGCCAAGGCAGAAAAAAAACCTTCCTGAAAGCGCAGGAAGCATGAGTGAGCGAGAGTATTACCTCGCCAACATGGATGCTTATTATGATTTTGACATCCCGTGGACCCTGTCTGCACGATATAATTTGAACAGGCAAACGGGTATCTCCTACAACCCTGACACCATCTTATTTACTCAAAGTTTGTCTATGAATGGTAGCGTAAACATTACTCCAAAATGGAAGATTGTTGCTACGACAGGATATGACTTCAGAAATAGAGATTTAACCCTCACTAATGTTCGTGTTATGCGCGACCTTCATTGCTGGTCGCTTAGTTTTAACTGGACCGCCTATCCAATTTCACGCCAGACCTATAGTATTGAGTTAAGGGTGTTAAGCGATGTATTACAATTTTTAAAATTGAGTCGCCAAAAACCGCCGGGAAGTTTTGATGATTTTTAAGGGATTTTTATGATTAGATGTGCTTTGGTAACGATCGGGGATGAGCTTCTTTATGGCAACATAGATGATACGAATGCCACGTGGTTGTCTCAACAATTGACTAACAGTGGAGCAACTGTCAGCAAGCGCATCACCGTAGGGGATAGTCTCGTTGACATACAAGGGGCCCTTGAAGGTGCCCTAGAAAAGGCCGAGGTGGTCATTTTGACTGGCGGATTAGGACCAACACAAGATGATAAGACACGTGAAGCAATTGCCAGGTTTTGTAAAAGACCGCTTGTGCGAGATGAAGGTTTAGCAAGTAAGCTTGAAAAACATTTTGCGCCTAGAGGTCCTCGGGTTGTCGCCCTTAATGAAAAGTTGGCATGGCTATGTGAGGGATCAGAAATACTGCCCAATACGAAAGGGACTGCCGTGGGAACCTGGGTAGACCATGACCGAGGTGCTATCATTTCTCTTCCAGGAGTGCCCTATGAAATGAAAAGTATTATGCAGGAAGAGGTCCTGCCTCGCATTCGCTCGCGATACGATGTAGAGTCGCTTTTTGTTCAATGGATTATGACTGCAGGCCAAGGCGAGTCAAGCCTGTCTGTAGCGCTTGAAAGTATTGAGCAAAATATGCCCAAGGGTGTAGCCTTGGCCTACTTGCCCTCTCTACAGGGGGTTCGCCTGAGACTCACTAGCTCCAACGAATTGGCACAGGAGAACAAAAAGATTGCCCAAGCCATTGAGGAGCGCTTAGGACATTTGGTGTTTGCCAAGGAAAACACAACCCTTTCTCATGTGGTACATAACCTGCTTATAGAGCACAGAATAAAGCTTACACTTGCCGAAAGTTGCACAGGGGGCAATATCATGGCCACATTGGTAAAACACCCAGGATCGAGTCAATATCTTTTGGGTGGACATGTGGTGTACTCCAATAATTGGAAGCACAAGGAAATCGATGTAAAAAAAGACCTTCTGCTTTCTTATGGTGCCGTGAGTGAAGAGGTGGCAAGATCAATGGCTGAGGGTGCTAAGGCCAATGCTGACGCAGATATGGCGCTTGCCGTAACGGGAATTGCCGGCCCTGAAGGAGGTAGCCCAACAAAACCGGTGGGTACAGTGCATATAGCATTGTGCTACAAGGAAACAACCTATCACAAAAAGTTTAGGCTTCATACAGACAGGGCGGTGAATATTGGCCTTTCTACCACGTTAGCCCTTAATATGATTCGCCTCGCTTTACAAGGGTCGCTTACTGACTAGCCTTGGCAGTGGTTTGTTCAACCACAAACTTTAGAATATCTTTAAGGCAGTATAAAGGGTAATTTTAACACTATGGCAAACAGGCAGCAACTGATGCCCAAAATGGGAGAAAGTATAACAGAAGCAACTGTGTTAACCTGGCTAAAGGGTGTAGGTGACTCTGTAGAGCTAGATGAGCCGATTGCCGAAATAGCCACAGACAAGGTAGATTCCGAGGTTCCTTCTGAATTTGAAGGGGTTATTGTAGAACTTCCCCATAATGAAGGGGACGTGGTTCAGGTGGGCGAGATTCTCTGTGTTATAGCAACAGAGGGCGACGAGGAAACTAGTGATTCGAGAGAAGAAGTTGTTCATCAAGCCCAAACAGAAAAAGCCACAGAACCCACACAACCAGATGTTCCCTATGTGCCCGAGAAAGCCACACTATCAGTGGAGCAAGTTCAGGTAAATGGTAGCGGTCGTTTTTACTCTCCACTTGTTCGAAAAATTGCACAAGCTGAAGGCATTGGGCAACAAGAGCTTGATGCTGTTCCAGGAACAGGCAAAGAGGGTCGTGTTACAAAAAAAGATATTCTCGCTTATCTGTCTTCTCGTACAGCAGCACCGGGGCAAGCTTCCCCTCAAATCGCCGTTCAGCCGATTAAAGAAAAGGAAGTTGCAACTAAACCCGTAGTTCAGCCTGCAAGGCAGCCAGAAGTAAACCAATCCCCAGCCCCAACTCCATCTTCGTTTGGTGGAGAGGTAGAAATTATAGAGATGGATCGAATGCGAAAGCTTATCGCAAAACACATGGTTCACTCCAAAGCAACCTCTGCTCATGTTACTTCATTTGTTGAAGCCGATGTCACTGAAATCGTGAATTGGAGAAATAACATAAAAGATGATTTTCAACGAAGAGAGGGGGAGAAGATAACCTTTACGCCCATTTTCTTACAGGCGGTTGCTCAAGCACTTAGGGATTTTCCTTATGTGAACGCTTCCTTAGATGGAGATCATATTATTTTACACAAGTCGATTAATATTGGAATGGCAACAGCACTTCCCTCAGGGAACCTTATTGTTCCTGTGATTAAAGATGCTGACAGATTGAGCCTTCTCGGCTTGACGAAGGCGGTAAATGATTTGGCTAATCGGGCACGCAACAACAACTTAAAACCCACTGAAATTGAAGGTGGAACCTACACGGTGACCAATGTGGGAAGCTTTGGAAATGTAATGGGAACACCAATTATCAATCAACCTCAGGTAGGTATTTTGGCAGTAGGTGCCATACAAAAGAAGGTTGCAGTTATTGAAACGCCGCTCGGAGACCAAATCGGCATTCGACATAAAATGTTTTTGTCGCATACCTATGATCATCGATTGGTTGACGGAGCACTTGGTGGACAATTTGTGCGCCGGGTCGCTGACTTACTAGAAGGGTTTAACACGATGCAATCTCTATAGAGACTCAATGAATACTGAAAACCCAACCACCATACGAGAAAAGGCACTAGCCATAAACCTAAACCCAACAATTTATGGCTCTTTTGCTGAAATTGGCGGAGGTCAAGAGGTTGCTAGAAACTTTTTCAAGGCAGGCGCAGCAGGCGGTACGATAGCAAAGTCCATGTCAGCCTACGACATGGTGTTTTCCGACAACATCTATGGGTCTGAAGAAGGAGGACGATATGTTAGTGAGTCGCGATGCATAAAAATGCTAGACCACGAGTATAATCTCCTTGAGGAACGCCTAGTTCAAGAGGAATACAAAGACCGCTGTTTTTTTGTGTTTGCCAATACGGTAACCACATTAAATTACTCGAGAAGCAACAAGCCACACGGGTGGATGGGTGTGCGCTTTCAACGAGAACCCGATAGCCCACCAAGCGACATCATTATGCATGTGCGCTTGCATGATAACAATACAATTCTCCAACAACGTGTATTAGGCGAGTTAGGGGTGAATTTGTTGTGGGCATGCTACCATCATGGGGGCGATATTGCGGCTTTTCTTCAGTCTATGAAGCAAGACCTAAGCACCGATCTCCTTGAAATTGACATGATTCGCTTATCGGGTCCTTGCTTTGCGTCAGTCGACATTCGAATTGTCAGCTTATTGCTGGTGAAAATGGGTTTTACCAAGGCTACAATTTTTGGCCCAGACGGCAAGGTGTACCAACCCAAGGACCTATTGTATAAGAAAAATGTTTTTGCGTTGCGTGGCCGATTTAGGCCGCTTACCAAGGTTACGGCAGATATGTTTGATTCGGCAGTGCGCGCATTTTGCGAGACAAAGAAGGATGTAGAGGAATGTGATGTTTTTCGGCTGGCAGAAATGACGCTACAGCTCCTTCAAACAGAATCCGATATTGAAGACCACGAACAGGATTTTCTTGATCGTGCTGATATTTTATCTTCTCAAGGCCACTACGTGATGATCTCTGATTTTGAGTACCACTATGAATTGGTCAATTACCTCAATGAATGTCGGGTGGCCCACAAGGGGCTTATTGTTGGCGTAAAATATCTTTTAGAAATTTATGAGCGTGCAGCCAATGAGGGTAGAGAGTTGTCGATAATGCACAATTATGGCAGGGTGTTTAGGCACGGAGGGAGCTTTTGGGTATATCCCTTCCAAGCTTCGGAAAATGCTCAGGTCTATACAGCCTCAACGATGTTACCCCCTCCTTCAACGCGATCGCTTCACGACTTTTTGCTAGGCAACAAGGCATTGATTGAGATAGAAGCACTAAACCCAGAGGTTTTAACCATCTTCTCTGATGATATCGTCAAGTCCATTCAAGATGGAGAGTCAGGTTGGGAAAATTCGGTTCCAGAAGGCGTGGCAGAAATGATAGTGGCCAACCAACTTTTTAAGCACGGGTCTAAATAGTCCCTTCTTATTTTTTAATGATTAGCGCTCGTATGTCATCTAAGGGATGATAGTTTTTTGCATAAAGAAAATTCGAGGTTACGATTTGTTCCTTCGTTACATTTTCCTCTGTCTTCCCCTCTAAGAGTGTACAGGTCGTCCACGCCTCTTTAACTGTTGGTAGACCAATGCTATGCGGTTTGTGATATCCGACCCACGTTTTGCTGCCGGTAATCACAGCGACCGACCAGGTTAGCTTTTTTCTTCCTTGGTGTGATAACAGAGGAATTATGGTAAGTCCTGTTAGAAGGAAAAATGAGCTGATTATCATATCGGTAAGTCGCTTATATGCCCTATATCGTATTAGATTTAAGTTTAAATCGATAGGTTCTTCTAACTCCTTTCGCGAACGGTTTCTTTGGTAGTTTCCAACGAGAGAGTCGCTATCTTTTCTATAGATATAACAAGGAATTCTTCCACCTACAAAGCCAATAGATTCAATCATTGTGCGCGAGGGTATGGACTCAGCACACAATACAATTTTTGATGCCCCATGGATCTGGGCTAAATCTTCAATACCCAGAATATCCGATAAGTTAACGTGCATTGCACTTTTGCCATGGATGGATACCTCTTGAAAGACTTTAAACGTTGTTGGGCTACCAACAAAAAGCGTTTTCTGGTTTCTATTTATTTCTTCCCTACGCCTACGGAGATATAGATGGCTTCGGATTGCTAACCCGAGGAGACTTGCTACACCCCATCCTGCAAGAATGGATCCTCGAGAAAAACGCAGCGTTTCGGGTAATAGAGCATAGATAAAGGTTATGGCAAGTAAGGCTATTCCACTTCCCGCAAGGAAACTTCGCAACGAATGGTTCTTTGCATAAGCCCCACTAAACAGAAGACTCAGAAAGTAAAGTATACTGTAGGCAGGTAAAAAACCCAGTAAAAATTCATTGGGAAACTGCCCAATTGCTGGTTTTATATAGAGAGCATAGAGAGCGGATACACCATAAAAACTTCCATAAATCACCAATAGTTCAGCAAGGGCTGGAAGTATTCGTTTGGCAACCTTAACCAGGTAAAAAAGAAGGGCGACCCCCTGGAACAAGCCTCGCATAAAGCGCTTTATGATCCTTGGCCAGCGACGAAAGGTGTGTTTTTCCCCAAAGATTCCCATGGCATCAAAGAAGCTAAAGGCGTAGTTGAAGCTTCTCTTTTTTGTGCTTTCTCCTTTATAATGAATTATTGTAGCCCCCCCTAGATAGAGTATATCCTTTCCTTCAAGCTGCACCCTATACGAGAGGTCAATATCCTCGCCATACATAAAGAAGCCCTCATCAAACCCGCCTAATTTTTGCAGTAGTTCTGTTCTTCCAAAAAAGAAGGCACCTGTTAATACATCGACTTTACTGTTTTCGTGCTCTGGGAGATGTCCTGCATAATAGCCATTTAGCCATGAAGAGGTCGGGTTGATTTTATATAATCCAGTGAATTTGCACAAAGATGACCATAGGGTGGGCAGGCCGCGCTTAGACTCAGGAAGAAATTTACCCTGTCCATCCACCATTCGGACACCAAGGGCGCCTAGGTTCTCGTTGGACTCCATGGCCTGAAAACACGTTAACAACGTGTTTTCTTCAATAACGGTATCAGGGTTTAGGAATAGGGTGTACTTTCCTTTTGCCTTGGCCAATGCTTGATTGTTTGCCTTGCCAAATCCCAGGTTTTTTTTGTTCTCAATACATTGAACCGAGGGAAACAGCTCTTTGACACTGTCCATGGAATGGTCTGTAGAATGGTTGTCTACAACAAATACTTCAAACCCTACTCCTTGGTTTTTATATATACTATCGAGCGCTTGAAGCAGAAACTGCTTGACGTTGTAGTTTACAATGATTATTGATACATCTATCATAACATGGGGCGCTCATGATTCAACGACAACTTCTATTACGAAGGCCAAAGGTTTCGTTGTTGAATTTCTTGGAGAATGATTTTAAACCAAAATGAATATTGATCGGGGTTGCTCGCAACATCATGCTCTAGGGCTTCTCGTTCAATCCACTTCACCGCGCCGACCTCTTCTGGGTTTACATTAGAAGGAGTTTCCTCAATTTGGCCAAAAAATACATGGTCTAATTCGTGCTCATGCAATGCGGTTGCTTGGTCGGTAGCTTTGTATATAAAAGAAAACTGCCAATCTAGGTCTGCTGTGATTCCAAGTTCTTCGGGCAGCCTGCGCCGCGCTGCGGCCTCGTAGGTCTCATTTTTTCTTGGATGGCTGCACACTGCGTTGCTCCATATATTGGGCCAGTGATACTTCGTGCTAGCTCGTTTTTGTAAGAGCATTCGACGGTCTCTATCAAAGAGCAATACGCTTATTGCCCTATGGAGACAACCTTGTTTATGGGCGTCCATTTTTTCCATGGTGCCCAATACATTATCCTGATCATCAACAAGTACAACAAACTCTTTTACCTCACTCATACTGTGAATATCGCAATAATCCAAGGAAAGCATATGGAATCAATAGATGCAAGGCAAGGCAATTTCAATGTACCAATAACCCTTAGCCTGGCCATATCTCTTTAACCACGATATCCCAAGATAACACCCCCCTCCAAAGATTAGGCCTTAGGCCAAAGACAAGGCAAAATGGACCATTGATGCTTTCTTCAAAATTCCCTGGTGCATTAAAATACAAAGCATCACGTTGATTGCCTTGTGGGTCACAAAGTGTCATCCGGTAGTGATTGCCGGAGGAACCAAGACTTCGCAGCCCGTTGGCTCGGAGCGTTACCTCCTCGACGCAAAAGACAGGCGAAGAATTTCCTATACCAAAGGGACCAAAGCGCACAAGGTTTTGGCAAAAGGTTGGGGTGAGTGAAGCAAACGAAACTGTACAATCTATGTTGGTTTTTTCTAACTCAAAGGATACCCCCCCAATGCTGTCATTCATGGACAAAAAAAAGGCTTTTATAGATTCTTTTCTTAAAGACATTCCTGCTGCTGCATGATGGCCGCCCCAGCGCAGAAGATGTTCCTCGTTTTCCTGAACTAGATTGTATAGGTTAAGATTGCCAGCACTTCTTGCAGATCCGGTGGCATCCTCTTCTTCCCCACAAAGAACGATAGCGGGTTTTTTTGTGGCCTCAACAAGCTTAGAGGCAACAAGCCCGGCTACCCCACTATGTCCCTTTGGAAGCCACACAAGGGATGCGTTCGTATAGGGATATTGAGGGGATTGAATCTGTGCCAATGCTTCTTTTGTCATCGATTGGGTAAGGCTTCGCCTTCTAGAGTTTTCCTTATCCAACTGGTCTACGAGGCGAGCATCATTGCCGATTAGGGCTTCCAGTGCCATGTCTGCACGGTTCAACCGTCCAGCGGCGTTAATCTTAGGCCCAAGGTAGAATGTGAGACTCTCTTCATCAATGTAGCGATCCCCAATTAGTCGGGGTATGTTGGGCGCCGAGAAGTTTCCTTGTTTCATGGCCTCAAGCCCTAGGCTAGCAAGCACGCGGTTATCTTCTTTTAGCGCGACCATATCGCAGGTGATGCTAATTGCGACATAATCTATAAATTGATACATGTCGAGTTCTGGATGATGGGTTTTGGCCCAATGGTGCAGCATGCCAAAGAGTACCCCGCACCCACTTAACGCCGTAAATGGATATTCACAATCGTGTTGTTTTGGATTAATGTAAATCGCGTTGGGAATTCTTTCTCCCACTTCGTGATGATCGCAAATAATAACATGTATGGAATGATCGCGTGCTAATTGAACACTATCAAAATCTTTTGTTCCGCAATCGACGGCAATTACAAGCGATATGTTGTTTTCGATGGCGTGCTCAATCCCCTTAACTGAGATTCCATATCCTTCCTCCTTGCGATCAGGGAAATAGGTTGTTATTAAGTCTTCGTCCTGGACAAGTCTTAGGGCTTGATACAACAACGCAATAGACGATGTCCCGTCGACGTCATAATCTCCATATAACATAATGCGGTGGTTTGATTGTATGTGGTGCTCCAGGCAATCTGCCGCTTTATGACTGTTCTTTAACAAGGAAAAATCATTGAGATGTTCCTTTTTGGGGTTTAAATAGTGTTTGGCCTCTTCGATAGTTTTAATGTTGCGTTGGTGCATTAAGCAAGCATAGGCAGTGTTCACCCCTAATGCCTGAGACAAGGCATCAATCGCCCCCTTATTGAACTCATAATAGGTTTTAGTCCGCATGGAAGGAGGTTAATAGTGATTTACATGCGACTATTGCTTCTGGTGCACTCCAATTTTCGGGCTGGCCAAAATCCTTTAAGAATGCTTGACACTTGGCAAAGATTCTATCACCGTTGCTAAGCGCTTTGTGATAAGGTTCGTCCCCAAAGCTTACACGTTGATATTGCCCCTTAAAATCATTGGGAAAGTTGGTCAAAAGAAACTGCTCAAACTCTTTGTAAAGAAGACGCTCTTTGTTCACAGTGCCATTTTTCATATTCCAATAGTTTCTTTCCGCCATGGTTTTTATAGCATCTGCATCAATTTTGCGTCGGCGGTAAAAATCAGCAAATAGCTCATCGGGGTTTTTGTTGTTGGCCGCTATTTCAGACAACACACAGACATCTTCTAGTCCGGCGTTCATTCCTTGGCCATAAAAAGGAAGAATGGCGTGTGCTGCATCTCCTAGTAAGAGGTGTTTGCCATAATTCCACGGGCCAACAGCGACGGATTTAAGCCAAGAGGCTGGGAGGTTTCCTAACGGGGTATCCGTGAGAGAAAAGGAAGAGTCCGCTCCAAGGTATATTGACCGTATTGACTCTTGGAACTCTTCTTGAGTTGTTGTGTTGTCCAGGCCGCCCTCGCCATCAAAGGGTGCAAATAAGGTGCCGGCATAGTGGCCGTCAGCCTGGGGAAGAGCAATGAGCATACTTTTGTCTCGTGGCCAAATATGCAGAGCTTGTGCTTCTTTGCTTGTAGTCGGGGGCCCGTTCAGGGGTACTTCTCTGTATCCGTAATTGGCCCGATCTACTGTGGTGGTCACGTGGCCCAGTCGCTCAAGAAGAGTTCTTCCACTTGAGTGTATCCCGTCACACCAAAACACCCCGTCGAATTGTGCTTCTAGCTGTTGAATTAAATTATTGTCCTCGGCATCCAGTGCTTTCTCATAATGCATTTCGATAGATTTGGCCTTATCAAGTGTTCTGTGAAGTATGTGGTTTAGGTCAAATCGGGAAATAGAATAAATGGCTTGGTCGGGAAGCCCATAGGGTTGGAGTAACGGTGATCCATCAACCAACGGATAAATTTTTCTTCCATACATCGGGCAGCACAGGGGCATCACGTTTTCTTTGAGTCCAAGGAGGTTTAGACATTTTAGCCCACGGTAGCTTAAGGCAAGGTTGATGTTTCTTTTTTGTATTGTGGGCTTAGTTAAAAAGGCTTTGGCGTTCCGTCGCTCATAGATCGACACCCTTCCTCCTTGGTTGTTTAACCATAAGGCCAATGCGCTTCCGACAATTCCAGCCCCAATAACGGCAAAATGTTTCCCTGCTATGCTCATGGTTAATGTTTATGCAATCTACAAGAAACAATACGTTAGGAAGGTGTTGGGCGATCAAAATTGAGTGACAGGGCCAATTCGTTGTTTAACCGAACAATCTGACTGCGTAACCAAACTTTATCAAACATGGGATTGTCTTCCACATAGGCATTGATTTGATGCATTTTTTCAATGAGTTTGTTGCGGCTTACATAGTCCTGTTTCCAGTCAATATCGACTAAGCGTTGAAAGGCTTTGACAAAATTCAAATAGTACTCCTTATACATTTCGGGAAGATCTTTGTTTCGCTTTATAAAGATTTTAATGGCATTGATAAGATAGGGTAGGCTGGTTTCCTCTCTGAGATGATAATAGGTTTGAAGCTGAGTTTTTCTGGCTGAAGCGGCCATGCGCCCATCGGTAAATTCCACTCGATTTAAGGTGTCGAGTACAAGATCATATTGTTTCTGTGCAAAGCGAATGTCTGAAAGGTTTAGGAAGTAAGCATTTTCCTGCCAATTCGGATGAATCAAATGACGATAGTCTTCTAAGATTGACTCCGCTAGTTCGTAGCGCTCCATGCGAATAGCAATGGTCACCATGGACTTATAGTGGTTATGGTGGAGGCTATTATTATGATCAAGGATCAACCCTTTCTCAACACCCAACAGATACAAATCGAGCAGCTTGGGATAATAGTCCTGTTGTCCTTGGTTTACTTTGGAGATACAAAAGTTGAGCATGTAAGTAAATACCCCTCGTCTTTCAGCTTCGGTAAACACTCCCTCTAGGCGCTCCAGATGCCTCTCCATTCGATCAAAATAGATTTCATCTCCCTCAGTCAATGAGCGATAAATGGTCAGGTATATTTCTACTGATGACGATAAGCCTTGTTCCGCATTTTCCCGTTCTAAAAGCGCCACCAAGTCGTCAAGAAAAGGCCTTTTGTATTCTTTTCCTTGGATACGCTCAAGATTGAGCATTTCACAACTTTCCCTAAGTTTTAACGAAAAGTAAAAGGCATCGAGGGCATCAAGCATTTCTTGTAGTGCCTTGTCAAATACTCGCAGCTGTTGCTGCCCATGGTGCAATCGGTCTTCTTTGGCAACCAGGAAACTCTTTTGATAAAATTCTGCGTCTTGTGCCCCGTGTTGGTTGAGCCGCTCTTGGAGCTTGCCACGCTCTGCGCTGTAGGCTTTGTTGGCCTTTCGTTTTCTCAGACTCCGCACAAGATAAAGTTGAGCAAAGAAATCATCAGACTGTAGCTCCTCTTGCATGATAAAGCGCTTAAGTTCAGCATACAACCCGGAATACGTTTCTCGAAGCTTTAAGTCATTGTACGGGGTGTCCTTACCGAAGACAGCATGATAGATTTTGTCTTTTTTCCAATACTTTGTTTTATCCCATTGGTCATGATGTTTTATCATATAACTTATCAGTCGAAGGATTCTGTGCTCTTTTAGATAAACGCTTTGAACCATTCGGTAAAAACGCTTGGCCTCCTTTTTACTTAGGCTTCGATAGACATTAAAAAGCTTTGAATTTTCCACACAAAAAAAATTATATATAATTGATTATCAACAGAAAAGTACAAAATAATATAAAGTTTATGCTCACAAAATATGTTATTTGTAGGCGCTACGGGTAATAATCTATAGCTTCTTGCGTACATTGGATATATGCGTTATTCTCTTATATCATGTATCGGTGTTATCCTATGGATTTCTTCCCTTTCAATTGGAAGGGCGCAGACAGAATATTTTAAAAATAGAATTCCTTTAGGCGGATTCGTTGATACGGGCAATAGCATTCCATCGGGCTATTATTCTGTAGATGCTTATAATGGAAATCTCTATATTCAAAATATTCCTGGGTTAGATACAATTGCGCTGGCAAGCTCAATTAATAATCGGGGAATATTCTATCCAGCGAAGACGTTTGGTTCTAACGCATCCTCCGATGCGTATGTTTTCATAAGCAACCAATCCAACGTATTGAATTATAAAGTATCCATCCCTTCTCTTCAAACAGGGTTAACGAGCTATTTAACAATCCCTGGTTTGTTTTCTTATGATGAGTTCTTTTACTCACAAAACAATGATAATTTATTGTGTCTTAGTGCGGATTCAATCAATACCCTCTCCTACAACAACCAAAACCAACTAATTCCTGGACCTCAGAGTGTATCCTTAAATTGCTTTGATCCAATTCCAATAAGGGCTACAGCATACAGTGCTGACAATGACAAAGCCTACTTTTATTATTATGATACGACCACTCTGGGTTCTGTAGTAATACCATACTTGTCATCATTTGATGCGAACAACTTTTTCACCAACCAAGTCACTATACCCAATCCAATTTACTTTACCCAAGCCGAAATGTTCTACCATGATTCGGTTGATAGGCTTATTGGTGTTGGTCAAAAAGCATCGGGAGAGGTGGTGATTTTCAGTATGGACACATTAGGAAATCAAATTTTAGAATATAATGTGCCCGTGTCGGCACCATCACCGACAGTGGTTGGTATTCCCAAAAATGCGGCGGCCTTATCCACCGAAGACAATATTCTTTTTTTCCAGCTTGTAACCAACCTGGGTCAGGTTAACGAGCAAACGACATTGTACAGTTACCGCCTTGAAGATGTCGGTGCAAGGAAATTGATGGCACACCCTATACCGGCCACTATTAAACACCTACATGCAACACCCACAGTAGATGGATTGGTTTTTGCTGGAGATGTTAATCGAGATGGCGATGTAAACTTCGTGGACTTTTTGAGTTTTGCGCCAAGCTTTTCAGTTACCGGGGATTTACGAAGCCCGTTTGATCAAAACATTGACTGGGTCGGCTACGCCTCTTCGGATTGGTTGGACACTTCCATTACAAGTATTAACCTGAAAAATGCCGATTGTGATGGGAACGGTGTAATTGATTCGGCCGATGCCTTAGCCTTTTTACAAAATTATAGGGCTGTTCATAATAGTGAGAAGGCGGCCTCTGGACAACAAAATTGTCCCTACGAGTTCTATTTTGTAATGCCCGACTCCGTTTTCTTTGGTGACTCAGTGACCATTGGAATAGGTCTAGATCTGCCTTCGCAGGCAGCATGTGGCGTGGCTTTAGAACTGGATTTAGACACTTCAACCTTTATCAACGAAGGAAGCTTGACGGCCACTTTTCCACCAAGCTGGTTCGGCGAGGAAGGGGTTTCCACCCTATCCATTCAGCGAAGAGACCCACTCGAAGGCCAATTGGACTTTGCCTTGTCTCAGAACACAACAAGCCAAGTATCCGGGTCTGGGGTTTTTGCTGAAATTGTGATTGTGACCCCCGATGAGGTGGTTAAAAAAGCAAGCAATCAAGAATTGTCTATTCCCCTGGGCTTTCAGGAAACCTACATACAGTTTGTGAATGGTTCCTTGGAGCCGGGCTGTTTTATTCCTGATACCTTGCGTGTTGTCGAAAAGGACTTGTCTACCTCTCTTTCAGCAGTAGAAGCTCCTGTTGTCCACGTATATCCTAATCCATCGGACAATGTGTGGCAAATACATTCTCCGCAACCATGGATAAAACTCGAGGTGATCAATTCATTGGGTCAGATTCTTTATCAGGAGAGAGGTAATAAATCGAGCACATCGATTCCAACGGATGCCATAAGCAATGAGTTTTCTGTGCTTATCCTTTATTATTCTACAACCACAGAAACGCTTCCTTTGCTGAAATTGCATGAATGACGCAATCGTCTTCAGAGACATCATTTTATGCTTGGAATGCAGTAAGTAATCGCCAGCTGGTGAGTTGGCTTGGTATTGACGAAAAGGAATTTCTTAATCAGCTCCATAATCCGCTCGAACTCAGTGAGGACAGGCGCAAAATTCATGCGGCCTATGTTTTGGGTCGAAGAAATTTTTGGCATGCCAATCAGTCTTCTGTGATTACCTCTAGCCAATCGGCCTATATGGCGCTCAGCCCCAGGTTCGAATTGCTAGAGCAGGAAGTTTTTGTTGTGATGTACCTCAATCGAGCACATCATATACAAGGAATCCATGAAATAGCCCGTGGTGGCATTAGTTCTGCAATGGTTGATTTGAGGCTTTTGTTTAAGCCGGCTATTGCATATCCAAGTGAGTCCATTATTGTGGCACACAATCACCCAAGCGGCGTGTTGCGCCCCAGCCCAGAAGATTTTAAACTAACTGAACGTGTTGTAGAGTTAGCCCACATGCTAGGTATATGCGTCTTAGACCATTTGATTATGGGTCCAAATACGTATTATAGTTTTGCCGAGGAAGGAGAGTTAGCTTAACCAACGCGTGATGAACCGAATAAGTCTTTGGGTCCATTTCGTATAAGGAGGATAGGTAAGGCTTGCGGAACTTAATGGACTTCGCTGTTCAAAAACACTTCGTTCATTACTAAAGTCAAGGAAGCCATGGTGGCCATGGCTTTTTCCTATACCCGAGGTGTTCATTCCCCCAAAAGGAAGGTTGGGGTTTGCGATATGAAGCACCGTATCGTTGACGCAAACACCTCCTGAGGGACAGCGCTCAAGGATGTAGTCAATCGTTTTCTTGCGCTTGCTAAAAATATATAGCCCAAGCGGCCGCGGTCGCTGCTGGAGTTCGGTTACAAGTTCTTCTAGGGAATCATATACCATAATGGGCATAATGGGTCCAAAAATCTCCTCATTAAGCAATGCAGTATTTGATAAATTACCTAGCACAATGGTGGGTTCCATCCGCAATGACGCCTTATCCGCTGATCCACCATAAACAATGTCAGCTCCAGCATCTTTGGCCTCATGTAAAAAATCTTGTTGCCGAGCAAAGTGTCGTTCGTGGATGAGACTGCAATAATGATCGGATTGAATGGCGGCATTATTGTAGGCCTTTGCTAAGTAGGCCTTGAGTCCCTTGACGAGCTTTTCTGCATGGTTTCGGTGTACGTAGATTAAATCGGGTGCAAGGCATGTTTGGCCGGCGCCCGTCCACTTACCCCAAGCAATGCGCTGTGCCGCTAACTTAATATTGGCGTCCTCAGTAACAATAGTAGGGGATTTACCACCTAATTCTAATGTAACACTACTCAGGTGTTCTGCCGCCGCCCTCATAACAACCTTTCCAATTTGAGTGCTCCCTGTAAAGTGAATGTGATTCCACTTTTTTTGGAGTAAATGTTGAGCAACATGATGGTCGCCATATACCACACAAACCTCTTCTGTTGAAAAAACAGAGAGAAGAACTTTTTCCATCACCTTGGCTGTCTTGTCTACATATTCAGAGGGCTTAACAACGATGCGATTCCCTGCAGCCACGGCGCTGATTACCGAAGACACGGTCAGCCAAATCGGATAGTTCCAAGGCGTTATAATAAGGCAATGCCCCTTCGGTTCAATGCGCACACTGTTTCGGCTTCCTAAAAGACTAAGCGGGGTGGGAACTAATCGCTCATCCATCCATTGACGAAGATTTCGAAGCGCAAACTTTAGTTCAGCCACGGTGGGATGAAACTCAACAACTTCTGTCTCTAATGTTGGCTTCCCTAAATCATCTTGTAATGCCTCTAGTAGTTCTTCGCGATATATAAATAAGGCGGAAAGCAAGTTTTTTAGTTTTTGCCTTCGCGCTTTATAATTTGGAGAAACACCCCGCAAGACAAGAGAAGCCTGAGCGTTGTAAAGCGCATCAATTGAGGATAAATCTTGATTTACACTGAGATTCATAGAAAGCGTTCAATGGCTAATAAGATACTACCTATTGGTATAACGATCGCAAAGAAGTTGCCTTTTGCACGCGGGCAAGCGCTTCGGCAACGGGCATCCTTTCTTGTTGCATGCTATCTCGTTCTCGGAGGGTTACTTGATTGTCCTGGAGACTGTCGTGGTCAATGGTAATGCAATAAGGGCTTCCAAGGGCGTCTTGTCGACGGTAGCGCTTACCTATAGAATCTTTATCATCATATTGACACATAATATCAAGCTGGGCTTCATGAAAGATTTTCTTAGCAAGCTCCGGAAGACCATCCTTTTTAACAAGCGGTAATATGGCAAGGTGGTTTGGTGCCAATGGCGCCGGAAGACTTAGTACGCGTCGGTGCTGTCCGTTATCTAAGAGCTCTTCCTTTAGGCTTGCACACATAACGGCAAGAAAAAGCCGATCAAGCCCAATAGAAGTTTCGATAACATTGGGTGTAAAGTGGCTATTACTCACAGGATCAAATACTTGTAGTTTTTTACCACTCAAGGCTTCATGTTGTTTTAAGTCGAAATCCGTTCGGGAATGAATACCTTCCAACTCTTTAAAGCCAAAGGGAAATTTAAACTCAATATCTAGCGCCGCATCAGCATAATGCGCTGTTTTTATATGATCATGGAACCGGTAATTGCTTTCACCTAGTCCGAGACGGTGATGCCACTTAAGGCGTTCTTCTTTCCAAAAGGCATAATGTTCTGGACCCGAACCCGGTGGCACGAAAAATTGCATCTCCATCTGTTCAAATTCACGCATTCTAAAAATGAATTGTCTTGCGACAATCTCATTTCGAAAAGCTTTCCCTGTTTGGGCTATACCAAAGGGAATCTTTTGGCGGGTGGAGTTAAGGGTGTTAAGGAAGTTGACAAAAATTCCTTGGGCAGTTTCAGGACGAAGGTAAAGTTTAGACTCCTCACCAGAGATATTGCCAAGTTGCGTGTGAAACATCAAGTTAAATCGACGAACCTCTGTCCAATTTTTGCTTCCTGAAACGGGACATGTTATGCCGAGGTCGTTGATTAGGGCAGTAAAATGACTCAGGTCTTCTTTCTCCAGCGCCTCTTTTAAACGCTGGGTAACCTCCTCGACTTCCTTTGCTCTCCGAATCGTATTGCCGTTTGTAGCGCGAAACTGCACCTCGTCAAAGGCATCACCAAAACGCTTTTTGGCCTTATCTACATCCTTTTGAATTTTACCCTCAATTTTGGCGATGTATTCTTCAACTAGGACATCAGCTCGGTATCTCTTTTTGGAATCCTTATTGTCAATTAATGGATCATTAAAAGCATCTACGTGCCCAGAGGCCTTCCATGTTTTGGGGTGCATAAAAATGGCGGCATCAAGACCAACAATGTTATCGTGTCTTTGCACCATATCTTTCCACCAATAATTGCGCAATGCGTTCTTCAATAAAACACCATTTGGTCCATAGTCATAAACGGCGCTTAGTCCGTCGTATATATCACTTGAGCCAAAGACAAAGCCATATTCTTTGCAATGAGATATTACGAGTTGAAAATGGTCTGTGGAATGCGTTGTTTGTTGTGCCATGATTAAACTTAAGTTAAAGGTAACGAAGCTTAACTTTTCTATAAAAGAAAGCTCTACTTTTCGCGTTACCTTTAAGCAACGGATTATCGACCCATGATACAATTAAATCAGGTTTCAAAAATTTACGGAGCACAACATGCAGTGGATGCCTTGAGTTTTGAGGTTGGTAAAGGAGAAATTGTGGGCTTCTTAGGCCCCAATGGCGCTGGCAAGTCTACGACCATGCGGATGATTATGGGTTTTATTCGCCCAAGTAAGGGCACCATCACGGTCAATGGCCTAGAGGTTCAATCCAATAGACAAGCTATCAGGCAACAAATAGGCTATTTACCGGAAGGAAACCCTTTGTATTACGATTTATATGTGCGAGAGTTTTTGCGTTTTGCTGCTTCAATAACTGGTGTAAGCAATGCTCGTCAGCGCATTGAAGAAACGATACACCTTGTCGGGCTTCAGCGAGAAGCGCACAAGAAAATCGGACAACTTTCTAAGGGTTATAAGCAACGAGTGGGTCTTGCCCATGCACTAATTCACAACCCCAATTTGTTGATTTTAGATGAGCCACATTCGGGCTTGGACCCCAATCAGTTGGTTGAAATTCGATCGAGGCTCCGGGAAATTGCAGAGCATAAAGCCATCATATTGTCTACCCACCTTATGCAAGAAGTTCAGGCATTGTGTGACCGGGTTATTATTATTAACCAAGGAAAACTAGTGGCGGACAAGAAACTATCGGAATTGCAAGAACTGCATGGATCAAACTTGGAGGAAGCATTCGCTTACTATACTTCACAAAACGCCAATACCTCGGAATGATAGCGATTTACAAAAAAGAATTTCTCCAGTTTTTCGGGCAAATTGTTGGCTATGCCTCGATAGCACTCTTTGTCCTGCTTACCGGTCTGTATGTCTGGGTCTTTCCGTCTCATAGCATCTTGGAGCGAACCATCTTATCTCTTGATCCCTTTTTTGCTTGGGCGCCCATTTTTTTAATATTGGTTGTGAGTGCAGCGACCATGCGGCAGTTTGCTGAAGAATCAGCGGAAGGAACTCTTGAGCTGCTGGTAACAAAACCCTTGTCTGCTACACAGATCGTGTTGGGAAAGTATTTTGCGGCGATTAGTATTGTTGCCCTTACACTTACGCTTACGGCAGCCACTTATATACCCTCTGTTCAAGCCCTGGCTTTAGATAACGTGACGTTAGATTATGGGTCTATACTTGGAGCCTATCTCGGCTTAATGCTTCTTGGAATGACCTTTTCTGCAGTAGGCTTGTTTACATCAATTTTGGTGCGAAGCCAAGTGGTTGCTTTTTTGCTGTCATCTACGATTAACGCTATGGGTTATTTGGGTTTTGAACTGATTTCTGAAAAGAAACAATTTGCCGGATATTGGGATTTTGTGATTAATGGTATGGGTTTTAAAGCTCACTATGAAAGCATAAGTCTTGGTTTGCTTGATTTCGCCGACATAGCGTATTTCTTTGCAATAATCGTAACCTTTTTATCCCTTGCTATATTGATTGTTTCACGGTGGCCAAATCTCAAGAAACTATGAAAAGGGTGCTAAAACATTGGTCATTTTTGCCTGCCGCGTTGACTCTACTCTTTTGGGTGGTTTTTATGCTTTTTTCTCGTTACCCACTTCGTGTGGATCTTACCTCAGACCACCGTTTTACCTTAAGCGATAAGACTAGCGATCTTTTGGAATCCCTTGATTCTCCACTAAGTATCCGAATATATCTTGGAGAGAACCGAAAAGAGGTTCCCCTACCTCCAGCCTATAGGCAGTTAAACAGCGAGATAGACATATTAATGGACAACTTTAGGAAGCATACACCCCAGGGACTATCGGTCATTCAGGTAAATCTCGAAGAGTCGATGACCGAAAAGGATGCTTTAAATGCTGCCAGGAAATTCCCCGTACTTCACAGTACGGAGCGAGGAGCAGAACGCATTATATCCCAAGTGTACCCCTATGCCGCAATCGGTTATAAAGGGCAACAAGTGGTAATTGATCTGACCTCATCGCAGACGATTTCTAACGATGAAGATGTGGCGGAGTCACTTGCGAACATGGAGCATCGTGTTTACCAGGGCATAGCGAAACTTCTTAGGCCAAGCATTCCAAGAATTGCCATTGCCTCGGGACATGGCGAATTGAGTTCAGGGGGAGGCAAGACGGATTTAGATGATTTAGGTGATTTGTTGGGGGCGGATGCTTTCTTTGCCCTAGACACCTTGTTTATTGATAACGACAAACCAACCGCCATTCCGGAATCAATAGACCTTTTAATCATAGCCCAGCCCAAAAGCCCAACGTTTTCAGACATTGCGCTGAAAAGTATTGATGACTTTGTGATGAAGGGAGGAAATCTAATGATGTTTTTAGACCCATGTTTCTTACAGCCTGAAAACAGGTTTAAAGAATTTGTTGTGGGAATAGAACTTGGCCTCGAGCCGCTGTTATCATCTTATGGCCTCCGTTTGAATAAGCATCTAGTTCAGAACTTCACGTGTGTTCGCCAAGAATTGCCAACTGGCGGAAGTTTAGACGGCCTCTCTTTGGAGCAGACACGTCAACCGGAACTCAAGGATCTATTGTGGCCGTTTTTTGGCCTTTTTGATGCTGACCCAAGCCACCCAACGGGTCAGTTAGGTGCCCCTATATTAACTAGATATGCAAGCACCTTTGATATAAAGCATCGAAGACCGGGTATAGAATATACTCCATTGCTTACAACTTCTCCGTATGTCAATTATTTCCCGGAATGGAATACCATTTCACTAGCTGAATATGCTCGCGACAGCTTTGCGCTATCTTCTTTCGAAGGCGAACAAGGAGTAGTGGGTTACTTATTGGAAGGTGAGATTCCCTCCCATTACGATATGATGACCAAGCTTAATGGAGTGTATAGAACTTCTACGGCGAAAGTTATGCTTTTTGCTGATGGCGATATGGTTCGCGGTGGACTAGGAGAAATGGGTCTTAATAGTACAAGCGAAGAAGAAGTGCGATATGGCAATAGAGATTTTTTAAGAAACTGTGTAGAATATATTCTCGGAGAGGAAGATATGATTATTCAAGAGGCCACGTTAAGAAAGGATGTTTACATGGATACAGAACGTCTCAGTAGAACGCGAAGCAAATGGTTATGGATAAATTTTTTAACACCACTTCTTTCTTTGCTGTGTATGGGGGGGCTTGTGTATTATATTCGAAAGCAACGCGCATTATGAAAAAAATGATGTACACAAATGATTTTAGGCTAACCGGGTTGTGGGCTATGCTTTTTTTTCTAGCGGCTTGTCGCCCAAATCTCGAGGACCATTCCCAATCCTCCAATGCGTATCTTTTTCATGATCCCGAGGTTCTTGTACAAAGTATTTCCATTCAGTCAAAATCAGGAGACGAAGTTGATTTTATCCTAAAGAAATCCTCATGGGTGAACAAGGACAACCAATCCATGAACGCTTCTTTTGCTGATGAAATGCTTGAAGCCCTTTTTAGCGCCACCTTTGAACCGGTCAAGGAAAGTCAAGAAGTAACAGCGCGGAAGGCTCTCCGGGACAAGGGTTTGCGCGTTACGGTGGATTGGGCCGACGGAACACAGAAGACATTCTACTTGGTGACAGCCTTTGATCCTTCTAAAACCTTTGTTTGCTTTGCCTCTGATGATGCTATGGAAGGCGCCTTACACCAAGCATGGGTGTCTGATGCAAAAAAGAAGGTAACCCGGGATTTTACGAGTGCCTTTGATCCAAGTATGGCAGAATTTGGAGCAGAATCTATGCGAGATCGAAGCATTTTATCCATGGAAAAGCCCCTTGAGCAAATTCAACGGATTGACGTGGTATTTTACGATTCGCTCGGTAGGCCAAATGATGAAAGCTATGTGCTTGATTGGGTTGGAAGAGTAATATCGCTAGGCGATGGAGACTATTCGATCGATACGCTAAGAGCCCGGAGCTATATCAGAGATTTTGCAAGCATTCAAGTGCAGCGCTATCACACAGCGTTTGCCGACAAAGAACAAGTAAGAGTAAACGATAAGGTTGTTTCCCTTGCTGTTCATAGTTTAGCGGGGAGCATTTGGGTTCTCCATGTTTACAGAATGCCTTGCACACCATCTTTGGGTTGTCCTGATGGAGAGTATGTGAGTGATCAGTACTTTGGGGAAGTAGAAGGTCAGTCTTCCTGGTTTGAGCTGCAGGACTTTGCCTTTATGTGGCCTATGGTAAAGCCAGCCTCATTCTTTTTGCCTTCTGATAAAAAATAGGCGGCAAGGTCTAATCTGAAATACTATCTTTAAATAAATCATTGTTATGCGTTTTGTAGTTTCGACCACCTTACTTCAGCAAAAGCTTCAACGAATTCAGGGAGTGGTAAGCACCAATACAGTACTTCCCATTTTAGAAGATTTTCATTTTGATATCCAACAGGGTACATTAACCGTTCGCGCAACGGACCTTGAGACGTCTATGCGCACCTCCTTAGAGGTCGAGGCATCGGAGAATGGAAGCGTTGCGATTCCTGCAAAAATTTTGCTTGATACATTAAAAACGCTACCAGAACAGCCCATTACGATTTCCTTTGATGAGGAAACCTATGGGGTGGAAATTCACTCGGAAAATGGTAAATACAAGCTTGCTGGTGAGAACCCAGAGGAATTTCCTGCGCTTCCGGTCTTAGAAGATCCATTTTCCATGGATGTTCCTTCAGATTCGTTGATTCGAGGGATTCAGCACACACTCTTTGCGGTAAGCAATGATGAGTTGCGTCCTGCCATGACGGGTGTTTTCTTTCAGTGTGATATGGATGGCCTAATTATGGTAAGCACAGATGCTAGCAAATTAGTGAAGTACAAAAACACCAATGTTAGCAGTAATCAAACCACTTCGTTCATTGTCCCCAAAAAGGCGCTTTCTCTACTTAAAGGGAGCCTTCCTGCAGAGAGTGTTTCTGTAAAAGTTGAGCAGACGGCCAATAACGTATTCTTTCACTTTGGTGACACATCATTAATGTGTCGTTTAGTTGATGCTAAGTTTCCAGATTACAATGCAGTAATCCCCATGCAAAATGATAATCGATTGAGTCTTGACCGTATCACCTTTCAGAATATGTTAAAGCGTGTCTCTCTTTTCTCCAATCGCACGACTTTCCAGGTAGTCTTAAACGTTCAGGCTGGGCAACTTAAAGTAAGTACTCAGGATTTAGACTTTGCAAATGAGGCTTACGAAAGCGTCCCAGCAGAATTTGAGGGAAGTGACTTGGAAATAGGTTTCAATGCTCGGTTCTTAATCGAAATGTTGGGTGTACTTGAAGGAAAGGAAGTAGAGCTAAAGCTTTCTTCACCGAGTAGTGCAGGGCTTCTATTGCCGAAAAACCAGGAATCAGGTGAGGAAATCACTATGTTGGTTATGCCGGTGATGATCAGCTAATTTCAGACCAAGACCATTTTGGTTTAAGTTCATATAAACGGTTTCGAAGAACAAGGTTTTCCTTCTTCTCCAGCATGCTGTCTTTGTCGAGTATAGCTTTAACCCATTCGGCAGCGGAGTGCACAATATTTGTGTCGTTAGCCAGGTCAATGGCTTTAAAGTCGAGTAGGCCACTTTGTTTTGTTCCTGCAATATCTCCAGGTCCTCGGATGAGAAGGTCTTCTTGTGCAATGCGGAAACCATCTTGACTTGCGGTCATAATTTGCATTCTGCGTTGAGCCACTTCAGAAATTTCATTAGAGGTTAACAAAATACAGTAGGATTTTGCACTACCACGCCCAATCCTTCCGCGCAATTGATGCAATTGAGACAGGCCAAAACGCTCAGCATTTTCAATAACCATCACTGTAGCATTGGGAACATTAACACCGACTTCGATTACTGTGGTGGCCACAAGAATTTGGCTTTCATTTGATGCGAATCGTTTCATCTCAAAATCTTTATCCTTTGGTTGCATGCGCCCATGCACGATACCAAGTTGATATTGTGGTTTTGGAAAGTAGCGCTCTAGGCTCTCGTAACCATCTTGTAAATCTTTGAGGTCAAGTTTCTGAGACTCTTCGATAAGCGGGTATACGACATATACTTGATGCCCTTGATCCACTTGGTCCTTTATAAAACCAAACACTTTCAATCGTGAGCTATCCTTTTCCCAGGTGGTGTTAATAGGTTGGCGACCCGGAGGCAATTCATCGATAACTGAAACATCTAAATCTCCGTACATGGTCATCGCAAGTGTTCGCGGGATGGGGGTGGCCGTCATCACAAGAATATGGGGAGGTTGAGCACTTTTTGCCCATAGTTTAGCTCGCTGAGCTACTCCAAATCTGTGCTGTTCATCGATAATAGCCAATCCAAGAGAATCAAACTGGACTCGGTCCTCCAATAATGCATGAGTACCAATTAATAAATCAATTTGCCCGGATTTAGTGCCCAGCAAAAGGGTTTTGCGCTCTGCTGCAGGAGTAGACCCAGTAAGCAGGGCACAACGGAGCCCAAGTTTTCGGCAAAAGGGTTGTAACCCTTCAAAATGCTGTTGACTCAAAATTTCGGTGGGTGCCATTAAGCACACTTGGTAACCATTATCAATGGCAAGAAGGGCCGCAAAAAATGACACAATGGTTTTTCCACTTCCCACATCGCCTTGGAGCAATCGATTCATTTGGCGCCCGGAAGCCGTATCCTCGCGGATGGTTTTTATTACTCGCTTTTGTGCTTCGGTTAGCGAAAAGGGAAGTATCTTCTCGTAAAAGGTATTGATGTTTTTACCTATAGAGGAAAACATTACATCAGACGATTTTTTGCCTACTTGTCTTTTGGCAATTTCTTGCTGAAGCTTAAACCAGAAGATTTCTTCAAACTTGAAGTATTGTAAGGCCAAATGGGCCTCTTCAAAATTTGTTGGTTTGTGAATGCTTTGCAATGCTTCAAGCCTGCTTTTTGGGCCAAAATGTTGCATTAGATAATCAGGCAAGCGTTCTTGGAATTCTTGGGCATCTGCTTCCTTTAGCACTTGTCGAATGAGCTTCCCCATTCCAGTGCTATCCAATCCAGCTTTCTTTAGCTTTTCGCTGCTGGGGTATACAGCAACGAGACCTGTATCTTTTTTTAGCGAGGCACTTGGAACAATCTCTGGATGAGCCATCGTGAGTTTTCCTTTGTGCGCTTGTAGTTTTCCCATAATGGCAATCGGCTGGCCAAGGGCAAACTTCTTAATCATCCACTGAGCGTGTTTAAAATATACCAGGTCTAAAAAAACTCCAGCCTGGCTAAGGCGAACACGAAGTCGTTGTCTTCGGGGGTGTCCTTCAAGCTTTGCATCTAATACCTTCCCTGAAAGGCCAATAGTCTGGCCGATGTATTGATTCAATGTTTTCCAATCCTCAAGGCTTTCCCGTTTTTCATAGCGAAAAGGAAAACAGTAGATGAGGTCCTGAATAGAGCGAATGTTAAAATCGTTCTCTAGAGCGGAAAGGGCTGGTTTTTTACAAAAACGCGAAAGTGCCATGGAGTTAAGCGCTTAATAAAAGGTCACAGAGGAAATGAAATGCTCTATATCCTGTTGGATAAAAGATATATAAGGAGCCAAAGAGTCAGAGCCTTGACCAGCAGAGTTAAAGATTAATGAGCCCAATAAACAGTGCTGACCAATAGTGTCTGCAACAAAAAACATTTCGGGCTCACCAGCTTCGGCATAGCTATAGTGTTCATAATAATATCCCTGAGGCGTACTCCCTTGTTGTTGTTCTTCAACTTGGGCCATGCGATTATTGGTATTTACAAAACTACTCACGATGAAGTCACTCTTGATATGATCAGACACTCCGTCAAAATTCAAACTTTTATAGGTAAAGTTTAGTGTAGCGTCAAATGGTGGATAGTATAGATCAAACCAATAATCTGTGCAACACGGAAGTGGTTTTGTAGAATTACAACAAGAGTCAAGCGCAGGGTGATTTTTTACGGTGAGCTTGACAAGTTCGTTTGCTTCATAAGTAAGTGGCGCTCCGTCCTCCTCGGTGTGCGTGTAAGTGGCCTCTGGTAAATCAACTCGGGTAAAAAGCTTGGGTAAGCGTTTAACCCGAACGGGTGGGTCGGTATGAAAGCACCCTAGACAAGTCATCCACAGAAAAGAGAAAAAAATCAATTTTTTGTATGCCATAAACAATTAATCAAAAAGGGTCAAATGAACACGTTTGATTCGGTAGCGATCAAGGGATAAAATACGCAATTTAAAAGCCTCCTTTATAACTTCATCTCCGCGCTGAGGTATTTCTCCCAACTCCTCTAAGACCAGCCCACCTAATGTGTCTGCTCCTCCGCCGAGTTCCAAAAGATAGGATTCTTCTAAGGGTACAATTTTTGCAACATCGCTTAGAGTGGTTTTGGCTTCGAACACATAATTTTTTTCATCAATACGCTGGAAGGCAATACTGCTATTTTCTACATCATCTCTGAACTCACCAAAAACTTCCTCCAGGATGTCTTGAAGCGTAACTAAGCCTTCTGTGCCCCCATATTCATCAATCACTATAGCCATGTGTTTGCGCTCATGTTGCATACTTCTAAGGGCATCGTCTATTCGTTGATTCTCTGGAAGAAACAGGGCGTTTTGCAGGAGGCTGTGCCACTCGGGAGGGGGGCTTTGGTCTTTCATTTTCGCAAAAAAATCTTTTGCATAGAGTATACCTTTAATTTGGTCTAACGAACCCTCGTAAACAGGGAGTCTTGAATATTTATGTTTGAGCAGCGTGTCAAGCACCTCTTTGCTCGTAAGGGTCCAATCTAATCCCACCATATCAAGCCTCGGTGTCATGGTATTTTTAACCGTTAGGGCACCTAGGTTGACAATTCCTTTGAGCATGGAAACATCCGACTGATGCTCCCCAATAGAATCTTTAGAAAGCTCAATAGCGCGTTCAATCTCGTCTAAGTTAATGGAGGAGTTGTCTGAAATGATTCGTTTTTCAAGCCAAATTCCGCTTTTTGAAAGCGCTATTACAAGGGGCCAAAACAACACGCGTGCAACGGCAAGAAATCGACATGATGCTCTTGCAAAGGCGAGGTTTCTTTGGTGGGCAAGGCTCTTTGGGGTAACTTCTCCAAGCAATACGAGTATACTTGTTATGCCTAATGTAATCATGGCAAACTCGACTAGGTCTTGATTTGCAATTCCCCAGAACGTTCCCTGAATAGGCATTTGTTGGATCTGTGCCTGGATTAAACGGCTAGCAAGAATCACAAGGAGCACGTTGATTACGGAATTTGATATCAGGATGGTCGATAAAAGCTCGCGTGGTTTTTTGAGAAGTGATGCAATGAGGCGATCGGCTTTTTGATTACTTTGATTGAGCGCGTCAAGGGTTGTTGGTTTGATAGAAAACAAGGCAACTTCTGACCCAGACACTAAGGCGGACATAAACAATAACACGCAACAAATAACTATGGGAAGAATGCCATAATAATCGAAAGGTGCAGAGGCTAAAAGGTCAAGTATACTACCACCCATTAAAAAGGTAGGGGATAAATCTGGGTCTGAATCCAAGGGTTAGCGTTTAGTTAAAAAAAGTATCAAAAGGGCAGGTCGTCATCAACCTGAGGAGTATTTGATACGGTGCTGTCTATCCCTGATGGACTTCCTTGAGGGGAACTGCCAGGCATAGAAGCATTACTTTGTGTAGCCATAGAGCTCGTCGAATCTTGTGATCGCTCAAGCATCTGTAATTGGTCAACGTGGACTTCGGTTGTGTAGCGCTTGTTGCCCTCTTTGTCATCCCAAGCCCTGGTCTTGAGCTTCCCTTCAAGGTAAATGAGCTTCCCTTTTTGTAAATACTTCTCGGCAACCCCAACAAGTCCTGGTCGCCAAATGGTAATATTATGCCACTCGGTTTGATCAACACGATTTCCTTGACGATCTTTATATGATTCGTTGGTAGCTAGGGTGAAATTACAAACCGAGCTTGTATCGGAGAGGTGTCGCACCTCTGGGTCTTTACCCAATCGACCAACTAAGACAACTTTATTTACCATGGATTAAAACTAAGGGTTTTGTTTAATATTACAAGACGGCTTAATAACGAATATGGAACAGATACTAGTACTGAGTACAGGAGGTACTTTCGATAAAACCTATGACCTACTAACGGGCCATTTACATTTTCAAGAATCCTTTGTCCCAAGTATTTTAACCTTAGGACGCTCAACCCTGGATACTGAAACGCAAACCATCTTCTTAAAAGATAGCTTAGACATTGTCGATCAAGACCGAGAATCTATTGCTAATGTTTTGAAGAACTCTATGCATAAACGCATTGTTATAACCCATGGAACAGACTCTATAGCAGAGACAGCCTCATTCTTGGAATCCTATGATCTCGGAAAAACCATTGTGCTTACTGGGGCCATGATTCCCTATTCTTTTGGGGCAAGCGACGCCCTGTTTAACTTAGGAAGTGCTCTGGCCTTTGCCCAGTTCCTAAATCAAGGGGTGTACGTGGCGATGAACGGTAAGTATTATAAGGCAGGTGCGGTTAAAAAAAATCGATCAACAGGTTATTTTGAAGCTATACAATGATAAATATCACTAACTACAAACATCTGAGCATTCTTACGGTAGGATTCGCACTTTTTGCCTTCCTTTCCAAACCAATTCAATCGGAGAGTGTTAATCTCTCCTACAAAGGGTTTAACAAAAAAAAGGTTATGAAAGACTTACGCACCATCGATTCGATCTACAGCCCACCCCCTGTTCACTTTGTGGGCGATGGGTTTCGGGTTCATTCATTAATCACTCCAAGGGGGCCCATTCGGTCAACACGCATGGATCCTTTTATCATGCTAGATTATAATGCTCCTCATTTCTTTTCTCCCGCTTCGACGCCTCGGGGAGTAGATGTTCACCCACACAGAGGCTTTGAAACAGTAACCATAGCTTACCAAGGAGAGATTGCACATCGAGACAACAAAGGCGGCGGTGGAATTATTGGCCCGGGAGACGTTCAATGGATGACAGCAGCTTCTGGTGTGTTGCATGAAGAATTTCACAGTGAAAGCTATTCCAAGGGGGGCGGTATTTTTCAGATGGTTCAGCTTTGGGTAAATCTGCCCGCGAAGTATAAAATGTCCCAACCCAAGTACCAGCCCATCTTAAAAGATTCGCTGGTTGAAGTCTCTATTGGAAGCAATAGTTCGGTAGAGTTGATTGCGGGAAGCTATGGCGATTTTCATGGTCCTGCAGAAACCTTTAGCCCATTGCACATAAGTAATGTCCAGCTATCTGGAGAAGATGTGGTGCCGTTTAGCTTTCCAAGCGAATGGAATATTGGGCTTTTGGTGTTGGAAGGTGACTTGGTCATCAATGAAGATCAAGAGGTGGCGAAGGACCACTTTGCTGTATTGACACATGATGCGGCATCTTTTGAACTTAGAGCCCTTGAAAGGGACACCAAGGTTCTCCTCCTTGCAGGTGAACCCCTAAACGAGCCCATGGTTTCATATGGCCCCTTTGTCATGAATACTGAGGAGGAAATACGGCAGGCCATAACTGACTTTCAACAGGGTGCTTTCGGGGAGTGGCCGCAAGATTAAGGCTTAGGCGTTTAGGCCCGCACCCTACCTTCAACGTGGTCCATTACGGCATCTATTCCGTGCGATTCAATAAGGAGATGTAGTAGTTCTGCTGTCGCCTTACAATCTCCCATTGCCCGATGTCGGGAGGTGTTATCAATGTTGAGTGATTTGCAAAGATGGTCAAGGTTGTATTTCTCTGATGATGGAATGAGCGCCTGCGCAAGCTTTACCGTGCACAAGGTCGGCCTTTTATAAGGCATTTTGTGGCGTTTAAACGCGGATTGTACCATGCGATAGTCAAAACCAACGTTGTGTGCCACAAAAATACAGTCATGGGTGAGGCTATCGATTTCTTGGGCAAGGACAGCAAACTTGGGCGCCACTTTTACCATTGACTCTTTTATTCCAGTTAGCCGTTGTACGAATTCTTGAATGTCGCGCTCTGGATTGATGAGGCTTTCATATTGGTCTACGATTTTTTGCCCGTCATGAAGGACAATCGCGATTTCCATGATTCTGTCGTCGGCGGGCTTTCCTCCTGTGGACTCTAAATCAACTATCGCAAACACATTATGAAGTTACAAGTTGATTATGTTTCTTCGTATTATGAAACGTCATCTTATCCTCATTGTCATGTTGGTTTGTACGCTGAGCGCTTTTGGTCAAGCCGGTCAGGCGGCAAGGCTTATAAGTCCACAAACCACCCTTACTTTTCAAGCACGTGGAGCGGTAGTTTTTGGACAGCAAGAGCGATTATCCAACTATCAACTCCATCTCGGATTAGGCAAGAAATGGTTCCGATTTGGCCCGACCTATTCTATGATGGCGCTTCGGCCCTCATTAGTTATTCAAGGGAATCCAGTCCCTGTTAGCGAATGGACGAATCATGCGGTTGGCCTTGAGGCTGGGGTAAACGTTCTCAACTTTAAATCCCTTAAAGTAACGCCTACCGTCATGCTTGGCTGTATGCTATCTTCTTATCGAAACGCTTCTTCGTTAAAAGAACGGCAAAACGCGTTTTATCTCTATCCCAAAGTGGAGGCAATCTATTATCCAATTCCTTTTGTGGGCATTGGTATGTATTCAGGATTTACCTGGAATTCTTCGGGATCAATGACACTAAACGACCAACTTAAGGGTGCAGACCTAGGTGTTGTCCTGTCGTTTAAGACGCGTTAGCGGGAAGACTAAGTTTGAGTTTAAATGGGGCCAGGCCAACAGTAAACGGTCCATCTCCAAAATACTCTCCATCAATTTCACCTCTTAGGGCGGTCTGCTCCATGCGGCTGTGGTTCTCAATAGTAAACGAATGCCCCCTTTGCGTGTGCACTTTAGAGTGGTGAATGATGCTACCTGTTTTGAGGCGACGGGTATTGGCAATCACATTTATCCTTCCAAGGTGTTCTATATACGTTAGGTCCAATATGCCGTCGTTATTTATAGCAGCTGGGCATAGTTGCATACCTCCTCCGGCATAGGGCCCAATGGAAGCAATCATCATAAACAGCCTTCCGTGATAGAGACTTTGATCTTTATTTGAAATTTTTCCCATCGGACTTTTGTAATTCCAAAGAGCAGATAGAAGCCCTATTTCGTAGGCAATCGCACCCCATCGTTTATATTTCACAGATTCCAAAATCACTTGACTATCAAATCCAGCACCGAAAAAATTAATAAAGTATCGGCTTTTTCCTCCTTCGCTTTGGACTATCCCTAAATCTTGCTCAAAGAGGTTTTTTTCCTTCAACGCGGATAGGTAGTCTGCAATGGATGCCTTGCTAATATATTGTCGCATCCAGTCATTTCCCGTACCCATAGGTAGGGCGCCAAAGACGAATTCGTCGGAATATCCTTGAGCGAATACCCCGTTGACCACTTCTTGAATCGTACCATCCCCACCTATGGCAAAAAATTTAGTGTATCCTTTGGCTCTGCATTGTTGGGCGATCTCGATGGCGTGCCCAGCAGACTCTGTCCAATGAAGAGTATAGTCGACTTCCAGGCCCTGCAGCTCTGCATCAATTTGGCGCCATTTTTTTTGGGTTTTTCCGGCACCACTTTGTGGATTTATGATAATAGCCCAGGTATTTGAGGACATGGCAAAAGGAGTTGTACTTTAGTCAAAGGTCGTTTTCTTTTTGAAATCTTGGATTTTTTTATAGTTCAATCCAAGAACGGTTGCCGCAATAAGCAACATGACCATAAGAAAGCCCATGGATCGGTCAGGGTTGTCCGAAAAAATGGCCAATTGACTAATAATAACGATGAAGAGTATACGGGTTGCGGTATTAAGCACACCAAAAAAGCTATTGGTTCGGCCAATAATTTTATTGGGCACAAGCTGAAAAAGAGTGGTTGTGCGAAGGATCCGCGTGCTGGCATTCATCATCCCTAAAAAGAGATACATCACTAAAAGAACGATGGCGCTTTGGGAGAAAAACAATACGGAATAGATTGTTGCGCCAAGTAATAGGAATAGGATAATGCCGAAGAGGCGGTTTTTTCTAAAAATACGGTCAACCAAAACTCCTGCAAATATGGCCCCAAGGGCAAAAAGGCCTTCACTCAAACCAAAGACAGAGGCATCGCCTTGTACGATGTGTCGGATATAAGAGGGAAGAATTAGAAAGGAACACACCATAATGCTCGCAAAAAGAATGTGGGAGAAATATCCAAACACGAAGATTAATGGTCGTTCTTTGAGAAAAGTTAATCCGTCTTGAAGTCTTTTTACCACTGGAATTGGGCGTTTGTCTCGCTCAGTGAGACTCACGTAGCTCATTTTCCATAGGAGTAATACACCCACGAGATACGTGCACCCATCGATAAAGATCAGCTTTTCTAATGCTATGGGGTGGGCTAAGATGTGTGCATATTGTTGCAAACTGAGGGCTTCTAACACACCTACCGGAACACCTTCTAAGAGCACGGCGGCGAGCGCACCACTGAGCACAAAAGCTAATTGATTTTGAATTTCAACAGCACTTGTGATTTTTCCGTAACTGGCTGGCGGGACAATTTCTTGTAAGAAGGCATACAAGTTGGGAAAGTGAACATTGTAAAAAACGACAGTCATAATAAAGATTCCACAAACCAAAAAGACGGGAACATCATCAAATACTAAGGCCGTCGCAGCGCACAACATCATATAGACGCCTCCGAGCACATTGATGGTAATCATGACCTTACGCCGGTCATATCGGTCGATTAGGCTGCCCGCATAAGGCCCCCAAAAAACCGAGAGTATACTTGATCCCAAAAACAGGGCATTGTATAGGTCGGGCTGGTCAATTGTATTATTGATATACCAAGTAATAGCAATCATCATCATTCCTTGACTAATACCCGATATGGCGTTAGCTAAGAAAACATAAAGGATTGCCGGTTTATTTTTCATTTGTCTCGAGCCTTATTGCGTAGTTTCGAACATAGATGGCGAAACTTGATCCAATAATTCAGCGCAAGATAATGCGGTATTGTGCGTATCAAGAACGATGCATCCAAGAAGTTGAACATAAACTACACAATCTTGGTTGCCCTCCACGTCAGATTTCAGATTATTTACGCTATCTAAGCGAAGAAGATTTTCTTAAAGAATCTCGTTACGCTGAACTTTTTGTACGAGGAAAGGTCAACAACAATAAGTGGGGCCCCCGTAAAATAGAAATGGCCTTGATGGCAAAGAAGGTAGACCCTACATTTATTCAGAAAGAGTTGTCGAAGTTTGATGCCGAGTGGCCTGATTTAAAAGCCTATTGGAGCGCGCGCATGACCAAGGCTTGGGCCCATAAATCATATGATGACTACATATTAAAAGGAAAGCTACGCGCCTTTCTTCGCCAGAAGGGCTTTTATGTTTAGCAATCTATAGTTTGTTGTTGTTTTTATGCCGTGTCGCATCGCGCTTGGTCTTTTTTTGGAGGGTTTTTTTCAGGGCTTCGGCTAAATCAATATTGTGTTGGTTGGCTAAACAGGTAAGCACAAACATCACATCAGCCAATTCATCAGCCACTTGAACCTTCCATTCTTGCTTTTCTTCCGACTTTTTAAAACTCTGCTCGCCATGCACACGGGCCATAATGCGCGCAAACTCTCCGACCTCTTCCATAAGAACGGCGGTATTGGTCAATGGGTCAAAGTATCGTACGCCGACAGTTTTTATCCAACCATCAACAGCTTGTTGCCATTCTTGGACTGTGGGGTTTACAGGAAGCATTGCGTTTTCTGATGAAGAGGCCATGGGCTGCGATTATTTTTTATTGCTTTGGTTAAACAGAAATGTTTTTTCCTCTTTGGATAGGGTATCATACCCTTTGGCTGATATTTTATCTAAAATCATATCAAGCTGTTCTTGCTCACTTTGTCCGCTAGACCGGGTGGAAGATCTTCTGTTTTTCCCTTTGCTTTGAAAGTTGGCCTGACGTTGAACCCGAGCACTGTATTGGCGTCGGCTCTCTCGGCTAAGCCGCCAAGAAGTGATGCGTTCCCTTGGCCAAGACATCCATCCTATGATATTATATCCTCTTCGATACAACCCGACAAAGCTGAAGCCTGTAATCATTCCTCCGAAGTGGGCAAGAATCCCCCCGGGGTTGCTTTGAAAAGACAATAAATCTCGCCCAAACATGAAGAGTACAATGCCCCATAAGGGCACCGAGCCAATAATAAAAAGCCGAATGCGATACGCTGGATTTGTTGCCATTGCGGCAGCTATAATGGACCACACTGCTCCTGATGCACCGAGGAGATAGGCTTGATACTTGGCCTGTTCGAATACAGGAAATAGATTATATGACGTAATGTAGAACGCACTTCCAGCAAAGGCGCCAAGAAGGTATAAGTTGAGCAGCCTCTTTTCACTATGATACACTTGAAATATCCGGCCAAACCAGTAGAGGTATAGAAGGTTAAAAAGAATATGCCAGAAGTCCGCGTGAAAAAAAGCGTAGGTTAGAAGGGTCCATGGACGGTAGAGAAGGCTACCTAGATTGGACGGGGCATAAAAGTATTCTTTATAAAAACTGAGGAAGGCGCTGTCATCCACAATAAAGAGGAATCCTATCAAATCGACGACACCCTGAAGAAAAAATATGGCAAGATTGATTGCAATGAGCCATAGAACCACATTGCCCTGCCTTAGGGTTATGGTAAAATCATTCCATATTGAGCGTCCGTATAAAGCCATGTTGATTAGTAAAAAGCATCACGGTTTAAGCTCCACATTTTCACGATCAAAAAGCCCGTGGCGGCACCGCCTAAATGTGCCCAGTGGGCAATGCCATCATCAATGCCTTGAATTACAAAGTAGGCATCAAAGGCAATAACAAGGAGGACAAGATATTTTGCGGCAATGGGAATAGGGGGAAACAACAACTGCAAGCGGGTGTTGGGAAAGAGTAAGCCGAAAGCCACGACTACTCCCATAACAGCACCAGAGGCCCCAACTACTGGGATGTACATTTCTCGCCAATCTTCGACCGGATAGATACTATCAAAGAGCATATACGCTTCAAAGCCTGTTGCAATCTGATGAATCAATGCAGCTCCGAATCCTGCAGACATATAAAAGAAGAGAAAACGTCGCCAACCCCAGACGCGCTCTAAAATGCTCCCAAAGAGGTAGAGTGCATACATGTTAAATGCAATATGCATAAATCCTCCGTGCATAAACATATGCGTTAATGGTTGCCAAGGTTGAAACAAAGGCGACGTGGCGTAAAACATTCCACCATAAAGGTTGAGGGGTATGCCCTGGCTCTCCATGACCAAGGTGAAAATCCAAACCAATGCGTTGATTCCGATGATATGGCTTACAATTTGATTATCGCGCTGCATCTGGAGGGGGTATGGGATTTGAGTTAAGCAACATTTGTTGGATATCGATTTCTTGAAGAAAACGGAGAATCAATTGTCCCCGTATTCCACGTTCCGGATACTTAAGGGCAAACAATGTATCAATGATTTCGTTCATTTCTTCTGTAAAAATTCCACGCTTGAGCTGCACCGTAGCTTGTGCCGTTGCCATGAGATGGAGTGGTTTTTTGTCAGAATGCAGGGTTTCATTTTCTGCCAGATAAGAACTCACTTCATCAAAATAGGTTCGAAGATCATCTTGATGAATTTCTTTTGGAATAGCGGTGAGTTCAATTTGGGTGTCATGTGCAAACTGAATGCCCCACCCCATAGATTCCCAAATTTCTTGTTGCGACCGCATAAGTGCTACAAGCGTTGCAGGGAGATCTACAGGAAGTGAAAACAATAGTCCTTGTGCAGCGGGTGCTTTACCATTTTGGGTAATAGCTTCGAGCTGTTCGAAACGAATTTTTGTGAGCGCGCCATGCACATCAAGGACCATAAGCCCGTTGCGCATGCTTTTAGCATAGTATTTTTTAGCAAAGAGCTCTATTTTTTGTGGACTATGTTGTTTTATGGTTTCCCCTTCTTCAAGGTTAAGGTTTGCTTGTTGGCTCTGAGGTTGTTCAATACCTCCTGGATTAGAAAAGGCATTGGTCCACTCTGATGCCCCTTTGGGAAGTCTTCCCTCTCCGTGCCTTGCAATTCCTCCGCTAAATGGGAAGTGCGAGGTAAAGGCGCGGGCTTTATCATGACCGAAATCTTCTTTATCCCCACCAAATGCACCATAGGTATTTAATCCCTGCTCTTGGTTAAAATCCATAGCGGGCTGCACTTGAAATTTAGATAGGCTATGCTTTAGTGCGGCTAGTAAGATAGAATAGATGATTTTTTCTTCTTCGAATTTTACCTCTTCTTTGGCGGGGTGCACATTGATATCGAGTTTTTTAGCATCTACCTTGAGTGCTATAAAATAACTCGCTTTTCGCTCAGGAGCGATTAAGCCCTCAAAAGCTTTTTTTACAGCATGTTGAAGATAAGGTGATCGAATAGCTCGCCCATTGACAAAGAGAAATTGTTCTTGGTTGGTTTTTTTAGCCAGACTTGGTTTACCAATAAAACCGTGAATGGTAACGACTTCTGTGCTCTCTTCTACAGGAATAAGTCCCTCATTGATTCGCTCTCCAAAGAGATCGCAAATTCTTTTGCGCAGCGAAGCGGGTTTAACAGCATATAATGGCCGCCCATCGACAACATAGTCAAAGGATATATCGGGATGAATAAGGGCCATTCGAAGAAAGGCAGTGTTGAGGTGTTTCATTTCCACCCCATGACTCTTTAGAAAATTTCTTCTTGCTGGAATATTGGAAAACAAGTCGTTGACGATAAAGGCACTTCCTTCGGCACAAGCGCATTCCTCTTGAGCCAACATAGACCCACCATCAATCTGAAGCCGGTTACCGGTAGCTTCTCCTTGTTGACGACTTTCTACCGTTACATGAGCAACCGAGGCTATGGATGCCAAAGCCTCTCCTCGAAAGCCCATAGTGTTTATGGAAAACAAATCGTCTGCCTCATGAAGTTTAGAAGTGGCATGCCGTATAAAGCACATGGTTAAATCGTCTGCTGACATACCCTTCCCATTATCTCTTACTTCTATGCGCTGGCTTCCAGCTCCTTCAATAAAAATTTTTATCTCAGTCGCATCAGCATCGATTGCATTTTCCACCAATTCCTTCAGCACGGAGGCGGGTCGCTGAACGACTTCACCCGCTGCAATCTGATTGACAAGGTTTTCTGGTAAGGGTTTAATCTGAGACGTCGTCATTAGGTATTTGATTTTCGAAGAAATCGTATGGCAGCAATAAATAGTATCCCAAGAACCATGAATTGACCATTATGTCCCCATTGGGCTTGAATCCAAGCGCCTTGGGTAAAATATACAACAATCAAACCGATCACAACGGCCCCGTCAACTAACTTTTGATAGCCCTTTCTTTTTGTAGAATTTAGATTTGCTCGGTATCGACTGTTGCTAGTAGGGCTTGACGTCCTGTGAGACCTCAGAAAACCTTCTTCAAGACCCCGTTCTCCGGACCTTTTGTTCCTCGAAGAAGGATATCTTGGCTGATAATCAAAGGCGTTGGGCCGTTTATTTCGAAAAAAACTTCTCACGTTTACAACTAGTTATAAGGTTATTACTCGGTGTATTGAACGAAAGGCCAAAAACTTTCCATCAAAGAGTTTTTGGTGTTCTTCTTGCAACTTCGGAGCGTGCATTTCTTCATAGGATGTAAAGGAAGAAAACTCGTCGAAATGATAGTGAATGGTATAGGTAAACCCTTCGCGCTCATCTTCCTTGAGTACTTTGGTCATGGAGGCTTTTGAAAAACATCCGGTGTCCAATACATCTTGAATGTGACCACCCTTCATATAGGCCAACCACTCGTCATGGTGGCTGAGTTGAATTTGTACTGTTACGGCATAGATATAACCCATAGTTTTTGTTTAGGGATAGCTTCGATAAAGTTCTCGGGCACTATTAACGAGCCGGCTGTCTGGAAAGTCCGTAAGAATGGCAAGACAATGCTCTTTGACTAGTTCGTGCTCTTCTTGTTTTTGATACAATTCGGCGAGAGCCCAATGTACATTATCACACAAAATACTAGACTCAAAGCGCTCTAAAACACGATTATAGGTCCGAATCGCGGCTTCTAGATTGCGCTGTTTCTCATAAATGTTTGCCCGCATTACTAGGGCGTTATCCATCAGCACGTGCTCGTCATATACTTGCTCCCAAGTGTTAAGGGAGGTAATCGCTTCATTATATCGATGCTGTGCAACCAACAGCTCAATTGAGGCATAACCCATCATAGCATCCATGTTGGAGTCTAATCCAAGATTATCGGTGATAAACACGGAGAGTTGGATAGCATCGTTTGAAACTAATTCTGAGGTGGCCCCTTTGAGAATATTGAGTTGTGCTTGGGCCCACTCAAATTCCCCTTCATAATAGCTAAGTTGTGCTTTTTTAAATCGTGCTTCTTCACCAAGAATCCCATCTCCATCGTCGTGGTCCACTTGAGTGTAGACAATCAGTGCCTTCCATGGCTTCCCCTGCATCGTTAATGCTTCTCCATAGAGCAGTTTGATTCTATTCAGGTTTTGCCGTGTAAAGGTATTGGACTGGATGAGGCTATCTAAAAAGTTTACGGTAGAAGCAATGTCCTGGCGGTATTGAATTTGTATGCTGCAATATTCAAGGATAGCTTCTGTTTGAATGGATGGGTTTGCTTCGCTATTACTAGCAAGTTCAAGCAGTGCATTTTCCAAATAGTTCAAATCTACAGCTTGGTCTTCTCCTTGGTCGAGCAGGCGTTTTTGTGTAGTTAGTTTGAGCTGAGCAGCCTTACCCCCATAGGAGTTAACATATTCTGAGGTCAACACAAAGTCACACAAATCAAGGCATTGAACAAGGGCATTGTTATTGAATGCATCTTGGGCCAAGGTCAACAAGGTGGGAATAAAACTTGATGACCGCCGTGCAAGCATTAGTCCAAATCGTGCGGCCTCCCCAAAATTTCCATGAATTTGTTCAAGCCATATGAGTAAGTGAAGAGTAAAAGACACCTCGGGGTGTTGACTGGTATAGGTAAAAAGTTTTTGTTTGAACAAACTGTAGAAACCTTCTTTTGATTTTTGTCTATCAAAGAATTTTGAAAAGTCTTCAACCTGCAAAGGACTTTCCTGTAGGTATTCCAATGATAAGGTTAGGGCTTTATCCATCGAGTCTTCAAGAAAATAAAGTTCTAAGTATTGTTCTACAAGGTTTTGAGAGGCCGAGGATATAGCGGGTGCAAATTGAGTAAAGATGACTTTTGCTTGGTTAAAAGCACCATATCGAATCAAACGCTGCATTAAGCGACTACAGTTGACCTCTGTTGAAGACCTGGAGTAAGCTGTAATCTCTTTCCATAGTTTGTCTGCTTTTTTTTCCTTTTCCCTGCTTACGAGCGCCCAATATTGATCAATATATCCCAGGGGGTCCTCGCTGTCAATGCGATATTTTTCGGCGACTAGACCTAGGCGATCGAAGTCCTTTACTTCAAATAATGACCGACTTAGGGCAAGATAGGTAGATGGGTTTTTGGGCGACTCAGTATTAAAGAGGTCGAGGTATAGTTGGGAGGCTGAATCAAACTTAGCTTCATTAAAGAGCCTTTCCGCGCGCGCATAGTCGTTTTGAGCTAGGAGCGATATGCTCCATGTCATACAGAGTAAAGAAAGTATACCGTTTATGAAGTGGCGCTGCGCCCTATTGGTCATTGTATCAATGCGTATTACGTTTCTTAGCGTAATTTAAAAGTAAACGGAGCTACAAAGCGAGATCGTACACTTTCGCCATTGTTTTGTCCAGGCACCCACATGCCTCCAGAACTTTTTATATGACGAATTGCTGCAGAGGCAAGCATATCGTCTCCTCGAACTTTTTCAATTTGAGATATACTGCCATCCTTTTCCACCACAAAGCGAAGAAGCACTTTGCCCTCTACACCTAAGTCCTTTGCCTGAGTCGGGTATTCGACTTTGGCTAAATAAGTCAAAATGGCTTTTTGGCAACACTCATCCTGCTCAGAACCTGATAGGCTTCCACAATTCGCATCGGCGTCTTTGAAACACGCCTTTTGTTGCGGAACATCAACAATAACATCATCTTCAATTTGCGGCTCATCAATGACGATGTCTGGCTCGATGATAACAGCGCTGGTATCAATGGCAATAACCGTATCAATTTTCTCCTCACTGATAACCACATTGTCTACCGTCGGTGGTGGTGGCGGTGGCGGTGGTGGTTCAGAAGGCGGTGGATCAAGAATTTCTTCTTCCTCAATAACGGTCACTAATAGATCAGAGGGCTTGGCTTCGATTTCCCATATTGCAGAGAACATTTGATTGAGGCTATCCGTAGCGGATTTGCTTGAAAAAACAAAAATGGTTGTTGCCGATACAGTTAAGAGTCCTCCTAAGACAAGAATTGCTGCCCATGGGCGCAAATCCTTTCCTCTAGCTTTCTTTTGAAGTGGGTTAGCCTTGTTTTGGGCGATTAAGGTAGCATCGCTGTCTTCCCCGCCTAATTTCATCAGGTACCATATTAATCCGAACAATAAGGCTACCGATCCAACAAACCCAACGAGGATAAAAATTATTCCTAAACCCATAATTTTTTCTTTTTAAACATTGAATACATTATAGATGCAGAAAACACTCCGATTCCATTAGCAACAATATCTAATACTTCAAAAAAACGACTTTTTGTCGCAAATCTCTGCATAAATTCTAAAAAAATGCCGTAGAAAAAACATGTTAAGGCAAGATATACAAGCTGCTTTCCATTGGGCTTAGTATTCAATGAGCTGAAAGCTAGCAAGCACAACACACCATAAAACAATAGATGAAAGACTTTATCCGCGTGAGGAAAGAGGGGCGGTGACGCTGAACTTGGCCTTAGAGAGAGGCAGGCAAGGAGCACAATCCAAAGGCTTAGCCCAATTCTGTAAATTACGATCAAAACAATCTTGACTACCCTTCGACCATGGACTTATAAGACGCACTGTCCATAAGTTCTGCGGTGTCCGATGCGTTAATCTTGATTTTTACGATCCAGCCTTCTCCATAGGGATCGCTGTTTACTAGTTCCGGGCTGTCTTCAAGAGCCTCGTTCACTTCAACAACTTCTCCGGCAACAGGCATAAACATATCCGATACGGTTTTCACCGCTTCAATAGTTCCAAAAACAGCTTCTTTATCCAGCGATTCTTCGACGGTGTCAACATCAACAAAAACGATGTCGCCCAATTCGCTTTGGGCAAAGTCAGTAATGCCCACAGTGGCGATTTCGCCTTCGACCTTGATCCATTCATGGTCTTTGGAATACAACAGATTATCAGGAAAATTCATGGTGTTATTTATTGATTAAAGATAACACGCACGAACAATCTAAAGTTGACATTTTACTCAAAAAGCCCTTCGTCTCGTTGAAGCAACAAAATAGAGGTCTGGGGAACGATCATAAGTGTATGTCCTTTAAATACCACCTCATAGGCATACTTCTTGAGAAAAAAAGCGAAATCGCCTTCTTTGGCTTGTACTGGAATGTATTTGACCGGATTATCATTTGACTTCCAAGGCTCGCTTTCTTCATCAAATGCAATGGGGTGCCCTGGGCCAACTTTCAGCACATAACCACTTTGAATTTCTTCTTTTTCTTTGACGTTTGGGGGAAGGTATAGTCCGCTATCTGTTCGATCACTGCTTTCGGAGAGCTCAATAATCAAGCGATCCCCAACAACAATCAACTGGTCTAGATAATCCTGAATCATAAGGGCTTGATTTCCTTGGCAATGTCCAGTAATCGCTGCTCTTCAAACATTCGTCCGACCAATTGAAAGCCGGTGGGAAGTTTGTCATTGCCCAGCCCGTTGGGCAGGCTTAGTGCGGGGTGGCCCGTTAAGTTGGCCACAACAGTAAAAATATCGGCATTGTATTGTTCCACCCCGTCAGCATCTTTTGTGATTTGTGCAAAGGCTGTAGTAGGCGAAGTGGGCAGGGCAATTGCATCGAAATCTTCTAGGATCGCATCAAAAAAGGAACGCACCTTTTGACGTGCACGCATAGCTTTTTCATAGTAAGCGTCGTAATACCCAGAGCTTAGCACAAAGGTCCCGAGCATAATCCGGTTTTTCACTTCTTTACCGAAGCCCTCAGATCGTGAGAGGGTATACACCTCTTCAAGACTTTCCGCTTTATCTGAGCGATGGCCATAGCGCATACCATCAAAACGCGATAGATTACTAGACGCTTCCGCAGTCGTTAAAATGTAATAGGCAGATAACATGTAGTCAATCAGGGTAAACTCTTTGGTTTCCACGGTCATGCCACAAGCCTTCATTTTTTCTATGGTATCATGATAATTTTTCTGAACGTCTTCGCTGCAGTAGTCTGGCGAGGCAAGGTGACTAAAGCTTGCAATTCGAAGGTTCGTGTCGGGTTTTGTTTTGTTCCATGCCTTGTGTATTGACGTGGAATCATAGGCACATGGCTTGCTCGACATAACTTGAGTCGCGCGGCTGATGTCCTCAATCGAATGAGAAAACGGCCCAATCTGGTCAAAGGAAGAAGCAAATGCAATCAGGCCATGTCGAGAAATTCTACCATAGGTGGGTTTTAATCCATAGGTTCCGCAAAAGCTGGCTGGTTGACGTATAGACCCTCCTGTATCTGAGCCAAGAGCCACATGACATGTTTTAGCAGCTACCGCAGCAGCCGATCCTCCCGAAGACCCTCCGGGTGCGCGGCTTGTGTCAAGTGGATTGAGTGTCGGCCCATAAACAGAAAACCCGGTAGCTGAACCCATGGCAAACTCATCGCAATTAACCCGTCCAATGATAATGGCATCTTCATCGATAAGATGTTGAACGGCTGTCGCTGTGTAAGGGCTTACAAAGTCTTTGAGTATAGCGGATGCAGCGGTTACCGTGTGACCAGTATAACAGAGATTGTCTTTTAAGGCTACAATTCCTCCTAACATGGAGCCTAGGGCTTCTCCATTGGATACTTTCTCATCAAGTTTTTTTGCTTTTGCTAAGGCCTCCTCATGGTAAACCTCAATAAAGATGTTGCAGTGTTTACTTTCCTCAATGCGCTTAAGGCAAGAATTGACGACTTGCGTAAAGGTTAGCAGGCCTTGCTGAACATCCTGCCATGTTGCCTCGATGGACTTCATGCTTCGGGGCTATCGTTCGCAGAATCTTTTGAGTTGTCATTCATTTTTTGGGGCTCAGAAGCTTTTCGCTCCTCGGCTCTCAGTCCTTCTTCTACTTCACTTCGAACATTAGCCTTAGCTGCATTAAACTCGCGAACACCTTTACCAATTCCTCGCATAAGCTCAGGAAGTTTTCGTCCTCCGAAAAGGAGCAAAATGATAATGGCGATGATTAATAATTCTGTTGGTCCAGGAGCCCAAAGAATTATTGATATGATAGTAGTGTACATAGTATAACGTAGTTATTTAAATCTAAGGTAAGCCGAGATTCTTCAAAATCCCATTCTTCCCCTAACTTTCGCTGTCTTTATTGCTGAACGTGACATGCCAGCTATGATCTGCGAGCAATCGCACCTCAGCAACATGAGCTTCAAATGGTAGCTTTTTCCCCCAATCTTTGGGTGCCACCATGGAAAGGACATGGCTTTCATTACTTCGTTGGTATAGGTGGTATTGTTGACCAATCACAGGCTCAAATCGTATTTCAGCTTCGTAGATAAGCTCAGATATTCGGACACGCTCCTTGAGCTTTTGAGCCTGTTCAAAGAGGGTCTTTACTTGCTCTTGAATTTGCGACATCTGCGCACCTGTTTGCTCATACATGGCTGAAAGAGCCATTCCCTTGATAGCCCCTTCTTTGTTTGGCTCAATTTTTAGGCTTGCTACGGAGTGAGCATAGGGAAGATTGTGCGGATTTTCAGCGATTTTATCCTTGTCAATGGGGTTGGAATCAGGTCCTGCGCCCTGCTTTGGCTGGAAGGGGTCGAGCTTAGGCATGTTGTGCAGATAATTGATAAAAAGGCATTTTGCTGCGTTGGGCTGCAATGTGTTTTCCTCGGATGTCAATCAAGACACGATTATTAGATTGTACAAAATCAGTATCTACATAGCCAATGGCAATGGACTGTTCCGTGCTAAATGAAGGACATCCTGAGGTGATTTCGCCAATGGTTTCTAGTGTTTCGGGGTTTAAGAGCGCTTGTCCTGGACGGGCTATTCGGTTGCTATCCAAGACAAATCCAAGCCGCTTTTTTTCTGCAGTGTGCTTGTCGAGTGCTGCTTTTCCAAGAAAGTCGCCTTGAGCGTGAACCGCCCACATCAGTCCTGCTTCTTTCGGACTTTTATTTTCATCAATATCTTGCCCATATAGACAAAAGCCCATTTCTGTGCGCAGCGTATCTCTTGCCCCCAAGCCAATTAGTCTCAGGTTATGCTCTCCCTCTTCAAGGATTTTCCACAAATCATTCGTATCTCCTTGAGGGATAATGATTTCATATCCAACTTCTCCCGTATATCCCGTTCGGGCAACATATCCCTTTGCTCCAGTGGAAAAGGTAACAGGGCAACAGTCGTTGAGATTTGAAAGGCTCGAGGTCGACTCATTAAGTACATGTTGCATGATTTCCGTGGAGCGCGGCCCCTGCAGTGCCAATATGCTCCAGCCGTCGGACAGGTTCTCCCAAAGAGCTTCTGTCTTTTTGTTGGCTACTATGTGGTCCCAGTCTTTTGCAATATTGGCGGCATTGACCACAGCAAGATATTCGTTGGCAGTCATGCGATAAAGCAATAGATCATCCACTATTCCTCCTGTCTCATTTAACAGAAGAGTGTATTGGGCTTTGCCAATGGATAATTTATTGACATCATTAGAGAAGACTTCTTGAAGCGATTCGCTGGCTAGTTCTCCTGAAATCTTAAAGAGGCCCATATGAGAAACATCAAACAAGCCAACTTCTTTGCGCACCCATAGATGTTCTTCTTTTACGCTAGAATATACCATGGGCATATGGTATCCTGCAAAGTCGACCATTTTAGCGCCTTGTGCGACATGAATTGCGTGGAGTGCGGTAGTTTTCATCTTGTAATTATACAACCCAAAGGTATTGTCAATAGTTCAGTTTTTGAGTCGAAATGATCTTCGATGGTGGTGTGTAATGCCATGTGATTTTATAGCCTCTCGGTGTGCTTGAGTCGGATAGCCTTTGTTTTTATCCCACCCATAGTGGGGAAAGTGTTCTGCTGCGCTGATCATTAATTGATCTCTGTATTGTTTGGCCAAAATAGAGGCAGCTGCAATGGATGTACAACGGCTATCGCCCTGTACAATGCACCGATGGCGTAGGCCCCCAAATGGCTTAAAGCGGTTTCCGTCCACCCACAACTCCAATGACGTTGATGTGTTAATGCCGGCTAACGCTCGATGCATAGCTAAAAAGCTCGCCTGCAAGATGTTAATGGCATCAATTTCTTTGGGGTAGGCAATGCCCACGCCTCGATATAGGGCTTTTTTTCGTACGACATCTTCTAGATGGATTCGGTGTTTTTCGCTGAGTTTCTTGGAATCGTCAAGACCTTCTGCCATGAAGTCATTTGGCAAGATAACGGCCGCGGCAACGACTGGACCCGCTAAGCAACCCCGTCCGGCTTCGTCTAAACCCACGACACTTGACAGGGGAATGTTAGCATCAAAATCGGCGATTTCCTCATTAAGGAAGAGGGAGCCTTGTACATTTAATGTATTCTTAGGCCATGGCTTCATTGCGAAAATTATTAGGGCAGACTGCAATTTACGGGTTTACGCACGTATTGGGAAGGGTCCTGAATTTCGCACTAACGCCGCTCTATACATATACCTTCACTGATGCCGAATCGCTAGCTCCTGTATGGCTTTTTTATGCTTACATAGGATTTATCACGATTGTGTTACAGCATGCTATGGCCATTGCATTTTTTCGATTTGCCGGAAAGGACAATCAAGATAAAGATGTTGTTTTTGGTACCGCGTTATGCTCGGTCATGGCGATATCGTTGTTTGCGGGAATTGGATTAAGCCTCTTTTCTCAAGAAGTCGCTGCCTTTGCTGGCCAACCGGGTAAAGGATCTTGGGTGCGAATATTGGGCTGGGTTCTTGCCCTGGACGCCATTGCCTACCTTCCCCTTGCCCGATTGCGTTTTGATGAACGACCTACAAGCTTTGCAGGAATTCAAATCACTGAGATTGTAACGAACCTCAGCCTTAATGTGTTTTTTCTCGGTTTTTGTAAGCCTGCTTATGAAAATGGTGGAAGCGAGTTTTTAGCAAGCCTCTACAACCCATCTATTGGAGTGGGCTATATTTTTATATCAAACCTGGTGGCAAGTTCAATAAAAATGGGTCTCGTCCTGCCTGTTATCCGTCGAATTCGACTTGTCTTTTCAAAAGATTTGTGGAAGCAAATGTTTGCCTATGCTTTTCCCCTTGTTATCGTGGGTTTTGCTGGAATGATTAATGAGTTACTTGATCGTGTGGTATTGACCCATTTGCTCCCCTTTGACTTGGCAAGGAATAATTATTATTTGGGTCTTTATGGTGCCAATTATAAGCTAGCCATGTTTATGGCTTTGCTCATTCAAGCCTTCCGATATGCGGCAGACCCTTATTTTTTATCCAAACCAGGCGACAAATCAACCCACCCCCTCATAGCACAGTCCTTAACCATATTTATGGCATTAGGTGGTTTTGTCTTTTTAGGCATAACCCTGTTTATGCCTGTAGTGCGCCATTTTATAGCACCTGAGTATTGGCCCGGACTATATATAGTCCCCATTTTGCTTTATGCTAATCTCTTTTTAGGCGTTGTCGTCAATCTAGGCATTTGGTATAAGGTTTCTGATAAAACTTGGCTTGGGGCTTATATCACACTATTTGGTGCAGCCATTACTATTGGAGCCAATCTGTTTTTAGTTCCTCGTATCGGTATGGTGGGAGCAGCATGGTCTACGGTACTTTCCTACGGATGTATTGCTGTTTTATCGGCTAGCATAGGCCGAAGATACCTTCCTATTCCCTATCAGTGGAGTAGGCTTGCTGTTTATCTACTGCTTCCGTTGGTTATATATGGGCTAGTCACCTACCTCGTTAGCGGCCATTTAGGAGATATAGTTCGCTATACCGTGTCGCCTTCTTTTTGGCCATTTGCATTGGCGGGAGTCGTTTTGTATGCTGCGTTAACTGTATTTTTAGAGCGTCCGACCCTTGCTAGGTTGTTTAAAACATCACCAACGAATAGATAATCATAAGCGTTACGTAAACGTAGACTTAAAAACTTAAAAAGGACTATGAACATAATTATTCCAATGGCTGGCTGGGGATCAAGGCTTCGTCCTCATTCTCTAACCGTACCTAAGCCCATGATGCCAGTTGCCGGGGATCCTATAGTAGCTGGTCTCTGCAAGTCGCTTGTTCAGTTGGCGGGTAAGGCAGATTGTTTACACTTTATTATTCGAGAAGATTTTGGAAAAGAGGTAGAAGCCAGGCTTCAAGAAATTGCGCGAGACTTGGACGCGGAGTGTCGCATTGATTACCAAACGGAGCCCCTAGGCACGGCCCATGCCATCTTGTGCGCATCATCGTCCTTAGAGGGAGAGGTAATCATTGGATTTGCAGATACCTTGTTCGAAGCGACATTCGACTTAGACCCGACAGCAGATGCTACAATATGGGTCAAACAAGTAGATGATCCTCGTGCCTTTGGAGTGGTCAATCTGAATAATTCTAATCAGATTGTATCCTTTGAAGAAAAGCCCCAAGAGCCGACCTCAGACTTGGCGATCATTGGGGTGTATCACTTTAAAGATGCTGCCGCCATTCACCGAGAAATGCAACACCTTATTGATCATGATATACGCAGTAATGGAGAATACCAACTTACCGATGCCTTAGAGCAGTTGCGCCAAAAAGGCACGGTCTTTGTCCCTGGAGTGGTAAATCAATGGATGGATTGTGGAAATAAAGCCATAACGGTTAAAAGCAATGCACAAATGCTCGACATCAAAGCGGCCCAAGGCACCTTAGTTATGCAGGGTAGCGTAAAGAATTCAGTGCTTATTGAGCCAGTTTATATCGAGAAAGGGTGTGTTATTGAAAATAGCGTAGTGGGTCCACATGTTACTTTGGGTCCCAATACCGTGATTAAAAACTCCCTTGTTGCCAATAGCTTGGTGCAACATGATACAGAGATTGTTAATGCAAGCATAGAGGGTTCTATGATTGGGTCAAAATGTTCTGTGCATGGCAAAGCGGTTGATCTTAGCATTGGAGATCATACAACCATTCAACTCTAAAAAGCGCCATGCCAAGAATTCTATTCATTTCATTATTGGTCCTTTGTGTAGCATCGAATCCTTTATATGCTCAAAAGAAAAATAGGGGAAAGAATAAGCAATCCAACAAGGAGGAGCAAGTTTCGGAAATGGATAGGGTGTCTGGCGAGCGAGCATTCTTTGAGGGCATTAAGTACCGTGCTGTTGATAATTTTGAGGAGGCCATAATATCTTTTGAAGCCTCGCTATTATTTATCCCTACAAACGATGCTGCACATTATGAGCTCGCAGTAATCTATTTTAAAGAACTCGACTTTAACCGTGCAGATTATCACCTAACGCAGGCGCTTTTGATCGACCCTAACAATTCATGGTATATGGCGTTTTTAGCCGAGATCTATGTCGGTAACAATAAATTGCAGGAAGCTGTAGGTCTTTTTGAAAATCTTCACGAGGTAGAGCCTTTAAAGCGCAGTCATTTAAACAATATTGCAATTGTAGAGTTGATGATGGGCGACACACTATCTGCCCTTGACTCATATGAAGAATATGTTGAACGATTCGGATTAGATGATGAGGTTTACGGGCCCTACATTGAAGTACTCAAAGCCAAGCGAGCGTGGGCTGACATGGAGGAGCTCAGCAAGAGATGTTTTATCGAGCGCGGTGGAAGCCCACAATCCTTTCAGGATCATTTAGCCGCGTTGATATACCAAGGAAAAGATGATGCCGTAGAGGCTTGGCTGGAGAAAGGAAAAGAAATAAAAGAACTCGCCCCTGCTGTGGTGGACTTTTCTGCTAATCGGGCACTTTCTAAGGGCGACATCACGAGTTGGCTGAATGATCTTAGAGCGTTAAATGACTATGGAAATCAAGGGTTTTCTTTCCAGAAAGAGCAAATTAATCAATGGGTTAAATCCTACAGCAATCTAACCGATAAGCGGATTGTGGCCTTTGTTGATTCGATGGTCTTCCATCACGAAGCAAGTGACGATCTTAAGTATTTAATCACATTGTACATGCTTTACCAAAAGCATGGTGAATATGAAAAAATGATTGGAGCTCTAACTCAAGGAATCAATCTCGACAAAGGCGATTTTCGTCTATGGCGAGAACTCTTCTATGCGTATTATGATGCAGAAGACTATGAAAGTCTGTTGCGTGCCACCGAAGAATCAATGGCCTATTTTTTTGCGCAGCCTCTGATTTACTTTATGCAGGGTGTCGCTTATAGCAAGCTTGGACAGCTCCCTGCGGCTATTGAATCATGGAATAAAACGATACCTCTTGCTTTTTCAAGCCAGCCGACTCTGTATATCCAAACCCTAACCGCCCTTTTTGATGTATATGAAGAGGCGTCCAACACCCAAGACGCGCTTGATCTCTTAACAGCCCAAGGAGATGTTAATCGCTTTCAATCCTATGAAATTGTGGAGTTTTTAGGAGATAGCTATGCGCGCTTTGGTCAGGCCTCAGACGCTGTTCTTTTTTATGAGCAGGCCATAAAGCTTGGTGGTGCCGAAGAATTTTTACAACAAAAAATACTCGGAGTCAATCCATAATGCATCAAAGTATATCATATGGTACCCTACTCTTAGTGCTCGTTGCGGGTTTATTGATGCCCCAATGCAAGGTGCTTAAGCAACGGCAGCAGCCCGTTTCTTTAGCGGGCCAGTGGCTGAAGGGCTTGGATACGCTCGAGATAATAACCTCTGCCTCTATTCTCTACGATAATCAGAGTCAGCGATTTAAGGCAAAGTTTAGAACCAATGGTGGCGAGAAGGTATGGGGACAGTTTACCAAGTTTGGATTTGAAGGGGCTCGAATTTTATTCTCAAGAGATTCAGTACAGGCGCTTAATCGCTTGGATCGGACGTACTATTCAGGTACAATCGCAGGGCTTGATGCCCTTGGCTTACCGGCCATTAGTGATTACGATTTGATGATGTCTTGGATGTTTGGTGTGGTTTTACAGCAAGATGATTTTCAAAAAGAAGACTCTCTATGGTTATCTCCGGCGGGATTGGTTGTTAAAATTATTGCATTGGACACTCTAGGGGTAAATCACCTAGAAGTGTATGAGCCATCTATTGAACAATGGGCTACGCTTCAATGGAAGAATGTCGAAGAATTGGAGGGAGGACTGTGGGCCAAAGATCGCACCTTGATAGTCGAAGCAGAGGGCTTAGAAGTTTCTCTATCCACAAATTCCTTGGAAAAGAAAGGGCCCTATGACCTTCCTTTTGAAGTACCTTCATCTTATGAAGTCATTCAACCATAGCTTGCTTTTTAGCTTTTTTCTATGTGTGGTGGGCTTGGTGTGGGTAGCCGGTTGGTTGCACGCACAAGAGCCAGAGACTTCGTCATCCATAGTGAACAAACAAGATAAACTTCGAAACGATTTAGCAAGCTTAGAGGGAGAAATACAACGCCTTCAAAGCCAACAACAAGTGACGATCAATCAGTTAAGATTACTCAACACTCAACGGCAAATTCAAGACTCCTTGGTTAATCTCCTCCGGCAGGATAGTTTTCAATTAGCCTACAGCCTAGATTCCTTACAAGAAGAGGAGGACAAAACCCGGAACGAATATAAACGGCTAAAAGGAAATTGTGCTGATGCCGTTCGAATGGCCTACCGCTATCGAGTTTCACAGACCCGGTCAATGTATGTTTTGTCGTCTACTTCGTTTGAGGATGTTTTTAAGCGCTATCGGTTTATGGGCAATTTATCTAGGGTGTTGAATTATAAAATGCGCGCATTACAAGAAATTCAAGACTATTTAGTTGCCGTCCGCAACAAGGTGAAGGCACAGATGGCGGTACTCGAAGTCAAACAAGCTGAACTCCTTGAAGAACAGCGCAGTCTCAAGGAATCGGAAGATCAGTACAATGCTACGTTGCTTTCATTAGAAAAGGATATGACTCGACAGCAGCAGATTAAAGCGGAAATCCAGGCCAACATCAGTGCTCTAGATCTTCGGCTCAAAGAGATTTTAGAAGAGGAAGCACGGATAGAGCGAGAAAGAAGGGCAAGCTTGACAGCGCCAGACCCGGTAGACGTTGAATTAGCAAATTCCTTTGCAGCCAATAAGGGACGTTTTCCATGGCCGGTCGACAATGGGCGTATTGTTACCCGTTTTGGTCAAGTAAGTCATCCGGACATGCCCACACTGCTTATCCAAAATAATGGAATAGACATTGAAACAAGGCCAAGTGCAGCGGTGCGTGTTTTATATAATGGAAAAGTCTCCCGTGTTTTTGAAATGACTAATGTTCACTGGACAGTGATTGTACAACATGGTCCATATTTCACTGTATATAGCAACTTATCTAGGCCCACGGTTTCAAGAGGTCAAACGCTTTCTTCAGGTCAGGTTATTGGATCTGTATATAGCGAGGGATTGGGCGCTCTTTCTCCAAGAATGCACATGGAAATTTGGAAGAACAATGTTAAGCTAAATCCTGAATCATGGATACGGTAAACCCTTTAGCAAATAAGAAGCCAGTGCAGATGACAAATATTCGCACCATGGCTCGTGAAGACTTAGCCCAATGGCTTGAGCAAAACAATGAGCCCTCTTTTAGAGCCAAGCAGATTTTTGAATGGCTTTGGATTAAAGGGGCTGACCATTTTGAGATGATGACAAATCTTCCTCAATCTCTTCGGGCTCGGCTTCAGGAGTCTTTTGTTTTTCATATTGCCGAGGTAGATATTGTCCAAAAAAGTCAAGATGGTACGATTAAAGTTGGCTTTGCACTCCATGATGATCGGACGGTTGAGGGAGTTATCATTCCAACAAGCAAACGGATTACAGCGTGTATTTCCTCTCAAGTTGGTTGTTCTCTTCATTGTTCGTTTTGTGCCACAGGACAACTAAAGCGTGATCGAAACTTGGCCTTTTCTGAAATAGTAGATCAAGTTCGAGGCTTGAATAGGCTTGCTTTAGATCAATTTGGAAGAGGACTCACAAATATTGTTTTTATGGGAATGGGCGAACCCTTGCTTAATTTGGACGAGGTGTTTCGAGCTACAGAAATTCTTACAGCAGAAGAGGCTATGAATATGGCTTCTCGACGCATTACGCTCTCCACTGTGGGTATTGCTCGTGGTATTCGGAAGTTGGCGGAGCGCGGTAGTAAGTTTAATTTGGCATGGTCTCTCCATGCGGCCACCAATGCCAAGCGAGCTCAAATTATGGACATCAACAAAAGCAATCCTATTGAAGAGGTGGTGGATTCTATCAAGGAATTTTATGCTCAAACGAAACGAAAAGTAACGCTGGAGTATATCCTCTTTCAAAAGTTCAATGATTCCGAAGAGGATGCGAGGAATCTTGTAAAGATTGCTAAAGAGTTTCCTTGCTTCATCAACCTTATTGAGTACAATTCGGTGGAGGGGGTATCCTTAGAACGATCAACGCCAACCCGATCACGCCGGTTTTTGGAAATATTGACAGACAACGGATTAGAGGCCCATATCCGACGAAGTCGCGGCCATGATATCGATGCTGCTTGCGGCCAGCTGGCAGGAAAAAAACAATGACTTAAATAGGTTGTTACCATAGACGTGGGCAAAGCTTCTCTTCAAAATAAGGACCGATCAGTGTCCGTCTTATCTGTTCATGATTTTGCGTCGAATCACAGCGACTTGGTGGCTGAGAAACTTCCCTTTCAAGAAGTGGATTACCTCACTCATTTATCTCAAAGCAATCCAGCAATGGATCACTTTATCTGTGCAGTTTATGACGGTGACACCCTATTGGCACGAGCGTATCTCCAGAGGATGCCTTTTAGCGGAGAACGCTTACATAATTTTCGCCCCACGGGTTGGTTGCCCTCAAAGGTATATGATCTCGCAGTCCGTCCGATTCAATGGAGGATATTGTCTTTGGGAAGCATCTTTACCACAGGCGACAATGGCTTGGTTTTTTCCGGGGAAATGACTCAAGAGCAAAAGAAGGGAATCTACCAATATCTACTTAGCCAGCTACAAAGTGGTTTGATACCCTATGATGGATTATTGATCAAGGATGTTTACATAACAATCGACTCTTGGATGGTTGATAGTCTAAAAGAAGGCGGGTTTTTCATGACACCATCAGAACCCGACATGATTTTGGAGAATGTTACACGCTTTTCTACTATGGAGGAGTATGCTGCGGCATTGCGAGCCAAATACCGAACAAAGTATAATCAGGTTGCTGAGCGGAGCAAAGACCTACAAGTAATTGATTACAGCAACTGGAGCGAGGCGCCGACGGAGGCGATGTATCCGCTTTATGTAAACATTATGTCGGCAGTAGACTTCTACATTCAGCTTATGTCGCCTGCGTATTTTCAGATAGAAGGAAACACTTCTTCGAGTCTTCCCAAACTGCGCACCTATTCTGTCGGCAACGAGGTCATTGGATGGATCTCCTGGTTTGAAGATGACAATAGGATTCATGCTCATTTAATTGGACTAAATCACAAAAGAGCAGGAAGATTTAAGGCTTATCATAGAATTTTATACGACTTAGTGGAGCTGGGTATAGAACATAAGAAAGACATGGTTTGCTACGGGAGAACATCACAACAAGCAAAGTCCAATGTGGGGGCTCAGCCAAACGCAATGGCATCAGCCGTTTATCATCGACGTAAGTTCATGCGATATCTCATGAAATCCTTTACGCAATCCGTCGAATTGGAGACAGAAAATCCGAGGCAGGCATTTCGATAAATCTTTTTTAATATTGAGAAAATTTTGGTTATGAATATTGGGGTACCTAAAGAAATTAAAAACAACGAAAACCGGGTGGCTGTTACCCCTGGTGGTGTGTTGGAATTGGTAAAAAGAGGCCATGCAGTCCGCGTTCAAACGCAGGCGGGAATGGGCAGTGGATTTAGCGATGAAGACTATGTTGAGGCTGGGGCCTCCATTGCACCCACAATAGAAAGCGTCTATGCTGAAGCAGAGATGATTGTGAAGGTAAAAGAACCCATTGAAGCAGAATATGGTCTTTTGCGTGAGGACCAGCTCATTTTTACCTATTTCCACTTTGCGTCAAGTGAGGCCTTAACCCACGCTTGTATCAAGTCAAAGGCGGTGTGCCTAGCTTACGAGACGGTCGAAAGTGATCATGGCGCTTTACCACTGCTCATCCCGATGAGTGAGGTGGCGGGGCGGATGTCTATTCAACAAGGCGCAAAATATTTGGAGAAACCCATTCAGGGCAAAGGGGTTTTGTTGGGCGGTGTGCCAGGTGTTGAGCCGGGAAGAGTGTTGATCCTTGGAGGTGGAATTGTAGGAACTCAGGCGGCCCAAATGGCGGCTGGTTTGGGAGCCATGGTGACCATACTCGATGTAAACCTCGATCGTTTACGCTACCTCAATGACGTGATGCCCGCTAATGTCATTACTCGTTTTTCTACCGAAATGACCATTCGAGAATTAATACCTCAGATGGATTTGATTGTTGGCGCCGTCCTAATTCCCGGGGCGAAGGCTCCGAGCCTTATTACAAGGGATATGCTATCCATGATGCACAAGGGAGCGGTATTAGTTGACGTGGCGGTTGATCAAGGAGGATGTATAGAAACTTGCAAGCCCACGACGCACGAGGATCCAACCTATATCATTGATGATATCGTTCATTATTGTGTGGCGAATATGCCGGGGGCCGTTCCTTATACTTCGACGATTGCATTAACTAACGCCACACTTCCCTATGTGATAGCGTTGGCTAATAATGGGTGGAAAGAGGCATGTTCGAAGCGTAAAGACTTGTTAAAAGGACTTAATGTTGTTCAGGGTAAAGTAGTCTATGAGGGAGTGGCAGAAGCCTTTGATCTTCCCTACGTCCCAGTGGAAACGCTTTTTAACTAAGAAACCGAGCGTTATCCCTGGCCCGGCTCTTCCTGCGATTGGGCATTCACTGAGTTTGAATTCATTACTTCTAGGAATAAAGGCTCGAGTGACTCAAGGGCTGTATCTAAGGTAATTGGAGGGTCCTGTTTGTTTCCATATTTGACAATGATGGCCGTTTTGGGCAATTCATTGCAATTAGACAACAACATTGCGCTAGCTTCTCTTAATAAGCGCTTAACCCGATTACGAGTATTTGCCTTGGCAAAAAATCGCTTGGGAACGCTGAATCCAATGTTGAACTCTTTGGAAGGGATGTAGATGATGGTGTAAGGGCCCTTTCTAATGCGGGCACCTGAAGACAGAAGCTTACCCCACAAAAGGGTGCTTTTTAGACTGTGGCGTCTACTTAAGACGTTTTTCGTCGGAAACGGTGAGTTTTTTTCTTCCTTTAGCACGACGCGAGGCGATAACTTTTCGACCCCCTTTACTAAGCATACGCTCACGGAAACCGTGCTTGTTTTTACGTTTTCTTCTCGAAGGCTGAAATGTTCTTTTCATGATGAATGATTATTATTCCCTTTTTACGGGTAGGCGAAGGTACAATAATCTCATGAAACAAACAATAATTGCGCTATTTCTTCCGATAGACATCATACTTTTTCTTTTCAGTATTCGTTTTACTCATGATTTCATCGATTTTAATCAATTTGTGTCGATGGATAAAGCCTTTGTAGATTCTCATAGACATCAACTTGAACTTTGTTGAGACGCGGGGGTCTAAGCATATGATATTTTAGAGAACTTTGTCTTATGGAGAAATCTACTCAACCGTCAACTCAAAGGAGCCAGGCCTCCTATTTATTTATGATTTTTGGCTGCTTTACCTTGTGGGCCAATGCCGCTTGGGCTCAAGGAAGTTTTTCGCGGGCCGACGACTATTCCTTCCTGCATCCAGAAGCGAATGTCATCCAGTATTATTCCGATAGTGCACTTAATCATGTAAGGGATGCTTGGAGTAATGCAGACAGCAATGCTTTTGTCATAGCTCACTTTGGTGATGAGCATGTTCAAACGGATATGTTCACAGGGTATCTACAGGAAATCCTTCAGGAGGAAGTGGGTAATGGAGGCTGGGGAATGGTTCAGCCCAATTCGGTTGCGCGCACCTTTAGTTCTGTCTACTACACAAGCAGTCATAAAGGCGCATGGCGATATGATATTGCCAGTAGAATGACTCCGTCCATTCCTAGGGGGGTGTCCGGTATGGTCGCGAAAACAGCAGATGAAAATGCTCAGATTTCTTTTGAATTTCAAGAAAAGCTTCCACAAAGGCCCATGCGTCTTCAAATTTTTTGTGAGTCGAGTAATAGTTTCGATGTAATGTGGGTATCAGGTGAAGATACTGTCCTTATTCAGCCCTCTTCAATGAATGCAGATTTAGGTTACATTGAAGCGCTTATACCAGCGTTCGACCGCGAGTTTACCTTGATGTGTCAGAAATCGGCGCCAAGTCAATCAGGGTTTGTTTTTCATGGAGCTAATCTTCTTTTTACTGAAGATTCTGGACTTGTTTATCATTCTCTAGGCGTAGAGGGTGCTGGGTATGCGGGAATACTTAACGCAGAATTGTTTAGTACACAATTATCGGCACTTAATCCAGATTTGATCATCCTTGACTTTTCCGTGGCCGAACTAAGAGGACGAGACGTCTTAGGTCCATTCACGAAGAAAAACATAAGTCGAACGATTGCTAAGGTCAACCGAGCATGCCCGAACGCCGCTGTTTTATTAGTATCAGGTCAAGATATGTATCGCAGTAAGCAGGAAAATGTGGCGGTAACCGAAGAGTATTCGGCGCTGCTTCATGAGATTGCTAAAGAGAAGGGATGCCTATTGTATGATTGGTTTTGGGCTTCTGGGGGAAGGACGAGCATTTTAGAATGGAAAAAGCGAAAATTGGCTAATCTAGACCTTATCTCTTTGAAACCTAAAGGATACCGACTGAAGGCTGAGATGTTAGGCGAAGCCTTGCTTATTGCCTTAAACGGTGAAGCAACCCAATCATTAGAAGTTGAGGTTGAGGCTTTTCAACAAGCGCAAAGTAAACGGCTAGAAGCCTTTCAAACGCTAGAGGTTGCTACCAGTACCACAACCCAAGAAGTTACCACTTCAAATACGACCATTCGGGCGCAGTCACCTCCTACAGTGGAATCTGGTAGCGCTGTGTCGACTTCCAATGGCTCAAGCACTTCCAATTCAAGTCAAAAGATTACTCATGTTGTTGCGGAGGGAGAGTTTTTGGGCGGTATTGCTGAACAATACGATGTGGGGCTCTCTAAGCTTATGGCTTGGAACGGTTTAACCGAAGAGTCAATACTAGCTATAGGTCAGCGACTCACAGTTTATTCAGACAATCGAACGGCTTCCTCAAGCAGCTCCTCTTCATCCTCAAGTTCTTCCTCGTCGTCGAAGGTGATTCACACAGTAAAGTCTGGGGAGGTGTTGAGCGTGATTGCCGAGAAGTATAATGTAGGTCTATCGCAGGTTATAAGTTGGAACAGCATTACAGATGCAGCAAGTTTGCGCATAGGTCAAGAATTGACTATTTATCCTGGACAGAGTGTTTTCACTTCAGGGGGCACATCGTCAAGTAGTTCATCGTCATCCTCAAGCTCGTCCTCGTCGTCTAAGGTGATTCATACGGTAAAGTCTGGAGAGGTACTGAGCGTTATTGCTGAGAAATATAATGTGGGCTTATCACAGGTTATAAGTTGGAACAACATTACAGATGCAGCAAGTTTGCGCATAGGCCAAGAATTGACTATTTACCCTGGACAAAGTGTTTTCACTTCAGGAAGCACATCGTCAAGTAGTTCATCGTCATCCTCAAGCTCGTCCTCGTCGTCTAAGGTGATTCATACGGTAAAGTCTGGAGAGGTGTTGAGTGTAATTGCCGAGAAGTACAATGTGGGCCTATCACAGGTTATTGGCTGGAACAACATTACGGACGCAGCGAGTTTGCGCATAGGTCAGCAATTGGTTATCTATCCCGATCAAAGCAATCTCGACTAGAGATTTTATCCATTCATGGATACCAAGAACTCTTCATTGGATCGAGTTCCCCTCATGTGATTGAGAATGAAGTCCATGGCTTCTTCGCTATTCATGTCGGCCAAGTGATTTCTTAAAATCCACATACGCTGTAGTTGTTCTTTGCCCAAGAGAAGGTCTTCTCTTCGTGTGCTTGAGGCCACAAGATCAATGGCAGGATAGATTCTACGGTTGGACAAACGACGATCGAGTTGTAATTCCATGTTTCCTGTTCCCTTGAATTCCTCAAAAATCACTTCATCCATTTTTGAGCCCGTTTCAATAAGGGCAGTAGCAAGAATTGTTAGAGAACCGCCGTGCTCGATATTACGCGCAGCCCCGAAGAATTTTTTCGGTTTGTGTAGGGCATTGGCCTCAACCCCCCCTGATAATACTTTACCCGATGCCGGGGACACCGTGTTGTGAGCTCGAGCTAGACGTGTTATGGAATCAAGGAGAATCACCACGTCCATACCGCTTTCTACTAATCGCTTAGCTTTTTCAAGGGCAATGGTAGAAACCTTTACATGTCGGTCTGCAGGTTCATCAAATGTTGATGCCAAAACCTCAGCTCGGACGCTGCGCTCCATATCGGTTACTTCTTCGGGTCTTTCATCGATCAACAAGACCATAAGGTAAACTTCTGGGTGATTATGAGCTATTGCATTTGCTACATCTTTAAGAATCGACGTTTTCCCTGTCTTTGGCTGGGCCACAATCATACCCCGCTGTCCTTTTCCAATAGGTGTAAAGAGATCCATTACCCTCGTGGACAGAGCACCTTTATCGCCCTCTATGGAGAGGTTTAATTTTTCTTCTGGGAAGAGGGGTTTTAAGTAGTCGAAAGGAATTCTATGCTTAATCTTTTCTGGACTCATACCATTGACCGATTCTACCTTGGTTAAGGCGAAATACTTTTCACCTGGTCTAGGCGGCCGGATAAATCCTTTTATCGTATCTCCTGGCTTCAGTCCGTTGGATTTTATCTGTCCTGAAGAAACATAGATGTCATCAGGTGAACTTAGGTAATTGTAATCGCCTGAACGAAGAAAGCCGTAGCCCTCATTCATTAACTCAAGCACTCCCTCGCCAGCGATACACCCATCAACTTTTACGTCGAATACGTATTCCTTTTTGGGTGGCTTCCGATCGTTCTGCTGACCTTTTGATTCGGAGTTGTTTGAATGACCTCTTCCTCGACCTTGTTCGTTGTCGTTCTTTTTTCTTCGATCATTTGACGACTGGTTTTTTGGAGTATTGCGCTGTCGCTTGTTGTTCTCTTTAGCAGAACTTTCTTCGGATGAACTCTTTTCATTCTTATCCGAAGAAGAGGGCTTTTTGTCAGCCCTATTTGAAGAATTAGATTCCTCTTGCTGTTTTGATGGGCGCCTGGTGTTTTTACGTGCCTCGGGTTTTTCTTTAGCAGCAGCACGTGCCTCGGTTTCTTTATCGGCTTGTGCATCCAAAATGGCGTGGACTAAGTCCATTTTTGCCATACGCTTAAAGCCCTTGACAGAAAATCGCTCAGCAATTTCTTTGAGTTCTGGAACGATAAACGCGTTCAGTTGTTCAATATCGTACATGAAATAAATTGAGAATTGAGGGGGAAATCGAGAATGAATTGATTGATTTCCATTGCAAGAATAACTAATTCTTACAATAGTTGCAATATTTTGATAAAAACTAAGGCACAATTGGTAGGATTTACCGTTTTTTACGCTATAAAGATATCATGATTGATTTACAATGGATCCGGGCCAACACAGAACTTGCTAAATCACGACATAGCAAACGCCCAAGCACCTCTTCGGAAGAGATCGACCAACTGATTGCCCTAGACGTCTCAAGACGAAGTGCTCAGGGCAAATTAGATGAGGCAAAAACAGAGGCAAACACAGCAGCTCAGGAGATAGGTAAGCTATTTAAGTCAGGCCAGAAAGACAAGGCAGAACTTCTTAGAGAAAAGACTAAAGAGTTAAAGGCGACGATTGCTTCTTTAGAACAGACTATGCGAGAGGCGAATGAGGCCCTTAATGCCCACTGGATCCAACTTCCCAACCTTGCCTTTGACGAGGTTCCAGAGGGAAAAAATGAAGAGGATAATCAAGAAATTCGTCGGTCAGATAGACCATGTAAAGAGACAAGTGCGCCTCATTGGGAAATTGCAGAGCGCCTGAATCTGCTGCGGATGGATTTGGGAGTTAAGCTTTCAGGGAGTGGATTTCCTGTTTATGTAGGTGATATGGCTAAGCTACAACGTGGTTTGGTTTCCTATTTTTTGGATGAAGCAAACAAAGCGGGCTATGCCGAGTTTCAAGTGCCTCATTTAGTCAATGAAGACTCTGCACGAGCGACAGGGCAATTGCCCGATAAAGAGGCTCAAATGTATGAAGCTACCTTAGATGGATTGTATCTGATTCCAACGGCGGAGGTGCCCTTAACCAACCTTTACAGAGACGCCCTCATTCATGAAAATGACTTGCCGATCAAGTTAACGGGGTATACTCCTTGTTTTCGAAGGGAGGCTGGTTCTTATGGGAAGGAGGTGCGCGGATTAAACCGCCTGCATCAGTTTGATAAGGTGGAAATTGTACAAATTGTCCCGCCAACTGGTTCCGAGGCAGCTCACCAAGACATGGTAAACCATGTTGAGGCCTTGTTGGATGCTTTAGAAATGCCGTTTAGGATTCTGAATTTATGTGCGGGGGACCTAGGGTTTGCTGCAGGAATCACCTATGATTTTGAAATTTGGTCTCCAGGTCAATCGCGGTGGCTTGAAGTAAGCTCTGTTTCAAATTTCGGAACATTTCAGACAAACCGCCTTCGCCTTCGGTACCGCGACCAAGACAACAATAAAATAAAACCCCACACATTAAATGGCAGTGCTTTGGCTATTCCTCGTATCGTTTCGGGATTACTAGAGCAGGGTTGGGATGGAGAAGTGGTGCACTTGCCCAAAGTACTGCATCCTTATGTAGGAATGGATAGATTAACCAAACAAGACGTGAGATTATGAACTTAATGTATCAAGGTATATCCTTTGTTATACGTGGAATCGCTTTTCTAGGCCTAGGGGTCTTTATGGCTGTTTCGGAGTTTTTGCTTTCCAGCACACCTCAACTTCGATGGCAAGCCCTGTTGGCTTTTCCTTTGGGAGTTTATGGCCTCGTTCGTTTAATGCAAGGAATTAAACGTCTTAAGGCGTACAAAAAATTACAAGCCGAGCAAAACGAAGTACAAGAAGAATAACTAGATTTCAACCATGCAACACGATAAGATTTTTGACCTAATAGAATTAGAACACAGGCGCCAGCTTGAGGGAATCGAACTGATTGCCTCAGAAAACTTTGCAAGTCCAAATGTTATGAAGGCAGCGGGAAGCATTTTGACGAACAAGTATGCCGAAGGGCTGCCCAAAAGACGATACTATGGAGGCTGCGAAGTCGTCGATGACATTGAACAGCTGTGTATAGACCGGCTGTGCTCTCTTTTTGGGGCGGAATGGGCGAATGTCCAGCCACACAGCGGCGCTCAAGCCAATGCGGCAGTTATGTTAGCCACACTAAAGCCTGGCGACTCTATTTTGGGTTTTAGCCTCGCCCATGGTGGTCACCTTTCGCACGGATCTCCCGTTAATTTAAGCGGTTTGTATTATGACGCTCATTTCTATGGTGTACAACAAGAGACTGGGCGAATTGATATGGATAATGTTGCGCGCATTGCCCACACTGTGCGTCCAAAGCTTCTAATTTGCGGCGCCTCAGCTTACGCCCGTGATTGGGATTATGCACGTTTTCGAGAGATTGCAGATGAAGTAGGGGCTCTGTTGCTTGCTGATATTGCGCACACCGCAGGCCTAATTGCAACAGGTCAACTCAACAACCCTATGCCCCACTGTCACATCGTGACGTCAACGACTCACAAAACATTGCGCGGCCCACGAGGTGGAATCATCATGTTGGGTAAAGACTACCCCAACCCAATGGGAAAGACCACCAAAAAGGGTGATATCCGAAAAATGTCTTCGGTTCTTGATAGCGGTGTTTTCCCTGGGACGCAAGGTGGTCCACTTGAACACGTTATAGCAGCTAAGGCAGTTGCTTTTGAGGAGGCATTACAGCCTTCTTTTGAAGAGTACACAAAGCGCGTCATCCAAAATGCTGGAATATTGTCAGAAGCCTTGGTTGATGCTGGTTACGATTTGGTGTCGGGGGGCACGGACAATCATTTAATGTTAATCGATCTATCAAGTAAGGGAATCACAGGAAAAGATGCCGAAGCCCTCTTAGGGATGGCAGATATAACAGCCAATAAAAACATGGTTCCTTTTGATACAAAATCACCTTTTGTTACTTCGGGTATTCGCTTGGGTACCGCAGCAGTAACTACTAGGGGGTTTGCCGAAAAGGAAATGGTGCAAATTGCATCATGGATTGACAGAGTGTTATCTCAAGGTGAGCAAGAGGCAGAGAAGGTAAAGCAAGAGGTTCACGCCTTAGCACAATCATTTCCCTTACATGCCTAGGTGCAAGCACGTAGTTTTTTGTAGTCTTTTTCTCTTTTTAGGGTGCGTCTTTGTTAAAGCAAGCAATCCCTGGCCTGTTGCCATTCAAGCACTTGAAGAGAAAGACTATTTGCTTGCGGATTCTTTGTTTGCTGAGATTATAACGGAGTTTCCTAGCCGACCCGAAGCGCACTTATACCGCGCACAAAGCCGCTATTGGCTTAAAGATTACGAACAGGCACTTTATCATTTAAGCCTAGCAAATCCACCCTCCCAACAAATGGGAAGGGCAGAAATGTTAAGAGCGTATTGTCATTACAACATGGGCGAGGTGGATAAAGCGCGTTTTATCATGGAAGATGTCGTCTTACACTATGAGGATTTACGGGATAGTGCCAGGGCTTTTTTAGTGAGCTATCATAGAGCGGAGAAGAACTTTAGCCAAGCCCATACTCTTCTTTCAAGCAGACTTAAGGATAAGCCTAGGGCCTTTATTTTTGCCGAGCGAGCCTTGGTTGCGCTTGAATTGGGCAATGTACAAGACGGAATTGATGACTTTTCATCTGCTATTGCTTTAGACAGCCAGCAAGTCGATTATTATTGGCGAAGGGCTATTCTATATGGAGAAGGTGGTGAATACGACCAAGCGATTGCTGATTATAACAAGGCCATAGCTCTCGATAAAGATAATGATGTGTTGTGGAGAAACCGTGCTATTGAGGCATTGTCTGCAAAGCGGCATAAAAAGGCTTTATACGATTTAGAAAAACTTGTCAAGCGCTATCCAAATGACCTAGAGCTATTGAAGGCGTTGTTTTATTGTTACTACGTGTTAAAGCATTATGAGCAGGCCTCCAATATATATGATACGATTGAACAAATTGACCCCAATAACGCCTTGCTTACACAGTATGATCGAAACGAATTGCTCTCTTCAACTTTTTTTCAGCGGTTCATCAACGTGTTGCAAAGAAGCTATCAAGTGTTACGTGCTGAATGGATGATTTGGATACCCCTTGTGTTCATGCTAACCCTTATAGCATATGGGGTAAAGATGAGGAGAAGAAAGCACCAAGCATTCTAGGCGTTTTAATCTAGTCGCCTTCTTCTACACAGAAAAGCTCTCTCCGCAGGAACAAGTTCGTTCAGCATTTGGGTTGATAAAATGAAATCCTTTGCCGTTGAGGCCATCGCTGTAATCGAGCGTTGTATTGGCAATAAATAAAAAACTCTTTAAGTCCGTCACCATTTTTACGCCTTTATCATAAAATACCTGATCGGCTTCCTCAATGTTGTGATCAAACTCCAATTTATAGGTTAGTCCAGAACACCCTCCACCAAGTACGCGAATCCTTACGGCCTGCTCTTCTCCCTCTTTCACTTGCCCATTTTGTTTGTTTTGAGTTAGGATTTCTTGCACTTGGTGTGCTGCTTTGTCGGAGATAAAGAGCATGAAACGTATTTTGTATAAAATTAATCATCGTGCGAAAAATCGAACATATCGGAATTGCCGTTCAAGATATTGAAGCTGCAGAGGCTACTTATACCAAGTTGTTTGGTAAGGGGCCCTATAAAAGAGAGGTAGTAGAAGACCAAGGAGTGATAACTTCTTTTTTTAAGTGTGGACCAAATAAAATTGAATTGATAGCCCCGTTAGGTGTAGATTCCGTATTGCATGAATATTTCAAGAAGCATCGGAGCGGACTACATCATATGGCGTTGGCTGTATATGATATTCAGGAGGAGATTGACCGCTTAGTCAAAGAGGGATTTCTTCCTGTTTCCCAATCCATAACCCAAGGGGCGGACAATCGACGAATATTCTTTTTTCATCCGAAGTCAACGGAAGGGGTCCTGTTAGAATTATGTCAGCTTATTGACTAACTCCAATCCCCGAGAATAGACTCGCTAGAGAAAACCTTTTGGTTTAACTCTACTTTGGGTTGAAAGGAGTTGGGAATATCCATGTCTACTCTTGATCCGAGTAAAATATAGCCCAATTCTTCTCCTGCACGAACTTCCTGACCAACCTTTATATAGGGCTTTATACGGCGAGCTAAAAGACCAGCCACAAGGGTCATAGTCACTGTCTTTCCGCTTACATGCTCTATACCAACTTCGAGTCGTTCGTTAAGCAGGGATGACTTTGGATTAAAAGCGACGAGGTGTTTACCAGGGTGATAGGTTACATTAACTACCTTTCCTGAACAAGGAATCCGAATAAGATGGGTATCGGTGCCATGAAGGTAGATGGAAAGTCTTAGTGCATCTAAGTCTTCACGTAGTGAGGGCTCAAGGGCGACAACATGACCGTCCGCAGGAGATAGCAATGATTGTGAAGAAAAATCCTCAGGAAGCGCGGCATCTCTATACCGAAAGAAGTAAAGTGTAAAAAGTAGCAACGAAACTTGTGCGGAAAACCATGCAAGGGGATAGTACCATGGCGTTGTGTACCAAAAAAAGAGTCCTGAGGCGATAAGTACACAGATACTATGTCCAATGAGATAGGGTCTAACCTCTCGATGTATTCGGGTGGCAGTCATGTTATAAAAGGGCTATGGTTTGTGTGTATAAATATACCCAAGGAATGGTCATCAGATAACTATCAAATCGGTCTAATAATCCGCCATGCCCAGGGAGCAATTTTCCAGAATCCTTAGCACCAGCACCTCGTTTTATGCTTGATGCAAAGAGATCGCCAAGGGTTCCAAAAACACCCGCTATGGCGGCAATAACTGCCCAATCTATGGCGGACCACGAGGCCTTAACAAAGATTAAGGGTATCATATAGCCAATGGCCAGCGTGACGACTAATGCAAGTCCAAACCCTTCGATGGTCTTCTTTGGAGATATATTGGGGCTTAGCGTGCGTTTCCCAAACACCGATCCAAACCCATATGCCGAAGAATCAAACACCCATAGAAGAAGGAAAATGCCCAATATGTTTTGAGGCCGAAAGAGTCCGCCCTCATGACGACTAAGTAATAGGCTCAGGCAAAGCGGAAGTGTGATATACGCTAGGGCGAGAAAATGGCTTGCCAGATAAGCTAGGGAGTTTCCTTTATAAAAGATGACGTGCATACAGAAAAAAGAAAGGAAAACAGCTAAGAGCAATAACAAGGGCCAATCAATTGGCGCACCTACAATATGCAAGCCAACAACACCAATGCAGCTCGAAGAAAGAAAAACAAAGCCGAGCTTAGTCAGTGTTTTATGTATTTTTTTTTGTGGGCTATCTACTTGGGTTAGCCCGATTAGTTCAGCACTAAGGCCTAGGCCTAGCAACATAGTGAACAGGGTAAAAACGCGAAAACCAAGAAAAAGCATGACAATAATGCTAGCCACTAGTATGCTTCCTGTAATGCTTCGTTTCAACAAGTTATTCATGACTTATTGCACCTTGTTTGGATGAGGAATATCCTCTGAGCGTAGTGTTTTATGCAAAGATTTCAATAGCATTACGGCTGTAAATATAGCCCCCACGCCAATAACCCAAAACCATGGACTTGATTCGTCAGTGCTTGGTTCTCCTCCAAAACCAATTAACATAGTGATGGAGAAGGCATTGTTCAGGGCATGAAAAAGCACGGAATAGTGTAGGGATTGTCCATGATAGTACAACCATCCTAGAATAGAGGATAAAATCATCATGGGTAATAGGTTGACAAGTTGCAGATGCATGATGCAAAAGATTAAGCTACTCAACCCAATTGCCCATATCGGCTTTAGACCACTAACCTGCATTCGGTGCTGCAAGATTCCCCGAAACACAAACTCTTCAATGATGGCCGGCATCGCGGCCAAGGCAATGAATAGGCTAACGATTACCAGTGCGGAATGTTCCATTTCTTGAACGATAAAAACGGCATTTGACTGCTCGTTGAGCGCTTGGGCGGCTCGGTTAATGTTCTCTGGCAATAAGGCAAGTACGATTTCTACCAAAAGTTCTAAGGGCAACAGAGCAAAGGGGAGCACAACGGCAAGTGCCACAATGCCACCTACGGCCTTCGGTTTAATGTTTTGCTTAATCATTGGATTAAGGGAGGCTTCTGCCGAAGATCGCCACCATAGATAAATGATGGGGGAGAAAAGTACTACCGTGCCAACAATATTAAGAAATATGGTTTCTAGCGTAAAGCTTGGTTTTTGTGTATTTGACGGGAGTAGCATCAGGCAAAGAGATAGGCCTGTAAGAAAGAGTAAATAGCCGCTGATTAAGAAGACTTCCTTTTTTGCCTTTGTTTGTAGTGATGGTGTATTCATCATAAGGAATTATTGACTCTTTTTGGCGAAGGTAATGGCCACGAGCTTAATAAGTAGTGTAATTTTGTGTTATGGGTGTTAAAATAGGCAACTTGGACTTGGGTGACTTTCCTCTGCTGTTGGCGCCAATGGAAGATGTGAGTGATCCACCCTTTAGAGCGCTGTGCAAGGACCAAGGGGCTGATATGCTGTACACTGAGTTCATATCAACGGATGGCCTTGCCCATGGGGCCGCCAAGAGTATACAAAAACTAGATATCTACCCAGAAGAACGTCCAATAGGAATTCAAATTTTCGGTTCGGACGAACAAGCCATGTTAACTTCTTTAAAAATGGTGGAGGAGGCAAACCCTGATGTCATCGACATTAATTATGGTTGTCCAGTAAAAAAGGTTGTGTGTAAAATGGCCGGTGCGGGAATTTTACAAGATATTCCTCGCATGGTACGATTAACCAAGTTGATTGTAGACAACACGAGCCTACCGGTTACGGTGAAGACGCGTCTTGGCTGGGATGAAAGCACAAAATTTATTGTAGAAGTTGCTGAACGATTACAAGATGTCGGGATCCATGCCATTAGCATCCACGGTAGGACCCGCAAGCAAATGTATCGAGGGGATGCTGATTGGCGCTTGATTGCTAATACGAAGGACAATCCAAGGCTTCATATTCCCGTTTTTGGCAATGGCGATATTGATCATCCTGAAAAGTTGATTGAGTACAAAAACAAGTACGGTGTAGATGGAATAATGATTGGCCGAGCAGCCATTGGCAACCCATGGATTTTCAAGGCATGTAAGACGTTTATGGAAGAAGGAATTCATGCGCCAAATCCATCGATTTCTGAGCGTGTAAAGACGGCAAGAAAACACTTAGATACAGCGATTTCTTGGAAGGGCGAAAAGTTAGGAATTCTAGAAACCCGCCGTCATTATGGACCATACTTTAGGGGGCTTCCAGGTGTAAAAGAATTCCGAAAAATTCTAGTTACATCAATGAGTATCAATGAGTTACATGATACATTAGATCTGGTCGAGTCTCGATACCAGGGGTACTAATCAGCATGGTCATTAACTCTACACCAACTTGTGTTAAGACTAGGTTTTCTGGACGTAAAATAAATGTAATCAACACCCTAACTTCCTAATTAATAGACAGATACGTTTATTCACTTTTAAGGTGTTGAAAACAGAACTTGCAAAGCGAAGAATATGCTCTTAGATTAGAGTCAGAAGCAACGGAGAAAGTGGGATTTGGCTTCACGCAATTTTGAGGGAAGATTACCGAAAAGTTTCTTCATTTTCTATCCCTCGCACTTAACATAAAGATAGATATCCTTTTCAAAATGTATTGATGTTTTGACAGGGATTTTTTGTCCCTATTGCAAAGTTTATTGCGTATGATATCGTTGTGAAAAGTCCAATCATAACTCCAATAAAAAGGAAAAAACGAAGTGGCAGAAACGAATTAAAGATGAACTAGAAGAAATAGGAAGAAGAACAAAAAGGAAATGACAATCGGCCAAAACAAAAACACGAAAAAGTCATCAATAGAAAACGACAAATAAAAAACGACAATAAGAAGAACAAGCATGGAGAATAGCACGATTGACAAAACAATGACGCAGGCAACAAACTTTGACGCACAGGAACCCATTCTGCAAGACACCCAGGATCGCTTTGTATTATTTCCTATTCAATACGAAGAGATGTGGCATATGTACAAATGTGCTGAAGCCAGTTTCTGGGTAGCTGAAGAAATTGACTTGGCCGACGATATGATCGATTGGGAAGAAAAGCTCAATGACAATGAGCGGCATTTCATAAAGCATGTTTTAGCCTTTTTTGCGGCAAGTGATGGAATTGTCAATGAAAATTTAGTCGTGAATTTCATGCAAGATGTTACGATTCCTGAGGCTCGATGCTTTTACGGTTTTCAGGTGGCTATGGAAAACATTCATGCTGAAACGTATTCCTTGTTGATCGATACGTTTATTAAAGACAATGAGGAGAAGACCAATCTCTTCAATGCATTGGAAACAGTTCCTTGCGTAAAAAAGAAAGCGGAATGGGCTTTGCGCTGGATTGACACGGCGCCTTCTTTTGCTCATCGCCTGGTGGCCTTTTGTGCGGTGGAAGGAATTTTCTTTTCGGGGAGTTTTTGCTCCATCTTTTGGCTCAAGAAGCGTGGTCTCATGAAAGGGTTAAGTCAATCGAATGAGTTGATTAGTCGTGATGAAGGAATGCACTGTGAATTTGCTGTTCATCTCTATAAAATGCTCAAGCACAAGTTGTCTTATGAGGATATTAAAGCGATTATCTGTGATGCCGTAGAGGCAGAAAAGGAATTTGTGCGTGATGCGCTGCCTGTCTCCTTAATTGGTATGAATGCAAATAGTATGATAGAATACATCGAGTATGTAGCCGATCACTGGATTACGGCGCTGGGTTATCCGGCCCACTACCATACGTCGAACCCATTCCAGTGGATGGACATGATCAGTATGGAGCGCAAAACAAATTTCTTTGAGAGCCGCGTTTCTGAATATCAATTAGCGGGCGTAAAAAATAGAGGTAAAATGGGTCAATCTCAAGATGAGACGGAAGCAATTGATGAACTTGAATTGGGAGACGTAGAATTTTAGAACACAATAAGACTATTGATTAAACCACCAAAAAAACTTAGAACAAGACTATGTATGTAATCAAGCGAAATGGCAGAAAGGAACAGGTGATGTTTGATAAAATCACCTCACGAATTAATAAACTCTCTTATGGTTTAGATCCTAATTATGTGCAACCCTTTAAGATTGCTCAAAAAGTAATTAATGGATTGTACGAGGGTGTAACAACTGCTGAGCTTGATGAATTGGCTGCTGAGGAATGTGCAACCATGACAACAGAGCATCCGGACTATGCCATTCTTGCTGCACGTATTGCGGTTTCAAATCTTCACAAACGCACTAAGAAAAATTTCTCGGAGGTCGTAACCGACCTCTACAATTATGTAGACCCTGTGACACAAAAGCCAGCGTCACTGGTCAGTAAAGAATTGTACGAGGTGGTACAGAAAAACCAGGAGGAATTGGATGCTGCCATCATCCATTCTAAGGATTATCACTATGATTTCTTTGGATTTAAAACATTAGAGCGAGCTTATCTGCTCCGTCTTGATGGAGAGGTGGCAGAGCGCCCTCAACACATGTTGATGCGGGTTTCCCTAGGTATCCATATGGAGGACATCGAGTCTGCACTCGTTACATACAAACTCATGTCAGAGCGTTGGTTTACTCATGCGACACCAACCTTGTTTAACGCTGGGACACCGAAACCTCAAATGTCTTCGTGTTTTCTTTTAACCATGAAAGATGACAGCATTACAGGCATTTTCGATACCCTAAAACAGTGCGCCGAAATTTCGAAGTCTGCCGGTGGAATTGGTCTAAGCATTCATAACATCCGAGCGAATGGCAGCTACATAAAAGGTACGAACGGAACGTCCAATGGTATTATTCCAATGCTCCGTGTGTTTAACAACACAGCACGTTATGTAGACCAAGGTGGTGGAAAACGTAAAGGTGCTTTCGCAGTTTACTTAGAGCCATGGCATGCAGACATTCACGACTTCCTTGAGCTTAAGAAGAATCATGGCCATGAAGAAAATCGAGCCCGTGATCTTTTTTATGCTATGTGGATACCTGATTTGTTCATGGAGCGCGTTAAGGGAGATGCAGATTGGTCACTTTTCTGCCCCAATGAAGCGCCAGGGCTAGCGGATGTACATAGTCAGGAATTTAAGGACTTGTATGAGCGTTATGAGGCGGAAGGAAAGGCTAGAAAAGTAGTGAAAGCTCGCCAGATTTGGTTAGAAATTCTCAAAAGTCAAATCGAAACTGGGAATCCTTACATCTTATATAAAGATGCGGCTAACGCTAAGAGTAATCAGCAGAATCTTGGGACCATCAAGTCATCCAACCTCTGTACGGAAATTATAGAGTACACAGCACCAGACGAAGTAGCTGTTTGTAATTTGGCCTCGATTGCTCTCAACCGATTCGTTACGGATAACAGGGAATTCGATTTCCAGAAACTGTATGATGTATCCTATCAAGTAGCCTTAAACCTAAACCGGGTTATTGATGGTAACTATTATCCGGTAGAAGAAGCGCGGAACTCTAACATGCGTCATCGTCCTATTGGAATTGGCGTTCAGGGTTTGGCAGATGCTTTCTTAATGCTTCGCCTACCTTTTACCTCGCATGAAGCGAAGTTGCTTAATCGCGACATATTTGAAACAATCTACTTTGCTGCAGTCACTGCATCGAAGGATATGGCTAAACGCGAAGGCCCATATCAAACATTTAAGGGTTCTCCAATGAGCGAAGGGAAATTCCAGTTCGATCTTTGGGGAGTAGAACCAACCGATCGCTACGACTGGGAAGGACTTCGAAAAGAAGTTATGGAGCACGGTGTGCGAAACAGTCTACTTCTAGCACCGATGCCTACGGCGTCTACATCACAAATTTTAGGCAACAACGAGTGTTTTGAACCCTACACAACCAACATCTATACCCGAAAGGTATTGAGTGGAGAGTTTATTGTAGTTAACAAGCATCTCCTTCGAGACTTAATCGATCTAGGCCTGTGGAATGAACAGATGAAAATGCGCTTAATCAAGGCAAGAGGTTCGGTCCAAGATATCGAAGAGATCCCAGCTGAAATCAAGCAACTATACTTGACGGCATGGGAGCTTTCTCAACGAGACATTATTGATATGGCTGCGGATCGCGGAGCGTATATCTGTCAAAGCCAAAGTATGAATGTCTTTATGCAAGATGCTACCATTAAGAAACTTAATGCTATGCACTTTCATGCTTGGCAAAAAGGTCTTAAGACGGGAACTTATTATCTAAGAACGCAGGCAGCGCGTGCGGCTGTTCAGATGGGACTAGACAACTCGTTAAAGAAGGTCTCTGCACCAAAGGAGGAAGCTCCAGCTGTACAGCAAGTTACTCCTGAGCCGGTAAAAGCGACTCAGCCTAGCGCCATGCCTTCAAAGAACATTGTGGTGCCTCCACCAAACCCCGTTGTATCTGCCGACACAAAGCCAGTAGAAACGATGTCGAATCAAGAGGCTATTCAGGCAGTCAAAGCATGTAGCATAGACAATCCAGACTGTGAGAGCTGCTCAGGTTAAGATCCTGTCAATAGTTTAAGTAGAAAGTGGGTTAGGATTAGCACGGGTAGTAAGTATACCAAGCTATACCGAATAATGTAACCCATAAAAGACGGCATTTTCACACCGTTCTGTTCGGCAATTGATTTGACCATGAAGTTGGGCGCATTGCCTATATAAGACATTGCCCCAAAGAATACGGAGGCTATGGATATAGCCAAGAGCATAGGTTCGGGGCGCGCTAAAAAGAGAAGGACATCAGCCTTGTTAGCAATGTTTAACCCATACTTGCCCATCCCTGCGGATAGGAAGTTAAGATAGGTCGGCGCATTGTCTAAAATGCCTGAGAACATACCGGTACCCCAGTAAAGCGTATCGGTAGTGATGAGTTTCGCCCCCGTATCTGATTGAGCAAATCCTCTGATTAAATCGAGGGCAGGCATCATCGTTGCAAAAATTCCAATAAAAAGAAAGGCAACTTCTCGAATCGGCTCGAAGGTGAATTCATTTCCTTTCAATGCACTTTTCGACGACATGCGGTATCCAACCAGAAGGGTTAGAGTCATTAAGACTTCTCGGAGATAACTCATTTTTCCCCCGTCGTAGGTGATGTAGGCCCACGAAGGCATATCAATCACATTGGGATCAAGAAAAACGAATCCACAAATCAGCCCAAGAAAGAGGATGTTGTGGCTTCCACTAATGCGTATACTATTGGCTACTTGACTGTCTTTGGTGTTTGCACGCTCTTTTCGGAGTGATCTTGTGTCCAAGACAAAGAATATGGCCGATAGCATCATTACAGCAAAAGCCCAATAAGGTGCAGCATGTTGCAGTGTCCAAAAGAAGGGCACACCTTTAAGGAAGCCTAGGAATAGCGGGGGGTCCCCAATGGGTGTAAGCGATCCACCAACATTACTTACAATAAATATGAAAAAGACGATGTGGAAAGGCTTGATTCGAGACTTATTTAGTCGAATAAAGGGTCTTATCAAAAGCATAGAGGCTCCTGTAGTACCAATAACATTAGCCAATATGGCCCCAAAGATCAACAGCCCTACATTGATCATTGGTTTACTTTGAAGATCCGCTTCAATTAGGATTCCGCCCGATACAACGAAAAGGCTTCCTACCAGGGCGATAAATGACATATATTCAAACAAGGCGTGAATCGGGGCATGGGTGTTTTTCAATGCAAAAACATAGTAGACTACTACGATCGTCCCGAGGAGAATGGCGACCAAGGGATAGCGTTTATGCCAGAAATGCTCGTAGAACAAGGGCCCGGTTGCAATCATGCCTAGTAAGAGGACAAAGGGTAACACCGCAGCGGGATGTGGGGCATGATCGTCATGCCCGCCATGGTTTTCATCTACGGCATGTTCGTGATGGTTTCCTTCAATCTCGGTGTGATCGCCTTCATGGCTAGGGGTGGCATAGCCTTGAGTAAACCCTGAAAAAAAGAGCAGGGCTAAGGCAAGTAAAATTTGTTTTGGTTTCATAAAGTTAGGCTCGAAGTTTGGCAATTGCTCGTCCGAGGCTTCGGCGGGCTATGCCATGTTTGTCTTGGTTTTCGTTATGTACATCTTGTAAGGCCTGACGCACACAATTGGAGACATCCTCAAAAATGGCGTCTTCATGGATTATGGCATTTGGCTGCATTAAATAGCCAAATGTTCTCGCCATACCACAGTTCGCAATAAAGTCAGGAATAATGGCTGTGAGGTTATCGGCGTAACTGGCGGTAGGGCCATAGAAGATGTCTTCATCGGCAAAAGGCACGTTCGCTCCTGCGCTAATTGCTTGAAGGCCGGCTTTGGATAATCGTTCAACATTATCTTTGGAAACGAGCCTTGAGGCGGCGGATGGTAGAAAAATTTCACAGGGCACATCCCAAATCGAACGGTTGACATCATCGAATGACAGCATATCCTCTGCATGCAGTGCATTCCCCTTGCGGGTATTGATTAGCTCGATCAAACGCTCATGTGGAATACCTTCTTCATCAATGATTCCTCCGGCACGATCAATAATTCCTGTTACAATGGCGCCACGCTGACTTAGATAAAATGCTGCTGGTGCTGCCACATTGCCCCATCCTTGCACGATGACGCGCTTTCCTTCAACACTGCTGCCATTCCATAAATCATAATAATGTTCAATACCCTTGGCTACGCCATATCCTGTGATGAGATCCGCAATGCAGTAGTTTTCGGACAGACTAGGAGTTAGGGAAGCATTTTCAATGCGTTTACTGACTCCCTTGCGTAATTGTAAGATACGTTGCACACGGTCCTGTTCTGCCAATCCAAAATGCCCATTGAGAATGCCTTCTTGTGGGTGCCAAAGTCCATAGGATTCCGTGATAGGAACCACTTCTTTTATTGCATCAACATTGAGATCACCTCCTGTGCCATAATATCGCTTTAGAATAGGTGCCACTGCTCTATACCAGCGTTTAAGAACTCCTTCTTTGTCAGGATGGAATGGATCGAAGTCAATACCCGATTTGGCCCCGCCAATGGCTGGTCCAGTAACCGAGAACTTTATTTCCATGACCTTAGCCAAGGATACAACCTCATGTAGGTTGAGGCCTTTACGCATTCGTGTTCCGCCTCCCGCAGCCCCGCCACGTAGTGAATTAATGACGAGATAACCTTTAGCATCCGTCTCGCTGTCGCTCCATTGAAAAACAACTTCAGGTGTTTTGGCTTTATATTCTTCGAGAAAGGGTATTGTTTTCATATCGATAGGTTAAAAATACGCCATCGATAGGAAAGTTTTGTGCTGTCTCTTATGCTTTACATTTCGGGCTTTGCAGTCATGTATCTATGGATAACAAGGGTAGACGATATCATGCGGCTTAACTATGTTTGAAATCAACAAAAGATTATGGTCTGGGAAGCATTACAACCGATAGACCCCTCGAGCTTTATTCAGGGGGGAGAATACAACAAGGCTCAAATCGGGAGTCATTTGATTTCATGGGATGGTGCCCCTGATTGGGAGTCATTTGATATTGGCATTGTAGCAGTGAAAGAGGATCGAACATCGGTCTATAACCCAGGATGTGGCCATGGATCGCATGATATACGTAAACAGTTCTATAGCCTATACGCACACTATAAATGTCCAAGAATTCTTGATGTAGGCGATATAGAAGCTGGTCATACGGTAATGGATACCTACTCTATTCTTTCTGAGTTGAGTGCAGAGTTTGTGCGTCATGGAAAAGTTCTCTTAATCCTTGGGGGCAGCCATGACCTTACCATTGGTCAATATAAGGGCCATGCTGATGCAGGACATAGGGCGCACTTAATCCAAGTGGATGAGCATATTGATATGCGCGACTCAGAAGATGTTGATTCAACGAGTTTTCTGCGTCATATGTTAAAAAATAATGAGGGTTTTGTCGAGGACTTTACCCATTTTGGTCATCAGCAATTCTACAACGACCCTGCCTTTGTTCAACATCTAGAATCCCTTGATGCTGACCATATGCGGATGGGAGATTTTCGAGCAAACTTGAATGATGCGGAGGCTTTCTTCAGAAATGCTCATGTGTTAAGTTTTGATGTCTCGGCCATGATGAGTGCCTATGCTCCGGGTAATATCTTAACCTCACCGAATGGATTATCAGGGACCGAGGCGTGTCAGATTTTTAGATATGCGGGATTTAGTCCTTACATGAATTCCGTAGGAATCTATGAATACAACCCGCACCTTGACCAAAATCACTTAACAGCCAAGCAAATCAGCCAGATGCTTTGGTATTTTTTAGAAGGATATTCTATACGAAGGGATGAGACGCCAGCGCTTAATGATGCTCGATTTGTGCAGTACCAGGTAGTCATGCCCAGCCTAGATAAAGAATTGGTCTTTTGGAAAAGTCGTGTAACGGAGCGGTGGTGGATGGAGTTCGCTGCCGATACGGGAAAATCAGTTTTTGTGGCTTGTCAGGATAAAGACTACGCGTTAGCCTTAGAAAATGAGTTGTCTGACCGCTGGATGAGGGCCTTTCGTCGAAGCGACCTTGGTTAGTCCAATAATTCTTCGAGTTTGCAGCTTCTTGAGCCTTTGATTAGAATCGAACACGGACTCTTGCTTTGACGGAGTAAGTGATCCTTTAAGCTGGCTTTGTTCGCATAAAAGGTTTGATTTCCTGCTAAAAGACAGGTTGAAAATTCATTGCCAAAAAACAAAGACTCTGATGTGTCCAACGTTTGTAGATAATCTACCAAGGCTTGGTGTTCATCCTTGCTATACTCGCCGAGTTCTTTCATTTCTCCAAGAATCAAAATTTTCTTTCCCGGCCTTGCCATAAATCCATCAATTGATGCTCGCATACTGCTTGGATTCGCATTGTAGGCATCAAGCACTATGGTTGCTTTATTCCTTTCGAGGTATTGTGATCGATTGTTTTGGGGATTATATCCTAATAACGGGGGGAGGTAATCTGCTGCCTTGACAGAAAAGTGGTTACAAAGGGCTGCGGCGCCGATTATGTTATTGCTATTGAAGTTTCCTTTAAGTTGAAAAGGTATTTTTTTCTGCTCCTCACAATATTGAAGAATGTCTCCATCAGTTTCGATGGGCAATGAAAAGCTTGCAGATGGATTTAATCCGAAGGTTGTTTTGTGAGGGTAGTTCCCCAACTTTTTTGTAATGCCTTCTTCATTGAATGGATAAAAGATTTCTCCACCTGAGGAACATACAGCATCAAATAATTCCATTTTACCATGCAAAACTCCGTCTAGCCCCCCAAAGCCCTCTAAATGCGCCTTCCCAATATTTGTAATCAATCCATGACTTGGTTTGGCCCAGGTACAATAGCTTTTAATTTCTCCTTGATGGTTGGCTCCCATTTCGATAATGGCAATATCATGATCTTTTTTGATGCGAAGCAGTGTAAGGGGCACGCCGATGTGATTATTGAAATTACCCTTGGTAGCAAGCACATTAAATTGGGCGCTCAATCCCCGATGAAGGAGCTCTTTGACAGTTGTTTTTCCGTTGGATCCTGTTAGCCCAATGACAGGGATGGTGAAGCGTTCGCGATGCTTTAAGGCCATATTTTGCAAACACTTCAGGCAGTCGTCAACAAGGATACAGCGTGGACTTACGACGGCTTCTTTCTCATCGACAATCGCACCGATTGCCCCTTGATTTAGAGCATCTTGAATAAAGTGGTTGCCATTAAAATTTGGCCCTTTCAAGGCAACGAAAAGTTGGTTTTTGAAGACGTGACGAGTGTCAATTGATATTCCGCTACTTTGAAGAAAGAGCTCGTAGGCTTTCATGGTGATAAGTTATAAAAAAAAAGCCTTCACAATGGAAGGCTTTTACAAAGTATGACCTGATTTAATTAGTCATGCCATTTAGATTTTTTACTTGCAAAGTCATTACCTGCATTGGTTTCTTCTCCTCCGCATATAGCACCGATACAAGGCATAGCTAATCGGAACCCAAGGGTATTCAACGATTCGTCTTGATTAAGAAAACGACGCGTTCCAGGACTCATATACCAAGCCATGTCTTTCCAAGAACCCCCCTTGTATACACGAGCTTCATTATTTACAAACGTGTTCTGAGCCATGTACATCGATGAGTCAGATTGACCCTGAGCTCGCGATAAGCTGTCACCGTCAATATAGTCAATGGCGTTGGCAACTTGATAGTTTCTTCTACTAGAAAGCTCTTGGGCATCTTCTTCAACTTGGATTATTCTTCCTGTTGAGTCGTCAAACACTGGATTATTCGAAACATCCATACTGTCGGAAGTGAATACATTCCCGCGGTAGCCGTTTAGGTTTCCTATGTCAGCTGATGACATCGGACGATAAACATCTTTAACCCACTCGCTGACATTACCTGCCATATTGTAAAGGCCATAAGCATTTGGCTTTCCAGTTACAACATTTGCGGTGTAGGCCGCTCCGTCCTCCTTGGCTCCAGCCATTCCAGAATAGTCACCAGGTCGGCGTTGAAAGTTAACTAAAAACTTACCCATATCTTTTCCTTGATCGTGGCGGAAAACATAGGAAGGGCCTTCCCAAGTATATATTTTTCCTTCAACTACCCGATTATCATCTGGGTGTAGTTTACCACCGATTTGAGCAATTGCGGCAAACTCCCATTGCGCTTCGGTTGGAAGCTCATAAGCTGGAAAGAAAATGCCGTCGTCAGCGCGAATTATACGTCCTTCTTTCGATCCTGCAGAATCGGCGGCATAGTTTTTTGGAAGATTTTGTCCATTTACAACATCCGGGTCATACGTGAAATTTTCATTTAAATACCCTTCTGTTGTGAAAAAATCACTTGAGTTTTGGTTGGTTATTGCACCTTCTTTAATATTGATGATACCACGATCGACTAAAACTTTCTCGTTAACACGGTCCGTTCTCCAAGCAGCATAATCAACGGCTTGTTCCCAGGTCACACCAACCACTGGATAGTCATCAAAACCAGGTGATTTGAAATAATAGTTTCTTAAGTTTTCATTGTATTCCAACTCTTCTCGCCACACGTCTTCATCTGGCATTGCAGCCTCTACCATGTTGGGGTAGTTTTCTTGGTAAATTGCTCGCATCCAATGCGTGTATTCACGATAGTTAAGATTGGTAACCTCGCATTCGTCCATGAAAAAAGGAGGGACCTCCATGGTTTTGGATTGGTTATCCCAGAGATACATCACGTCTTGGGCACGGTTACCCATTTCAAAGGTTCCGCCAGGGATAAAGATCAGACCAGGTGCAGTTTCTTGGCCTGATTTTGCAACTTCTGTACGTTTTTCAAAGCCGCCAAATTCTTCATTATTGTATTCCCATCCTGTGTTGGAAGAAGCTGGTTTTTCACAACTTGTCAGCACAAGACCAAGGAGGGCAGCAGATAAAAATGCAATGTTTCTCATTTGTGGATAAATTTCAAGAAAGACAAATATAATTGAATATATCAATGGTTAGTATAAAAAATGGCTCGGACACAATAATTTTCCTTCAATATAACTTGGCCGCACGCTATTTGTTTCCTTAGACAGGTTAAAGACTAGGGAAATCTCATGTGAAGCCTGCATTGCCGAAGCTTGTGCAAAGTGTATATCGTGGCTGTACATTAGTTTAAATTGCTTAAGGGCAAGGCCCAACCCTGTATAAACGGCATCACTACCCCCTATAGTATGTCGAAAGCCAAGAGAAAAAAACAAGGGATAGATGGTTAACTCGGTTCCTAGAGTAATTCGGTTTAATTCTCCTTGGTGGGAGAATAGCGCAAAGGGGGCTATAAAATTGCTTGATTTTCTTCTCACGTCAAGAGGAAAGGCATAGCTACCATGAATTCGAAATCCACCATTTTTAATGGAATTTTCAAAGAGTGCGGGGCTTGGCAAAAAATTATAAAAGCTCATACCAAGGTAGCCTCTTGGGCTCACAATACTCAGTCCGGCATTCATATTAAACTCGTGGAGATTGGGTTGAAGTTGGCCAGCGTCTGCGCTCAGATTAGGAATCCCACTAATATTCGTAAATCCATAGACAGGATCAATTTGATCCAAAAACCTGAGGTTATTTACATCATATCCCTGAAATTGATAAAGGGCGCTAAGGCCAATTCTGACGGCAAACGTATTGGTGCGATTTCGTGCTTGATAGGCATAAGACGCAGCAAAAGCACTTCGTTTATAAAGTCCGTCACCCACTTGATGTTGATCTACAGATAGGCCAACGCCTCCGCTTAAGGATTCGACATGCTGGGCGTAATCCAAATGATAGCTTGTAAAGCCCCCATTGGCTCCCCCATTAAGTTGTGGCCATTGGTTGCGATAGAGAAGGGCAATTCTTGGTCCATGCGCAATTCCGGTGAGCGCAGGATTCAAACTGCTTGGAGACATTTGAAACTGACTGTATTCAACAAACTGCGCTTGAACACCACCTATTGAAAACAACAATATAAAAAGTGTTGCTAGCAGAATTTCTGGTCTGAATAGAAGTCGGTTCATATTCCTTGTTGGGTAAAGGTACAGTCCTGTGAGCATTTTAAAAATCTTACGCTCACCAATATGGCGCTACGTTGCAATATCCTACCTTTATAGACGTTCCTATAATGCTCTTTAAAAAGCATAACGCCAAGGTATATGATTGATTGTGTCCAATTCATGTTTTCTCTGCGACGCTCTTACCGCTCTGTTAACGTCGCATGGGGCGATATGCGTAATAGGGTTTCCCTTGCTTTTCTCTTTATGGGGTGTGTGACTGGCGCCTCTGCCCAGTTGAATAGTAGCGTGCTGAGTCAAGGTTCTTGGTATTTTCTAGAAACATCAAGTGATGATGTTTACGTGTTGGATGGCAACCTTCTCTACGACGACCTACAACTTTCAACCCCGGTTTCGTTTACCACATTAGGTCTGTTCTCATCCTCTGAGGGTCCATTAAAGGAAGCAAATAGTGCTTATCGTGCTGAAGGCTTGCAAGAACTCCCAACTTATCATGTTGATCAAAACAACAATGGTTTATTTGATCAGGAGGATGCCATAATTTTCTACAGTCATGGGCCTCATGATTGGATTCTCGAGAACACCGAAGTAAGTCTAAACTTCAACCACTATTCCGATATCGCGGGTTTTTTCTTTACACCAGATCAAGGCAGTGGTCTTCAAGCGGCTCAAGTGACGAGTGTTTCATCTAGTACAACGGTTGGAGATTATGATTTTCTAGCCTTTTGGAAAGAAGATGATGTTAATCTTTATCGATCAGGAAGGCGTTGGTTAAGTGATCCGATGACAACCACGAATTCCTCTAAATCTTGGAATCTTGACCTTTCCAATAAAGTAAATGCAGCTCCTTTGACTGTGGCGCTTCGTGTAGCGAGTGCTTCGGAAAGCAATGCCGCTATCCAGTTGCGCCTAAATGGTCAAAGCCTATCGAATCTTTCTTTACCCTCCCTAGGCAATGGCACTTACCGTGATGTTGCGCGGACAGCATCTGCTTCTCTTACGACAACGGCTTCTTCTGGGCCAGCTACCTTTCAATTGACTTATTCCACGTCTGACCCACAGGGAAAGGGATATCTAGAAGATATAATATGCCATACCCGGAAAAATCTAATACCTAGTAATGGAAGGCTGCGCTTCCGTGATGTGAGCCAAGTCCAATCAGGAGGTAGCGCAACGTATGGTATCTCTGTTTCTTCGGGTACACCATGGTTATTATGGGATGTGACCGTTGCATATGCTCCATTTAGTATAGAAACAAGTCAATCGGGGAGCTCCCTTGAATTTGGTGTTGCTACGGATTCGTTAAGAGAGTTCTTGGCTTTTGACCCTTCCCAGCGTGCTAGTTTTCCAAGGCCCAATTATGTAGAAAGTGTATCTAACCAAAACATAAGAGGAATAACCTCTACCGACATGGTTATTGTTACGTCCTCTGCCATGCGATCGGCTGCGGAGACTCTGGCCAACCACCGCGAGCAAGGATATGGTCTGGATGTCGAGGTAGTTACCATTGACCAGGTATATAATGAGTTTTCTTCTGGACAAGCGGATTTATCGGCCGTACGAGATTTTATGCGAATGCTCTACAAAGGCGCTGCGAGCCCCGAGGAACGCCCACAATACCTCTTATTATTGGGTGACGCGTCATTTGACCCCAAAAACCGCGTGAGCGCCGGTGCGCGAAACATCTTGCTCACCTATGAGAGTCCGGAGTCTTTTAGCCCTCTACAAACCTATGCAACAGATGACTTTTATGGATTCTTAGATGATGATGAAGGCGTAAATATCGCAACAACGAGTCAGCCTAGTGATTTAGACATTGCTATCGGTCGTCTGCCGGTGGCTACTAGCGAAGAAGCGATGGCTGTGGTTGAGAAAATTATAGCGTATGATGAAGGCGGACATTTTGGTGACTGGCGTAACCGAGTAACCTTTGTTGCAGACGATGAGGACAACGAGCTGCATATGCGCGATGCAGATGAATTGGCGGATTGGGTGCGGCTCAATCAACCCAGTTTAAACGTTGATAAAATATATCTTGACGCTTTTGCTCAAGTTAATGCGGCAGGAGGTGATCGTTATCCATCGGTAAATGAAGCCATCGACAGGCAGCTATTTAAAGGAAGTCTCATTGTGAATTACACGGGGCATGGTGGGCCTGAAAATTGGGCGCAGGAACGTGTCTTTAATCGAGAAGACATGGCGGAGCTCTCTAATAGTGAACGACTACCCTTATTTATCACTGCAACGTGCGATTTTTCTGTCTATGATGACCCCGATGAGATAACGGCAGGAGAAGTTTTGATTAACAACGCCAATGGCGGAGCCATTGCATTAGTCACCACGTCAAGGCTAGTCTTCTCTTCTAGCAACCGCATTATTAACAATAGTTACATTGAGAATTTACTGCCTATTGGTGGAAGTGTTCCTACGATTGGAGAAGCACTGCGGTTGGCCAAAAACGCCATACCACAAAATGCAAACAACAGAAAGTTTACCCTACTTGGTGATCCATGTACTCGACTAGCCATTCCAAAGTATAGCATTCATACGGTATCAATCAATGGAAATCCTCCTGGCAGTTACGACACCTTGAAAGCGCTTTCAGAAGTTACCATTGAGGCAGAGGTCCGCGATGAAAATGATATGCTATTGACGAGCTTTGATGGGATTGCTATTCCGAGTGTTTTTGATAAGGTTTCGGATGTATCCACGCGGGCTAATGATCCCGAGGCCGATATATTTACGTATCAGGCGCAACAGAATTTGTTGTTTAAAGGTCAATCCTCCGTGAACAACGGACAATTTACCTTTTCATTTATCGTGCCTAAGGACATTAACTATGCGATTGGTGAAGGAAAGCTAAGCTATTATGCCAGTCCTAATACAGGAAAAATAGATGCTGCTGGCCATGACCAAAGTGTATTGATCGGTGGAACCTCAGCAAATCCTATCGTAGACAATGAAGGTCCTCAAGTAGAGGTTTTTATGAATGATGCTGCTTTCCAGTTTGGTGGTCTTACAGATGCGAATCCAACACTTTACGTCAAACTGCGCGACGAAAGCGGTTTGAATACGGTGGGCAACGGAATTGGCCATGACATCATTGGAACGCTTGACAACAATACACAAGCTCAGTTTGTCTTGAATGACTTTTTTAAATCTGCCTTGGATTCCTTTACGAAAGGAGAAGTTTATTATCCGCTAAACAATCTAGAGGATGGCCGGCACAGTATTCGCGTGCGAGCTTGGGACGTGTCCAATAATAGCGGTGAAGGCTACACGGAATTCGTCGTAGTCTCAGCACCCCAATTGGCCATTGAACATTTACTCAATGCTCCCAATCCTGTGATACATTCCACCTCTTTTCTCTTTGAATTCAACAATCCCGGTGAGGCTGCAGGTCTAGAGGCAGTGATTGAGATTTTTAACGCCTATGGCGAACGCGTTCAAACCCTTGTTTACCCGCTTAGTCCTCTCGAGGGATTCCGTGTGGCTCCGGGGGAGCTCACCTGGGATGGTAAGGATGCTTCAGGAGCTCCGCTAGCTAAGGGCACCTACCTTTATCGTCTACAAATTACGGGAAGTGATGGTAGGAAGGCAGAAGCCTGTGAGAAATTGGTACTTTTACGTTAACCGAATAGCATGAGATATACAGCAATTATTTTACTATTGAGTTTGTTTACCACACAGCTCTCCGCTCAAAATGTCGATAATCAAGACATTATTGATGCCAACACCATTACGACGGCCGTTCCTTTTCTTCGAATAAACCCTGATGCGCGATCGGGAGCCATGGGTGATGTTGGACTAGCCTTAGGGGCGGATGCCAATGCAATTTTCACAAATCCAGCGCGCATGGCCTTCATAGAAAGTGAATATGGGGTGTCTATGACTTTTGTTCCGTGGTTGCGAAACCTTGTTCGAGACGTTTATCTAGCGGATTTAGTGGGTTACTATCGACTCCCTAATGCGCAGACCATTTCTTCTTCAATGCGTTATTTCTCTTTGGGAGAAATTCAGTTTACGGATAATCAGGGAAATTCTCTTGGTACAGGCCAACCTAAGGAGTTTGCTATGGATTTAAATTATGCGCGAGCCTTTGGCGAAGAGGGAGGATTTCAAACAGGCGTGGGCGTTGGACTTCGCTATATCTATTCCAATTTATCGGTTAGCAGCAATGTAAGCAGTGGTCCTGATATTCGTCCCGGGCATGCTGCGGGTGCTGATGTCTCTGTCTTTATGACAAAGCCTTATAAGTTGGATAAAATAAAGGGTATGGATTTCAACATGGGGCTTGCAATCACCAATATTGGTAGCAAGATGACCTATACGCAAAATGCGGTAAATAAAGATTTCATTCCAACAAATTTGGGAATAGGTTTCGGCGCAGACCTTCATATCGACGATATTCATAGTGTGGGTATTTACGCGGATGTAAATAAGCTTCTCGTTCCAACACCTGATACTGTAGATGCTGATAATGATGGGGTGTTTGATTATCGTGAGCGCTCGGTTGTCGGGGGCATGTTCTCCTCGTTTGCAGATGCTCCAGGAGGTTTTAAAGAAGAGTTAAGAGAGTTTTATGTTGGTGCGGGTGTAGAGTATTGGTATAACAAGCAATTTGCACTTCGTATGGGGTATTTCTATGAGCACCCAACAAAAGGGGCCCGTAAGTTTTTAAGTGCTGGAGCAGGGGTTAAGTATTCAGTATTCTCCTTGAATTTTGCCTATTTAATACCTACTTCTTCCAATAGAAACCCACTTGACAATACGCTACGATTTAGTTTGCTATTTGAATTTAATAAGGATAGCGAGGCAGCACCTATAGGTGTGCAATAACTAAGGTCCTATGTCAAGCGATTATGTACGGTTCATAGGTCGACCACCCTCTGTATTTTATCGTTGGGGTTTATTCAGCTTGTTTGTGCTTTTTTTGGCAAGTATTCTTGTCAGTTTAGTCATGGAGGTTCCCAAAAAAGTCAAGGCTCCGGCTGATGTTACCGCCGCTGAAGCGTCTAGTCCCGTAGTAGTAAATTACACGGGTCTAGTGGACGAGGTGCACTGTATGGAAGGCTCTTACGTCAATGAAGGTGATCTTCTTTTTCGCCTAGTTTCAGAGGCTGAGTACAGTGATGTGTTAGCATTAGAAACATGGCTAAACACAACGGACTCTTCGGGTAATAGAGCGCCGTTGCCCAAGCAACTTTCTCTAGGAAGTGATCAACTGTCCGAGGCCTACATGAAGCTTCGGCGCCTAGTTGATTTGACGGCTTTTGGTCAAGATTCTCTTGGCATGGCGCTTCATAAACAGGGTATCGAAGAACAAATATCAGCTTTAGAAGGGGTTAGCCGGCAGATCAAGCGTCAGCAAGGCCTATGCTACGATGTATTGGAAAGCCTTAATGATCAGTTAGCTGATTGGGAATCGCGTTTAGCCCAAGGCCTTGTTTCTGAGCGAGAAGTCGAGACCTATCGCATTCAAGTAAAAGAAAAGCGGGAGACGTGCGCTCGATTTTCTAGAAGTTTAGAGGACAATAAGGCCCTAATCGAGGGGTTGCGCAGAGAAATCACAGACCTAGAAGTTAATGACCTAACGACAAAGGCGGAAGACAAAACAGAAGAGCTTCTGGCTTGCGAAAATCTCCGTGTAGCCATCAATGCCTGGAAGGAACGCTATTTGATTTCTGCCAAAACATCGGGCGTGTTAACACTAGGCAATGAGGACTTAATGGGTTCGGCACTTTCCAAAGATCAAGTCATTGGTGAAATTCTGCAAGATGGAGCCTCTGCACAGGTTTATGCCTTTATCCCTGTATCATCTATTGATGAGGTTCGAATCGGACAAGAAGTACAAGTAATAATTGAAGGATTTAGTCTGCGAGAATATGGTAAACTTGAAGGTTTGGTTACCGCTGTACGCCCTACGTTAGAAGAAGATAAAATGCATCAACGCATTGAGATAAGTCTACAAAATGGTCTTACAACGTCCAAGGGAAAAACCATAGAATATCGCCCTTCGTACCGAGCGGAGGCAATCATTGTTACCGAGAGAACACCCATATTGTACCGCCTTCTTGACGAGTTAAGGGAGTCCTAAGCGCAGTTTTGGCGCAGGTCCAATACGAGGCTCTTTCTGACTGTCAAATTCTTCTTGAAGCCACCTTCTTATGACGTTAGAATAACAATAATTTTAGGGGATACACCATCTTTGTAGGGTCATTTAAAGCATGAAAAACTTGTCGTCTTTTTCTCCAACGATTCAAAAACCGGTACGTATCTGGTTGTTACTCGGGCTAATAATGGTCTTGGGACAAATCTTTATAGGCGGCGTTACACGGCTTACCGATAGCGGATTAAGTATTACCGAGTGGGAAGTGGTTTCAGGAGTTTTACCTCCGCTTAATGCCACGCAATGGAATGAGGCCTTTAGTGCGTATAAGATTGCCGCAAGTCGACAGCATGAAGTACTCCATGCAACAATGAGCCTCACAGAGTTTAAATGGATTTATTTCTGGGAATATTTTCATCGTCTTTGGGCCCGATGTATGGGCTTGGTGTTTATCATTCCCTTTGTGTGGTTTTTCATTAAAGGATGGATTCCCGGATGGCTTAGTAGGCGATTAGCATGGGTCATTTTATTGGCTGCAGCTCAAGCTACTATGGGATGGATCATGGTAAAAAGTGGACTTAATGACGATACGAGAACATGGGTCAGTGCCTATAAATTGGTTTATCATCTATCGCTTGCAACTATTTTGCTCGGCATTCTATACAATACCTATCTCCATGCTCAATACGGAAGTAAACCCAAGGATTTCGTCCGCATTGATAATGACAAGGTCTTTTACCTAAGCGGCGGCCTCTTATTGACGCAAATCGTCTTAGGTGGATTTATGGCAGGAATGCGTGCGGGACTGATTCATAACGTGTGGCCTGTAGTATTCGATATCGAGGGATTTTTTCAACTCTTTTCGTACGATGCGGCTAATTGGACAAATTATGAAGCGAATATCGCAGTTAAAGCGTGGGTGCAGGCAGCGCACCGCTCGACGGCAATTCTTCTTGTTATTGTGTTAGTTTTCTTGGCCAAGCGTTACGTAAAACATCATAGCTCTTCGGTTAAGGTATTGACAATATTCTTAGGGATTCAATATGGTTTAGGTGTACTTACCTTAGTTTATGCGGTGGGCTCTATACCGCTCCTCTATGGAAGCCTTCATCAGCTGGTTGCTATGGGACTTGTTATGTGTTTTCTACACCTGCATTATGCTGTGCGTCGCACGTCTCACTCCCCATTATAGCTCGTTAAGTACTGGAGATTCCTTACTTACACGGAATGAAATTCCGACTTCTTCTAAACGCTGCATAATCGCCTGTCCAACGGATTTATCTTTTACTTCCACGCCTAACAAGGCGCTTGAATACCCATTGATGGCTTTCGCGTTGCTGTATCGACTAAAGGATACAAGTCCTTCGTGTTCTTTTTCAATGATGGATAGGATGGAGGCAAAGCTCCCTGAGATTTGAGGAACTTCGACGCGTACATAGAATTTTGTGCCTTCATAGAGCTTTGCGCGCTCAATGATTTCTTGGATACGGTAGATGTCATTATTTCCTCCGCTTACAATGCATACCACAGTTTTACCTGTTAGGTCAATATTCATTTGATACAATCCAGCAACTGCCAATATTCCAGCGGGTTCGGCAATAATGCCATCTTCGTTATACATTTCAATAAGGGCAGAACATATTGCTCCTTCCGAAGCGGTAAGCATTTGAAGGTTGAGTTGTCGACAAATTTCAAAATTGGTTTCGCCAATGGTGGCCACAGAGGCACCATCTACAAATTTGCTAATTGAAGTCAGCGTAACCACCTTGTTTTGTTTCATAGCTTCACTCATGCTGGCGGCTTCAGCGGGTTCAACGCCAAAAAGTTGTGCATCCGGAGCGGCTTGAGCCATCACGGACCCTACTCCTGACAGTAAGCCACCCCCGCCAACACAAATTGAGACGACATCAGGGGTCTTGCCTAATTGCTCAAGAATTTCAAGGCCCATAGTTCCTTGTCCCAGGATCACATCGCGGTCATTAAAAGGATGCACAAAAGGAATTCCGTCCTGTTCGGCAAGACGTAACGCATAATGATACGCTTCGTCATAGGTTTCTCCGTATAGCTGAATTTCAGTCCACTGACCGCCAAAACTTTCAACCTTAGAAATTTTCTGTTGAGGCGTGGTTTTTGGCATAATTATGAGCCCTTGAATGTTCAAAGTAGAGCAACTTAAGGCAACGCCCTGGGCATGATTTCCGGCACTTGCACAAATCACCCTTTCCACTGTGCTCTCTTGAGAGAGAGTGAGGAGTTTGTTGTAAGCCCCTCTAATTTTATAGGATCGCACCTGTTGAAGGTCCTCTCGTTTTAAATAGATATCGGCTTTAAAGTGATTAGACAGCCGCGTACTGTACTCTAAAGGCGTTTCTGAAAGCTTTGCCGCGATTCGTTGTTGGGCCTGTTTAAATTCATCAAGCGTCGGTAGCATCGTTTGGTTTTATAGATACAAGATAGGTGTCGGATGCTGGTGATGCTAAAATAGTGATATGTTGTTCTTGTATGAGTTCGAGGAGGCTAAGAAAATTATAGACCAATTCTAATCGAGATGCAGCCTGAGATAAAATTTCCTCAACTTCTATGGCCTTTCCTTTCTTTGATAGCCATTGCCTTACCCATTGCTTTTTTTCCTTTAAGGTGAAGGCGGCTTCTTTCACCTCATGCTTTGGAGCATTTCGGTACTTCTGTTGTTGCAACAGGCGCACATAGGCTCTGTGTAAGGCGTTAAGGGATGGGCTTTCTAGAGGTATGGCCTCTCTTTGTAAGGCTTCTGCAAGCTGCCGCCCTTCCTCTGGATTCTGGCCGCGACTTGCATATAAGGCCCGTGTATCGGCTAATTCTTTTAGCCATTCACTTGCCTCCTTGTATTGTTGATAGACAAGGAGCTGGTGGGCTAGGCTTTGTCGGGGATCTTCACCACCATCTTCTATTTCCTGATTGTAGCGTGGAAGTAAGGTTTTTGACTTGATGCGAATCAGACTAGCTGCCATAACGATGAAGTCACTTGCTAGGCTGATATCAAGGCGCTTAGCCTCTTCGATGTAGGTTAAAAAATCCTCTGTAATCTTCGCAATGGGAATATCGTGTATATCAATTTCGTCGCGCTTGATAAAAAACAAGAGAAGGTCAAATGGGCCCTCAAAAATTGGAAGATCAATGGAATACTGTTCCATAATACTTTATAAGCCGTGCATCGCGTGAAATTGAAGACGAACAAGACGTAAAGTATGCTCAGGAATTTCTTCTTCGTCAAATTCTTCTTCTAATGGCCCTAGTTGGTCCTCTTCTAAGTCCCTGTAAAAGTCCCACATTTCATCATAGAGTTCATCATCGACTTCTTCGGAAAAAAGATGTTGAACGTTGAGTTTTGTTCCTGCCATAACAATGGTCTCTAACTCATTAATTACATGATCTTGATCCCCACCCAAAAATCCCTCTAGTGCATCGAGGGTCATTTTTTTATCAATCATTTCAATCAGCTTAACTTTTTGTGCTGACTTTTTCATGACCCCCTTGGTTTGAATAGAAAGGTTGGCTTCAAGGTCGTTGTCTTTGGTAAATTGTTGCACAATAGGTAGTACGGACTGACCAAACTTACGGCTCTTTCGATCACTTACTCCTTGTACAGCCAGAAAGTTCTCAGGAGTCGTTGGTAAATAGGTTGCTGTTTCCTTCAACGCGGCATCTGAAAACACCAAAAAACTAGGAATGTTAAGGGACTCAGCCTTGCGCTTACAAGAAGCCTTTAGCAAGTCAAAAAGATCCTGGTGGAAAGTTGGTTCAATACTGGCTTTCGGGCGATCAACACGTTGTTGTAAGGAGACCGAAAAACTAGTTGACGAAAGATTTTCTTTAGACCATTCACCGGGCAGCACGTTCAGTGGGTTACTAGGATCTCGTTGTAAAACCCCCACATTAAGCGCCATTTCAATAAGTTCTCGAATGCTATTGGGTCTGAGTGTTTTCCCAATCCCAAAAATGGAGGACTGTTCAAACTTTGCAGTAGTTATTGCTGGCGTTGTGCGTCCCAATAAGAGAGTTTGAATCATTTTCTTTGACGTCCCGTTGGGTGTGTTATCATTCATCCATGCTAAGACTTCCTTAGCCATTTCCTGCAGATCTGTTGTTTCATGCTTTTTCGCACAGTTATCACAGGAGTTGTCTTCCAGACAGGTGTTATGATTAATTTTTTCACCAAAATACCTTAAGACAAAGGCTCTTCTACAGGTTCCTGAGAGCACAAAATCGTGCATGCTTTCTAGTAGTTGACTTGCCCGTTGCCGCTCTCCTTCATTAAGATCCTTAAATCGGCGCGCATAGGATTTTACATCCTTTTCACTGTAAAAACCGAGGCACCGGGAAGGCTTTCCATCTCGACCTGCTCGCCCGGTCTCTTGATAGTAGTTTTCGATACTCTTTGGAAGATCATGATGGATAACGAACCGCACATCTGCCTTATCAATACCCATCCCAAAGGCAATTGTGGCTACCACAACATGAACCTGCCCTGAGGTAAATGCATTTTGTACTTCCATCCGAGCCTTAGTGGGCAGTCCGCCATGATAGGCCATGGCTTTGATCCCATTGTTCTGCAGCATTTCCGCAACCTCCTCGGTAGTTTTCCGATACATACAGTAGATGATTCCCGTTTTTTGAGGGTGCTGCAACACTTCTTTGGCGATCGCTTGATGCAGGGCTGCTTGAGGAAGTTTGGGCTGAATGAAGTAAGAAAGATTCGGCCGGTTAAAGGAGGCTTTAAAGACATTGACATCTTTAAGTTTGAGGTTATCAATGATATCTTGTTGCACAAAGGGAGTGGCGGTAGCGGTAAGACAAATAATGGTAGGTTGCTTGCTCAAGCCGCTGAGATACTTTCTTATATTTCGATATTCTGGCCGAAAGTCATGACCCCATTCAGATACACAATGGGCCTCATCAATCGCAATTAAGGGTGGGTTGATGGAGTCAAGAAAGACTTGGTTTGCTTCAACGCTGAGCCATTCTGGAGATACATAGATAAGCTTAGTCTCCCCTTCATGAACTTTGCCTTTAATTTCTGTCTGCTTGCCGGCAGGAATACTTGAGTTGAGTACATGCGCATAGTGTTCATGTTTTAGCTTCTTATTGACACTATCGGCTTGGTCTTTCATGAGCGCAATAAGGGGTGATACTACGACGGTGCATCCCTCAAGGACTAAGGAAGGTAGTTGGTAGCAAAGGGACTTTCCGCCACCGGTTGGCATAAGCACAAGACAATCCTTTCTACCTAAGACAGTAGTAATTGCTTCTTTTTGAAGCGGTCGAAATCCCTCAAGGCCGAAACGAGCCAACAACCCGTTTAATTCAAGAGTGGAATCAGTGTGTACCTTTGCCTCAAGAGAGGTAATATCCATTTCATTTTGCATAGACATGCTCAATACTTTATTAATTTAACAAATATCTAGGCGAAAAGATGCGTTAGTCTCTAATCAGAAGATATAAAGCGGAATTTTCAATAAACCTAGAAACAGATAGACATATGGCAAATCAACCTTACATAGTAATTATGGCCGGTGGTCTAGGCAGTCGTTTTTGGCCTATGAGTCGCCAAAAACGACCAAAACAATTTTTAGATGTTTTGGATTCTGGGCAGTCTATGCTAGCCACTACAGTAGAACGATTTTTATCGATTACCGCTCCAGAAAATATTCTTATTGTAACGCATTCTGACTACCTCCAACAGGTTAAAGAGGTTTGTCCCATGATTAGCGATGGTAACATATTATTGGAGCCCGTTCGGCGAAATACCGCACCCTGTGTAGCCTTTGCTTCTGCTGTCATTTATGCCAAGGACCCCGAAGCTCATATTGTTGTCGCCCCATCCGATCACTGGGTTGCAGATAGTAAATCATTTGAAATGGCTATTCAAAGCGGTATGAATCGTTTAGAGCAATCTAATGATCTTATCACGCTGGGTATTCAGCCTCAGAACCCTAATACGGGGTATGGATATATCCAATATGATCGTGGCGACCAGGAGGTACACTTGAATAGGAGTGTATTCGACGTTCGGGCATTTACAGAAAAGCCTGATGAAGAAACAGCAAAGCGTTTTTTATCCACCGGTGAGTTTTTATGGAATTCAGGACTCTTTTTATGGAAAGCAAAGGATATAAAGGCTGCCCTGGCATCCCATTTGTCTGAAATTCACGATGCATTTTTCAAAGAAATCAAGTCTTGGCTCAATGGAAAAACCTATGCTATCAACTACGGGGTGCTCCGCCAAATCTATGCGCAATGCGCAAACATTTCCATTGACTATGGTATCATGGAAAAAGTAAGTAATGTTCGCGTGATTCCAAGTGCTTTTGGTTGGAGTGATGTAGGAACATGGAAGTCATTATATGCCTTGTCGGAACAAGATTATATGAGCAATGTCGCGCTGGGTGATTTGGTCAAAATGTATGATAGCCGAGACAATTTGGTTGTACAAACCAATAATAAAAAGGTGGTTATACTCAATGGCATTAAAAAGCTTCTCGTCGTGGATACTGAGGATGCCTTGGTCGTCTCAAAGTTGGATAGAGAACAGGAGTTTAGACAAATTGTCAATGATTTAAAGGGAGAAGGCCTTTCAAGATTTCTTTAGCGAGCAAAATGCTCGTCAATCAGAGTAAACAGCTCGCTAGCCGCTCGATCCAAATCATCATTCACTATGACATAATCAAAAGATGTCTCTTGGCTTATCTCATATTCATAGCGGGCAAGGCGATTTTGTAAGGATTTAGCACTTTCTGTATTCCGGTTGATAAGCCGTTGTTCTAGCACGTCCTTAGAAGGCGGTTTGATAAAAATACTGAGCGGTTTAGGGTCAATTTTCTGCTGTAGAGAAAGTCCACCATTGACATCAATATCAAATAAAGGTATAGCCCCATTGCTTTGTATTCTACTAACCTCGCTACGCAAGGTTCCATAGAAGAGTCCAGAGTAGACTTCCTCCCATTCTAAAAATAAATTGTCTGCTTGAGCCTTCTTAAAGGCTTCGCTAGAAAGAAAATGATAGTGCTGCCCATCAACTTCACCTTGGCGTGGTGCACGCGTAGTAGCACTAATTGAAAACTGGAACAATGCGGGATAGTTTGCCATAAGTGCTTTGATAAGCGTCGACTTTCCTGCTCCCGACGGGGCAGTAATGATTAAGCATTGACTAGATCCTAAACTCATAATACGTTCGCAAGTTGCTCTTTTATTTTTTCAAGGTTTTCCTTCATATTAACAACTAGGTGTTGGATGGGTGCAAAGGATGCCTTAGAACCGAGGGTGTTGATTTCTCGTCCGATTTCCTGCGTTATGAATTGCAGTTTTTTTCCTGTGATTTTTCCTCCATCCATTGTCGTTCGAAAATAGGCGCAGTGTGCTGAAAGCCGCACGAGCTCCTCGGTGACATCCCACTTATCCAAGTAATACAAAACCTCTTGTTCAAAACGATTGGCGTCCAAATCTTTGACCTCTTGCATGTGACGCTCTATACCTTCCCTAAGCAGTTGGTTGCGTTCAGCTAATTGTTGTTCAACCTCAGGAATAGCCCTTTCAATACAGTCTAATTCTTGATCTAAAAAGGCATGGATTTGTTCTCCTTCTGCTCGCCTAAACTCCATGGTTTGAGCAATAGCTTCTTCTAAGCTCTTCTGCAACAAAACAATGTCCTCATCTTGCCAAAGCACACCTTCTTCGGATGCATGCCATAAGTCTTCTTTTAATAGGAGTTGCCATGCCATATCCTTGGATAAATCGCTCTGCTTCCCCAGGTGCTTTCCAAGCAAAGCCATCATGTTTTCTAGCCGGGTTTCAAAAGCTTCTTCTATGGATGTATTTTCTTTTTTACTTCCTGTGGGCTCTAGAGCAAGGCCTACATCAACTTTTCCACGAATTAAGCCTTCTTGAATGATTTTACGCAGGGTGAGTTCAAAAGGTCTAAGCTGATTATCGAGCTTTATATTGATATCTATGTTACGGCTGTTTAACGTCCTGATTTCCCAATTGGCTTTATATCCCGTAAGGTTCGTATCGGCTTTTCCAAAGCCTGTCATAGAATGTAATTGGTGATTTTTTTTAGAAGTCATAACCTAAGGATAATTGAAAGCGAAGGGGCAGATGTTCTCCGGAATCCCAACCTCTTGCAAAGTCTGCCCGCATAAAGTAACCAAATGCATTGGCGCGCAAGCCAAACCCATAACCGACAACAACAGGAAATTTGTTGATGTCGAGGCGAACTTCACTGACAGCATTGGTTAGGGTTTGTTGGTAGAGCGGGTTATCTTTTCCAAATGGACTTGGTCCCTCCCATGCACTGCCTATGTCGCAAAATGCGAGAACTTGCAGATTTCTTAAGAGAGGGGAATTGGGAACCTTTCGAGAAAACGAGGAAAAAATAGGTACACGAAACTCAGAGTTCAACACCATAAAGCTATTCCCATTGCGTATGTTTTGCTGAAATCCGCGCATAGAAGAAGCAAGTGCTTGATACACATAGCCATTATCTGGATTGATAGGTGTTTGCTGATTAAATTGAGGAAACAAAATTCCTTGACTTCCTCCGAGATAATAGATTAGTTTTTGGCTTCCAACACTCGAACTATAGGCTAAGCGATTGGCCCAAGTAATCGTTCTCCATATGGGCTGATAGTGCCGTGCATCAAACCCCCAGATGAACAGAATTTCATTATTGAACTGTGGAAATTTGACCTCTCGATTACCGAAGATGGTGTCCAATCGAACGGGTACTTCTTTATGGGCTTCAAAAAAGGCCACCGCACGCAGTCCATGCTTTATGTTCGGGATAACATCACGGCTCGCATCATAGCAATATTCCAGCTTGGAAATCACATAATTGTCGGACGTAATCGCCCCATATGCTGCAAGGATGTCAAGGGACTTGGGAATGAAGCGATCATTTCGGAATCCAATACGAAGTCGGATGGAATTTCGAACGTCCAAGGCATATTTCATAGCATATTCCACATAGTTGCTGCGTGTATTTAATACGCCAGCCTCATCGCCAAAGGGAGAGGTAAATACCACTTCTTCTTGAAGACTTTTGCGATAATAGGTATACTGATGGTCCATTCGCTTTTTTAAGGCCTCATAGGTTACAAACATCTCATTTTGTCGAGTTTGAAAGTCGGTAGGAAGTCTTACCCCACCATAAATTTTATGGTCTTCCATCAAATCGGTAATTCCGATCGTAAGTAAACCGTTGATTCCTGGAACATCGAATACTGGGGATCCCGGATTAAAAGGTTGGTAAGTATTATACAACAACGAGTTGTCCAACGACGCGCTCACCGATTCAGTCATAAACGTCGAGCTGTAGTTTCTTTTTCGATGGACTTCAAAGGGACTCTCTTCGCCTAGGCCCTGATTGGGAAAACCATTGCTGAACTGCAAGGAATAGGTTGCGCTATCCTCATCCATAAAATCAAAGCGGCTTTGATAGAGAATAGGGGGGCTCGAGGGAATACTTTCTTCTTCCAAGACATCCTCTTGATCCACTGAAACAACCCGCGATGGGAGGCGTTTGAAATATTCAATGACTGCAGGCGTCCTGTAGTTTTGACTAGCAGAGTTAGTGGGTGCTATGGGTTGTTGAATTGAAAAATGAATAAGTTGTTGACGGCCTTCGGAGTAGATGATACCACTTGCTGTTAACTCTTTATCACCCGTCATAGGGTTTAACATAGGTTGCACGTCGAGTTCTTGTAAGTAATCCTGATATTGACTTATAGGGCGACTAACTCCGTAGGGCTTGGTTGTACTTAGGCTATTGGAATCGATAATGACATAGGTGGAAGGATCTAGAAGTACGTCGAGTGCGAGATGAGCGAAGTTTACTACTGAATCCTTGTCCTCGATGTCATCAATTGGATGATAAATGTATTCTGTATGGCGTTGGACTTCTTTTTCTTTGATTATCACCTCATGGAATTGTCGGATGCCTTGCACATCACTACTGACCAGAAAGCTTGAGTCTGAAAGAAAAGCGACAGGTAATTCATCAAGGTTATAGGTGTGGGTAAGCTGGATAAGTTGCCAAGCTTCCGGATGATTTGGCCGGATCATAAATACATCCAACTTCTTTTGAGGAAGGAGGCTGTCGAGGCGGCCATTAAGCAGCGTATCGTTGGGCCGGTTCGAGGCAAACAAAATAGCTTCCTGTCCCTTATATGTTCCTGCAATAGGGTTGAGGTCGTCGTAGAAATCGTTTGTGATCAGTTTTCGTCGCGTTTGACGCGTATTGTAGGAAAGAATATTGCTTTGCCCATTTTGCATAACCGATAAGAGTACTTCGTCGGCGCTGACATAGCGAAAGTCATAGATATTTTGGACTCCTTTTAACGTTCTTTTCTCCCATCGTTGGCGCTCAACATCATAGGATTGCCAAAAGATTTTATCTCGTTTGCGATGAATGATATCGAGCGAGTTGTCCGGGGCGAAAGCTATGAGGGGCATATGCCTGTCAGGTAGCAAATTGTCCGTGCGAAAGCCTTTTGAAAATACACGCTGCCTACTTCCGTCCTCAACGGCATAGAGGTACACGCGACGACGTCCTTCGAGATCATTGACCACAGCAATTAAGCTTCCGTCAGGACTGATGATGGGTTGGTGATTGAACCCATTTTTAGGTAGGATTAATTCTGCCTTATTCCCGCTTGGAATGGATTGGTCGAAATATTGTATTTCTTCTTGATATTGGGCTTTACAGCGAGTGTACCAGTCTTTAAATCCTGTATTTAAGTCCACTCCACGAACCAATTGGATGCCTTGTTCAAAGCTGTGGCTAACGCGTGTCAGATAAATGAGGTTGGATAGCGATTCCTTGCCCAAATCACGCTCAACATCCCATAAAAACGCTCGGGTTACAAAAGCTAAAGTTGGGTCATCAAGCTTGGTCATATCGGAAAATGCTCCGGTTAAAATGCCATCGCGTAGTCTTCCCTCGTCAGCCATCGACCAGCCTTGAGCGATATATTCCGTAAGGCCTTCGATATACCACTTTGGAAGCTCTGCTTTGACTGCATTTTGAATAAATTCTTGGAAGTCGCTTCCAAAAAGCATTCTTTCTAAGAGGAGTTGGGTGATTCCACGTCGTATATCGGTGTCCAACTCATCGATGGATCCGTTGTAATCAACAAAGATGGTGTAGTCCATTACACGGGACTCTCCAGTAAAAGTGGTTTCCTGCTTAATGCCAATGTTGGTTTGTGCCAAGTCGGAAGGCGTTGGGAAAACCATAAGGTTTATCTTTTGCGGTAGTCGATAGTCAAGGTAGTCGACGACTTCTTCAAAGCGGTCTTCTACTGTTTGAACGACATAGTTTCCAATTTCCTGCCCTCCATTGGGAAAGTAAACCTCAAAATTATCGGTCGGATAGATTTGCCAACGAAATTCTCTGTACTGCACCCTGTTTTGACCAAATTCTACAGGGGTAGACTGCCCCCAAAGGCCGATAGGCATGAGAAAAAGGAGTATAAGTCCAATACTCAGCGATTGAACTTGGCCGTTTCCGCGCATTGCGTTGCGGACCAGGTAGGTCAAACGTTGAGATAATGGAGCAAATTTTCTCATATTGTGCCAAAATAGGACTTTTGCATGATGCGATTGCTGAAATTTACATTTAACGCCTTTCAAGAGAACACATATATTCTCTATGACGACAAAAATCAAGGAATTATCATTGATCCTGGGATGTCTAATCCAGAAGAATGGGAAGAGGTAATGGAGGCTCTAGAGGCTCATTCTATTGACTTACAGTCTATTGTACTTAGTCATGGACACATTGACCATATTTTGGGTGTTCATCGGTTGTTGGAGTGGAAGCCATCCATGCCAATCTACAGTCATAAGATAACTCAGGAAGTGTTAAATGCCCAGCCAGATTATGCAGCACTCTTTGGTATTCATCTGCCCTCAGCTCCCGAGATCACGCATTTTCTTGAGCCGGGAGAAAAAGTAAGCGTAGGCGAAGAAACCTTAGACATTCTATACACTCCGGGCCACTGTCCAGGAGAAGTAAGCTTTTATCACGCGCCAAGTAAAACACTGATTGCAGGCGATGTTCTTTTTTATGAGAGCATAGGGCGAACCGACCTTCCAGGTGGTGATTTGCCGACCTTGTTAGATGCTATACGTGAGCAGTTTTGGCCTTTGCCCGATGATACGACGGTGTATTGTGGCCATGGTCCAGAGACCACGATTGGCTATGAGAAGGTGCACAACCCTTTTTTATAAAACGTGTCGCCAGACTTGCTTAAACTAGACGCCCATTTTCCATGGTAAATACTTGATCTGCAAGCGCCAGGGTGGAGGGTTTGTGGCTTGCAATAATCAGGGTGGATTTCCCCTTGCGTTCGCGCAGTAACTGATGCACATGATGCGTATTGGCATCATCTAAGGAGGCAGTGGGTTCGTCTAAGAACAAGAAGGCACTCTCCCTATACAATGCGCGGGCAAGCAGAAGACGCTGTCGTTGTCCTCCGCTTAAGGATTTTCCATGGGCGGAAAGGCGTGAATTGAGCCCCAGCGGTAGACTTTGAAGCCATGGGCCTAGGTTGAGTGCTTGAAGCAAAGAGGTAATGCGCTCCTTATCTACGTGACTTTCACCCAGAGCAATATTGTAGGCAATGCTTTCGGCAAAAATGAAATCATCTTGCATCATGCTTGATACGGCACTGCGCCAATGGTTAATGGATACTTGGTCCAATTCCGTATGATCCACCTTGATGCTTCCTTGATGTTTGGGGTATTGTTTTGCTAGAATTTTGAGCAAGGTTGATTTACCGCATCCACTTGGGCCAGAGAAGGCAACGCATTGACCAAATGCTATATCCATGGAAATTGAAGAAAGGGTCTGCTCATCTTGAGAGGCATTTTTGTTATAGGAAAAGCCTACGTTGGTTAGGTGTAATGAAGGATGGGCACTGGGAAGGCTAAGTTTGCCCTGCTCTTCACTCTCCTCTTCGCGCCTTACATCATAAATTTCTTGGGCGCGTTCAAAAGATAGCCTAGCATCTTGCTGAACTTGAATAAAGGCAATAAACTCTTGAATTGGCGAAGCCATTTGGCCTAGAATAAATTGCACGGCAAACAAACTACCAAGGGTCAGCTGTCCATTGATGACCATGGTAATCGCCAAGTAGGTAATTAAGAGGTCTTTTCCATAGTTAATGATATTGCCCCCGAGCATCTGCCACTGATTCAGCCGAAGGACGTGTTCGTTGACTTGAAACTTTCGCAATTGAATATCATTCCATTGGCTTCGATGCTTGCTTTCTGCACGATACTGTTTTAAATCACGAATGCCTAAGATCATCTGGATAACATGTTCTTGATTTTCGGCGTGAATGGCAAAAGCTCGACGATCAAGCGAAGCTCTACGTTTCATAAAGACCATAATCCACCCAATGTATAAGAGGCTTCCAAGAAGAAAGATGACAAGGAGTTTACTTGAAAACAGCGTTAATACGAGCCCAAAAATGACGAGGTTGACTCCTGCAAAAAGCATGGTCATTACATTGTTGGTCAGCCAGGACTCAATCCGCTTAAAGTCATGCAGTCGCTGGATTAAGTCTCCTAACTGCTTTGTGTCAAAAAAGGCAATGGGAAGGCGGGCTAACTGAATAATGTAGTCCGAGACCATGGTAAAATCAAAGCGACTACGCAGATGGAGTAAAATCCAGGATCTAAAAAAGTCAACCAAGCTCTGGCTCACAAACAATACCACCTGTGCAGCGAGCAAAACATGCACAAAATCCAAATCTTGATAGCTAACTCCCTGGTCGATAAGCGCCTGAGCAACAAAGGGTAATACCAATTGAATACCACTGGCTAGTACAAGGCTTAGAAGCAGTTGACTGACGGCTCTTGGATATTTAGCAAAGGCCTGAAAGGCCATGGAAACCAGGCTAGGTGATGAGGCGCCGTCTACTTCTTTCCTAAAGTTTTTGCCTGGACTTACCATAAGGATGTGTCCGACACCGTCTCCTTGAATAAAGCGTGATGCAAAGGATTTTAGCGATACAGTCTCCAGTCCAGTTGCTGGATCTGCAATCCGCAATTTATTTTTTGTCACTCGGTAGACTACCACAAAATGATTGCCATCCACATGAGCAATAAAGGGGCCTGTTAGGTGCCTGAGGTGATCAAGGGAGGTGGCATAGGCGGAAGCTTGAAGGTCGAAGGACTCCGCAGTTTGTTGGATATCATACAGGGACACACCATCTCGGTCAGGTTGCAGCGTATCGTGGATGGCTTGGCTAGAAAGGGTTTTTCCATAATAGGAAAGCACCATTCTAAGGCAAGCAGGACCGCAATCCATAGCATCATGTTGAGGAAAAAAGATGGTCCGCATTCTGTGAATTTAGCGGATTCTATCAGAACAGGACATATTATAAAAAAAACTAATATGACAATTGAAAGATAAGTCCAAGTGAAACCCCTCTTTGGGTGTTGCGTAATAGAGGATGAAAGAAATGTGAAAAATGAAAAAGTGTGAATCAAACGGGATGCGTCCCGGAACAACCGTAAGACACAATGCCTGGAGCATTGAAGTTATTGATAGCGCGTGGTCTCCTCAGGAGAAGTGGCAGGATTGGCGCGAAGGCTTAGGCGAATAATTCCATTATTCTGGGATTCCTTAATCCAATAGTTTATCAAAAACGTTAATCAGGGCATAGCAGCAAAAGACCTCTCCCTTCCCTCTAATGTTGCGAACTAAAATGCCCGCTAAACCAAGAATTATGACAACGCATAAGTCCATTTTAATCCGACTCGAAGACGTACTCAATAAACGCCGATCGGAAAAACAACGGCCAAGAACCTTGTTGAAGCAATACATTCTCGCTCAACCCGTTGTATCTTCGCACTTCGCTTAGTGCGAATTGTTCTCTACAAATTGGGGCTGAACTGGATTTGACAGGGAGGTATGTAGGCATACTGGCGCGTCGAGCTAATGACGATTACGCTCGAGAATCTCATTCGTTAATCTTTTTTATTTGGCGAGTATAACTACGCCATGGCTGCCTAAGACAAGGTCTTAGCATAGTCATTGCTTTTTACTTGTGATATCTGATAGCGGGATAAAAAGTATCATCATTTCATCAGGTCGTCTGCGTTAAGACGGCTTTCCTTAACGTTTGACGTATTGATTAAGCTACGGTGTTATTTGGTGGGTTTCTTAACCTGATAACACCCGACAATAAATAAGAAACTACACGCGTAGAAGGTTTGTCAGCATCTCAGCTGGACGGGGGTTCGACTCCCCCCAGCTCCACTTTTAATCGCAGGTAAGTCCTTTATTTTTCATTTCTAAGCACCTTGCTTTTAAGTGCACATGGCTTTGAAAACCATAGATTAGGGCAATACTATCCTTTTTATCGACAAATTCAATTGCATTTTCTGGTGAAATCATAACAAGCTCTTTCTCTGCGTTTCTGCAATCGCAGGGGGTGGTGACTTGGATTTCCTTTTCGGAAGACAAACTATTCGCTAAAGATATAAGTGCTATAACCGCTATAGTAAAAAGAGGTGTAATGATAAAGGCTAAAGGAAGAATCCACGCTTTTTCTTTTTGACTTTCATATTCTGATATACTCGTTTCCTGAACAACGATTTCTTTTCCATGGGCTAAGTCCTTGGCAAAGGCCTGACAGCTCTGATATCGCGCTTCGCGGTCCTTGGCACAAGCCTTCCGCACAACGGATTCAAGCGTGCTTTGCACGGTAAATTTCGGCAAGTCCTCATCGACAATTTGTTTCATAATCTGAAACTGCGATTGCTTCTGGCTATCATAGGGAGGACGGCCATTGATCGCTTGAAAAAGCGTTACGCCCAAAGAATAAATATCGCTTCGAAAGTCAAGGGATTTTTCGGAATTGACTTGCTCTGGACTCATATAGACCGGCGTCCCAAGTTGAAGCCCTGTTTGTGTAAACTCATGCCCTAGGCCATAGAGTTTGGCAATACCAAAGTCAAGAATTTTGACGATGCCATTATCCTGAACGAAGATGTTGGATGGCTTGATGTCCCGGTGAGCAATACCTTGTTCATGGGCAAAGAAAAGTGCTTCGAGGCATTGACCAAAAAGGTCTTGAATCACCGTGTGGCTTAGGGCCCCTTCTTGCTTAATTTTTTGGCCGAGATCCATGCCTTGAAGTCTTTCCATCACTATGGCATAGCGTTCCGGTCCCTTGCGTCGAACGACTTGTTGGAGGCTTTCTCCTTCCTTAAGATCCATTTCAAGGGAGTGCGAGCGGTCTTCAATAAAGTCGATCACCTTCACAATATGCGGATGCTCAAGCTTGGCCATCATTTGGGCTTCTTGTTTGAAGCGCCGAATGAGGTTTGGATGGGCGGATAGTTTGCTATCAAGGACTTTTACGGCAGCTATGGTGCCGAGCGTTTTATGTTTTGCCTCATAAACGGAGGCCATACCGCCTTCTCCCAAAAAGCGCGTGAGGGTGTAATTTCCTATGCTATCTCCAATCATGGTTCTTGTTTGTTAGGTTTGGCTTCTTGGTGGTTCATCAGTTGTCCCATAATCAGATGGCGAGTCATGTGGCGACGTCGACTCGGGCTGATCGCTGGAACGCTGATTCTGTTCTTCTATTACCTGTCCTTCTATTACCTGTCCGCCAGAAGTCGTTGTTGTCCCATCATCATTAGATGGCGCCTCTTCATTAGCTGTCGGCGGTCTAGGATCAGACGTCGGCGGTGCATGAGGGACATTTTCAGACGTCGGCGGTGCAGGAGGGACATCTCCAGACTCCTTCATTCCTTCATTAGTTACTGGAGTGCTTTTTATGGGCGTAGTAGATCCTCCGCTAGTGGTCGTATTGCCATTGGTGCTCGTGTTGCCACCAGAAGTCTTTCCCCTAACCACTTTAGGTCTTGCTTTTGTACAACACGACCTTTGGTTCTCATCTGCCCATGCAGCTTCTGTAATGTAAATTTCGTCAATGCCTTCTAGCGTTTTCTTTCCATTATTGCGGAAATATTCACAAAGCGTTTGACGGCTCCCGTTCGCACCTAGTATAAAGCAGCCCTCACTACATAATGCCTTATTATTCGCCTCTGGTATCTGCCAGCCCAATGCCATACTCAAACGGGGCCAATCTAGTGAGAAGCCCCTCGTAATTGATTTTTTGTCGTTTGGGTCATTCTTATTGATTAATGTACACTTCTCCTTTTTCGGCTCAATTACGACTTTATAGCTGTAATCGGTCTCGACATGACTATAATCTTCAATATTTGCATTTTCATCATCGTCATCCTCTAATTCACTAGAGGATTTGCCTTTATTTGTGGCCACCTCTTCTTGCTTAGCCTTATCGTCCACGCCAGAATTCATAAAGAAGAAAAAGCCACCAATGCTTAGCGCAGTAATCAATAATCCAAGGAGAATATCTAGAGGAAAGGACGAATTGTTTTTCTTACCGACAATTGTCGGCTTTGGACGTGGTTCAATACTAGCTCCCTTTGGTTCAAGTATGGTGTCCTGAAGGCTAAGAAGCCAATCCTCACAACTCTGATAGCGCTTGTTGCTATCCTTTTCGCATGCCTTTTGAATCGACTTTGTAAAGTCTAGATCTCCAGAGGAAAAGGTGGGAAGTGGTTTATTTAAAATATTATAATAGGTGGCATGAGGGTTGTCGCCCTGAAAGGGCACCTTTCCCTTAAGGGCATAAAAAAGGGTAACTCCTAAGGAATAGATATCGGATCGATGATCAATGGATTGGCTCCCTTTGATTTGCTCTGGGCTCATATAATTGGGTGTGCCAATCGGTCTACCCATGGTCGTGGAATCCTTTCCTGTCCCAAACAATTTGGCAATCCCAAAGTCTACAATTTTTATTGAACCACCAGTAAGTACAATGAGGTTGGATGGTTTTAAGTCACGATGCAGAATGCCTTTAGAATGCACATAATCGAGGGCCGACAAACATTCCTTAGCGATGGCTTTGGCCCTCCAGGTGGGAAGGGCTTTGTGCTTATCGATGTAGAGGTTAAGGTCTATTCCCTCAAGAAGTTCCATTACTATGGCTAGTTGTCCACCTTCTTCTATGTAGTCGATTACATTAACAATGTTGGGGTGGTCAAGACTTACTAAGAGTTTAGCCTCACGGAGGAAGCGCTTTTTGATCTCTGCATTTTTAGCAAATTGGGGATGAAGACACTTTAGGGCCCGTAGATGACCCAATTTATTGTGCTTGGCCTCATACACAGCAGCCATCCCCCCTGAGCCAATCTCTCGCGTTAGCGTGTAACCTCCTATTGTGTTGCCTACCATGGTTTATTCTTTCCTGATATAGATGGCATGATGACTATCCTTCCAACTGTCCGCTTACTTTTTCTACTTGTCGTACTCATAACCTTCTTGGCAAGATTCCTTTCCATAGCATTTAATCGCAGGCATACCTGGACCGATAATAGCGTTGGTTTCGTTTTCGCCCACCCACGGTAACGGGGTAGTTTATTTCAAAGCCATCAGTTAGTATGGTAACCTCAAAAACTTTTTTGCTTCGCCCTATGGATAGGGTGATATATTCTTTTCCATTTCTAATCTCACTTTCCATAGCATATTCTTTGGTACTTCGCCCCCTACGTTTCCTAGAGTACTTCCATATAATATTGCCTTTATAGTTTTGCCGAGACATCGTCTCACACTCATACAAGTGATCCTCAGTAGAGGTGAACTGTATTCTCCCTTCTTTATTATACCACATCTCAGGGTCGGTACATTCGACGTTCACTTCATAGGATTCTTTATTACTATTCCAAGTAATGTCGACACAATATTCACTAGAACTTCCCATTCCATCGGATATGCGCCCTGTTCCGGTTATCGTATTATTCTCTGAGTTTTCTTCCCACGAACCGCGACGAATGGTGAGCTGATTGTCAACAACAATTGTTCCCCTGTCCATGGACCCGTAGGAGTAACTGCCATCAAACGTAAGGTTGGAACGCTGGAAAAAAGCTTGGTCACCATGTTCTTCATCGTATTCCCAAGGGCCATTATAGAAATCACCGTTGGCCCAGGTATACATACCTTGTCCGTGCTTTGTGCCATTTTCCCAAGATCCTTCATATTGATCTTCATTGGGATAGAGGTATGTTCCTTGGCCATCCTCACAATCACCTTCTAGGCAGTTTGCAGAGCCCGAAGTTCGAACCCAAAAGAATGCGCCAAAGGTTAAAAGCAATCCTCCTATAACCATCACACCGAACTTAAGTTGCCGGTTTTGATTAATGCTTTTGGGTAGTATATCCTGAATCTTTTTGGCTGCTTCTGCAAGGACAGGCGATTGACTTTTTACCGGTTTTTTGATTGCCTTTGCCGTTTTGCCGGCACTTGGACTACCGACATTATTCATTGCCTTTTGCCATTCATCACAGCCTTGATAGCGTTGTTCTCGATCTTTTTGACAGGCCTTCTGAATGAGGGGCTCAAAAGGACTTTTCTTTTTGAATTTTGGTAGGTCCTCATGAACAATTTTATTGAGGATATCAAACTGTGAAGTCGTGGACGAGTCGTAGGGTGGTTTGCCATTTACAGCATAAAACATAGTGACCCCAAGCGAGTAGATGTCGCTTCTAAAATCAATGGATTTATCGCCTTTGACCTGTTCTGGGCTCATGTAAACTGGCGTCCCGATTTGTGTCCCAGTTTGCGTGGCGTCCTTTCCAGTCCCAAAGATTTTTGCCACACCAAAATCTAGAATCTTTATGATGCCATCGGATAGTACATAGATGTTTGAGGGCTTGATATCGCGGTGAACGATACCTTGGTCATGGGCGTATTTTAGGGCAGCTAGACATTGGCTAAACACTGAGGAAATTTCCTTCTGGTTCAAGGACTGTTTGCGCGTTATGTAGGCCTTAAGGTCTTCGCCCTCGAGCAATTCCATAACGATCCCGAGCTTGTGATCTTCTTCAACGAGATCTACCACGCGTGTAATGTTGGGGTGATTAAGCGAAGCCATCATTTGGGCTTCGTTTTTAAAGCGCTGGACAACCGACGAGTGACTAGTCAAGGCAGGATTCAACAGCTTGATGGCTACGTAGTGCTTCATCGTAGTATGCTGCGCCTTGTAGACAGTGGCCATGCCTCCCTCGCCTATGACGCCTAGTAAGCGATATTTATCAAGTGTGGTGTTTACCATGATATCAAAAAAATGGAACCATAAAGTAGAGAAAAATCACGGATAGAAAAAAATGAAAAGACGCCTATTGTGTTAAAATTGAAAATTCTCCTTGATAAACCAGTTTAATGCGATAGCTGAATATTATATTTAATAGCTCGAGAAATTACTGATTATGCATCCAAAAGGTTTTACTAAATGTGAAAAAGGGCATTTTTTTAAAGAAGATTTATTGACTTGTCCATTTTGTCCATCGGTTGGCGCCAGTGGATCAGGTGATGGACCAACCCAGCTTCGTACGGCCGATAGTTCGTCTAATGGAGACACGATACAATCCCGCGGGGGCGACGGTGATCATGATAAAACACGGATTATGGGTCCCGGAGGAAATAATAGCACTAAGGGCACGGAAGTTTATACAGGCAATGCTTCGAGTGCGTCAAGCAAAAGCAGCGCAGCAAATTCGGACCGCACCTTCATTGGAGGTATAACCGATGCGTCTGAAGGTGATGGCAAGGAACAGGAGTCTGCTCCGCGGGCCTCAAGAAAGTTAGTGGGGTGGCTAGTTTCATACACCTTTCATGATATGGGTATAGATTACCGACTCTATGAGGGAAACAATACGATTGGTCGAGATACAACCAATTCCATATCGATTGATTACGACAAGCTAATATCAGCCAAACATGCTACCCTCTTGTTTAAAAAGGGGAAGTATTATCTCAAAGACGAAATGGCGGCTAATGGATCGTTTATCAATAATGAAGAGTTAGAGATTGGCAAGCCCTACACTTTAGAAGACGGAGATAAGCTAAAGCTTGGAGGAACAGAATTTACGTTTAAAAGCGCTTTGTAATTCTTGCCAATTATTCATACTTCATGAGACAGACTTTAATTACTTTCTGGAGCACTCTTTTTCTAGGAGGAGTCATTGCTCTACCCCTTCATGCACAATATCAGGGAAACTTTTTTGAACTACAAGGTTCCATTGATGACACCTCTGCCTATCCTGAGATATCAGGTACGCTTTGGGTTAAAAACCCAGAGGGCATCGATACCAATCAAGTAGAGATTAAAGAAGGTGATCAAGTAGTCAATCATCGCTTTACTTGCGGCCCTGATCTCGCTGCGGGAAGCGAGGATGGCGCGTGCGTCTTTATCTTGATGGAAGATCATAAGAAACATGAAGGAACGACAACTTTCTTTAAGGAGGTGCTTAACAATGTGGTCGATCGGGGCTATACGCAAGGTCATGAAGTAGGATTTGCGACCTTTAGTTTGATTGGTCCTGCGGCTGATGATCCTACCTCTAGAACCTATGTCTACCCTGAAAATGTTGTCTTTTCAGAAAGCACTAGTCCTATAAAGTCTGCTTTGGGAATGCTCCCAAACCCTCAAGGAGGTGCACCGGCAATGGAGTATTACAGTCATCCTCAGACTTATGCAGCGATTAATCAGGCTCTTGACATATTGCATGACCACTCGACTGATCGCCCCAAGGTGCTTGTTGTGTTGCACGATGGTTGGGCCCATGAATCAGGAGATATCGAAGAAAGTGATCTTTGGATGAAGGCCGAATCTCAAAACATCAATGTTTACTCTTTGGAATATTATAGTGGAGGGCGACCGAAAGGAAATTATGATATTGAAGATCTATGCAAACGCTCTTATGGGAAGTTTGATCGATTCCATGGCGAATCAAAAAGCAAGCGCCTTGAACGAGCGGAGGAAGCCCTTTCCACCTATCTCTCTGAAGCAGCCGAACGCGGAGTAGGTCAAACCTACTGCTACACGTTTACTAGTGAATATGGCGAGGACGGAAGCGAACATGGATTTACTGTAAACGTGAGTAAGTCAGATAATACAAGGGTTATGCGGGGAAGTTTTCAATCTCCTCAGCCACCTGAGAAAAGTAATCTATGGTTGATTGTAGGCGGTGGGTCCGCTATGCTAGTCCTGTTGTTTATCATTTTGCTTGTTATTCGACGAAAAAATAAGCAACACAAGAAGCAGCAAGCTGCTATGCGTGAAAGCATTGAAGAGGAAGCCGCTAAACGAGCTGCGTTGGAAGAACTTCATGAACGCGATAAGCGCGCGCGGGAAGCAGAACAAAAAGCCGCTGCTGAAAAGGAAAGAAAAGAACAAGAAAGGAAACGTCAGGCGGAAGAAGTCAAGCGCAAGGAAGCCCGGGATGCTGTGCTCATTCAAGCGATGGGTGCGCGTGGGAGTTTTGCCCGACTGAGTTTTGTGGCGGGTAACACGGCACAGCATGTCGATGTTAATCTCCCTGAATTTAGTCTTGGCCGCTCTTCAGAAAACCATCTAGTAATTAAGGACCAAACAGTATCAGGTCGTCATGCGGTTATTCGTTATCAAGAGGAAGGCGGCGTTTACCTTATAGAAGACTTAAACAGCAGCAATGGTACGAAGGTCAATGGTCGCCCAGTTGCATCATGCGAGCTAAGCGATGGATGCAGCATAGAACTTGGTGGCTTTGTATTAACCTTTCAATTGTAAGTATATAAACTTGTTGAGCCAACCTGTATTCTTGATTCAGCGAATCCTCTATTCTATTTAAATCTATACCATGTCAAAATTTATCAATTTCACATCCCACACCGACATAGGCCTTAAGCGTCAAGCCAACGAGGATAATTATGGCACGCAAAGTACAGTCAACGGAGAAGTATTTATTGTCTGTGATGGAATGGGCGGCCACGTTGGTGGGGCCACTGCCTCAAAAATTGCAGTTGAAAGCATTGCTAGTTACCTCAATACAGAGTATTACGAAAACATCTTTATTGCCCTTGGCAAAGCTGTGGAGTTTGCTAATGCCCAGGTTTTTGGAGAAGCTCAGTCCAATCCAGAACTGAAGGGTATGGGGACAACCTGTACGGTGTTGATTGTTCGGGAACACAAAGTCTATATAGCTCATGTGGGAGACAGTAGAATATATATTCAGAATGACGGTAAGCTAAAGCGCCTAACTAAGGATCATTCCTTTGTTCAAGGCCTTGTCGACAAGGGAATTATCAGGGATTCTGAGGCCGAAGAACACCCAAGGAAAAATGAGTTATTGCAAGCGCTTGGAGTACGCCCTGAGGTTGAGGTCACCGTGGCTCAAGAAGCTATAGAGCCCAAGCAAGGGGATAAGTTTATGTTGTGTTCAGATGGTCTCTGTGGCCTAGTGAACGATACGGATATGAATCAAGTCATTCAGCGTTCCCCCTATCTCGAAACAGCAGCCAAAGATCTAATTGATTTAGCCAAGGCAGCAGGAGGAAACGATAACATTACGGTGCAACTTGTCGAAGTATTAGAAAGCCCTTTTTTGGAATCACGGTTTATCGATTTATCTCCTTCCGAAGCGGCGCCTTCCGTAATCAATGCTAATCGTACGACAGCCATTGAAGACCGCAGGGGGCGATCTTCTCAAAACAAGAAGTCCTCTCGCTCAAAGACCATACTTATAGGAGTTGTTAGCCTTCTTATCACCGGATTAAGTATCGGTGGCTTTTTCTTCTTTATGAATTCTGGCGTGGACGATAAGGCTAAACAAGAAGAGGTGACCACAAAGCCAGGCGAATCGTCTGGCGGCTTAGAGGATGGTGAGGACAAGACATCGAATAATGAAGGTGATAGTTATGTGGAAATAGATTACCGTTACAAGGTTGTAATTGATGAGAATGCTGCGAATGACAAGAGGTGCACATTAATTAATGTAAATGACCCAGAAGACAAAAAATTCATTACTGAGGGGTTTTCTTTAAAATGGGAAAAGTTGTGCTCTGCACTAGGTCTTCAAATACAAGAGTCTGACGGGAAAGCGCTTTGTAGTGAAGGCTGCTTTATACTAGGTGCGAACGGGAGATATCAGCCACTCTGCGAATATTTTCGTAATAACGGAAACAAAAAATCATTAAAAAGCATTGACAAAATTTTTATTACTGAGGCTGCATGGGCAGATGAGAACCAAAATTCTTGTTGTACAAAGGAAAGATCTACTGTAGTTATTGAGAGAAGGACTTCGGGCGATGGCACGAGTACCAGTGGCAGTACGAC
>JBMYZU010000001.1:300888-388306 GCA_049610685.1 Chitinophagales bacterium
ACAACGACTTCTGGCAGCACTACGACAACCACTAGTGATGGGACGACAACGACTTCTGGCAGCACTACGACAACCACTAGTGATGGGACGACAACGACTTCTAGCAGCACTACGACGAACAATGATGATGGGACGACAAGGACTTCTGGCAGCACTACGACAACCACTAGTGATGGGACGACAACGACTTCTAGCAGCACTACGACGAACAATGATGATGGGACGACAACGACTACTATTACCGATGATAGTAGCAATGACAAGTTAGAGGTAACACCTAAGGACAATGGAGCGGACACAAAACCTAAATCGCCTGATGGAATAGATAAGTAAAGCCAAGTAAACCGTAACGGAGATGCCCCCAATCATAGGACAACATATAAATTCCATAGAGATCCTCAGTAAACTGCCTGTAGTGGGCGGCACAGCCGAGGTATATCGGGGCTATGATCATATGGTGGGATACTTTTTTGCGGTGAAACGTCTTCGCAAGGAATTATTTGGCAATGACCTTGTGAAAAGTTTGTTTATTGAAGAGGCGAATCAATATCTCTATTTAGAGCATCCCAATATTGTGCAGTTGCGAGATTTTATTATGCGTGATGATGCCTATTATCTCGTTATGGAGTTTGTGGAAGGCAAGAACTTAGAGCAATACATGAATTCTGTAACGGGAGCAATGATGCCAGAGCAGGCCATCCCCTATATGTACGCTATGCTGGATGCTATGAGCTATGCGCATAGTCGCGAGGTAATACATCGGGACATCAAGCCGTCAAACATTATGATTACTCAGAATGCGCAGGTCAAGATTATTGACTTTGGCATTGCTGTCAAAAAAGAAAATCTAGACACGGATATAGCAATGTATACTCCAATGTATGCCTCTCCAGAACAAGTCACTGAAGGGGCACCCATTGACCACCGATCCGATATCTATTCACTTGGCGTTACTTTTTTTCAAATGCTGACAAAAAGAACTCCCTATCCGCCAAACACTCCATCAGAAGAGTTAAAGGAAATGGTAAAGAAAGAACCCTTACCTCGTCTAAAAGACTGTATTCCTTGGGCAATACCATCACTTCAAGTAGTGCTAGACCGAGCCACGCACAAAAAAGCGAGTGAACGTTATGCAAGTTGTGCCGATTTTAAAAAAGCCCTAGAAACCATATAGCCCGCAGCAATGCCAAAAATTTTTACCATAGGACGAGCTTTAGAAAATGATATAACGGTCAATGAGACCGTGGCCTCTCGTTTTCATGCTCAGCTTATTTTCGATGAGGACGGGGAGGCTTATATCAATGACATTAACTCCTCCAATGGCACATTTGTCAATGGTAATCGTATCGAGGGCGGCCTTAAACTAAAAAGTACTGATATTGTCACCATAGGGGCTACTCCGATAAAGTGGCGGAACTACCTCTACCTCAATCCAGAGGATTTAAAAGATGAGAAGAATAGGGAGCTAACGAATTTAACTCATGAAGAGACCGGAGTCGTTTCTCCTAATGCCTCTTTAGAAGAAGACCCCGAACCGGCCATCAATTTAGAGGACCCCCCGGCCTCAGTTGCTGTGTTTTTTGGAATTGGAGGCCTCTTTATTCTGATGGGTATTGTCTTTATCAATAAAGATGATGGCGCAACAGATCTCGACGACATATCCTTTTTGGGGAGAATCATCGTGGTCTTTGGAACGGCGCTTTTGATGTGGGGATTTTATCAATTATTTAAACAAAAAAGTAAATAATAAGAGTTATGAATAAGTCAATAGGCCGCGGAGTCGGCAACGATATTCGAATCAACAGTGCACAGGTATCAGATATTCACGCGCAGTTAATACAAGAAGAATCTGGGCAGGTATTCGTTCAAGACCTGTCTTCCACCAATGGAACGTTTGTTAATGGGAAGAAAATAACGGCCTTAACCCCATTGTTCTCGGGCGATCGTCTGACCATTGGTGACGAGACGGTAGACTGGGAATCGCATACTGGCCAAGGGATTTCATCGAATACAGTGCGCTCGACACGTCATAGTAATACCAAGGTGTTGCAATACGCCCTTTCTCTCATTGTTTTGGTTGTCCTAGCAGGTCTTGCATATAGTTTTATGAGCTCTAGTGAGTCAACTTTTGCAGAAGCCGATGAGGTAGATTCTAAGGAAGAACCTGATTCCAGCAAAGAAGGGGTGGAATACATTTGGAATGGAACAACGTATGAGTACAATGGAAAGACCTATGATTTCGATTGTTTACCATATGGCATTGTTCATCAAGGGTCAGATATACGAGTAGAATTTGTCAATGAGTTTGGAAGTGAGGTGAGCATTGAAGAAGAGATGGAAGCTGGATATGACTGCTACCAAGAGCTCGAGGATGCTGGCGACCTTGTATTTAATAGCGATTATCAACGCTTACAAAACATTTTATCACGATGTGTACGAGAAATTCCTAATCCTAGGGGTTTCGACTATAAAGTCTATCTAGTGGGAAGTGATGAATTAAATGCGTTTACTGTTGGAGGGTATATCTTCTTTTATCAGGGCATGCTAGATTTTGTCGAAAATGATGATGAGTTGGCAGCCATCATGGGACATGAAATTTTTCACAATGAATTGGAGCATGTCCGACAAAACTTGAGTGAGATGAAGACAATTCAGGAGCTCAACCCTTTTGGAGGGTTTTTTGAAAATGTTTTACTAAGTGTCAATCAGATATTGAGTTCTCCTTTTAATCAAAAACAAGAGGCTGAATGTGATCTTCATGGCATTGACCTTATGATGGCAGCAGGATATAATGGCTGTGCAAGCGCATCGCTATGGGAACGCATGGCTGAATATGGAGAGGATATGGGAGTTTTAAATGTCATCAGTTCTCACCCTTACAGCGGCGACCGCAAAGTTTGTTGTGAAAACCACATTGCGCAAAACTATCCGAACCATTCATGCAATTGATCAAATCATTAGGTTTTTGGGGGAGAGTTGCTCTTTGCGCCCTTACCATGCTCATCGTGTTTGGGGTAGTTGTCGCCTGTACTTTTACTTACCCTTCTTTTGAGCGCATTCAAGGATTTAGTGTTAGTGGTGAGCAGGGTGAACGGCTAACAGCGAGTGCTTCTATAGAGGTAGCCAATGATTGGATCGTTCCGATTACAGCCCATGATTTGCACTTTTCCATCGGTTATGGCGGGCAGGTATTTGCTCAGGGTAAAGTCAATGAAAGCATCTTGTTAAAATCAAAGGTAGCTACAGCAATTACTGCGCAAACAAGCTTAGATCTGGGTGTGCTTCACTCTTTATGGAAGGAGCTCTTAACCAAGGACACCATTGAATGTGAAGTTATCGTCAATGGATTCTTTACGCCATTTAAAATCAAAGCAAAAAAGACTCAAAAAATTGCGCTTCCGGTAAAGGATGTTTTGGATTTGTTTGTTCAGGAATTTATGCGTGGTGACGGTTTGCAAATCAAAGAAATCATGCTCGAATCTACTAAGCTGACTCAAATGACATGGGCCTATACCTTAGCGTTTCGCAATGACTTTCCGATTGACCTTCACATAAAGGAGGTATATACAGAAATTTATTCCTCTGCTTCGAGTAAAAATAAAAAGCCTCTAGCGAAAGGATATCTTCTTGACCCTATCGATATCCCTAAGGGGGAGACAGAACATATTGAAGGTAACATAGTAATCCAAACGATCGGCCTCTTGGGAGGAGTGTTGGATAAGGTAAAAAATCCAAGTCCCACGATGTATGTCAAGTGCAAAGTGGTCGTAGCGCTTGGGGGTTATGAATTTCCTATGCCGATAGAAGGGAAGGTTCTCTACAACATGGGCTCCAAAAGCATTCAAATCATCGAGTAATGGCAAATTCCCCTAAACTGATCTTAGAAATTAAGGGCAAAGTCATTCGAAAATTTGCTTTTGCTGACGGTCAAGATCTTGTTAAAACCTTAGGTAAAAACCCCGATAACGATATCATTGTATCCCACCAACATGTTTCGCGAAAACATTGCGTAATTGAATACCGTGGAGGCAAGTTGTTTATCAAGGATATCGGTAGCACCAACGGTACGATTGTTCAAGGACGCAAAATAGAAGTGGGGCGGTCAGTACCTATTGCCATAGGAAATGAAATATATCTTGGAAGTCCTGAGGTTAAAGTGTTGGTCGTTTCTCGATCATCGACAATTGGTACAGGGCCAGACCTTCCAGACCTTGATTCTCTGCCTCCAAGGGCACTCAACGATTACTTTCGAAATAAGGATACTATTTTAATTGGACGGCATCCGGAGTGTGACTTACAGTTGAAAAATTTGCAGGTGAGCAAGCGCCATGCTTCGGTTCAAGATTTAGGGGGCGGGCGGTATCGCGTAAAAGACCTCAACTCCCTTAATGGTACATATGTCAATGGTCGACGAATTACTACTCAAGAAGTCACTTCTACAGACCGGATTTTAATTGGGCGGCACCTCTTGCAGATTAATGCGGCAGGCAAAAACCTCAGTAAAGAGGTGGCCATTCGCGCGGAAGGCGTTCAAAAAGTTTATCCCAGTGGTCATGTGGGTCTTCATAGTACTTCTTTTGATATTCCCACTAAGTCATTGGTGGCGATTATGGGCCCTTCAGGATGTGGGAAATCAACCCTGCTTAAAGTCCTTAATGGTGACAACCCTGCAACGAAAGGTAGTGTGAAAATTGCAGGCTTGGATTTGATTGAGAATTATGAATACCTCAAAACTTCTATTGGTTATGTTCCACAGGATGATATTGTTCATCGAGAGCTGACCGTCGAGCAATCCCTTCTTTTTGCTGGAAGGCTAAGGCTGGAGGGCGCATCGGATAAAGAACTCAGGACTAAGATCGACCAAATCTTACAGGATTTGAATATTGATTTTATCCGAGATCACCGGGTTGCTAAGATTAGTGGAGGTCAGCGTAAACGGGTCTCTATTGCTGTAGAATTATTGACCGATCCTTTAGTATTGTTTTTAGATGAACCAACCTCTCCCCTTGATCCGCAGACTATTGAAGAATTCCTACAGATTCTTCAAAACCTTGCTAACAAGGGAACAACCGTTATCATGGTTACCCATAAGCCTGAGGATTTAGAGTACATGGATACTGCCATGTTCTTAGCAGAAGGTGGACATATTGTATATTATGGTCCAGCCAATGCCTACAAGGACTACTTTGATGTAGATTCAGCGGTTAAGGTCTATGCAGAAATTGTAGGTTCTCGGTCCAAGCGTTGGGTTGATAAGTATAATAGAAACCATCCTCCGCAGCACGGCCGCATTGTCACAAACCCAAGGGTAACCACTTCAACAAGGGCGAATGTTTGGCGTCAATATTTTTGGCTTACGTCCCGCTACTTTACAATTAAGACAAACGATCGAATGAATTCGGTCATTATGATTTTACAGGCCCCTATTATTGCGGGATTAATCTGGTTAATTTTTGATAACATTGTTCAGGCGGTTCCGTTTTTAGTCACGATTTCTGCTATTTGGTTTGGCACGAACAATGCCGCACGCGAGATTGTAGGGGAGTTGCCCATCTATAAAAGGGAAAGGATGTATAATGTCCACCTCTTTCCCTATGTTATGAGCAAGCTTTCTGTGTTGGGTCTCTTTGCGGTCATTCAATCCATTTTGTTCACCATCATTTTAACGTTGTGTTTTGCGAATAACGATTTTATTGACTGGCAAGAGCCTCTAGCTACCGTGGGGTGGATGGTATTTGTTACCAGTGCGGCAACCTTGATGGGGCTTTTGCTTTCGGCCTTAGTGGATACCACAGAAAGGGTAATGACCATTGTACCGATCTCACTCATTCCACAGATTATGTTGGCCGGCGTATTGGCTAAAATTCAAAACCCTCTTGTGGAATTTATAAGTTATTTCACGCTCTCTCGTTGGGGGAATGAAGGCTTGTCTATCATACAACAAACAACGGTAGCAGAAGTCCCTGACCTTTCAATGAATGGGCCAGCAGGTAGTGAGATGCCATCGGACACGGCGGTCGTGGATAGTTCGTCTACTTATGAAGCTGGCAGTCAGGACATGGCAGGTGCTGCCCCAGTGGATTCTGTTGAGATGAAGCTAGATACGATAAACGCACCTGAATCCTTGATGGACTTTTATCATGAGAAATACGAGACTATGTTTGGGAGCTATTCCAACACCTTGGAGCTCGATGCTATGGCTATTTTGGCCTTAGCGGTTTTATTTACTAGTGGAATTTTAATTGCGCTTAAGCGCAAAGATTCAATTGACATACGATAGATAACCTTATGGAATATGTTCATGGAAAGATATACAAGGCAGTACTCGATGATCCGCACGTGACCAATCGACCTCCGTTGCTTCTAAGAGGCAGTAAACCAGAAGACAAAGCTCGTTTAGGAAAAGGTGGACAAGCTGTGGTATATGAAATGGAAGATGTAAAAACTTCAAAAGTTTTGGCTGTAAAGGTTCTTCATGAAAGCCTTATCCACGAGGAGTCTATTATGACGCGATTTCGCAATGAAGCCACACTAGGTCAATACTTCCGTCATACCAATCTTTGCTCGGTGTATGGCCTCTATACCATTGAAGGCATACCCTGTATTTTAATGCCCAAAATCGAAGGAATCCCACTTTCTGACTACTTCCGGCGCGACAAGTTTGATCCACATACGATTCCTGATGGCGAAATCCCTACGAAGTACCATGTTGACCTTGACCCGGTTGCTTTCTTTGCTAAACTGCTAGACGCCATCCAAGTTGCTCATGATATGAAGGTCATTCACCGAGATATAAAGCCTTCAAACATCATGGTTACAGCAAAAGGAGAACCCGTTGTCTTGGATTTTGGTGTAGCGCGCTTAGATATGAAGACAGAGATTCATTTAACAAGGATGGGGCTTGTTGTGGGAAGTTTCTCCTATATGAGTCCAGAGCAACATGAAGGGAGACGAGCTGATGCGCGAAGCGATATATATAGTCTTGGACTTTTATTGGCGGCATTCTATTTGGATGAACCAATTTTTACAAGGCATCAAACGGAAGGAGTCATCATTACTAAGAAACGGGAACACCTTCCTGATATTTTTAGTAAGCTAAAAACAGCTCGAGTCCCTAAGAAAATTCGTGAGGTTATAAAGAAGGCTATAGAGCCTAAGGCTAAGAACCGATTTCAGAGCTGCACAGCGTTTAAAGAGGCCTTAACCGGAGAAGTCGATGTTACTCTTTGGGACACTATTCTAGGGAAGACAGTCGTCCTTGAACCTTACGAGCAAAGTGCTTTTATGCGCTACATTCATCTCTATGTTTTTGTTGTGCTTATTGCGCTCACTTTCACAAAACACCCCATAGCTGGCCCTTTTGCTCTTCTGTTTGTTCTAGGTGTCTTTTTAGCGCTGCGTGTTAATGACTATTTGCATTTAGATCTTCCTAAGGTAAATGAAGGGTGGTTCTGGCCCTTTGTAAAACGCCGTTGGCACATTGTAGTGATTTCTGTATTATTTATCGGTCAGGTTTTAATCCTTGCAAGTTGGATTAATAATAGAACGGAGTTAAAAAAGAAAGAAAAGAGAATAGAAACATTAGAAACCCTTTATGAATAAGGGTATCCCCAGCTCTCTACATAGTTTTTTTCTTGTTAGGCGCTGCAATCGCAATCGTCGATGTAAAGTAAAAACCACTTATTATCTGATTCTATAAAATAGAAAGTTTTTATTATAAAATAATCGTATTGAATTTGAACCACATTTTTTTTCAAATTATTTAACCTCTCAGGTGTTGGAAGGAAATTATCTTTTTCAAAATCCCAAGATTCTGGAAGTTTGTTGACTTGGCTGTAGTAAATTCCATTGGGAGACGTGGCTTCATCACAGAACCCGCCGTTTGGCTTTTCATTTTTAAAAAAAGAAAGGTTTGATATATTGGGTTCAGTTTCACCATAGTAGTTCTCTCCAAAATGATGATATCCAAACTCATCAGAACTATATAGATTACAATAAAGCCCTACATTCCAAAATCTACCAAAGCCTAAGTTCTTATCAACCAAGTCTAAAATTATTGGAGAAGAAACATAAATCAGGCTATCCAATTTTTTTTCGGAGTAAACAGTTGAAAGAAAGTAACGTAAAAAAATCTCAAATTCATTCGAGCTTCGTGGGGCATCTATGGAGCCAACGTTTTTTAACTCCAAATTTTGCTGCTTTAGTGAATCAACACGTTTCTCCAGAATAGAAACTTCTTGAGTTAACATTAGGTTTTTTTCTTTTACTTCATTAAGAACAAGATTAATCGAATCACTTGTAAACCTTAATCTATTTGTTTCAGCCATCAGATTGTTGATGTTAATCTTAGACTGCTTTATTTCTAAATCAAACCGTTGTTGAACCTTACTAACGAACTGATTTAAGCTATCCAATGAAGTAGTAAGATTTTCAATTTGTTCCTTCTTACTTTGAGCTTTTGTGATGTATGTTGTAAATACCATCAAAGTGCATAAAGCGATTTTCATCATCGTATTCATTTCCCAATGTTTATTTAACTCGAAATAAAGCGCATATAAAGTAATAATTATTTATGCTCTTTCTAACAAGCGGGTTGAAAATGCACAGGTATTCTCAAAGTGTATCGAAAAGTGCTAGCAACCATCCCTTGACTTCAAAATTGAAAGCCTATAAATTTCTTTATTGTCCACATCCCTGTTAGAAAGTTTATGGTAAAATGAGTGGAGTAAGGCCTTGCTGCTTTTTCTTTGCTAGTTAACCAACAACTAACAACATGAAGAACCTTGGAAGCAAGCTAAACTTTATCTTTTTGACCGTCGTCGTCTTCATCATCTTTTTAGGCAATGTAGATTATGATATCAACCCTAATCCCAATTTACCCATCGATACAGGAGATACTGCCTGGATGATGGTAGCCTGTGCCTTTGTTTTACTAATGACCCCAGGACTGGCCTTCTTTTATGGAGGGATGGTCAATATCAAAAACATTATCTCCACGATGCTGCAAAGCTTTGTAGCGCTTGGTGTCATTAGCGTAGTATGGGTGCTCGTAGGCTTTAGTCTGGCCTTTGGCGATAGTATCTACGGGGTAATTGGGAATCCTATGACCTATTTTAATTTTCAAGGGGTAAGTCTCGCCCCCAATGATGATTACGGGTCTACGATCCCGTTTTTGCTTTTTGCTTTTTTCCAGCTAAAGTTTGCCATTATTACACCGGCTTTGATTTCGGGGAGTTTTGCCGAGCGTATTCGCTTTCGAAGCTATATTCTCTTTATGCTGCTGTTTACCATTTTCATATACTCCCCGTTAGCCCATATGACATGGCATCCCGATGGCTTACTCAGACAATGGGGCGTATTGGACTTTGCCGGGGGTACTGTAGTGCACATGTCGGCAGGACTTGCGGCGTTGGCAGGAGCCCTCTATCTAGGTAAACGACAAAGGATTGAAGAAAGACCTGCCAATATTCCATTTGTTATACTAGGTACTGGTCTATTGTGGTTCGGTTGGTTTGGCTTTAATGCAGGATCAGCATTGGGCGCCAATTTTGACGCTGTGATTGCCTTTGCCAATACTAATATTGCTTCGGCAGCGAGTATGATTACTTGGATCTTTTATGATCGTTTTTGCAATCGAAAAATGAGTGCCCTTGGCGCATGCATTGGTGCAATTGTGGGGTTAGTGGCCATTACGCCAGCAGCAGGTTTTGTAACCATTGGTCAAAGTGTATTTATTGGATTTACTGCCGCCATAATCTCTAACATCGCCGTGCGGGCCTTTAAAAAATCATCCATTGATGACACCCTAGATGTTTTTCCAAGTCACGGTGTGGGCGGCATTGTAGGAATGATTTTAACGGCCGTCTTTGCAAAAGATGTGGGATTGGTATATGGGAACACCGAAGTGTTTACAGCCCACTTAATTGCCGTAGTCCTAGTCGTTGCCTTTACGCTTGCCATGAGTTTTGTACTCTACAAATTGGTGGATCTTATGATGCCACTTCGAGTGCGCATTGATCAAGAAGAGCGCGGTTTGGACAATTCCCAGCATGGGGAAGAGATGCTTTCTAATTAGAAAAGCCAAGCACAGAGGATGAGGCATAGTATGACAGATAGTATGACGTAGCGAGGTAGCGATTGCGGATTGGAGATATTATTTTTACCGTACACAAAATTTATCTAAACAATTTCTCCATGAAGCGACTTAATATTCTCCTTGTACTAGCCTGTCTTTTTGGTTTGGTTATCGACGCAACTGCTCAACGCTCAAAAAAGAATGAAGAAGATGGCGTTAAAGACATCTCAAGTGAAATTGCTGGCCTTTCTTTTCGTCACGTAGGTCCTGCCCTTATGTCGGGGAGGGTTGCTGATATAGTTATCCATCCAGACAACTCCAATGTGTGGTATGTTGCCGTTGGTTCTGGAGGAGTATGGAAGACAGAAAACTCAGGGACGACATGGACTTCGCTTTTTGACGGACAGGCAAGTTATTCTATTGGATGCTTGGCCCTTGATCCACAGAATCCAGAAACAGTTTGGGTTGGAAGTGGTGAAAATGTTGGTGGACGCCATGTGGGATATGGAGACGGTATTTATCGCAGTAATGATGGGGGCTCGTCATGGTCAAACATGGGCTTAGAAAGCTCTGAGCATTTGTCAAAAATCATCGTTCACCCAGGGAATTCAGATGTGGTTTGGGTGGCCGCTCAAGGTCCTCTTTGGGGTCAAGGTGGTGAGCGTGGTGTATATAAGACGACTGATGGAGGAGCTACCTGGACGCGTACTTTAGGTGACGACGAGTGGGTTGGGGCGACTGACCTCTTGATTGATCCTCGCAATCCAGACGTGCTCTATGCTGCGACGTGGCAACGTCAGCGCTCCGTGGCTGGATACATGGGCGGTGGACCAGGAACGGCACTCTACAAATCATTGGATGGGGGAAGTACTTGGGAGAAGTTGTCGAAAGGACTTCCAGCAAGCAATATGGGTAAAATAGGTCTCGGCATTTCCCCTCAAAACCCAAATATCATCTATGCTGCAATTGAGCTCGATCGTCGCAGCGGAGGAGTATTCCGAAGCGAAGATGGTGGTGCGTCATGGGCCAAGATGAGTGATGCCGTATCAGGAGGAACAGGGCCACATTATTATCAGGAGCTCTTTGTATCGCCCCACCATGCCGATGAAATCTACCTAGCCGATAATTACATGCAGGTTTCTTACGACGGGGGGAAAACCTTTGTTCGTATGAATGAAAATGAAAAGCACGTTGATAATCATGCCGTAGCCTTTAAAAAGGAAGACCCTAATTACATCCTTGTAGGGTGTGATGGCGGACTGTATGAAAGCTTTGATCGCACACAAAACTGGAAGTTTGTCGATAACTTACCCGTAACGCAGTTTTACAAGTTAGCCGTAGATGATGCGGAGCCCTTTTACTACATCTATGGGGGAACGCAGGATAACAACACCCAAGGAGTCATTTCTCAAACCGATAACGTCCACGGTATCAGAAACTCTGATTGGTTTGTCGTTTTAGGGGGTGATGGTCATCAGCCCGCCACAGAACCAGGGAATCCAAATATAGTTTATGCGCAATGGCAGGAAGGCAACCTTAATCGTCACGATCGCCTTACTGGAGAAAACATCGACATCAAGCCTCAAGCGGCGCTTGGCGAAGTAAGTGAGCGGTTTAATTGGGATGCGCCGATTTTAGTCAGTCCGCACAAGCCAAGCCGCCTATACTTTGCTTCACAACGTGTATGGAAGTCTGAAGACCGAGGGGATTCTTGGGAAGCCATCTCTCCAGACTTAACGCATAATGTCAACCGTATTGAATTGCCCTATTACGGAACCAAGCAAAAATGGGATAATCCATGGGATGTCTATGCCATGTCGAATTATAGCACGATTACTTCTTTGTCGGAATCCCCAATGCGAGAAGGCCTTATCTATGCGGGAACAGATGATGGCATTATCCAAGTAACCGAAGACGGGGGAGCATCATGGCGCAAGGTAAATTTCTCCTCGATATCTGGGTTGCCAAGCACGGCATTTGTTAATGACATTAAGGCGGACCTATACAATGAAAATATTGTGTACGCTGTCTTTGACAACCACAAGTATGGCGATTATAATCCTTACATCTATAAGTCAAGCGATAAGGGTAAATCCTGGGAAAGCATTGCGAGCAATCTGCCAGAGCGCACCTTGTTGTGGCGGGTGGTTCAAGACTTTAAGGAGCCGAATCTTATGTTCTTAGGGAGTGAGTTTGGGGTATATGTGAGTCAGGATGGTGGTAAGGTATGGTCGAAGATGACAGGAGGCATGCCCAATATCTCTGTTCGTGATCTTACCATACAACGCCGAGAAGAAGATCTTGTCTTAGCTACGTTTGGGCGAGGAATCTACGTATTAGATGATTATACTTCTCTTCGTACTACAGGGGTCTTTGCGGAAGATTTTGCCGAGGAGGCAAAACTCTTTGTTCCGCAGAAAGGCATGTGGTACTTCCCAAAACGAGTACTTGGCTGGGGAGGTAAAGCTTCTCAAGGAGACAACTTTTTCTTAGCAGACAATCCACCTTTCGGAGTTACGTTCACCTACTTCTTAAAGGAAAGCTATATGTCTTTAGTGGGAGAGCGTCTAAAGCGCGAGGGAGAAATAGAAGCCGAAGGTGGTGAGGTTGCTGCACCGGCTTATGATGTTCTAGACGAAGAAATGCAATCCATGGACCCTGCTGTATGGCTCTTTGTGTACAACGAAGCAGGGGAAATTATTCGTAAAGTCAAAGCGACAAATGCCAAGGGAATGCATCGTGTAACTTGGGACTATTCTGCCAATACCCAGCGCCGAATTACAGCAGAAAACATGGTTCAGGACGGCTATGGGCCTAAGGTAGGTCCAGGAAACTATTCAGCGGAGCTCTTTAGGCAAGTGGATGGAATCTTTACTTCGATTTCTGAAACGGTCTCTTTTGAGGTTGTTCAACACGGCCAAGGAGCGCTGGAGGGGAATTCTATGGACGCTACTGTTAATCATTGGGACACTATGCACGAGTTAGCCACTCGTTGTTATGCCTTATCCAGTGATATTGAGGAAAGCGTGACCGAGGTAGAAGTAATGCTTGAGGCCTATAATCGAGCACCTGCGCTTGACGAGAACTTGCATAATGCTCTTCTTCAGGCGCGAACGGAAGCCTTTGATTTACAGTTCGCGCTCAATGGATCATCATCACGTGATGAAGTCGGAGAAAAGACAGAGTATCCTACGCTGTGGACCTATCTATGGTCAGCAAGTGGTGCACGTCGTTCGACTTACGGTCCAACAGCCAATCACCTGCAGAGCCTAGAAAATGCTCAAGCGATCTATGACCAGCTTAATAAGGACTACTTGGCCTTCCAAGAGACACTTGCAGGCTTAAGCCTGCAGCTTGAGGAATTGGGTGCGCCGCCGGTTAAAGACTAAGGGGAATGCTCAACAAAAACTAAGCGTTGGGGTTACCATAAAGGGTGAATGACAACACAAAGCATACTAGCCAAGAGGTTCAAGCCTTAAATGACTGGTTTCAGTCTATGCAATGGAAGGCTTTTCCCTTTCAAGTGCAGGGGTGGCAGGCCTACCATAAGGGGGACAATGGCATTGTAAATGCTCCCACGGGCAGTGGTAAAACCTATTCCTTACTCTTGCCCGCCCTACAACAAGCCAACGCAAGTACAAAAAAGGGAATAAAGGTCATTTGGATAACTCCAATTCGAGCGCTTGCTAAGGAGATAAAGCTTTCGGCAGAACGCGCCATACAAGGTCTATCACTTGGACTTTCTGTGGGCATTCGCAATGGAGACACGTCGACCAGTGCGCGACAAAAGCAAGATAAATCACCACCCGACCTTTTGATTACAACTCCGGAAAGCCTTCATCTTTTGATTGCCCGAAAAGGGTTTGACAAACGTTTTAAGGGACTTCAGGCAGTAATTGTTGATGAGTGGCACGAGCTTTTGGGAAGTAAGCGCGGCGTGCAAATGGAGTTAGCCCTTGCTTTGCTCAGGCATCGCATCAAAGGACTGCGTGTATGGGGCATATCGGCTACCATTGGCAATATGGAGACGGCGTTGTCTGTGCTGCTAGGTGAGGATGCTAACCGAGGCCAACTCATTCGAGCTGATATTCAGAAGTCAATTGAGGTTAAGACGATTATTCCAAGTGACGTGGCCTCTCTTCCTCTCGCTGGGCATTTGGGAGTACATCAAGTAGAGGCTGTAGCTAAGATTATTCACCAAAGCCAGTCTACCTTGGTCTTTACCAATACGCGTAATCAATGCGAGATGTGGTATCAAAAGCTTATTGATTTTGATCCGAATCTTATCGGGCTTATTGCCATGCACCATGGTTCCCTTGATAAGGAATTGCGATCTTGGGTGGAAGGCGGACTATATGAGGGCAAACTCAAAGTAGTGGTTTGTACATCAAGCCTAGATTTAGGCGTAGATTTTCGTCCGGTGGAATCTATTGTCCAGATTGGTGGTCCTAAAGGGGTTTCACGATTTATGCAACGGGCTGGTCGAAGTGGGCATAGTCCCGGAGCCACGAGCACCATTTATTTTGTTCCTACGCATGCTATAGAAATGATCGAGGGAAGTGCACTTCGTCAGGCGATTGCTGAGCATAGTCTTGAATCTAGACTTCCCTTTATTCAGAGCTTTGATGTTCTTGTCCAGTTTCTTGTAACCCTTGCCGTGGGTGATGGCTTTTTCCCCAAGGAGGTCTATCAAGCCATAGTCAAAACACATTGCTATGCTCAAATCAACGAAGAAGAGTGGCGATGGTGTCTACGCTTTATCTGTGACGGAGGGGGCTCTTTACAGGAATATCCAGATTTTCGAAAAGTTGAAATAGATGATGACGGTCGATATGTTGTCCGATCGCGTCGTATTGCTATGCGCCATCGTTTGTCGATGGGCACGATTGTTAGTGATCCCGTCTTATGGGTAAAGTTTAAAGGGGGAAGGAGTATTGGAACGGTAGAAGAATATTTTATCTCAGGGATTAAGGAAGGCGATGTGTTTTGGTTTGCTGGTCGCCCGTTGCAATTAGTAAGCATTCACGACAATACAGTCTTTGTAAAAAATACTAAGCGCAAAACGGGAAAAACACCTGCTTGGGCTGGAGGTCGTATGCCCTTGTCCTCTCAAATGAGTAAGATGCTACTGCGCAAGCTACACGAGGCGGCCAATCAAGATCTTTTTACCGACGAGGAACTCATACAGATGAAGCCAATTTTTGATCATCAACGCAAGTATTCGATGATTCCCAAAGAAAATGAATTACTTATTGAATACTTTGAAGACCGGGAAGGCTTGCACATCTTATGTTATCCATTTGAGGGGCGAAACGTTCATGAAGGTATGGCGGGAATTGTAGCCCATAGAATAGCCCAGATTCGGCCGATAACCTTTAGCATTGGTATGAATGACTATGGCTTTGAATTACTTACCGATCAATCCTTGGATGTTGAGTCGATCTTTTCACAAGAACTCTTTGCCCCAGAAGAGGTCCATGAAGCGCTTAACACAACCATGAATGCTTCGCAAATGACCCGTCGGCAGTTTAGAGATATTGCAGCAATTGCAGGCCTTGTGTTTACAGGATTTCCAGGAAAACCTAAGAAAGACCGACATATACAAGCGACTTCGCAGCTCTTTTACAATGTGTTTGAGACCTATGAGCCGGGCAATTTACTTTTTCGTCAAGCCTTGCATGAAGTCATGGAGCGCAAACTAGAAGAGGGGCGCCTGCGTGATACCTTAGAGCGTATTCAATCCATGGATATCTGCATGGTAAATACACACAAGCCGAGCCCTTTTGCACTCCCCCTATTAGCGGAGCGCATTCGAGAGAAGTTTTCAACGGAAAGCGTTGAGGATAGAATTCGTCGAATGGAATTAGAAATACTCAAAGGATGACGATTACCTGGCACAATCACAATTGGACCTTAGATGGTGAGCGAGCACTCTACTGGCCCCTTCGTGACACCCTTATCCTTGGCGACCTACATTTTGGTCGTTCGGCTCATTTTCAACGCGCGGGGATTGCACTCACAGAGGAGACGCATAGAAGAGACCTTCTTCGACTCAAACGGTTACTCGAAAAGTATAGACCCTCCACGGTCTACTTTTTAGGTGACCTTTTTCATTCGGAATACAATGCGGCTTGGCAAAGTTTTTCCAACTTCATATTGTCTTATTCGGCAATAGACTTTGTGTTGATCCAAGGCAATCATGATATTTTGTATCGCAGGGATTATGCCAAGGCAGGAATAGAGGTAGTACCTTTTATCAAAGAGGAAGGATTGCTGTTTAATCATGAACCGGTGCAAGATGCTAATGGACTTGGCGTATTATGTGGTCATGTCCATCCAGGAATCATCATGCGTGGCAAGGCTAAGCAAAGGCTCAAGTTTCCCTGTTTTTACGTCGAGGAAGACCAGATGATTTTGCCAGCCTTCACCTTGCTTGCCGGCATGAAGGTGTTGCGCCCTAAGCGCAAGGTTCGGGTGTATTTGCCCATGGGAGAAGCTGTACAGGAAGTGACAAGAACTTAGCGCAGCTGTTCTTTAAACCATAACCCCGAGTCCTTTATCCGGCGCTCTTGGGTCTCAAAGTCGACGTGGACAATGCCGAACCTTGGATGATATCCTTCGGCCCATTCAAAGTTGTCTAAAAAAGTCCAAGCAAAGTAACCATCAACAGGAGTGCCCTCTTGCTTTGCGCGAAGTACTTGACCGATGTATTGCTTGTAAAAATCTAAGCGCCGCGCGTCGTGTACAAAGTCTCCTTCAACCTGATCTTCAAAGGCCGCTCCGTTTTCTGTGACAATGATTCGTTTGCCGTATTCCCCAAACTGCTTGAGTACATGATACATTCCTTCGGGCGATACCTCCCATCCCATTTCTGTGATGTTTTCTTCCTCGGTGAGCTTATGGGCTTTGACCAAGTTGGCCCAGAAGACAGGAGGCCAAAATGAGAATCGAGCAACACTTCGAAAATAATTTTGAAGACCGATAAAATCAAAATCAAAGGTGGCACGCTGCATATCACCATCTTGAATCCATCGCTCAATACCTTGAATCATAGATAGGTCTTCTATGGGATAGCCCATACCCATAGCTGGTTCGATAAAGAGTCTGTTAAACAAGGCATCCGCTTTTTTTGCCGCCTTTCGGTGTCTTGGTGCATTGGATTTGGGTTCTACAGCAGTACAAGAAAACGTAGTGCCTATGCTTGCGTCAGGAAGAAGCTCTTTTAATATTCTTCCTCCTTCTCCTTGGGCTACAGTAACATGATGAACGGCTGCCTTAAACTGCTTAAAGCTTCGAATCCCCGGAGCATGGCCACCACTCATATAGCCAAGTCCTGTAAAGGCCATGGGCTCGTTGAACACCATCCAGTGCTTGACTTTATCTCCGTAATGTTTGGCCAGAACTTCAACGTAATCACTAAACCAAGCAATGCTATCCCGATTATACCAGCCGCCTTTATCTTGAAGGGCTTGAGGCAAGTCCCAATGATAACATGTGAGCCAGGGTTCAATGCCTAATTCTAAGCATCGATCAATGACACGATGATAAAAGTCAATGCCTTTTGTGTTGAGGCGGCCTCGTCCTTCGGGCATTATCCTTGACCATGATGTTGAAAAGCGAAAGACATCCATATTCATGGACTGCAGTAAAGCTAGGTCTTGCGAATAATTATGATAAAAGTCGCAGGATACATCCCCATTATCTCCATGGAGGATTTTGCCCTTCTTATGTGAAAAGGTATCCCAAATGGACGGACCCTTTCCGTCTAGATTCCATGCGCCTTCTATCTGGTAGGCAGCAGTGGCCACGCCAAATTTGAAGTCACGGCCAAACTGTTCCCTCAAGGATAGGGGGCCTAGGTTTAGCACGTTGGCCAGTGGATGCTGAGTCAGGAGGAGGGAAGTGGCTCCAAGAGCAGAAAGCTTAAGTGCGTCTCGTCGATTCATAGTGTTGAGTCACGGGGGCTTATTTGCCATCCATTACAGCAAGCTTTTCAGCTTGTTCTGCCATACGAAGTTTGTCAACCACTTGTCCTAAATCTCCCCCCACAATGGCATCGAGGGCATAGAGGGTTAGTCCAATGCGATGATCCGTTACTCTTCCTTGCGGATAGTTATAGGTTCTGATTTTTGCCGAACGGTCGCCTGTTGAGACTTGAGACTTCCGCTCTGCAGCTTGTGCTGCTTGTCGCTTTTGCAGTTCGCTTTCGTAGAGTCTTGAGCGAAGCCATTGCATGGCGATTTCCCGGTTTCGGTGTTGCGATCGACCTTCCTGACACTCTACGACTACGCCGGTAGGCACGTGAGTGATTCGTATGGCGGATTCTGTTTTGTTAACGTGCTGTCCTCCAGCTCCAGATGCTCGAAAGGTGTCTACCTTAAGATCAGCTGGGTTGATACTAACCATAACCTCATCCACTTCTGGAAGGACGGCAACCGAAGCAGCAGAGGTATGTACACGTCCTTGCGACTCGGTTTTTGGAACGCGCTGGACGCGATGAACTCCGGATTCGAATTTTAATATTCCAAAGACGTTTTCACCGTCAATACGCATGACAATCTCCTTGAAACCTCCTGAACTTCCTTCATGGGCACTGACAATTTCTGTTTTCCATCCGAGACTTCCTGCATATTGGGAATACATTTTTAATAGATCTCCTGCAAAGATGCTCGCCTCATCGCCTCCTGTTCCAGCTCGGATTTCGAGGAGGACATTTTTTTCGTCTTCTGGGTCCTTTGGAATCAGGAGTGTCTCAAGTTGTTTTTGTAAACTTTCTAGGGATTTTTCCTGTTCTCCTAGGTCGGCTTTCGCCATCTCTCTGAATTCCTCGTCGGTCTCTTCTTTTATGATTCGTTTGTTATCCTCGATATTCGAAAGGGCGAGTTGATAGGCTACATATACCTCATGAATCTGACTTAACTCTTTGTATTCTTTACTGAGTTGAGTGAATGTCTCAACATTCGATGTAATGGTCGGATCAGAAAGTTGTTGTTTAACTTCTTCAAAACGCAGAATAATGGGTTCGACCTTGTCTAGCATAGGCATGAAAATACGCCATCTAGATAAACTTTACCTTATGCAAAGAGCAGTGCCCATAGCTTAGGGCCAAAGACTACAAGTCCAATAATCAGAGCATGGAGGCAACATAAAACAACTGCTCCTGCGGCTATGTCTTTAGCTTGTTTTGTTATGGGGTGGAATGCTGTGCCGACTCGGTTTAAGGTAAGCTCAATGGCGGTATTGAGAGCCTCTACAACAAGGACCAAGCTGATGGCAAGGCTAATCCAAAGCCATTCTTGTAAATTGATTTGAAGGTATAGTCCCAAACTGATCGCAAGAAACGCTACCCCTACTTCAATGCGAAAGTTCTTCTGATGTAAAAGTGTAGAAAGGCCCTGAAGGGCAAAACGAAGGCCGATGGGATCCCATTTGCTCATGGTAATTTCATGGTGAGATTTGGCTGTTCGGTCAACCCAAGGTTTAGTTGTATACCTCGAGGCGATATACGTTCCTCGACCATACAAAATGCCCCGAGCGGTGGCGGACTGTATCGCATATATTGTCTGCCAAGGACCAAATCCTTCGAATGTATTGGACCATGCATAACAAGGTAGATGTAGAGCATCGTTTTCATCGAGCCTTACCGAAGGGCTTGAAAAACGGAGATCACTCTACTTGACATGTCCGGCTGTTTAAAGTATCCATCGGCTGCTCGTTGAAGCGCTTCAGCATTTTTAAGACGGCTAATTATTGCAGTATCGGCGCTATATATGGTACTGTCGAGAAGATGAAAACATAAATCTCTGTATGACATGTTTGATGAATCCTCTTCGGAAACAGGATAGGCCTGGGCGATAGCACTGCTGTCGGGAAAATGCTCCGTACATATCCAGTCCCTCCACATAGCAATACGGTGTTGGTTGACGCTATTTTTTAAGTCCTCATCGGTGATTTCACATCCCACACCAGCTGCTAGTTTTGACATGAAAAGTTGCTGAGTAAACTCGCCACTTTTTCCATCGAGCTCCTTGGCTTTAAGTGCGGCTTCTAGAGATGGACCAAATTCACTTAGTTGATAATGGGCATATGCCTTCAAATTCCAAGCGTGGGCATAATTTTCAAACTCTCTGTTGGCAAGAAATTGGTCTAAGAGATCTAGCGTAGAGTCTGGATCAATGGATTTAGACGCAGAATAAATTTTACGGTATTCAACAATGACTGGGTTGGCATCCCCGTCAGATACGCGATCTGGGTCATATTGACATTGGGTTACAATAAGTGCAATACCAATCAATCCAAGTAAGCGAAAACAAGCTCTCATAATCTATCTTGGTTTAGTCTTGAATGTTAATTTACAAAATACATTTGGCGCCATGTTCCTTGATCCATCGATCAGCTTCACGGTATCTTGGGTATTTTTCGTCTAACAAGGCCCAGAATTCTTTTGAATGATTGTTGTGAATTAGGTGACATAGTTCGTGTACGATGACTGCATCAATCACCCATAAAGGGCACAAGGTTAAGCGTGTTGATAGAGCTATTTTGCCCGTTTCGTGTTGACAGCTGCCCCATCTACTTCTAGTGTAGCCTAGGCGAAAACCCTTTACAGCACCAAGTTCTAGGTGATTATTCCATTGGCGAACTCGTTGCTCCAGCGTTTTTCGATAATGGTTCTTGACGGCTTTTCGAACGGCCTTGGATAACATTTCATGCTCTTCAAAAGAAACAGGCTCTTGTCCTTCGATTTGAAGAACACCCTCTTTTTTGAGACCTACCTTCCATGGAATGGAATCTGACGTGGTTGGCAGTCCTGAAAATTTTACAATTCGCACTCCATCAAAAAAATGGAGACGATCATCAGTTTTCAATTTTCGAAAGTTAACAGGATGCAACGGTTTTAACCTAAGTGCATTCTCTGCCCAATGAAATGCATCCTCAAGAATGCGATTCACTTCATAGGTGGACGTTAGTAAAGGCACCCGCACAATTAAGCCCTTGCTGCTTAGGCCAAAACGTTGGTTAGGCCGCCGTTCACGGATAATATACAAGCGTAATTCATGCTCGGCTATATTTATAACTCTCGATTCAGATGTGGCCTTTTTTTGGAACATACAAACAACGATCTTCGGCGTGTTGAATTTACATAGGTTATCTATATTTAACCTTGGCTATTAAGAAGTCACAAAAACCGTTTTCAGGATTACGAAGAATACTATGGATAAGGAATTATTAGAGCAGCTGCAAGGAGGAAATCGCTTTCAAAAACGTTTTTTAGAACAACGGAAAGTGTTCTTTTGGGGCCCAGTCCATGACGAGTCGGCAAAGAAAGTAGTCGATCAGTTGTTGTTCTTAGATGCGGAAAAACCAGGGGAGGAGATCAAGTTGTATATCAATAGTCCTGGAGGGGTAGTTACTTCCGGCATGGTGGTTATGGATACTATGCAAATGATCGCATCGCCCGTTCGAACGATCTGCATGGGGATGTGCGCTTCTATGGGAGCCCTTATGCTGAGTCATGGTGATAAAGGTCGACGTGAAATCTATCCCCATGGTCGAGTGATGATTCATCAGCCATCTATTGGCGGCATCCAAGGTCAGGCTACTGACATTGAGATTACAGCCAATGAAATTCAAAAAACTAAGGTTCTTTCAGCAGAAATTCTCGCCCAAAACTGTGGTAAGTCAGTGGAGAAAATCCTAGAGGATTTTGATCGGGATTATTGGATGAATGCAGAAGAGGCGATTGCTTATGGCATCGTCGATACGGTATCCGAGTCAGTATAAATTGTTGGATGCAATTTCTTCCCAGTGCCATAGATCGCTATAGTACAGCGTTTACAGATAAAGAGCACCCAGTACTGTATGAACTATACCGAGAAACCCATTTGACGCAAACCATGCCTCAAATGGTTTCAGGCCACATGCAAGGATCTATACTTCAGCTGTTTATTCATATGGCTCAGCCCCAGCGCATTTTAGAGGTAGGAACGTTTACAGGATATTCTGCCATTGCTATGGCTTTAGCGATGCAGGAAGGGGGTGAACTACACACTATTGAATGCGATGACAAGTACAAGGAAATCATTGAGCAATATGTGCAAAAGGCGGGTATGCAGGATAAGATTACCCTTCACTTTGGTTCTGGCATCGAGATAATACCTCAATTAGAAGGTGCTTTTGACATGGTCTTTATTGATGCCGATAAAATCAATTATAGTGCGTACTATGATTTGATTTTTGATCAAGTTCCTGTTGGAGGATATTTGATTGCTGATAATGTTCTTTGGAGTGGTAAGGTCACCGAAGACGAAAGTCAATTTGATAAGGATACACGCGCACTTCATGCCTACAATGAGAAGATTGCACGCGATTCAAGGGTTAAGCATATATTACTTCCTTTGCGCGATGGCTTAATGGTCGCTCAAAAGGTTGCTCAATAAACGCTGACTTGCCCTTAGTTAGAGATCTAAGCCGAACTTCTTGGATGTTTCCTGGGCTATTTCATAGCCTGCATCAGCGTGACGAATCACTCCCAGTGCTGGATCATTATGCAGAACACGACGCAGACGGGCATGTGCATCATCCGTGCCGTCAGCAAGAATTACCATACCTGCATGCAGGGAGTATCCCATACCAACACCCCCTCCATGGTGAAAGGATACCCAAGTCGCTCCACCAGCAATATTGGTGAATGCGTTTAGAATTGGCCAATCTGCCACGGCATCACTTCCATCTTTCATCGCTTCAGTTTCCCGATTTGGGGATGCCACTGACCCTGTATCGAGATGATCTCTTCCGATGATTATTGGTGCAGATAGCTCACCATTTTTCACCATTTCATTGAATGCCAAGGCCGCCTTTTCCCGCTCACCGAGTCGTAGCCAACAAATTCTTGAAGGAAGCCCTTGAAAGGCAATGCGTTCTTTGGCCATATTGAGCCAACGGTGTAGTGAAGCATCTTCGGGAAATAGTTCTTTGAGTTTGGCATCGCATTTAAAGATATCTTCTTCATTGCCACTTAGAGCTACAAAACGGAAGGGACCACTTCCTTCGCAAAACAACGGCCTGATGTATGCCGGCACAAATCCAGGAAAGGCAAAAGCATTCTCAATATTGCGCTTATCCTTAGCTTGGCCACGGAGGTTGTTTCCATAGTCAAATACAATACTTCCTCGGTCTTGCATAGCAATCATAAGCTCAACATGTTTAGCCATGGTATCCCATGATTGATCGCGATAGTCATCTGGATTAACCTCTCTTAACGTGTTAGCTTCTTCCACAGACATCCCTTCTGGGAAGTACCCTATGAGCTCATCGTGAGCGGAGGTTTGGTCGGTAAGGGTATCTGGAATGATGTTTCGCTCTAGCATGCGCTCCAAGAGATCGACCGCGTTGCATAAAACACCGATGGAGAGCGCTTTTCCTTCCTTGGCGTAGGCCACTGCTCGATCGATAGCCTCATCGATATCAAGACATTTTTCGTCCAAGTACCGCGTTTCAATTCGCTTGTCAATTCTCCACTCTTCCATTTCGGCAATCAGTGCTGTTCCCTCATTCATGGTAATAGCTAAAGGTTGAGCACCACCCATACCTCCTAATCCAGCGGTTACATTGAGCTTGTGTTTCAAGTCCCCTTCGAAGTGAATTTTTGCCAATGAGGCGTAGGTCTCATAGGTGCCTTGGACGATGCCTTGTGTCCCGATATAAATCCAACTCCCCGCAGTCATTTGGCCATACATCATAAGCCCTTTTCGCTCTAACTCTTCGAAGTGCTCCCAATTCGCCCAATTCCCTACTAGGTTTGAGTTGGCAATGAGAACGCGTGGAGCATCTTTATGGCTTCGGATGACGCCTACAGGCTTACCGGACTGAACGAGAAGTGTTTCATCGTCTTCTAGGTTTTCTAAGGTTTTCAAGATAAGGTCAAAAGCCTCCCAGTTTCGTGCAGCTTTACCTCGCCCTCCATATACGATTAACTCTTCAGGGCGCTCGGCAACTTCAGGATCTAAGTTATGCTGAATCATACGCCAAGCGGCTTCCTGGGCCCATCCTTTACAGTGGAGTTTAGTCCCTTTAGGTGCGGTTACTATTCTTGAAGTTTTAGTACTCATTGTTTGTCCTTTTTGATAAACTGATGTTGTATACTCTCAGCATGTAGGCTTTGGAAAAGCTCCATAATAAAGGCTTTTGACAACCCTAATTGGTGCCCACGCTTCAAGGCTAAAGTAAGTGTATTTTCCCATCGTTCTGGCTGATAGATTGCAAGATTTTCTTCTTGCTTGTAAACGCCAATATCATGAGCGATGTTCATTCGCTCTTGAATTAGATATAAGATTTCCTTGTCCAAAGTATCGATGGCATGCCGTTGATTATTGATATAGCTATCCGAGTATCCCTCTTTTGGATGAAGCTCAGACCATTGCACTTGTTGCAGAATGCTAGCAAGGCGTCGAGGAGTTACTTGCTGTGCGGCATCGGTTAACGCCTGATCGGGATCGATATGACTTTCGATCATTAGCCCTCGATAGCCTAGTTGACCCATTTGTTGGCTAAGCTCATCGAGAAGGTCTCGTCTGCCGCCCATATGGCTTGGGTCGCCCATCATTGGAATGTCGGGACGTTGGCGCTGAAATTCGAGGGAAAGTTGCCAGTATGGAGGGTTGCGGTAGGCTGTATTATCGATAGCAGAGAACCCGCGATGGATTGCAAATAGGCTAGAGCATCCGGCTCGTTCTAATCGCTCTACAGCACCTAGCCATAGTCCAACATCTCTGTTCACCGGATTTTTTATAAACATCGCAACCTCTGTTCCTCGCAATGCCTCTGCCAGTTCATCAATCAAAAAGGGGTTTACCGTCGTGCGTGCGCCGATCCAAAGATGGCGAAAGCCTGCACGTAAACATGCGTCAACATGACTGGCCCTTGCCACTTCGGTAATGGGATCAACACCAATTTCTTTTGCGGCTTCGGTGAGATAGTCAATTCCTTGCTCTCCAAGTCCTTCAAAAGCACCGGGTCGGGTCCGTGGCTTCCAAAGTCCACCGCGGAGTAGGAAAGGGTATGGAATGTGTTGTTTTAGACCACGTGCCGTATCCAGCATTTGGTCTCTATTTTCTACAGAGCAAGGCCCTAAAATGTAGAGAGGTTTCGAAGAAGATTGAGCAGTATGAGCATCCATAAACCGTTTACAAGGTACGCGATTTACGAGGGGATTATATCAGTACTTTTCTAAGCTAGTGTCAATTTTATCAGCCCAAGCAAGAATGCCTCCTGCGAGGTTATAGATATTGGTGATTTCCGGTCGGTTGGACATGATGTACTGCACGGCGCGGGCACTTCTAGCACCTGATCGGCAGTGGATCACTACATCAACATCATGGCGTATAGCCTTTAATTGGGCTGGGAGTTCTCCTAAGGGAATATGTTGACCTTGAATTTCCGCAATGTCAATTTCGTAGGATTCTCTAACATCAATCAGTTGATGTTCTTTGCCTACGTTGCGCCATTCTTGTAGCGTCTCTACTGATATTTCTTTAACTGCCATAATGGGTTAGGTTTACGCGAGACTAACTTCTTATCATACAAGCCCCTACTGTGACATTGCTTCCTTCATCCACAAGGATAAAACTACCTGTTATACGATTCCTCGAATATTCATCATAATGCAAAGGAACGGTGGTTCTTAACTTGACGCGACCTATGTCATTAAGGCTAATCGCACGGTTTTCTTGATCTTTGGATAAGGTATTAATATCCATTCGGTATTCGATGGATTTCACTACGCAACGGCACTGTTTAGTCGTATGAATCAATGTATATTTTCCGCCGAGTTGCAATGATTTACTGTCGTCCATCCAGCAAACCATGGCATCAATATCTTGACCGGTTTTGGGTTTGTTATTGGAACGTGTAATCATGTCTCCGCGGCTGATGTCAATTTCATCTTCTAAGGTCATGACAACCGACATCGGGTCAAAGGCTTCTTGGACTTCTTTTGAATCTGAATAAATCTCTTTGATTTTCGTAGTGAAACCCGAAGGCCATGCCTTAACCTCGTCCCCGGCTCGAAACACGCCTCCAGAAACACGCCCAGCATAACCCCTAAAGTCATGGAAAGTATCCGATTGTGGTCGAATAACTGTTTGAACTGGGAATCGTCCATCAATATAATTTCGGTCGTTGGCAATATGTACATTTTCTAAATGATACATCAGCGTAGTGCCATTGTACCAAGGCATTTTTTCAGACCCATTAACTACATTGTCGCCGTGAAGGGCTGAGATTGGAATGAAGGTCACATCTTTTACCCTCAGTTTGCTTGCAAAGGTTTTATAATCAGACTTTATTCTTTCATAGGTTGCTTGGTCATAATCCACCAAATCCATTTTATTTATGCAAATGGTAACATGCGGTATACCAAGTAAAGAAGCGATCAAAGAATGGCGCTTAGTTTGTTCTATTACACCTTTTCGTGCGTCTACCAGAATAATAGCAAGGTTTGCTGTTGAGGCTCCCGTAACCATATTTCTTGTGTATTGAATGTGGCCAGGAGTATCGGCAATAATGAATTTTCGCTTAGGTGTTGCAAAGTAGCGATAGGCTACGTCGATGGTGATTCCTTGCTCGCGTTCGGATTTTAACCCATCGGTTACCAAGGCTAAGTTGATATGTTCGTCGCCACGTTTCTCACTAGAAACTTTTACGGCCTCCATCTGATCCTCGAAAATTGACTTACTATCATAAAGAAGTCTTCCTATGAGCGTAGACTTTCCATCATCTACACTTCCTGCCGTTGTAAAACGGAGGAGTTCCATATTCATGTAGGATGCGCTATCAAAAGTGTTGTTAGACATAATCTTTAGGGTTAAAAGTATCCTTCTTTTTTACGATCCTCCATAGCGGTTTCCGATCGCTTATCGTCAGCGCGACTGCCGCGTTCTGTAGATCGTGCAGCAGCTACTTCTTGTATAATCTTATCGATGGTATCTGCATCAGATCGGTAGGCTCCGGTAATCGTAGCATCTCCCATAGTACGGAATCGCACGATCTCCTCTCGAACCTCTTCCCCTTCTCGCAAGGTGATAAATGGCGATTCGGATAGAATAACACCGTCACGTTCAAAAATTCTGCGCTTATGGGCATAGTATAAGGAGGGCAGGGCAATATTCTCCATTCCGATATACTGCCATACATCAAGTTCAGTCCAATTGCTAATTGGGAATACACGGAAGTGCTCTCCATGATGCTTTTTTCCATTGTAAAGGTTCCATAACTCAGGACGCTGATTTTTAGGATCCCATTGGCTAAATTCATCTCGATGAGAGAAGAATCGCTCTTTGGCTCGCGCTTTCTCTTCATCTCGTCTAGCCCCTCCCATTAATGCATCAAATTTGTGTTCTTCAATGGTATTTAGCAGTGTTGGGATTTGTGCGATGTTTCGAGAAGCATTTGCACCCGTCTCTTCATGGGCCATTCCACTGTCAATCATGGATTGAACGCTTCCAACGATAAGCTTTGCTTGTAATTCTTTCGCAAGGTCATCTCTAAAGGTCAGTGTTTCTGGAAAATTATGTCCTGTATCGATATGTACTAATGGAAAAGGAATCTTAGCTGGATAAAATGCCTTTTTCGCAAGGTGAGTCAGAAGGATAGAATCCTTTCCGCCAGAGAATAGAATACAAGGGTTTTCAAATTGTGCTGCAACCTCACGCAGGACATAAATAGCCTCCGATTCCAATTCACGAAGATGGTTGATGCTGTATCCCATAGTTATGATTTTTTGATATGCTTAATGGCATAGTGGTAAAGTGACGCAGTGGAATCCTCTATTGTATCTCTTTCAGTATCCAATATTAGATGGGGATCGTTTGGAATATCAAAAGGGGCGTCGATGCCTGTGAAATTTTTAATTTCTCCTTTTCTAGCTTTGGCATAAAGCCCTTTGACATCTCGCTCCTCGCATTTCTTTAGGCTCGAGGATATGTAGACAAGATGAAACTCATCACCTATAATGCGGTGAGCCATTTCTCGGAGATCATTTTTTGGACTCACAAAACTGCATATTGTAACTATTCCTGATGTACTGAAGAGTTTTGCTACTTCCGCGATACGTCGAATGTTTTCTTTTCGATCATCTTCACTAAAGCCAAGATTATTATTGATTCCCGAGCGAACATTGTCACCGTCGAGAACCTGTACTACAAAGCCTTCGTTGAACAGTTGGCGTTCTAGTTGCTTTGCCATGGTGCTTTTGCCCGACCCTGACAATCCTGTAAGCCAAAAAACAGCTCCCTGTTGGTTAAGAAAATCCTCCTTTTCTTGTCTTGAAACAAGTTGATCGTATATAGGAAAGATGTTGTTCGACATAATGGTACAAAGTAAATGAAATTAACACTAATGCAAGGTGCGTGCTAAAATGACAAGGGTTCTTACTCCATGGGCAATTGCGTCTTCATTGATGTCAAAGTCTGGGCGGTGCAGGCCGGAGTTATTTGGGTTGCCAGTTCCAAGGCGAAGGAAGGTTAAAGGCTTACCATATTGACCATATCGAGCAAAGTCTTCTGAGGTCATGCGCATCGGTATTTTTTGACATGACACATCGTTTGATTTAAGCGCTTGGACAGCATCCTGTGTTACGCCAGCGTCATTCTGCAAGACGGGGTAACCATGGCGAATATCAAGCGAAGCTTTGCCTTGATTAAACGAGGCAATTTGCTCAGCTAGCTTCTCTAGCTTTCGATGCATTGCCTGGCGATGCGCTTCATTCATAGTTCGAAGCGTTCCTTCCAGCACCACTTTAGAGGGAATAATGTTCGTTGCACCCTTGCCGTCAAATACTCCTATGGTAAACAATATAGGGTCGATGGGGTTGGATAATCTTGAGACAATTTGTTGGGCTTGTACAATGAAATTTGCGCCCATAGCAATCGTGTCGCCTGTTAAGTGAGGCCGCGCAGCATGACCTCCTTTGCTTTCAAAGGTTACTCGAATCTCGTCGGAAGCGGCCATAAACGGCCCAGAACAATGTCCTATAACGCCAGCCTCAAGTTCTGGACTAACATGCAGTCCAACAAGCTTGGCTATTGGAAAACGCTCAAAGAGGCCCTCATCAATCATTAGTTGAGCGCCACCAGGTAAGACTTCTTCATGGGGCTGGAATATAAAGTATACTCGTTTTGAAAGGGTATGCTCGGTTTGAAGGGCTTCGATTGCTCCTAGTAAACAGGCCATGTGTACATCATGACCGCAGGCATGCATTATGCCATGATTTTTGGATTGATAGGAAGTAGTATTCGCCTCGTGAATTGGTAAGGCATCCATGTCTGCGCGAAGGGCTATACATTCAGTTGCCTCAGGCCCAATCCATGCAACTATCCCTAGGCCACCGATATTTTTTTCATAGGATACGCCCCACCTATCAAGGCATGCTTGGATGTATTCAGCTGTTTTTTCTTCATTTCCTGATAATTCAGGATGCGCATGAAGGTGCCTTCGATGGCTAACGGCATGGTTGATTATATCTGAAGAGAGCATCATTTTTTACGTCGATTGACGACTTCTTGGACGACATAGGCGCCTCTGAAGTCGCTTTTCATCTGATAAGCCCAGTAAGAGGCTTCTAGATAAGTGGAAAAGTCTCCTGCCTTTAATTCAGTATAAGGCGAGTTAAATACCTTGTACGTCGGCAAGTTTCGAAAGGATCGATAGAATTCATCCATCACTTGGCTAACCACGGCATCGCTTCGATCAGATATGACGAGAATTCTGTAACCGAGGCTCAAATTCGTTCGCCGTGTCACTTCTCTTAACCCAGCACTGTATGGCTGGATGTCGGTGTAGAATGTTACCGATGTATTGCTGTTTTTATTCACGATTCGTTCCTTGTAAGGAATCGTATCTAGATTAATTTCTGGTGCGTTATTGCTAGGTGATTCAACTAGGGTTTGTTTAGCGGCTTCTCCAGATTCAACACTCGCTTCCTCTTGCGCACTGACTGATAAGGTCGATAGGCACAAGAAAACAAGAATAAACACTGAGCGTGCAACCCAATGTGCATTAAGATTATGATTGTACGCCATGACACTGTTTATATTTTTTTCCACTGCCGCAGGGACAAGGTTCATTTCGCCCCACTTTCTTAGCCGACCGAACAGGAGTTGCCTTGGGTTTTTCTTGTCGTCTTTGTTGGGGATTGCCTCCTTCGCTTGGCCTTGAGGCGGTAAGTTTTTCAGAAGGTGCAGGTTGTTGTGCTTGCTGGGCTTCTTGATTGGCAACAATGTTTACTTTGGCAAGAAAACTACAGAGGTTTTCATTAATATCAATGATAAGGTTTTCAAACAGTTGATACGCCTCTTGTTTGTAGACCAATAAGGGGTCTTTTTGCTCATAAGATGCCGTTCGAACTTCCTGCTTTAGATCATCCATGGTTCTGAGATGATCCTTCCATTTATCGTCGATCAATGCTAGGGATATACTACGTTCAACAGCCGTCATAATGGCATTGCCACTTCCTTCAAGAGCTTCTTCAAGTTTAAGCGTTACCTGCGCCTGTCTTCGACCATCTGAAACCGGAAAGACAACATTTTTGACCGTATCACCTCGCTCGGAATGGATGCGTCGAAGAACTGGGAGCGCATTGTCTCGAATCTGACTAGTTTTTCGTTTGTATTGCTCGGTAATTTGCTCAAATAAAGAGGCGATCAGTACCTCGCTATTGCTTGACTCAAACTCAGATTCACTTACGGAAGGGTTCAGGGCAAACATTCTGAAGCAGTACAACTTAAATCCTTCGTAATCATTGTACTCATCTTCCTTATAAAGTTGGATGGCATTGGCTGCTAGCGAGTAGAAGGCATCTAGGATATCAACGCTTAGACGGTCACCAAAAAGAGCATTTCGTCGTTTGGTATAGATTACTTCGCGCTGCAGGTTCATGACATCATCGTATTCAATTAAGCGCTTTCGAGTCCCGAAGTTATTCTCCTCCACTTTCCTTTGGGCCCGCTCAATAGACTTGGTAATCATGTTGTGTTGGATAACCTCTCCTTCCTCATACCCAAAACGATCCATGACCTTCGAGATTCTTTCAGAGCCAAAAAGTCTCATTAATCGGTCTTCCAAGGAAACAAAGAATTGCGAAGAACCAGCATCTCCCTGTCTTCCAGCTCGTCCACGTAGCTGACGGTCAACTCGTCGGGAGTCATGCCGTTCCGAACCAATGATTGCCAGCCCTCCAGCATCAAGAACCTCTTGAGATAATTTAATGTCGGTTCCACGACCGGCCATGTTGGTTGCAATGGTCACTGCACCAGGTCTCCCCGCCTCGGCGACGACTTCAGCTTCTCGCTGATGCTGCTTGGCGTTCAGGACATTATGTTTGATTTTTTGCCGAGATAACATGCGGGCAAGTTTTTCCGAAATCTCTACAGAAGTGGTGCCAACTAGGACAGGTCTTTTTTGGTCGGTTAACACTTTGATTTCTTCGATAATCGCATTATACTTTTCTCGCTCGGTCTTATACACTAGGTCGTTCCGGTCATCCCGAATAATGGGCTTGTTCGTGGGAATCTCAACCACGTCAAGCTTGTAGATGTCCCAAAACTCTCCTGCCTCGGTAATGGCTGTTCCCGTCATACCAGAGAGTTTGTGATACATTCTAAAGAAGTTTTGCAGCGTTACGGTGGCGCGCGTTTGGGTGGCAGCTTCTACTTTGACATTTTCTTTTGCCTCAATCGCTTGATGTAGACCGTCGGAGTATCGACGACCGTCCATAATACGCCCTGTGTTTTCATCCACGATTTTGACTTTTCCATCCATGACCACATATTGATCATCTCGCTCATAGAGGGCATAGGCTTTGAGGAGTTGGTTAATGGAGTGTAAGCGCTCAGACTTGACAGCAAAGTTTGACATCAACTCGTCCTTTAGCTTAAGTTCTTCTTCTTCTGGAAGTTTCTTTTGTTCGATTTCTGCAATCTCAACGCCAACGTCGGGAAGTACAAAGAACTCTCGGTCTTCGCCATTGGCCGTAATCAAGTCAATCCCTTTGTCTGTGAGATCAATCGAGTTTTGTTTTTCTTCGATGATAAAATAGAGTGCTTCATCTACTGTCGGCATTTCTTTCGCCTGATCTTGTAGGTAGAAGTTTTCAGTCTTTTGAAGAATTTGTCGATTTCCTGCTTCACTTAAGAATTTAATGAGGGGCTTATTCTTTGGAAAGGCGCGGTAGGCTCTCAATAAATCAAATCCCCCTTCTCCTTCTTTATAACCTGTGTTTCCTTCGGCAATCTTCTTCTTGGCGGAGGTGAGGTATTGGGTGGCATCCTTTTTTTGAACATCGATCAGTCGCTGAATACGTGGTTTTAGCTCATGAAACTGCTGCTCGTTGCTTTTGCCGATAGGTCCAGATATAATAAGAGGTGTTCGTGCATCGTCAACCAAAACGGAGTCGACCTCATCAATCATGGCATAGTGCAACTTGGTTTGCATGATTTCCTTGGTGCTATTGACCATATTATCTCGCAAGTAATCAAAACCAAACTCATTGTTGGTACCATAGGTTATATCTGCCTTGTAGGCCTTTATTCGCTCCGGGGAGTGGGGCCGATAAAGATCAATACAATCGACAGTAAGGCCAAGAAAGGCAAAGAGCGGTCGATTCCACTCACAGTCTCGACGCGCCAGATAGTTGTTAACCGTAATAATGTGTACGCCCAACCCCGCAATGGCATTTAAGTAGGCTGGTAGTGTTGATACGAGGGTCTTTCCTTCACCCGTCTGCATCTCGGCAATCTTACCTTCATGAAGGACAATGCCACCGTGCAGCTGCACATCATAGTGGACCATTTTCCAATCAATCGCGCTACCCGCTGCATCCCAGGAGGTTTTATACTCGGCGATGTCATTTTGAATCGATACGTAGTCGGCATCGATGGCCAATTCTCGGTCTAAGTCAGTGGCTTTCACCCGAAGAGTGTCGGCTTCAGAAAATCGCCTTGAGGTTTCCTTCATCACCGCAAATGCTTCCGGAAGGATTTCTTTTAGAAAGACTTCAATGGATTCATCTTGCTTTTTTTTCAGGCCATCAATCGATTTAAAGATTTCCTCCTTGGTATCGAGATCAAGATCTTCCTGATTGACCTTTTTATCCAATTGGGCAATTTCTGCTTTGATACCCGACAGATGCTCATCTAGGCGGTTGCGAAACTCGCTCGTTTTATTGCGCAATGCTTCGTCACTTAACTGGGCATATTCTGCATAATTGGCATTGATAAGGTCTATTCTTGGCTGAACCGCTTTACGGTCACGCTCATTTTTTTTACCAAAAAGGTTGAATACTCCTTCTAGAAATCCGGCCATAGGTCTTTTTCAGTACGGAAAAATACGTCATTATTGTCCCTTGTCCAAAGTATTCTGCCTTCAATACATAGGGACTTCACTACCTTTAAACGCATGAAAAAAATGAATGTTTTACTTCTAGGAGGCGGGGGCCGAGAACATGCCTTGGCGCAATCCTTTAGTCAATCACCTCTATTAGAGAAACTGTTTCTAGCCCCAGGCAATGCGGGTAGTCTTTCTTTAGGATCGGTTGTAGACTGTTCTCCGACAGATTTTGAGGGATTGGCTCAAGTCGTAGAACAAGAGCACATCGATTTTATATGTGTAGGGCCTGAACAACCATTGGTCAATGGAGTCTATGACTTTTTTGCTGCACGCAATATTCCCGTTTTTGGACCGTCTCAGGCTGCTGCTCAATTGGAGGGAAGCAAGGGCTTTGCTAAAGCATTTATGAGCCGCCAAAACATTCCAACGGCATCATACATCGAAGTAACTGCAGATAATCTAGAAGAGGGTATGCGGCACTTAGAGCGCGTTAGCGGTCCTTATGTGCTGAAGGCTGATGGCCTAGCCGCGGGAAAAGGAGTGCTTATTTTGGATTCTTTAGCCGAAGCCCAAAGCAGCCTGCGCAACATGATTGTAGAACAACAGTTTGGTCAAAGTAGTGCTCGCGTAGTAATCGAAGAATTTTTAACGGGTATAGAGTTTTCCTTGTTTGTGCTAACGGATGGTAAAGACTACAAGATTTTACCGACTGCCAAAGACTACAAACGGGTTGGAGAGGGTGATACAGGTTTAAATACAGGGGGAATGGGTGCTGTTTCGCCGCCACCTTTTGTGAGCGAGGAGATAATGCATAAGGTAGAACACTCTGTTATTCAACCGACCATTAAAGGATTGCATGAAGAAGGTCTTGTCTACCGAGGGGTGGTTTATATTGGTTTGATTCTCTCTAAAGCGGGAGATATCCATGTCATTGAATACAATTGTCGTTTTGGAGATCCAGAGACTCAGGTGGTCTTGCCAAGAATTACCTCGGATGTATTGGAGGCGTGTTGGTGCGCTGCCACAGGGACTCTAAAGGATTACAGCTTGGCTATTGATGTGCAATGTGCTTCTACCGTGGTTGTAGCATCCAAAGGATACCCAGAGGCGTACACAAAGGGTTTGCCTATGACTTTACCCGCCTCCTGCAACGACGCATTGATCTATCATGCTGGCACAAAAATGGAGGGAGATATCCTTGTAACCAATGGCGGTAGAGTTGTTTCGGTTACTGCTATGGGCGGTGACATACAGGCTTCCACAAAACGCGCAAAAGAAGTAGCTAGCCAAGTCCAATTTGACGGCGCGTTTTACCGCGCCGACATAGGATATGAGTTTATCTAGTTATTGTCAAACTTATGAGTACTTGAGTATCTCGACTCTCAATAATTACTTGATATAAACCTGGAGATAAAGTTGAGGTCGCCATGCCCAATGCATTTGCTCCTTGCACTGAATGTCCTTGAGATGACATCATCTGCCTTCCGGAAGCATCCACAAGGGTAATCGTATAAGGAATACTCTGCTGGGAAGTCCATTGAATCTGAATATCACCACTACTTGGGTTAGGCGATAGAACAACCTCTTGCCAATTCATGGATAGAATACTCGTGGACGTGTCGATATCAGCCTCTATGGTAACACTAGCACTTCCGCTACATCCGTTGGCATCGGAAACATCAACGGTGTAGCTGCCGGCAGCAAGTCCCGTAACAATGGCATCCGTGCTACCATTACTCCATAGATAGGAATAAGGAGGTGTTCCTCCAGAGACAAATGCACTTACACTCCCGTCAGGGTTGGTTACATCGGTTTGAGGGCTTGAGGTGATACTTACCGAAACGGCAGTTGGCGCTGCACCCACGACTACTGTTGCTGTGGAAGAACATCCACTGCCATCACTTACGACCACCGTGTAGCTTCCTGCACATAAATTGTTTGCAGTACTTGTGTTTTGTTGGTTCACATCATCCCATTGATAGGTAAATGATCCATTGCCATTTACTGATACGCTAGCCGTTCCATCGCATCCACAGGCTTCTTCTGTAGAAGAAGTGCTTAAAGTGAACGCTGGATTTACAGAAGGGACAGAATAACTAATAGTGGTGTCACATCCAGTGATATCTGTAATTTGAACGGAATAGCTTCCAGCAGAAAGCCCAGTTATCGTGCTAGTTTGAAAACCTCCAGGACTCCATTGGAAAAAGATCTGTCCAGAACCACCGGCAGTTGTCACAGCGATAGCTCCAGTATTTTGCCCGCAGGTGTCCGGCGTAATCGATGCACTAGCTGTGATCGGGTTGGGACAGGGCAAGGGTGTTGTTGAAATAGTTACGGATCCTGTGGATTGGGCAATATCGGTCGTAGTTTGAACCGTCACAGTAATTGTGTAGGTTCCATCAGCAGTGTAGGTATGGTTTGTCGAGTTATTGGATGTTCCATCACCCCAGTTCACGGTAGTTTGAACACCACCACATGGGTGTGGATTTGAAAGCTGAATTGAAACGTTTCCGCTTCCTTGATCTACAATCGTAAATGAAGCGTCAAGTGCAGGAGGGTCAGCAATAACAACATTGAAGGTTACCTGATTGCTTCCCGCAAAGTTTGTGGCGGTTAGGGTTATAGTGTATGTTCCATTGGCGGCATAGGTGTGTTGTAATGAAGCTCCCGAAGCTATTGCAGTTGCCGCTCCATCGCCCCAGTTTACAGTACACGTTCCCCCATTAGCAGCGGAGGTATTCGTAAGGATAATGGTTCCGTCACAATAGTCGATAAATGGATTCGTTTCATCTGTTCCTGAAATTACCCCAGAGGCTACAGGTGCAGCTAGCGGATCAAGAGTCATGAAATCCCATACACCAAATCCACCTCCTGCATCTACAAAACGAATTTTATAGTCGTCAGCAGTTGAAGGAATATTGACAATAGCTGTGTTTTGGGTGAAGTTCACCGTGTCTATGGTAGAACTAAACTGACTGATAGGACTCGTTGCGCCATTACCATTTACTAACTCAACGTTGAGCACGGACTCAAAGCCAAAACCACCCCGGCCCCACAAACCCACGATATAGCTCCCTGCAGTTAATGAAAGTTCGGGGGTTTCAAAATAGTCGCCAGCATTTCCTAAAGCAAGTGAATTTGGTGGAGTAAGCGCAGAAAATACCATGTAGTCTCCGTCGTAGTTGGCAAAGTTGGTGAAGCCTTGAACGTAGTGGGATCCACCACTAGCATCGGCATCTATAAATTTCCATCCCCAGTCAGCATGTTCGAAGGAGAAAGATGTTCCGCCGACAACCCACTCAAAAGAAGAAGAATAGGGAGCGGTATATGCCTCGCGAGGGTTAATTAGAAATGAAAAATAACCATCGTTTACATCCAATACTTGATTATACTGGGTAGAATCTAACTCCACATAAAGATTTAGGGCTTGGTTGGTAGCTAAGGTTGGGAAAAGTGTATCGAGTCCTATGGCGTCTAACGTCAAGGTTGTTTGTGACCCCGCTGGCAGCGGTGGGTTTTGGGGAAAATCTTTGGTGACTATTGATCCAGCTGTTGGCGCTTGGATATCATCTACAATAAAATAGTTTACAGAAATAGTATCAACGGAGCTAATCCCGGTGTTTTCTACCGTAACAGATGCGTTAAACAAACTCGTTCCCGAAAAGTCAAGAACAGCGTAATTAGTATTAGCATTTAATGCCGTCTTTTGAGGAGTAGCGTCTGATTGGAAAGAGACTAATTGCAGATCAGCCTGTGCTTGCTGACGCACAGAAATATCATCTATCCATAACTGACTCATGTCAGATGATGTCATACGGTAAGCTAGGTAGACAGTCTGTCCGACAAAACTTGATAAGTCAACGGATCGACTTGTCCAAAGATCTTCTTCTTGTGCAATGCTAAACAGCGTGGTCGTGAAGTCCGCAGGTGCATTAACTCCAGTTGTCGATAGCAAGACTTCGTAACTTTCTGGGAAACCCGAAGCACCTCCTTCAAAAGATTGTGCCCTCCAGTTAAGTTCAATTGTACCGGTTGCACTTGTAAGATCAATGGCTGGTGTAATCAACCAGTCATCTGATGTACAACCAAGTTGTGTGGACCATGACTGTGCCGAGGCAAAGGTATCCGTACCATCTTCGTAAACGACCCAACTATTATTGGGAAAAATCGTAGGATTGTTTACGAAACAGATATCATTGTTAACCACGGTAAAGCCCATAGGCGGAGAAGAAATCGTTCCACCATTGAAGGTTTCTTGGAAATATATGGTTTGGGCGTTGATACTTACAAGAGCGCCAAGTGCCACTACCAGCGTCAATAACTTTTTCATAATCGTGTTTGAATCATTAGAATATATCGTAAGACTTAAAATACGATGTAATTTTTAAAGATGCACAAGTAGTGCTACAAGCCCATTCAGATAAAGTGTATACCCCTTATCCAATCATTTTAGACGGATCAACCCAGGCGTCGTATTCTTCTGAGGTAAGGTAACCCAGTGCCATAGCCGCCTCCTTAAGTGTACTTCCTTCGGCATGCGCTTTATTAGCAATTTCGGCTGCCTTATAATATCCAATATGTGGGTTGAGCGCTGTCACAAGCATAAGTGAGTTGTTCAAGTGCTCTTCAATTCGGTTAGAATTAGGTTGAATGCCTTCTACGCAGTTTTTGGCAAACGACGACGCGGCATCACCAATAAGTCGGGCAGAATGTAAGAAGTTGTAGACCATCATTGGTTTAAAGACATTGAGCTCGAAATGCCCATTGGAACCGCCGATGTTAAGGGCAACGTCGTTACCCAGCACCTGAGCTGACACCATGGTTAGTGCTTCGGATTGGGTTGGATTTACTTTGCCTGGCATAATGGAAGAACCGGGTTCATTAGCAGGAATGATGATTTCTCCAATGCCTGAGCGTGGCCCCGAGGAGAGCATGCGGATGTCGTTTCCAATTTTCATTAAGCTTACAGCAATCGTTTTCAAGGCACCGTGTGCTTCTACAAGGGCATCATGGGCAGCAAGTGCTTCAAATTTGTTTTCAGCGGTAACAAAGGGGAGACCGGTTAACTCAGCGATTTCGTCAGCCACTCGCTCAGCATACCCTTCAGGCGTATTAATACCTGTTCCTACTGCCGTCCCTCCAAGGGCTAATTCAGTAAGATGATCCATTGCGTTTTCTAAGGCGATTAACCCATGGTTTAACTGGGAAACATAGCCTGAGAACTCCTGTCCCAACGTAACTGGCGTCGCATCCATAAAGTGTGTTCGGCCGATTTTAACGACCTCCTTAAAGGCTTCTACCTTTTCTTGGAGGGCATTGCGCAATTCGACAAGCCCAGGGATGGTGACTTCCATAAGAAGACTGTAGCATGCGATATGCATAGCTGTTGGGAAGGTATCATTGGATGATTGAGATTTGTTTACATCATCGTTGGGGTGAATAAATTTTTCTTTATCGGTGAGCTTTCCTCCGCGGTGAACGTGGGCCCAATTCGCCACGACTTCATTGACATTCATATTGGATTGAGTCCCGGAACCGGTTTGCCAAACAACAAGAGGAAATTGATCATCTAAACGGCCACTTAAAATCTCATCGCACGCTTTTCCGATCCACTCGCATTTTTCTTCATCCAGCCCACCGATTTCAGCATTGGTAATAGCTGCTGCCTTTTTTAATACGGCAAATGCCCGTATAATCTCAATAGGCATAGTATTGATCCCTCTGCCGATAGGAAAATTGCTGATGGAACGTTGGGTTTGAGGGCCCCAAAATTTATCAGCTTCTACATGTACTTCTCCAATTGTGTCTTTTTCAATGCGATATTGACTCATGATGTATACGTCTTAATGATTTATTGTCCCTTAAATGAGGCTTTTCTTTTTTCTAAAAAGGCGGATGCTCCTTCTTTAAAATCTTCTGTTGCCGTGCATGCGCCAAATCGTTTAGCTTCCTCGTGGTAGCCATTAAGGCGCTCGTCATAGACCGCATTAGCACATTGAATCACATGGCCTATGGCAAGCGGTGCCTTCGTAGCAATGGTAGCTAATAGCGAATGTGCTTTTTCCATCGCAGAGGCTTTATCCTCTTCGACGTAATTCACTAGTCCTAAGGATAATGCTTTTGACGCGGGAATGATTTCGGCGGTCATAAGGTATTCTAAGCCCTTTCCCTTGCCAATCAGGTGTAACAGGCGTTGACTTCCTCCGTAGCCAGGGATTAGTCCAAGATTTACTTCGGGTTGGCCAAATTTTGCGTTGGATGTGGCAATCCGCATATGACAAGCCATAGCAAGTTCGCACCCTCCACCCAAGGCAAATCCATTGACTACGGCAATTACAGGCTTATTGCAATGTTCAATAAGAGAAAAGACTTCCTGCCCCTTTAAGGCGAATGCCTCACCGTCTTTTGCTTCAAGATTTTGAAATTCGGTGATGTCTGCACCTGCGGCAAATGCTCTTTCGCCCTCTCCGGTTAGAATAACTCCTTGAATGGACGAATCTCCGTCTATAGACCGAAAAGTTTCTTCAAGGGCTTGGATTACTTCTTTGTTAAGCGCATTTAGGCTCTTGGGTCGATTTAAAGTGATCACTTTAACATTTCCCTGTTGTTCAATTCGCAGTACATCCATACTCATACGCCGATTTTCAGTAAAGATAGTGTTAAATTCAAGCTATGGACCGCAAAGATCCTTCTGTGCAATCTGATTTGTTTTCCCAGTGGTTTGCTAGGGCAGACAAAGAGTTAAAGGGCGATGCAAATAATCGTCAGAACATCCAAATGGATGCAGACTGGCAGACTAAGGCACTTGGAATATCTAATGACACCCTGGCCCCATTCGGGGAATTGTCAACCAATGAATGGTCCATTGGAGATGACTATATGGAAGGGGATAACGGAGCGCTCAACAGAACACTTCTTGAAGACTTAATGACGGGCCTTGAATCGCCTACGATTTATTTGAATGAGGAAAACGCTCTTGATTTTTTAGAAGAAATTTCCCTTCCACACATCCAACTTCACCTTAGAGATAAAGGAGGTTGGCTTAGTGAGCAATTTGCGCAAAAGCTTAGTCGACATTATGGCGTTTGGTCAGGTTCATACTCTGTAACTCAGGACAGTGTAGTCACTAACAGTGATACATTTCCAGACAATGTATGGCCCGCAGTAAACCTAGAAACAGCTTTAGGGGGAAGGCAATCATTTTCCTCAACATGGTCAGCGGTAAGTAGGATGTTAGATCAATACGGAAGAATCATCCTCGACCGACCGATCGATCTAGACTTCTATCGTAACGCTTCATGGAATCGAGCCCTTCTTTATCTAGCTAAGGAAACCTTTGGCGATAAAAGCCTTGTAATTCATCAATATGTCTTAGACAAAGACTTCGAGGGCATTCGTCAAGAGGATGCCTTGATTCGTTCTTCGGTAATGGCCCTCTCATCGATTTTATCAGGCGTAAAATTGTTACGACTTTGTCCAGCGCGTTGGAGACAAGACGCTAATTTTAGACGACTTGCTCGAAACATTCAATTGTTGTTGCGTCATGAGTCAAACCTCAGCCAGTGGCCAGATATTCTGACTGGAAGTCATACTGTGGACGCCTTAGTCTGGGATTTAATCAGCGCTGCCAATGCTAAACTTTCTCTGCCCAATGACCAATAGATTACAGGCTCCTGGTATTTTTCCTTTTCGTAGAGGTCCTTATGCATCGATGTATTTGGGTAGGCCTTGGACGATCCGCCAGTATGCCGGTTTTTCTACCGCCGAAGCATCGAATGCTTTTTACAGAAAAAACTTAGCAGCAGGCCAAAAGGGCCTTTCTGTAGCCTTTGACTTGCCCACTCACCGAGGATATGATTCGGACCATCCGAGAGTTTCTGGCGATGTGGGTATGGCAGGAGTAGCCATTGATAGTGTAGAGGATATGAAAATATTGTTTGATGGAATTCCTCTGGACACCATGTCGGTGTCGATGACAATGAATGGGGCGGTAATTCCAATTATGGCATTTTACATTGTAGCTGCTGAGGAAAGTGGTGTTGACCAGGCCAAGCTTGCCGGCACCATTCAAAATGATATTCTGAAGGAGTTTATGGTGCGTAACACCTATATCTATCCGCCGCGTCCTAGCATGCGCATTATATCGGATATCTTTCAATATACGTCGGCTCATATGCCGAAGTTTAACTCCATATCGATTTCAGGATATCACATGCAAGAGGCAGGTGCTAGTACAGCGCTTGAATTGGCCTATACCATTGCAGATGGTCTAGAATACATTCGAACAGGACTTGCGGCAGGACTTGACATTGATGCTTTTGCACCAAGACTTTCTTTTTTCTGGGGAATAGGAATGGACTTTGTCAGCGAAGTGGCGAAGCTTCGAGCAGGACGTGAAATATGGGCAAAACGTGTCAAAGCTTTTGACCCAAAGAACAGTAAATCGATGCTTCTTCGAACGCATTGTCAGACCTCAGGGTGGAGCCTCACAGAACAAGATCCCTACAATAATATTGGGCGGACGACCATCGAAGCGCTGGCTGCCTTGTTTGGAGGAACGCAATCCCTTCATACCAATTCGTTTGACGAGGCCATCGCCCTACCTACCCCTTTCTCTGCAGAAATTGCAAGAAACACGCAAAAACAATTGCAATCAGACCATGGCCTTTTACAGTTTATTGATGGTCTTGGTGGTAGTGCGGTGATTGAAGAAAGAACAGAATCTTTAATGGCCGAGGCTAATGCCTTAATTGATGAAATAGAAGAGGCAGGGGGTATGACAAAAGCCATTGAACAAGGCATTCCAAAACAACGCATTGAAGCGTCGGCAGCAGAAAAGCAAGCTCGTATTGATGCAGGCGAGGATAAGATTATTGGTGTTAATGCTTTTACGACTGCGCGTTCACAAGAATCCTTTGATGTGCTCTCCGTTGATGCAGTTACTGTCAGACAAGATCAAGTATCTCGTTTACAACAGATAAAAAATAGTCGGGACCAAGAAGCGGTAAACGATATTCTTCATGCCATTCGAAAGGCCTGTGATGATGGGAACAACTTATTGGAATTAGCAGTAGAGGCTGCTCGCCATAGGGCAACCTTAGGAGAGATTTCCGAGGCTATGGAATCATCCTTTACTCGATATACTCCGCAAAGTGCGCTAATTTCAGGAGTATATGCAAAGCAAATGACAAGTAAAGAGAGCTTTCAAAAAGCCCGTGAAGTGGTTTCACGTTTTGCAAAAGACGCAGGAAGACAGCCGCGAATCCTCATTTGTAAAATGGGGCAGGATGGTCACGACCGCGGAGCAAAAGTAATTGCTACTGGGTTTGCCGACCTAGGATTTGATGTAGATGTTGGCCCGCTGTTCCAAACCCCAGAAGAAGCAGCTCGCCAAGCCATCGACAATGATGTGCACTTCTTAGGGGTGAGTAGTTTGGCTGGAGGTCATAAAACCCTAATCCCGGAACTTATAGAGATTCTAAGGGAGCAGGGCGGCGACGAAATTAAGGTGATTGCCGGTGGCGTTATCCCTTCGAAGGATTATCAGGCCTTGTATGACTCGGGGGTGGCGTTGGTTTTTGGTCCGGGTACTAAGCTCGCTGAAGCCGCTATTGAAATTTTGGGCGGAGAATAAATTAGCCCTTGTTGGTGTGGTAGGCGTTGGCTTGTGCAGTAGCCGTCATAACCACTTCATTCAGACAGACGTGCTTGGGTAAATTGAGTAGGTAGAGAACCACATCTGCTACATCTTCAGCAACTAAGGGTTGAAATCCATGATATACCTTTTTGGCTAATTCTTTATCGCCTTTAAAGCGAACTTCAGAAAACTCGGTTTCCACCATGCCAGGCGAAACGGCGCTTACTTTGATGCCTAGTGGCAAGAGATCAATGCGTAAGGATTTAGTCAATGAGCGTACGGCAGCTTTTGTTGCACAATAGACATGTCCTCCAGCGTAGGACTCCATACCAGCTATGGAGGCTATGTTTATGATATGAGGATGATCAGAAACTTTGAGTTTATGCAAAATGCCATGGGTTACGGTGAGAAGTCCTGTCACATTGGTAGTGAGCATAGTATCCCAATCTTCAGGTTGGCTTTCTTGGAACGGTCCTTTCCCCAGGGCAAGGCCAGCATTGTTGATTACAGCATCAATTGCACAGGTATCCGGTAATGAGTTGATCGCTTTCATAGTTGCTTTACGATCTTGGATGTCAAAGGCTAGTGTTGTACAATTGATATTGTAGCGGTTTGTGATTTCTTCCTTCAGGGCAGCAAGTCGATTCTCCCGTCGACCCGTTAGGATAACATCATATCCATTAGCGGCTAGTGTTGTAGCACATGCGGCGCCAATGCCTGCAGTTGCTCCAGTAATCAAAATGCTTCGTTTCCCCATAACCGTAGTTTTTCAAGGTGAAAATACACTTTCAGGACAGCTTGATTTTTCAGGGCACAATGGATGACGAACAAGTTTGACTTAAAAAAACGACCTTTACAGAAGGAATGCATCCTATGCAGCATAATGTTTCAGATTGGATTACTCGACTTTTAGAAGGGGATCGTGCCGTACTAAGCAAGACGATTTCCTATGTAGAAAGTCAACGTCAAGACCACAGGGAATTCGCTTTGGACGTTATGCAAAGTCTTTCTACCAAGGCGCCAGATACGAGTTGCCATCGGCTTGGATTCACGGGAAGTCCTGGTGTTGGGAAAAGCACCCTCATTAATGCTTTTGCCCAAGATTTTTTAGCAAATAATCCTCAAGGTAAGCTGGCTATATTAACTATTGATCCAAGTAGCCATCGACATGGCGGAAGTATCCTGGGAGACAAGTCTCGAATGCCTGATATCGCATCTGATCCTCGCGTCTTTGTTAGGCCAAGCCCCTCATCGGGTGCCTTAGGGGGGGTTAATCGAAATACTGCTTTAGTTATGCAGTTGCTCTATCTCGTTGGCTACAAAGAAGTGTGGATTGAGTCCGTAGGTGTTGGTCAAAGTGAAATATCAATCGCTGACTTGGTTGACACCTTGCTCTATCTCACACAAGCAGAGGCGGGCGATGGATTGCAAGGAATAAAACGAGGGGTAGTTGAAACAGCTGATATCATAGTGTTTACTAAAATAGATGATCAAGAGGATAGCTTGACCCGAGAGGTAATGCGCCAATGGAAGCAGGCAATGTCCTTACACCAACATGAATCTTCGGGCTGGGATATTCCTCTTGTAAAAACTTCAGCCAATAATCGTATGGGGCTTGATAGGTTGAACAATGCAGTTACTGAATTCATCCAGCATCAATTCGAGGGAGGATTTAAAGAAGTTCGCCGCAATAGACAACGCAAAGCAAGAATTCGTGGCCTTGCAGAAACTACCTTGCTTAGACAGTTCTGGGATCATCCAGCCGTAGCACAATCGATTGAAGCCATCAGCCTCTCATCCCTAACTGAAGAGGCCATGCATAAAGAAGTGCTAGCCTTGATTCAGCAGTTTAAGGATTAAGTATTAACGCGATTTTGGATCAAGCGCCGAGGCCAAACCTTCTCCTAGTAGATTAAACATAGTTACCGTTAGGAAGATGGCAACTCCAGGGAATACGGCAAGCCACCAACCCTCAGGATGAGCTCTTGAGTCCGCTAACATTTTACCCCATGTGGCCGTTTCTGCTTCTACCCCAATACCTAAGAAAGAAAGTGAAGACTCGATCAAAATTGCCGAAGCTACGCCAAATGCAATGGCAATAAGGACCGAAGTCAATGCATTGGGTAATGCATGACGGAGAATGATTCTAAAGTTTTTAAATCCAAGGGCCTGTGCCGCTTCGATAAACTCAAGGTTGCGCACGCGAAGCAGTTCTCCTCGCATGAAGCGGGCTATGCGAGTCCATGTGGTAAATCCAATGACTGCCATAACAAGGAGAATGCCTCCTCCTCCATCTTCGGATTGATATACGGCAACAGCAGCCAAAATCAAAAGCAATCGAGGAATAGAAATAAATACTTCGATAACACGGGAAATCCATAGGTCAACAGGGATATTCACTTCGCCATTAACCCAATGTTCTCGGTCAAATCGCGCCGCAATAAGGCCACCGAGTTTTGTCGGAATCTGAAAGAGTAAGAAGATTACAAGTCCTGTAATGAGAAGTTTGAGTTTGCCCATCATGGAAGACAGTTGACAAACATTTCCAAAGTTTCCCCATACACCATCTTCAGATGGTGTTTTAACACAACTTGTTGCATCTACATCATACTGAAAATAGGAGGCTAGCCAAAGGGCAAAAACGGGTAGGAAAACAAGGTTGAGTGCCCACCAAAATCTTCGGCCTCCATGATTTTCATCGGTAAAGTAAGTTTGGATGGAAGGGATGTGCCTGAATATCTTGAACGGCCTTCCGTTACGGAGCCAAAACCAAATATTGGGAATAAGGAAAACAATAAAGAAGGTGTATGTAATAAGTACAATTCGAAGAAGATTGGCTAGTCCACCAGGAAGTTCGGCTAAAGAGGAAAAGCGATCAGGATTTAGTTTTTGATGATAAAAGGTAGGAAGCCATAACAATAAGGCAAACAAAAGGAGTATCACAAAAGGTATGGATAGCAATAGAGCTATTCGTTTAATCTTCAGTCGATTATCTCCGAAATATCCTGCAATTGCGCCCACCAAGATCCCGATAATTGAGGCTATTCCCATGGATATTACTCCAACTAGCACGGCGATACGGCAGCCATGTATCAGCCTAGACATCATATCTTCTCCTCGAAGGTTTGTCCCTGCTGTATGACATTGCCATGCCTTCGGGTTGTTTTTGTCTTCATCAGTATTTTTTCCAAGTATTTGTTCAGAACACTTTGGACTTTTATACTGCACATTGAGTTGATCGGCTTCATTAGGCGAATAGGGAATAAGAGGCCAGACTTGACGCTCTAGTTTGCCATCAACTCTTAATTGTTTCCAATCGCAGGTATTGGGGTCTTTACAAACGCTTAGCGAGTCACCACATGCTTCACTCTTATCGCATGGGCTTTTCCCCCCAAAAGTTTCCTGCCACGAGGCCTTAAATGAAGCGATTGCTGGCCAGTGAACTTCCCCGTCAGTGGTCTTAGCCATAATGGGTCGATCATTGGCCAACATTGGCGCAAAGACGCCAACAAATACAATAAATGCGATAAGGATTAGGGATATTCTTGCCGGGATATTCTTTCGAAACTTCCGCTTAACAATGCCCCAGTAGCTCTGATCTAGGGGCTTACTCGCTTTGTTTTTTTGCTTCTTATCGATCATGACTTCTTGGTAAATGAGATTCTTGGATCAACTAATGCATAAATGACATCCGCCACGAGAATACCAATAATGGTAAGAGTAGAAGAAATCATAAGCACAGTAAGTACAATAGGATAGTCTCTAGTTAAAATGGCCTGAAATGCGATGCTCCCCATACCAGGAATTCCAAAAATTTGTTCAATAATTACCGATCCTGAAATCATTAATGGGAACAATCCTGCAAAGAGGGTGATGATTGGAATCAGTGAATTGCGGAAGGTATGCTTCCATAGCACTTTGCCTTCAGGTAACCCTTTTGCTCGGGCCGTGCGGATAAAATCCATACGGACGACGTTGACTACCCCTCCTCGCATTTGAATGGCCAAGTATGCTAAACTACCTATAGTAACCGTAAAAAGGGGCGCCACAAAGTGGTACAGTGTGCTGCCAAATTTTTGCCAAACGGTATAATCTTCTGCGTTGATAGAAATTCTTAAGTCCACAGGACCCCCAACAGGAAAGAGGTCGGTCCATGCACCATAATTGGGACTGGTAAAAAATACGATGACTAAGGTTCCTACCCAGAAGACAGGTAGAGAGTACAGAATAAACAGAACAATTGTTGTGGCACGATCAAATACTTTGCCCTGATATTTTGCCATATAAACCCCAAGAGGAATCGCTAAGAAGTAGGCCAGTATAACGGCAAGAATATTAAGCAGAGCAGTCCATGGCAGGGCGACTCGTATCTTGCGGGCGACTTTTTGGTCATCTATATAGCTTGTACCGAAGTCTCCGCGTAAAATTCCCCAGTGGGCCTGATCTCCAATATAATCCGGGTAGTAGGTGATTTTCCACTCATAACCCGAGCGCATGGCTGGATTGATTTTCTTGGGATTGATGGTATCGCCATTTTGGAATTCAAAGTAGCCATTGTTCAGGAGTTCTATGGATGTTGGATTGAAGATTTGATCATAAGCATCTCCTGGTCTTTCCCACATTTCAATACGGAAATAGGATCTTTCACGATCGGGGAGTTCTACCACAAAGGCATCTCCATTACTATATTTTTCACGAGCTAATACGACATGTTTTTCCTGGAACCAGGGAGCATCACCAAAGAGCCACGTATGATATTGGCTGTGTTTGCCGTACCACTTGAATGACGGTTTATACAAAAGGTTGGTGGTTGGCTCTGTCTTTAGTCTATTGAATGCAATTTCAAGACCAGAAAAGGAAGAATCAAGATGGCTTAACACAAGAAAACTTGTGTCATAATGTAGGCGGAGCTCAATAAAGGTTATAGAGTCAAGCACTACGGCGCTGCTATCCAATGAGACGGTATCTATATTACAACGAAATGCAATCGCGTTGGCTTCCCTTTGGAAGGCGGACATGACCTCAGCGATGCGTCCACTATCCGCGACTTCATCCCATAGGGAATCTTGGTGAATCGTAATGGATAAGGAAAGATCTTCTCTTAGTGTAAGCGAATCAAGGTTATCAATTGAGGCACCTTCTGCTATCTGGAAGGTGTGCGTTATCAGTTGAGCTAGATCAGAGGTCTTGCGCACAAGGGAATCCATTTTTACTAGGTCCCGTTCGATGTCTTTTGCCCATACTCGTGTTCGAATGTTGGTAAAGAGCGTACTCATGTCATTGAGTGCATTGTTTCGCTTATCACTTGGTATAGCATCATCTAGGGGCTTAACTGTCGCCACTTCAAAATCGTAGAGTGCCCTGTCAAAGCCTTGGATAGCATCCCAATTACCATAGGCCTTTATAAGCTCTTGATAGCGTAGACGCTCTCTTTTATTGATAATTCGATGGAAGGTGTCAGGGTAGGCCTGGTTGGTTAGAGTGAAGTAGAATGGGGGGCGATCCAATCCTAGGTCTCTACTGACTTTTGCATAGTCTTGACCTCCGCTTTGTTCCATTACCCCGTCGGGATTAGCTTTTCCTTTGACTTTGTTTAAGACGGGGTCTCCGGGAGTAATCAGGCTCAACCCAAAGGTGACAAGAGAAATCACAAACAATGTTGGGATCGCAATGATCAACCGTTTAAAAATATATTTTATCATGGTACGGTGCTAACTAAGGATTACAAATTGGGTTTCCAAAGGGCCACATTATATCCTGGTCTAGTGGCAAGTCCATATGCATTATCAAAGCGTTTGCTAATAATCAACTTTTTGTTCCCTGACCAAAGAAAAATATAGGGACACTCACGATGAACAATGGCTTGAAACTCTCGATACATTTCGTTGCGCTTGACTTCATCAAGTTCTCCTCGTATCGAGTCGATCAGCGCATCGGATTGGGCATCTCCAAATCCAACAAAGTTGGACCCGGCATTTTTGTAGGAGTCGGTATGCCATAATTGTTTAAAGTCATCAAGTCCTGGATCCTTAATCCATCCCATGATAATCATTTGATAGTCTCTTCGGTCTATTTCTTCAAGTAAAACCGTCCATTCTCTGGCCTCCATAACAAAGTCTACCCCTATGCGCTTAAGGGACTCTTTAAAGTGCTTTCCAATTTCAATTGCACTCTGGCTTCCGGAAGAATATTTAAAGGAAACCCTTAATTCAACCATCTCGCCATCGATTTCTTTTTCTAGAAATTCTGACCCCATTTCCCATCCTGCTGCTTTGAGCAGTTTAGCTGCAGTATCTAGATTGTAGTCATAAGGCGGTAAATCACTATTGTAATAGGGCATACTCAGGTGAACGGGGGATTGTACTGGTTTAGCTAAGCCATAGCTCAGGGTATTAAGGAGATAATCCTTCTCAAGGGCGAAGGTTAGGGCCTGGCGTACACGTCGATCACTGAGCATAGGGTCTCGCATGTTAAGTCCGAGGAAAGAGTAGGAATTTCCAGCAGGTGTATCGAGCTTGTAATGGGCATCAAGAGTTCCTTCATCAAGGAATTTGCGATAGTCTTTGGCTCGTATGCGATCAACAATATCAAACTGCTGTTCAAACAGCCTTTCTTTAACGGATACATCGGACTCCTCGACCATAAATACCACTTGATCCACATTATTTTCAAGACCAATGACCTCCTCTTGAACGTTATCTCCCCACCAATTTTCTTTTTTATCTAAAATGAGAAGATCGTTTTTCTGATCCCATTTGACCAATTCATAGGGTCCAGATCCAAAAGCCAGCTGGCGTTTAAACATATCTTGCGAAAAGAAGTCTGCTTGTTTTTCTAAGGCTTCGTTGCCTTCCTCTAAGTACTTGGCACCATTGGCATTAAGGTCGGTGACTGAGTATGATTTCAGTAAATCATCGGGGTCATAGCGATATCTCGGCAAGATGTGCTGCGTCGTTAAGGAACTCTCAGCAAGGATGTATTGCTTTTTACAATAAAATTTAAAGTGTTTTGGGTCATAGGGATCAATCCAAATCGAATCGAGGTCTTCAAAATATGGCCGCTTGTGTAGTGTCTCAGAAAAGGGGTTTTTAATCATTCGATAGGTGTAATCCACATCATGGGCCGTAATGGGTGTTCCATTGTCCCATGCGGCTTCCTCTCGAATGTGCATTTCCATGACCATCCCTCCAGCATACAACCCTTTGGTTAAGACGGCTGTTTTTGGATTTTCAGTCAGCAATACTGGAGTCATGGAGAAATCGTTATCGTCGATTATCTGAAGGGTTTGATAGAGATAGTTTTGAATAGTTGAACTGTTGGCATCAGAAGACAATACGGCATTAAGGCTTTCCGGCTTTGAAGGCAAATAGACCCATACACTTTCCTCCCTTCCCTCGTTTTCACCAAGGGTACAGCTGCTGAGCAAAGCACTAAAAACAAAAGCGATTAGGCTGATGTTAAATCCGTATCGAAGGATGGTCTTCATAGATATTTCTTTAACGGTATTCAATAAACAACCAAAATACGCAATCTCATGGTTTCTAAAGAGAATTCTGTTCTTGTAACTGGGGCAACGGGGCTTGTGGGAAGGCAGCTTTGCAAAGAACTTTTGAAACGCGGCTATTCGGTGCATGCGTTATCAAGGTCTAATCGAAAGATGGAGGGGTGTACATGTTTTTTATGGGATATTGAGGCCCAAAAAATCGACCCTAAAGCATTTGAGGGAGTATCTGCCATTATTCATTTGGCCGGTGCGGGAGTTGGTGATCGTCGTTGGACAAGGCGCTATAAACAACAAATCTATGATAGCCGTATCGAGAGTACTAGGCTATTGATTAATACGCTGAAAACGATAGATCACAAGGTAGAATCCTTTATATCGGCAAGTGCAGTGGGTTATTATGATGATCATGGTTCAGAATGGATTAGCGAAGAAGCTCCTATGGCAGAAGAGTTTATCGCAAGATTGTGCAGAGATTGGGAATCGGAAGGGCAAGGTGCTGAGGCCTTGGGTATTCGTTACGTAGCCTTGCGCATTGGCCTTGTACTTAGCAGAAATGCAGGTTTTTTACCCAAAACAACCATGACGCTTCCCCTTCGGATGCTCAATTACTTTGGCAATGGACAACACTATTATGCGTGGATTCATGAAAAGGATGTTGTGAATATGTTTTGCCATGCATTAACCAATTCGTCGGTGCGTGGTGTGTATAATGCGGTAGCTCCAAACCCAATTCCTCAAAAGAAGATGCTTGTCGAATTAAAGAAGGTTTTATCCAAGGCAGTAATCATGCTTCCTGTACCAACCTTTGCCCTGCGAATCGTGCTTGGAGAAATGGCACGTGTAGTAGTCTTTAGTCAGCGGGTTAGTGCGAAAAAAATATTGGATACCGGATTTACCTTTTCATTCGATAGGGTGGATGAGGCCTTTTCTGATTTATACTAGGCCTAGCTTGGTTAGGCAGAGGCTGACTGATGTAAGCTACACCATTCACAATCTTCTTTGCCGCATCCTTCGAATTCGAAACGTTGAATTTTGCCGTAGACTTCCTTGATTTGTTCAGTCACTGCAGATACATCTTCTTGACTAATGTCCACAAAGTGTGGTTCTTGCGCTTTATCGTCTTTTTGCTCTACATACTGAAACTGAACAGACCCTACGGTGCCCTGGATATCGATGGGGTGATGTGCATACTGTAGAAGAATGTAATAGAATACGGCTTGCCTCCAATAATCCCCGCCATATTGTGCGACATGATGAGAAGTGCCTTGCACAACACTCTGGTGGGGCCGATTAAAAGGACGATAGGTATTGTTGAATTTTCCTGTTTTGTAGTCGAAGACATGCCAAGTTGACTCAAGCTTATCAATCCGGTCGATGTTACCCCTGATTTCAATTCCTTCAATATTCGCTTTTACCGTTAACTCATTTTCCCTGCGGTGGGTGTTAGGCGAAACCGGGTGTTGATGCAAGTAGTTTTCAAGGACCTCTTTCCCGTAACTATAAAAATCTTCAAACTCTTCTTGACTAAACACCTCTTTATTTCGTTGAAGATGGCGCTGAAATGCCTTGTAACTCTGATCGAGCTGCACGTCACCTTGGGCATCTGAGTACTTGTTAAACAACACTTCAAGGGCCTTGTGAATGGCGCTTCCAAATTGAGCCGCTGGAGGCATGGGAGATGGTAAACGCAGCAGATTGAGGTAGTAGAATTGAAGAGGGCATTTTAAAAAGTTGTTGAGATGCGTAACGCTCATGACATAGTTATCCAAAGCAAATTGGAGCATGTCTCGGTTGTTTGGATCAGCATGCAGTACGTTTCCTTGTTCAAGGGATTGCTGTAAAAAATCCGCATAGACATTGCCCTCAATATGTTGTGGGCTATGGTGTTGGGTGCTCTCGTCGCCCTTTCGTTCAGCAAGTAATTCGCTGATAAACTGACATTCTACTAGGCTTTTGTTCGTGTTGCTTTGGAGAGGGTAGGATATGTATAAACGGCGCTTGGGTCGGGTTATTCCGACGTAGAAAAGGCGCCTAGCATCTTCTATATCAATATTAGAATCCATGCTCTCGGGAGTGGGAGGGAGCTTGAAACGACTTCGTGCACCTGACGTCCAGGTTTTGTGGTCGTTTCCAATCATAAATACCGTATCAAACTCCAAGCCTTTTGAACCATGAAGGGTCATAAACTGCACACCTTCCCCACTATGAATAACCTTTTGCATTCTTAGGCCTATGTCATGGGTGTCAAGTAAATCGAGCGTATGAAGAAAATCTTTGAGTTTAAGAGCCTTGTTTCGTTGAGTTTCCGCTTTTAGAAAATCAAAAAGCGTATTGATTTCCTGAAGGAGAAAGAGTTTGTTGGATTGGCTGTTAATCCAAGGCAGCATGCCACATGTTTTTATAATTGAATTAAAAATATGCTGTAGGGGTTGGCTAAAGGCTTCGGCAATTAAGTTGTCGAGAGATTGTAAGGCTTCGGAAATTGCTGCAAAGGCCTTTTTCTCTTGAGGGGATTGTGCTCTTTGTACTAGGCGCTCACAATGCGTTAACCACTGGAGGCGGTAATTCTTTCCATCAAACCTTTGTTCTCCTGCTTCAATTTGCTGGGCGATGGTTTGCTGAACGGCAATATGCACTCGACTAATACAAATCCCAGACAAGTCAAAACATGGAAAATGTAGAATCTTATGCAATAAATGTCCTCCCTTGAACGGGGACTGCATTTCGAGTTGCAGATACTTCATAACATCTCGAATCTGCTGAGTAAGAGCTTCCTCAAGAATATTGGTTGTACGCACGATTTGAATGGGGATGCCCACATGTTGGAAATACTGCGCAATCCGCTCTGCTGTACTGTGCTTTTTGTAGAACACAGCAATGTCTCGGTAGGCCAATCCCTGTTGTTTATGCAGAAACTGAATTTTCTCTGCTATTCCAGCGGCTTCTTGAAGGCTGTCTTCATAAGAAAGTACTAATATGTTTTGATCGAAGCTTGCTACATCAGAGGAGGCATGTAATGGATTGGGATGGCTTTGTTGCGCAAGTCGCTGGAGATTGTTTCGAATAAGGACATCCGCTTCATTGAGTATGCGTTGCGAAGAGCGATAGTTTCGTTGTAATTGAACAATACGCTCTTTTTCATAAGCTTCTCCATAGGGACTTAGAAAGGACTCCTTGAAGTGTTCAATATTTTCAACGTTTGCCCCTTGAAAGCGGTAAATGGACTGGTCGTCGTCGCCAACGGCGAAGAGATTGGGTTGGTCCCAAAAAGAGGCGAGCTGAAAGAGAATAGCATTTTGTATTCCATTAGTGTCCTGATACTCATCCACAAGAAGGTATTGAAACTGTTCTTGATAAGCCAATAAAAGCTCTTCATGGTTTGCAAAGGCTTCATGGACAAACAGCAGCATATCTTGAAAATCAAATCGATGCTCTTCTTGGAGGATTTCTTGGTATTTAGGAAGAAGCTTACTCGCTTCGTACGACCGTCGTAAGGGGTCCATTAACTTGTTGTAGACCGAGGGCTTGATTTCTCCTTTTTTCTCTCCTTTCTTGTAAAGGTTATCTGGATTTTCTCCAATGCTTGCCTCAAAGGCCTCCATTCTTAGTAGGTATTCCTCTTCGTCTACCCCTTCTTTTTTTAACTCATCAAAAAATTTTCGAAGACTGTTTACATCGAAATACCGCATCTTTCTTCGACGCAGGGGATGGTTCCAATCAAGGCCGTCTATAATCTTCCGAATAAACTCCGCAGATTCTAAGTCAGATACGGGATCTAAGTCATCAAGATTAAAAATTTCTTTGTTTTCTTGAATTACTCGATTACAAAACCCATGGAAGGTATGTATGGAAACCTTATGCGCCTGAGGACCGATAAATTGAATAAGGCGAGCGCGCATAGCAGTTGCTCCAGCTTCAGTATAGGTTAGGCATAATATATTATTTGGGTCGGTATCGGTAGTTTCTAAAATTCGGCCAATACGCGCTGCTAGGATTTGAGTTTTTCCAGTACCCGGTCCGGCTAGGACAAGTACAGGGCCCTCGACTAGATCTACTGCTCTTCGTTGTTCGGGATTAAGTCTTTGTAGCGCCTCTCTGTAGGCTGCGGAAGTTAATGCCATACCATTCATCTGCAGGAGTGAATATAATAGCTTTCTCCTCCTTCTATATGTGGTTTAGTCTTCTAACACTTCGATACTTCGATGCAGGAAAGTAGTAAGTTGATCTCCTGAAAGAACACCTTGACTCAGCAGCGCTAAATCGAAGAGTTGCTTTATGATGGCTTCTCGTTTGCCTCGAGCTTTCAATATGCGTTGTGCCAAGGGGTGATTCGTGTTTACGACCACATTATATCGATCGGGCATATCTCCCATCATGGCCATGCCGCCACCCATCTGATTCATCTCTTTCATGCGACGCATCCACTCCGATTGGGTGAGCGTTACTGGGTAATCTTTTGGGTTTAAGGCCTTGCATTCCACCTGGAAGTTCTCGTCGGCTATTGTGGCGGAAAATGCTTCTTTTAGCTGTTCAACCTCTTTTTCATTTAAGACGGATTCAACTTGCTCATCTTTATCGATTAAGCTATCTAGCGCATCGGCATCTACTCGTTTGAAGGTAATGTCGCCATCCTTCATTTCGAGATGTTGCATAAAGTGGTTGTCAATCATTACATCCATAACCAAGACCGTGTAATCCCTTGATTTTGCTGATTCTATGTAGGTATGCTGGCCCTCAGGATTGTTGGTGTAGAGGAGAATGATTTTATCATTTTTGTCTTTGTGAATTTCAGATAAGGCTTCTTTCCATTCTTCGATAGTCTTACAACTTCCTTCCGTGTCCTTCATCAAACCAATCTTTTGGCTGCGCTCAAAGAATTTCTCGTCAGATATCAATCCATACTTCACAAACACGCCAATGTCTTCCCACTTCTTCTCAAATCCCTCTCGGTCCTTTTTAAAGAGTTCATTGAGTTTGTCGGATACTTTTTTACTGATATGCCCTGTTATTTTCTTTACTTGACTATCCGCCTGAAGCGCTGACCTTGATACATTAAGCGGAATGTCTGTTGAATCGATAACACCGTGAAGAAGCGTAAGGAATTCAGGGACAATTTCTTCGACATTATCGGTTACAAATACTTGGTTGCTGTACAATCCGATCTTATTGCGCTGTACTTCCATCGACCGGTTGAGTTTTGGGAAGTAAAGGATCCCCTCTAAATGAAATGGATAATCTACGTTGAGATGAATCCAAAACAACGGATCTTCACTCATTGGGTAGAGTTCTCTGTAAAAACTTAAGTAGTCTTCATCGTTTAACTCGCTGGGACTCTTCGTCCAAAGGGGACTTGAGTTATTGATAACTCTTGGTGTAGTTACGGTTGTTTTTTCTTCTCCTTCGCCCTCTTCAACCGTATTCTCTCCAAAGACTATCGGAACAGGCATGAACTTGCAATAGGTAGTCAATAGACCCTGAATTTTTCCTTCGGCTAAGTAATCCTCTCCTTCTTCTGAGATATGCAAAATGATGTCGCTCCCTCGCCGATCACGCGTCGCCTCAGATAGGGTATATTCTGTCTTACCTTCACTTTCCCATTGTAGTGCACTTTCTCCTTTGTATGAGCGGCTCACTACGGTTACTTTTTCTGCCACCATAAAGGCGCTGTAAAAACCAAGGCCGAAGTGACCAATGATTTCAGCCCGATCGTCTAAATCTTTGAACTTTTCTGCAAATTCTTCAGCACTTGAAAAGGCAATGTCTGAGAGATATTTTATGACCTCTTCCTCATCCATACCCAGGCCATCATCTGATATGGTAAGCGTTTTAGCTTCCTTGTCAAGGCGAATGGTAATTTGGGGGTTGAAGTCAAGGCGCTCAGCCTCCCCTTTCCGGATAAGCATGTCAAGTTTTCTTGTCGCATCTACCGCGTTGGATACCAATTCTCGCAAAAAGATATCTTGATCTGTATACAAGAATTTTTTGATAATAGGGAAGATGTTTTCCGTATTGACACTGATGTTGCCCTGTCGCATAATGACTTTTTTGAGTTAGGCTTAGCAAAGGCCATGCCGATGGATGGCTAGAGAATTTTTGTGCCAAAATGGCATAAACTGGATTCGAGAGGCTTATTTCGTTTGACGAAGGCCTGCATTAATGGTAGGGAACGGATCTTCTGGATTACATGCCGTCCCTGTTCCTCCATCGATAATTTTGAATTCGACTTGGCGATATTCTAACAGGGGAAGACCCTCTTCTTCAATGGCCTCCTCTTCCCCGATATATCGCAATTCAAATCGTGAACAAGGAAGATCATATTTTTCGCTGAGATATGACATTACTTCCATTGCTCGATTATAGCTCAATTTGATATTGTAATCATCATCATTGACATAATCGGTTTTCCCTGTAATCATGATATTTAAATCATGGCAGCGTTGCATAAGGGCCCCAACGACATGAAGGTGCGCATAGTATGCTGGATCTATAGAGTAATAGTTTTGAGCAAAGTGTACGGTAGGAAATTCTGTGATGTCTTCACAATCCTTTGCTTGGCTGCTATTATTGATTAGGGTTTGAAGGTCTTGATAGATTTGAGGTAAGTCTTTTACTTTTTCGTCATAATCGGGATCATCTGGATCGATAATCGGAATATGAGCGACGCCATTAGAATCTACTGGTAATCCTGCAATACTATACCTTTCTTCATCGTAAAGATCAATTATTCCATCACCGTCCGAATCTAATGCGCGGCCTTTTGTGTCTACAGGAGCTCCCTCAGGAGTATCTTCCTCCTCATCTAATCGATTAATGACTCCATCATCATCGTCATCCGCTAAGGCCTCATTGATGGATTTTTCAACATTGATTTCATTCAGTCGTTCGTAGGTATACTGCAACGGATTTAAATGGGTTAAGGGTTCAGTTGTCTTTTTACCTACAAGCTTAAAGGTTATTCCTACAGTGGCTGTTGTGTAGGCATCCTTATCCTTGGTCACTCCATTTGAGCGATAGTTTAGTGAACTTAAATCCTGGCCCGGGAACTGTGCAAAAGGTTCAGACCATCTGTGCCCGTCTAAAAGATCTGATGTGGTGTACATCATCCGCGTTTCAAGATCTAAGTCAATGAAGCGGTTTACTCTGAAAGTGAAACCTCCTCCAAATCCAAAAGAGGGATTAAAGGTGAAGCCGTTTAAAAATGAAATGGCCTTTAACTCGTAGTCATTTTCAGCATCGGTTTCATAAACTCCATCTCTCATGTCTTCGAGCGCATTAAGAATATCTGGTTTTGAAGAGTTTGTAACCGGCACATTACCGTAGTTGTAGGGCTGCCCGTTTTCATCATAGTGATCATAGCGGGTGCGGTAAAGAAATCCTCCAGCGGAGATAAAGACGTTAAAAAGCACTTTTGAGCGTTCCTTGTGGAATCTTGTTCCACCCAAACTGAACATGACATCGAAGGTCATGTCATGAGACACGGTATAGCTATTGTGATAAAAATTCACTCGGTTGGGCAGTTGAGGATGGTTGGCTCCTAAGCCAATGGTGTCGGTGTACGAAACAAGATCTGGAACTGCCCCAACAAGATTAGACGTAAGCACAGATGGCTGCCAATCTGTATTCCACATACGCATGTGGGCGTAATTTAATCTGAGCGACAAAAAGTAAGAGGTCGCTTTTTTGGCATATGCACCGAAAGTATATCCAGGCGCAAATGGTTTGGCCCCCCGGAAGAAATTTTGATTGATGTCTCCATTAATCATAGCCGTTCCTCCTCGGATTCCTAAACTCCAAGCGTGTTTGGGCTTGGCAGGATAATAATATTCTCTATCGATAAAGCCATCTTGTTGGCGTTTAGTGCGCTTGGTTTGGTTGAACGGTTGAGCACTTTGAAGGTCTGGCATTAATGGGGTCGAATACTTTGCCCGAATGGAGTCAGGGCTACCTCGCTCTCGTATTAGCGAGTCTTCCTTAGTAATAGAATCTGAAGGCTCTGATATCTCATACCAAGAAGAACGAGTCGCTGAGCCAGATTCGGGTTGGATTGTTGCTTGACTTGCCCCTGAATCAATCGTTGAGTCTGTTGGCGCCGCAATATCGGGATCATTGACCCTCTCTATTCCTGTTGAATCAGAAGCGTTTTCCAACTCTATGGATTCAGCTTCAATAATGCTCGAGTCTACCGATTGTGTTGAATCGACAACCTGAGCCCTGAGGTTAGGACATACAAAAATTGCAACAAGGAATAGGTAAAATACCCGCATTGGAAATGGTTAGCTCCTTGTAAAGGTAGTGAAAAATGAGACAGCACGTCGTTAATTATTCGTAGACCTCGACTTTGACTTGTTTTTTGTCAAATCCTATATCGAATAAGGTCTTTCTCGCTTCGTCTACCATGTCCTTCCAGCCGCAGATAAAAAACTCTAAAGGGAGTTCGTTGTAATCCCCATTTTCCATGGCTTGGAAGTAGTTCTCGATGATTTCTTTATACACTTCGTGGACATAGCCCTGGCGTCCTTTCCAAGGCTCACGCGATAAAATGATGTGGTAGTTTAACTGCGGAAGGGCTTCTACTAATTCCTGCATTTCCTTGAAGTACAAGATATTCTCTTCTCTTCGTGTACCAAAAACTAAATGAATGTCACCAGTTTCAATGTTTTCTTCTTGAATATATTCTAGAATGCTTTTGAAAGGAGATATGCCCGTTCCCGTACAGATAAAAATGAAGTTTTTTTTGTAGTCATCAATGGTAAGTACTCCCGAGGCTCCATGGCCAAGTTCGATATGGTCACCAACTCCTAAGGACCATAGATAGGCAGTTCCCTTGCCACCTTCTTTCTCTACAATGACTAACTCAACTTCATCAGCATTCGGTGAGTTGGCAATGGAATAATGTCTGATTCCTCGCGACTTCCTTGGATCAATAGGTAAGCTCAGGGAAATATATTGTCCTGCCTTGAAAGGCAAGTCTTTATCTGGTTTAAGGTAAAACCTCTTTGTAGTCGAGGTTTCATCAATAATCTTGGTGATGATCATTTACTTCTGATTAGATAGTAGGTTGAGAAGACGATTCCTAATAGGCTCGAACATTTTTCCCCTCCATAAAGTTTAAAAAAGCCTGATTAACAACACGTCTACCTCCAGGTGTTGGATAGTGGCCATCAAAGTACCATTGACCCGTATGATGAGGACAAGCAAAGGATAATCCCTCTAAACTTTGATAGATGACTTCGACATCGGAGAAAATGGATTGTGGTTTCACAATGGATGAAATTTCTGCACTGATCTCATCTGGGGAAAATTGATTGTAAAGAGGCTTTACATAGTTTGTTTGGTCGGCATTTCCTTCGCGAAAAGCGGTTTTTATTTGTTGCGCCGTGTCAGTAAGCTGATTTTCTAATCCTTTGGATTTTAGAAGATTAATCATAGCACGAAATGCAATAAACTCATGCATTTTCGACATATCAATGCCGTAGCAATCAGGATAACGTATTTGGGGTGCTGAGGAGAGAATGATGATTTTTTTCGGACCGAGTCGATCAAGAATTCGGATGATACTTTTTTCCAGGGTAGTACCGCGTACAATGGAATCATCGATTACAACGAGGGTATCAATATTCCTTCGAATAGTCCCGTAAGTAATATCGTATACATGTTGTACGAGATCGTCACGACCCTTATCTTCTGTAATAAAGGTTCGGAGCTTTACGTCTTTCACCGCTACTTTTTCTACTCTTGGTCTTTTTTGAAGGGCGTGAATCCATTCTTCCCGATTGATTTCCTTTTGTTCTAATTGTTTATCTGCTCGAGCCTTGTATACATCTTCTATTCCTCTCACTAGACCGTAAAAAGCGGTTTCTGCCGTGTTAGGGATATAGGAAAAAACAGTATTGTCGAGGTCATAATCTACTCGCTCAAGTACATTGCTTGCTAAGGATTCTCCCAGTTTGCGTCGTTCGGTATAGATGTCAATGTCCGTTCCACGGGAAAAATAAATACGTTCAAAACTGCAAGCAGTCTTAGGCTTATCCTCATAGATTTTCTCAAGGGAGGTTTTTCCATCCCTTCGAATCCATAACATATGGCCTGCAGGAAGCTCTTTGACCTTGTCGTGGGTCACCTCAAAGGTGGTTTGAATTGCAGGTCTTTCTGAGGCTACAACAACTGCTTCATCATTGTGATAGTAAAAAGCAGGTCGAATACCATGCGCATCGCGCAACACGAAGGTGTCTCCACTTCCTGTAATTCCGGACATGACAAATCCGCCATCAAACGCTTTGCAAGCATTATGGACAATCTGCTTGAGATCAAGGTTTGCTTCGATATGCTCTGAGATTGTTTTCTTAGCGTAGGCGCCCTGTTTAAAGGTGTCAAATAGTCGTTGTACTTCACGATCAAGAAAATGTCCAAACTTCTCCAATACGGTGATGGTGTCTTTTCGCTCTATGGGGTGTTGGCCAATTTCGATAAGTTGATCGATAAGTTGATCGACGTTTGTGAGGTTGAAGTTTCCTGCTATGAGAAGGTTTCTCGACCTCCAAGAGTTTCTCCTGTGAAAGGGGTGGCAGGCGTCGGTTGAATTCACGCCGTGGGTTCCGTAGCGTAAATGACCTAAGAATATATCACCATAGCAAACAGCCTCTTGATAAAGGGTCTTACAGAGAGATGCACCCGATTGCTGTGGATGTTGGTCGATACACCGTTGCACCCTGCCATCCCAATCCTTGAACAAGGAAGCAATAGCGTCGGAATCAATCGATCGTTCTCGGTAAATGTAGGGTTTACCAGGAGGGGCATTGAGCTTAACGGTGGCAATTCCTGCCCCGTCTTGGCCTCGATTTCGCTGTTTTTGCATGAGCACATGAAGTTTGGAGGCCCCCCAGGTTAAGCTTCCGTACTTGTCATAGTAGTATTCCGGTGCTTTAAGCTGTCGGACGAGCGCTAAGCCACATTCATGTTTTATAAATTCACCCATGCGTTGGAATCGCAAAATTGGTGAAATCATCCCACTAATTGAAACGAATTGTTCTATCAATTGTCAACGCTCAAAAATGTATCTTTGAGCAAACGCTTTGAATTGTGAATGTTTTAGAAATCTACACCGAGTCAACTCCTAATCCTACCAAGTTGAAGTTTGTCACCTCAAAACAACTTCTTCCTCAGATGATTTTCGAGGGAAAGGGTGTTGATGAATGCGCTGACAGCCCTTTTGCTTTGGCACTTTTTGAGGGATTCCCTGAGATTGGTGAAGTATTTATATCAAACAATTTTGTCACACTTACTAAGGTCGATGATAGTAAGGATTGGTTTGAGGTAATTTATACGATAAAAGCTTTTATGCATACCTATATCACCGAAGGCAATGTCATCGTATCCGACCGATTTATTGAGGCCTACAAAGAATCGATGAAAAGCCAGTCTACAGGGGCGGCTGATATCGAGCAAAAAATTATTCATCTGCTAGAAACTTATGTTCGTCCTGCAGTAGAAACAGACGGGGGTAATATTGCCTTTGAACAGTTTGATGAAGGCATTGTAACTGTCAAGTTACAAGGAGCATGCTCGGGTTGTCCTTCTTCCACAGCCACTTTAAAGGATGGAATCGAAGCGATGCTCAAGCGCATGCTTCCAGAGGTAAAAGAAGTCGTCGCGCTGGCAGAATAGTAAGAAGATTACGGATTGCTTTCGAGATGGAAGCAAGTGGTTTTTCCAACGAGAAATGATGTGTTGTCAATGACCGTCTTATGGGTCATATGTGGCTGTTGCTTAAACGCATCGAGAATTCCTCGAACTTGAGCACAAGGAATGTTAGCTGCAGTAAGTTTATTGTGCAGCGATAGAGCCGAGTATTGTCTGCAGACGTCTTGAAGGATGTCAATTAGTGCAGTTCTATGGGTGACGCGTTGAGGATTTGTTTGAAAAGAATCAGCCATTAATCTTGGCTCCTCAAGCACCTCTGCTAATCGAAGATATTGTGCATCCGTTCCCACTGCGAAGAGAAGATAATCTCCGCCTTCACATTCTACGAGGTCACCATAGGGGCAAATGTTGGGGTGGGCTGATCCCATGGGCATTGGGTTAATATTCTGATTCAACGCATAGCTTGATTGATTGGCCTGGGCGGCAAGAGCTGCTTCGACTAAAAACACTTCGACAAGCGATCCCTTTTGGCTGCTCTGTTTCTGAAGAAGGGCTGTGAGTATCCCCGCACGCAATTGGTGAGAGGCAAAAACATCGATCACGGCTACGGGTAGTTTAAGAGGGGGCTTGCCTTCCTTGCCATTGATTGACATCCACCCGGTTTCTGCTTGTAAAACAGCATCATAAGCAGGTCTATTCCGATCATTGGGGTAGGTTGAGATCCAACCTATAATGAGCTCAGGGTGTGTTTTACGTAAGTCATTTATCTGTAGATTGAGTTTACCTTGAACTGCAGGACTAAAGTTGCCAATCAAGATATCAGCATTTTCTAGCTCCTTCATGAGCCATTGGTGGTCATCCGGCAGACTTAAGTCTTTTTGCACGATGGACTTATTATAATTTACTGATGCATGATAAGAGGATACCTCCTCGTCATAGTGTTCTCCCTCTCTTAACCAAGTCCTCGTGGCATCTCCCTTGGTTTTTGCATTTTCAATCCGAAGAACATTAGCCCCTAATTCTGAAAACATGTTGGCGGTCATTGGTCCTGCCAAAACAGATGAAAGGTCGATAATTTTTAAATCCCGTAGAGGTGAGTGCTGCATTGCTTTATTCTCTGACTTGCAAGGTATAGAATACTACGATGATGAAGTCTATCTTTACCTAACCCGCTATGAAGGTCCTTAAAAAAAAGTTGAAGTCCCTCCCTGACAAAGCACTCGATGCTATGTTTCTTCGTCATCATGAAGAGGTTTTCAAACAAACAGATTGTTTGGACTGCGGGAACTGTTGCAAAACCTTAGGACCAAGGTTGACAAAGACCGATATACGAAGAATGGCTAAATACCTCAAAGTAAAAGAGGGTGATTTTTTTGCTTCTTATCTGCGCGTAGATGAAGATGGAGATACGGTTATGAAGGCACTTCCCTGTCCGTTCTTAGGGGGAGACAATTATTGTTCGGTCTATCCCGCTCGTCCTAAGGCCTGTCGAGAATACCCCCATACCGATCATACAAAAATGAAAAAGCACCTCAATCTGCTTGAAAAGAACTTGAAAACTTGTCCTGCAGCCCAGCAAATCGTTGATCGGATAACGAAGGACTTGGGACTGCCGTTTTAGTGCTGTATACTTGCATTTCCGCTCACTATGCTTACAGTTAACTCTATATCCATGGAATTCGGGGGAGAGGCCCTTTTTGACAATCTGAGTTTTCAGATTTCGGCAGGAGAGCGCATTGGACTTACTGGAAAAAATGGTGCAGGTAAGTCAACCCTGCTTAAGATTATTCTCGGAAGTTTCCGACCCACATCAGGGCAAATCGATACACCAAAAGATTATAGAATTGGCTACCTCGCCCAAGATCTTGACGGGGTTTCTTCCCTCAGCGTCCTTGACGAGACCAAAAAAGCACTCAAAGTAATCCAAGATTTAGAGCAAGAGATCAACGATATAGTCCAGCGCTTAGAGACGACCTCAGATGTTAGCTCAGACGCGTACATGCGCATGTTAGATGATCTCAATGACAAGCAGATTCAGCTCGACTCTATGGGTGCTGATCAAACAGAAGAACGAATCGAAAGAGTTTTAAAGGGTTTGGGGTTTGAATCAAGTGATATGACAAAGCCGTTGAATACATTCAGCGGTGGATGGCAAATGAGGGTGGAGTTAGCGAAGGTGCTATTGGTTAACCCGGATATTGTATTGCTCGATGAGCCAACAAACCATCTTGATATAGAATCTATTCTTTGGCTCGAAGGGTATTTACAAGAGTTTGGGGGGAGTGCGATAATCATATCTCACGACAGGGCATTTTTAGATGCGGTGACCAATCGAACCATTGAAATTGTCAATGGAAGTGCTCGTGACTATAAGTTTGCGTATTCAAAATATCTAGAGGAACGAGCCTCAGATGTCGAGCGGCAGCGAGCAGCAAAGAAAAATCAGGAACGGCAAATCAAACAAATGGAGCGAAACATTGAACGATTTCGCGCTAAGGCGAATAAGGCGAAGTTTGCTCAAGGTTTGATTCGTAAGGTGGATGCCATTGAGCGCCTAGAGGTGGATGATGATGCCATTGCCGCTATGAAGTTTCGTTTTCCTGATCCACCTCGTTCGGGTAAAGTAGTGGTTAAAGCGGTAGACGTCGCAAAATCTTTTGGCTCAAATGAAGTATTTCGATCTGTTGACTTTGAGATTTTACGTGGTGAAAAAGTAGCCTTTGTTGGAAAGAATGGTATGGGCAAGACGACGTTAAGCAAGTGTATTGCGGATCAAATCGATTTCGAGGGAGACCTATCCCTTGGAAGCAACCTATCCCTTGGATTTTTTGCCCAACATCAGGCCGAGACCATTCCAGGTGATAAAACCGTCTTTGAAACAGTAGACGATAAAGCGACAGGTGATATGCGAACAAAAGTTCGAGGCTTACTAGGTGCTTTTCTTTTTCAAGGCGATGATGTAAATAAAAAGGTAAAGGTGCTCAGTGGTGGAGAGCGATCACGCTTGGCATTAGCCTTATTAATGTTGGAGCCTCATAATCTTTTAATCCTTGATGAGCCAACCAATCACCTTGATATGCAGTCCAAGGCTATTTTAAAAGAGGCTATTCAACACTTTACAGGTACTGTGATTATCGTTTCCCACGATAGAGACTTTCTCAATGGCTTAACGGAACGGGTTTTTGAGTTTAATCATCATACAGTCAAGGCCCATATCGGGGACATAAATGATTTTCTAGCCCTTAAGAAGGCCGAATCCATGCGCACATGGGAAAGGGTTGAGAAAGAATCTAAGCGTCCAGAAAGCAAGGAAAAGAAAGTCAATGATTATGCCTTGCGTAAATCCTTAGCCAAAACCGAGCGAAAGATTGAGAAGCTGGAGGCGGAAATCAATGAAATGAACCAAGCGCTTCAAGACCCAGAACAATACACCCAGCTACAAAGTGACGAAGCCTTTTTAACCCGGTACAATCAAAAAGTAAAGGATTTAGATAAACTCAATGAATCCTGGGCGGAGTTAGCGGATCAAATCGATGAATAGGTTAGACCATTTTGGTCAAGAGGTATCCGTCAACAACAGATGCAATACTTAAAATCTTGTTTTTGCTGTCCTTATTGTATTTGTTGTAGTAGTAGGTTGAAGGCTTAGTTTTAAGTTTTGTGGTATCCTTCCACTCTTTATGGGTAACAAGCAATCCTTCTCCTTTCTTGAGATTTTCAATCTCTTTCCCAAAAAAAATTGCTTTTCTTCTACGGCCAACCTTGCTTCCAAGCAAATCTTTGACTTCTTTTTGTGTTAATTTTTGTGGCATAGCCGAGTATTTTAATGTGTTAACGTAAAATTAACATTAAAATAAACATGGGCTAAACTATTTAGTCATGCTTAGATTCAGGGCTTTGTTTAATACAAAGGGTCCGTTTTCCGTGAAGGTGACACTAAACTCAAAGGTTTTCTTTTGATAGCCAGTCTTTTCTACGACAAGGCGAATGTTGTAGAGTTGGCCTAGTGTGTATTGATCTAATGCAAATCGGAAGGATCCGTCTTTGTTTGAGAAAGTGGATTGCATGTCGTTGTTATCAAGATTAGTCAAGGTGACTTTTACATCCTCCATAAATCGACGAGCTTCTCCATCCATCATTCGACCAAAAAATGAAAGGCCTTCAAATTCAGGCAATGTCAAATTCATGGTGTAGTTTAATTGGCGGGGATTCATAACAATCACGTTATTCCCTTCGTTGTATCCTGCAGCCCTTGCCTCTACTAGATAACGACCGTTTTCTTGTAATTCAAATCCATAGCGGCCCTTTTCGTCTGTTCGTGTTGTCATTAACACATTAAGGAAGCTGTCTACAAGTTGAACATCTGAATTCGGAATTCCATTGCCTGCAGTGTCCCGTACAATACCCGATATGATTTTAGAAAACTCAAAAGGAACTTCGACCTTAGCGTAATAGATATCCTCTCTGTTTTTTGATGCTTGGCGATTTGTGGTGAAATATCCATATTCAAGCATAGGATCTAATACCAACCCATAATCATCTAATGGCGAGTTCACAGGGGCTCCAGGATTATCGATAATATCATAAATTCCTAGTGATGACTTTCGAGCGATCAGCACATCAAGGCCACCTAAGCCAAAATGCCCATCACTTGCAAATAAGAGCATATCACCTCGCTGAGTCATAACAGGAAACACCTCATCAAAGGATGTATTGATTCGACTTCCCATATTTTCTGGTTTGCTCCAACCTTCGGCTGTATAGTCGCTGTAGTAGATGTCACTACCTCCTGATCCTCCAGGCATATTGCTGGAAAAGTATAGTCGCTTTCCATCAGCGGTGAGAAAAGGATGCGTGCAACTAAATGTAGGGTCATTATGTGGAAATGCTTCCCAGCTGTCCCACTCGCCATACTCTGATTTATTGCCAATAAAGATGCCCAGTGGCATTTGTCCTTCAACGTTGTATCCGTTTTCTAAGGTGCGGCTTAGCGCGGCCATAGAGCCTTCTTTAGCGAAAGAAACGGGTCCATCATGATAATCAGTTTGGAAGCTCCCATCCAATCGTGTGATGTTCTCAAGGTTTTTTCCGTCAATTGTTGCTTTAAAGACATCGAGAAATCCAAGACCTGTACTCGTATTTTCTACTCTTTTGGGTTGTGCTTTGCGCCTGCTAGATGCAAAAACCAATTCTCCTCCACTCATAAACATCGGTCCGATATCAATTTGTTCATCGGAAAGAGAGGTTGGGTAGGCTGAGAAAATCCCTGTTTTACGGTCTGATAATTCGTCCATAAGGGAATCTAACTCAATGATGTCATTGGCTAAGCGGTTGTTACCATATAGGTCGAGCAATTGTTTTGCGTACTCAATACTCTTCCCATACTGTCTCGCCATTCGGGAATAAACCATTGCTTTTAAGAAGTCTGTTTGGGTTGCTTCCTCGTCATAATTCTTAATCACTCTATCGTACATTCGAAAGGCTTTGTTCGCTTTTCCGCTCAGTCGATAAGCTTCTCCAAGCATTCTCCAACCCTCGGCAGTTGTGGGTTGATTCTTTTCTAAACATAGTACGGCCTTGTCATATTCCATGGCACGAAAAAACTCAGCGCATTTGGAGTCTTGAGCGTGGATGGTAGCATTTCCAAGAAAAAGGAATACAAGGCTTAAGCAGAAAATCTTTACAACGGAATAATTCATTGTATGTATTGTTTTATTGATCAAAAGTATCTTGGGGTTACGGCTGGAATTCGGTTTCTCTTAAACCAATCAAATCTCAGAAAGGCTTCATGCGATCCTCCATTATAGGTAAAGGATTGAAATCCATAAGAATAGTCAAAGCTATAACCCAGTTTGAGGCTTGGAAGAATGTTCCAGCCTACAATTCCTCCCACCGCATCTCCTGAACGCCACATTCCACCAACTTCAAATTTGTCTTTAATAATCATATTCATCATAAGATGCATGGCAACAGGACTTCCGGATTCAACCTGTACCATCGCGGCCGGGTTTAATTTGATGTTACTCAAGTCACCCATAGGAATTACACCTCCGGTTATAACATGGTAGGTCAAGCTTTCTTCGCGACTGGTTGCATTTGTCCGGAGATTATTCTTCAATAATCTTGGAGCGCTTAAGCCGAAATAAAATCCTGGAGAACTCAAGTAAAGTCCAGCCCCTACGTTGGGTAAAAAGCGGCTGCTTTCATCTTCAGCAAAGGCAACATCTCCTGCCACTCCATCAAGATCGGTTAAGTTATTTTGGAAAATTCTTCCTCCTCCTTTGATTCCTATAGAAAGTTTGAATTGATCGCCAAGTGGTTGACGGTAGGCAAGATCTATATAGGCTTGAGACGTATTACTTGGACCTATTTTATCGTTCATTGCTGAAAACCCTACACCAAGTCGCTCACTAATTAAAGGGGTGTGCAGGGTAAGGGTTTGCGTCATAGGCGCGCCTTCTACACCCACCCATTGGCTGCGGTGAAGTACAGTCAGTGTTAATGCATCCCGACTACCAGCATAGGCAGGATTTACGTTTAAGGTGTTTTGCGTAAAATTGGTGTAGACCGGTTCCTGCTGTGCAGTTGCTACAGAAAGGCCGAGCGTGCAAAACAATCCAATGGCGATTCCTCGCCTGATAAAACTTCTTTTATAGTGTATCATAACTTATCGATTCAGATAAACATATCCTTTAAATAGTGTTTGGCTTCCTGGTCCAAAGGCTCCTACGCTACCAAGATCTATGAGGTAGAAATAGGTTCCCACGGGTAAGTCCTCTCCAATGATTGTTACTCCGTTGTTGCTCTTTCCATCCCATCCATTGGCATTGGTATAGGGTTTTGCTTGATAGACCAGGCTGCCCCAGCGGTTGTATACTTTTACTTCGGCCTCAAAGAAGTTGTCGATTCCTTGAATAAACCAAGTGTCATTGGTACCATCGCCATTGGGTGAGAAACCTTCGGGAATGCTAAAGGTGCAATCCTCAGTGGTAGTAACCTCAAGGGTAATGCTTGTTTGGAGATAATTACAAGGTTCAAGTGGATTGGTGCCATCAGCTACTTCTGTACCATCGATTACGCCGTCTCCGTCCGTGTCAGGATTGAAGGGATCCGTTCCTCCAATTTCTTCCTCTTGATTGGTCAATCCATCGTTATCACAATCAAATGTGCTATCCCCAACTTGGCAGGTGACTTGTATAAGTACGGTATCCAAACTGCATGCTACGGGCAGGGTATCGCCATTTACAACGAGGCCCGTATCACAGATTTCAAACACAAGGGTGTCTACGCCTGTAAAGTTGTTATCTGGGATGTAGGTATAATTACCTGTAGAGTCAAAAGTGATTGTACCATGATTTGGACCACTTGTAGTTCCATTGGGATATACAAGTGTTGATAGCTCAGGGTCGTATTCATTGCTATCGATTAGGTTGATAGATAGTGTATCACTCGATGCCATAAAGTAAAATGTATCGAAGACTACTGGAGGATCATTAACTGGAGTGATAGTAAAGAAAATCCAATTCGTATCGCAATTCTGAGGAGGATTAGGAGTTCCATCGTCACATAAAACGACCCCTATTGAATCACTTCCATAATATTCTGGATTTGGGGTATAGGTATACTCCCCGTTCGTATTGATCGAGAGCACGCCATGATTGGGAAGGGCAAAAACTGTCGAATAGATGACATTTCCATCAATATCAGTGTCTTCACTTCCTACGGCATTTCCAGTATACACTTCATCTTCTTCTATGGTCAGTGTGTCATTGATAATAACAGGCGCATCATTAATTGGAATTACAGTGATGTATACCCAATTGGTGTCACATAGCGTTGGTGGCGTTGGTGGCCCATCATCACATATTACAACAGAGAAACTATCCAATCCATAATAGTCAGGACTTGGTATGTAGGTATAGCTTCCAGAAGAATCTGTGAGAATCAATTCACCATGGAGTGTAGAGTCAACCAATTCCGCAAGAACAAAGCTACCATCTAAGGCAATATCACTGCCATCCACGTAGCTTGACGTAAGGGTGTCATCTTCAAGAACGGATTCTGAGTTGTTTATGACAACTGGCGTGTCTGTCACAGGGAAAACATTGATATATAGCCACATGGTGTCACAAATCTCATTGAGGATTGGAAAGGCTCCTAGTTCACCAAAGTCACATAGGAGTATACTGAAGGAATCTACACCATAGAAGTTTGCATCAGGATTGTAACTGAATACGGGATTTCCATTGATATCCTGAGTTATAAACACGGTGCCATTGTCGGTTGAATCGATTAATGTAGGGGATTGGAACCCACCCTCTATGTCTGTATCTGTAGAGTCAAGTATGGGCATATCAATAAGGAAGGAATCCTCCAACCCAATAAAAAACTTATCGTTGATTGTAGGGGTATCATTGATTGGGACGACTTCGATAAACAAGGTGTCGTAGACGACTATTGCTGGTGGTGGATACCCTGCATCGGTAAATCCAATAACGATGGTATCGTTGCCATAATAATGAGGAGGCGTGGAGTAGTCAAAAGTTCCATCCACAAAGAAGGTAAATGTCGCGTTCGGATTGGACTGATAAATTGGATTGGAAGCAAAGTCAGGATAAAGAATAACAGGTGCCGTGGTTTGCTCGGCGAAAATATCTGCGCTATCATGTTCCAAGGCTTCATTCCAAAAGTCATCCGATAAGGTTACGTCTTCATTGACTGTGTAATAATCGTTGGTAATCGTCGGCGTGTCGTTTACGGTATCAATATCGATGTACAGCGTATCAAGGTAACACCAATTGCTCCCTGGAACACCGGAAATGTTTAAATCACACACTTCAAAGATGACCGTGTCTAACCCATACTGATTTGGATAAGGAGAAAAGAAATAGCTGCCATTGGGAAGGGCAAACATATCGCCTAAGGACGGGCTATCTGCCACGGTGAATTGGACCACGGCAGTTGGATCAAATCCATAAAATTCTTCAATTACACCCGCCGTATCAGTATCCTCTAAAATAAAGATGGAGTCCAAGGTAATCGGATCAATGGTTACCATGTAAAACGTATCGGTGTAGTTGGTAATCGCAGGTAGTGGGTCGCCATCATCGTCTGCTGTAAACACGGTAGAGTCTACGCCGAGGTATCCGCTATCTGGAGTATAGGTCACTAATCCTGTGGAGTCCCAATAAATTACTTCCCCATGAATCGCTGAATCCTGATAAGACGTCACAAAAAGATTGCCATCATCAATATCGCCTTGAAGCGTATTGCCATTGGTGGTTGAATCCAAAAGGCAGACCATAAATTCATTAGCCATTTGGGCTGTATCATTTACTCCAATGATGGTGATAATAATAGTATCTGTTGTGCAGAGTGAATCAGGAAACCCTTCATCACACACGCTAATTACAAAGGTGTCAATACCATAAAGGTCGGTTAAGGGGCTGTATTCAAAGTATCCATCTGCAGCCAGCGTGTCGAGCGTCCCTAAGTTTGGTGGAGACAATAATGTATCGATAAAGACGACAGGACTGTAGTTGATGGAATCGGCGTTGTCATTAAAGAGGATCGTATCGGTAAAGGCAGAATCTTCGAATGTGGTAAAGGTGTTAAGCGTAACAACTGGAGCATCACTAACGGGAAGCACGGTGATAAAGAGGGTATCTGGTAGGCAGGTATTGTTTACTGTATCACAAACTTCTAAAATGGCTGTATCAGGCCCATTATAGTTTGATCCAAGGTGAATGGAGTAACTGCCTAAACTATTGTTGCCATAGGTAAGTGACCCTCCATTCATAGGATTTTGTAAAATGGAGTTGATCTGAAGAAATCCGCCGTTAAGGGCACTATCTCCATTGTTCAAGAGGAGACCAGCATAGGTTTCATCTTCATTAAAGGTGATGGTGTCGTTAACAATGATTGGATTGGGACGAACCTCCAAGAAAATGGAAGCCACATTAGATGAATCTCCACTCGTATCCTGAACGCTATAATATGCTGTATCTAATCCATAAACGCCAGGAATAACCTCAAACGTTAGGTTTCCTTGACTGTCTACCCATATCAAACCCAGGGAAGTAGTGAGCGAGTCTTGCTGCCCAGGACTAAGGGTATCGAGATCAATTGATGCGGAGTCAAGGTCGCCATCTACATCAAGATCGTTACTGATCAAGGATACAAAGGCATCCACATTCTCTTGTGTAGAAACCGTGTCATCTATGGCAACGGGTGGATTTTGTGCTTGCAGAGCCTGAGAAAAAAAGAGGCTAATGAATCCTGTACAAAGGATAAATCTTAGAAACGGTGTAGAGTTAAAAAATTTGTTCACAAGGCGTAAATTCAGTGCGTTAAGATACGTAAAACAAAAAGGAGTTAACATTTACGTAAAGTTGGTTCTACTCCTTAAAATGTTGACTGTCAATGAAAAGAGCCATTTTTTACTTTCGATATGCCCTCCTTTGGTTTACTGCATTAGGGTACATTTCTGTTGGGATTCTTCATTTTGTCAATAAGGGTTTTTTTATGTGTATTATGCCACCCTATATCCCATTTCACTCGTTTTGTGTTTTGTTTAGTGGATTTGCAGAAATCCTTCTTGGCTGTGCGTTACTAATTCCTGCATACAGACGCTGGGCCAGTTACGGTATACTCGCTTTGCTTATTGCCGTGTTTCCTGCTAATATCTACTTGGCTATGGACGCCGGAGCTCAGGCTTGCCTTGAAACGACTTCAACGATTGCCATAGCGCGTTTGCCTTTTCAGGCAGTGTTTGCATGGATTGCATGGTGGTTAGGCCAACCGTTCTATCCTGGAACGCAAAGCGCTATGGCCGATTGGTTTGAGTTAAAAGGATGGACAATCTCTCATGACACACCAGAAGGTCTTGAACGTAGTGTAGTCATTGCTGCACCCCATACGAGCAATTGGGATATAATCTATGCCCGTGGAGGGTTTCTTCAGCTGAACATTCCGCTGAGGTTTGCGATTAAGTCCGATTGGATTCGCTTTCCATTAAAGCGTGTAATGACGCGATGGGGAGCATTGCCAATCTATCGGAACCAAAAAGAAGGAGAGGCTAAAAAAAGTCGCGTTGAGGTAATGGCTGAATTGTACAACCAACACAAGGATATTGCCATCATGGTAGCGCCGGAAGGAAGCCGTTCCCTTCGAAAGCAATGGAAGACGGGGTTTTACTATGTGGCCTTGCAAGCCAACGTTCCCATTGGCTTGGGATACCTCGATTATCAAAAAAAGGAGGCTGGCATTGCTCGTCTTTTGTGGCCAAGTGGGGATATTGAAAAAGATATGCGAGAAATTATGGCGTTTTATGCATCAATTTCTCCCCGCTATCCCGAACTGTTCTCCTTGGATGAGCGCTACGCAGGCGGCTCAGTTGATTCAGATGAAGAGAAGAGATAAGAAAGTACAACTTGCCTCACGGCATGTAATGTATTGGTATCAATTATGTCTATGTTATCCTTTTCGGTATGCCAATGGTCAGCAAACGAAGCGCTCGCACGGTAATTGATAATATCAATCATAGGAATTTTTGCGATGGTATTCACATAGAGGTGGTCGTCCTCCACGGCATAGTTTGATACATCGACAAAGAGTCTTTCGTATCCTAGATCTTTAGCAAGACACCATACTTCTTTAAGCACACTGCTAGCATACTGTGTAGAGTGCTTCTCTTTGGAAAAGTAAGCATCACTTGCTCCTACCATATCGAGGAGTATACCTGCACTGTATTGAGGGGAAAGGCCGCTTTCTTGAATGCGTTGAGCCCAAATTCTACTTCCCACACAATATGGATTGATTTCCTCTTTTGATAACGGGTCATTCGCTCCGTAGTCTTCGAGGTCAAAAAACAAGATATCAATGCCTTGATCCGTTCCAAGATGGTGTAATATTCGGGCGACTTCGAGCAATACACCTACACCACTAGCCCCATCATCGGCTCCATCAAAGAGACCACTCTCGTCTTGGTCAGCATAAGGTCTTGTATCCCAATGCGCAGCAAGCAAAATTCTATTCGAGGTTACTTCGGGATTAAATTGGGCCCAAATGTTTCGTCCTTTTACTAGGCTATCTGTTTGAAGTTCAGGAAAGGCCTTTAGCGTATCTTGAACTTGCTGAACCATTACGGTATCGCAATACGCAGAAAGCCATTCTATTAGTTGGTCTCCGCACAATCTGTGTGCTTCGGTTTCAGGTATTCGAGGGCCGAAGTCGACCTGCATCTGAACATATTGATAGGACGAGTCGCCTAAGTCTTGGATTGCCTCTGGGAGCACAGCGTTTGTTTGGCAAGTTGGTTTTGCTGGAGGATTCTCCTCTTCAGGTTCATCATTGCTTTTGGCATTATTCGTGCAACCTAGATAAGTACACAATCCTATTAATACAAAGCTTGCTGAAAGCCAACGGCTGCTTACTTGATTTCCCACGAGCTTCCCTCTTTATTGTCAGAAAATGTTACGCCCACCGAAGATAACCCATCACGCAAGGCATCTGCCACAGCCCAATTTTTTTCAGTGCGCGCCTTATTGCGGATGCCTAGTAGAGCGTCCATTACTTTATCTAAGGAGTCATTATGCTCACTGTTTGTGCTAAACTCTAAACCTAAAACTTGATGCACAATGCCTTTGAATATGGCTAAGCACTGACTCTTTGTATCAGAATCAAGCAAGGTGGAATGATGTTGCATGCGTTGTATGCTGTTAGTTACTTCAAATAACGAAGCAATACAACGTGGCGTATTGAGGTCGTCACTTAAATGGTTTAGTGCATCGTTTAACGCATCGAGCAAAACACTAGCATCCTCTTTACTACCCTTTCCTTCGGGCATATTTTCTAAGCTCTCCATCCCTTTCTGGAGGCGAATAAATCCTTTCTCTGCCGCTTGTAAGGCCTCGTTGGAGAAGTCAAGTGGACTGGAATAATGGGTCTGGTACATAAAAAACTTAACTACCATAGGAGGATATCCCCTTTCTAGAAGCTCATGTTCACCGCTGACAAACTCCATAGGTAAGATGGAATTATTGAGGGACTTGGACATCTTTGTTCCGTTAATCGTCAGCATATTGGTATGCATCCAGTACCGAGCGCTGCTTCCTTCACCTGCTGCTTGACATTGAGCTATTTCGCATTCATGATGGGGAAATTTCAAGTCCATGCCTCCACCGTGAATATCAAACGTTTTTCCCAGGTATTTCGTGCTCATGGCAGAACATTCCAGGTGCCATCCCGGTACGCCAACGCCCCATGGAGAAGGCCACTTCATAATGGTGTCGTCCGATGCCTTTTTCCAAAGCGCGAAGTCGGCAAAAAACCGCTTATCTTCTCCGCCATCCAGATTGCGCGTTTGTTGATCAAGTTCTTCTAATACGCGCCCTGACAATTGACCATAGTTATAATCCTTGGCATACTTTTCTACATCAAAATAGACCGATCCATTGGCCTCATAGGCAAAGCCCTTCTTTATAATGGACTCAATCATGGAAATTTGCTCTACAATATGTCCTGTAGCTGTGGGCTCAACATCGGGGTCAAGCAGGCCAAACACATCAGAAACCCTATGGAATCCTCGGCTGTATTTCTGTACAATTTCCATGGGTTCGATTTTTTCAAGCCTTGCTCTTTTCTCTACTCGATCTTCTCCGGAATCATCCGTTAAGTGTCCAACATCGGTGATGTTTCGAACGTAGCGCACCTTATACCCTAAGTAGCGCAAGTATCGATTGAGGACATCAAAGGAAATGAAGGTTCGAAGGTTACCCATATGCACCTCATTGTATACGGTAGGCCCGCAAACATAGAGGCCGACAAAAGGTGGGTTAATCGGTTCAAATGCTTCTTTTTGACCGCTAAGGGTATTTTGTAACCGTAATGTAGGTGCCTTCATAGTGTGAAGATAAAATTTCCTTGGTCCTATCGCACGGAGAAAATTTCTGATTTACGCTGTTTGATTTGTCCTAGCAAAATCTCATTACCCTGAGCAAGGTTTTCTAGATCGGTCCAGTACGTTGAATCATCTGCTCGTGAAGGGGCAAAGTATAATCCAAACTCCACTGCCCTTGAAGAATTTTTGGCATTACCCGCCATATTCAGTCCTTCTTGAGCATAGACTAGGTGATTTGAGTCTTGTTTCAGTGCTTTGATTAAGAGCTCATACGCTGTGTCATGGGCATTGTGCTCAAAATGCATCTTAGCCAAATTGCTCGTCATCTCTCGATATTGAGGGTCAACTGGATTTTTAGGAAAAATGGAGCGCGCTGAATCAAGGAGTTGAATCGCGTCCTCCAATTGGTTCGATGCGTAGGCAGATTGGCTTTTATCACGCACGATGTGATAGCTACAAAGTGTAAGATTATATTGAATGTTATCGCTTGCCTTACGCTCATATGCTTGATTAAAGTGCTTATAGGCTAAAGCATATCGATTTTGCGAAAAGTATAGCCGGGCTAAATCATAATGAGCCCCAAAGAAGTCTGGGTAAATCGATAAGGCCTCGAGATAAAGCTGTTCTTTTTTGTGCTCGTCTTTTTCAACATGACTCGCATACCGAGCAAGGATGGAGGCGTTGTTGGGACTCTGTTTCCAATCTGCGGCAAGTAGGGCGGTGTCGCTTTCCCAAGCGGGCATTCGTTGCATCACCTTACTGCTATACACAGTCAACCCCAAAGCAGTCAGACCTATAATCCAAACAGGCTTAAGCGATGTCCTTGATATGGCCTCAGCAGATAAGAGCAACATACCAAGTACAGCTAGAAAGAAAAAGCGGTCAGCATAGGTGTCAGGCAGCGGAATAAAGAGGTGGGAATAGGCAATAAGTGGAAGGGTGAAAAATGCGGCACCAATCATTACCCGCTGAAGTTGCCCAGGTCCTCTCGACAACCAATACATGCCTCCAAGTAGGATTCCTCCTAACCCAAGAGCGCAGAAGGGTTTTGTCGATTGCCAAGAAGTCAAGGGAATTTGATATGCTCCGTATTGATGAACCAGATCTATGGGCCATATCATTTTTGCTACGGATAGGCAGGAAGTCCATAGGGAGTTTGCCACAATCTCTCCGGTAGATGCCATGCCCAAAAAGGTGTTATGTGCCTTTGAGTAGGTGCTTTGTATGGTCTGGTAAACCTCAAAATCAAGGGCATAGATTTGTACTAAAGGAACATTATCAGGACCCTTGTAGAAAAGAATGGTTAGCAAGACAACGACTAAAGGAAGGCCGTAGTGCCAGCGATAGGAATAACCGTGCTCTTGAATTGCTTTGGGAAGGGTTTTATAGATTTCTAAGCATAGAAGGGCAATCAGTAATGGGCTAAACATCAAGATGTTTTGTTTTGCCTTGAAACCTAGAACAAAGAGAAAGAGGCTTAGTATGATAAGACATCCTCTGTAGGCGGGGTGGTGAGTTGAAGATGTTGTGGAGTATGGTAAGGCGAGAAGGCTTGAGACCAATAGGATAGAGGCCAACAACTCATCAGCACTTTTTATGTTGGCGACGACTTCTACATGCAAGGGGTGGGCAATAAACAGGGCCAAAACAATGCATCGTAATCCGAGCGACAGATGATCAAAGTATTTATCTAAAAGAAAAAATAAAAGGAAGACAAGGAGGGCATAAAGGGCAATTTGACCTCGGTGATATCGCTTTTGTAATGCCTCTTTGGAGAGGTTTTTATCAAAACATAGGGCAAAATAGGTTTGACTTAGTGGTCTAGCGATTTTTGCATCATCTGGTACGTTGGCTTGAAAGGTTTTAGACCCTGTTGCCCAGATGGTGTTGAGGGAATCCGCTCCCCCTTGTGTCACCGCATTTTCTGTGATCACTTTTTTGTCATCAAGAACAAAACCATAGTTGAGGCTTGGCCAATACAGTATCACGGCAAACAGTATGAGAAGGACAAGAGACCATCCCTTCTGTTTCGGGGAGGTTTGCTTGACCTTAAAAAATGATTGCAGTGTTCCCATTCCTTGATGCCATCTATATGATAAGCGGTTTGTTATGTCAAGATACTATGCTTTTTGGGTTCAAGGGCTTTTGTTTAGGCCTATTGCTTTCTCTAAGCAAGGGAGATTGTGTAATCTTGCAGTCTATGAAATGGCGCTTTTTCTTCTTTCAAGAGTTTTTAGGCCTGCTTCTCGGAGTTGTCCTTGCTTTGGCATTGATGTATCCGATTACCAGTACGATTATCATGCTGCCTGAAAAGCTCTATGGAATTGTCGCTTCTATCGTTCTTGCGGTGGTTACCTTTCGGCATGCGATAAGCTTTGGTACATTTCCCTTGATTCGCTCAAGAGCGCTTCGATATCTATGGTTTACCACGAATGTTTTTCTAATGCTCTTTGTTTACAACCAATATCAAACCATCCTATCTGATCTTGAGGGCCAGAGCATCACCATTTATATGGAGGAATACGGTGTTTTCCCAGACTATCAAACCGAAGAAGCCTTGTTGGCTTATATCCGTTCGGTGTCTACGCTTGCCATTATCGGAACCTTTCTTGGTATAGTTATTACTAATTACCGTTTGATCAAGTCTTTATTCAAGCAGCGCAATGCTAAGGCTGTAAAAACGCTTTACGAAGAGCATCTTTAACCTCCACCTTGTTTATCATCTAGTAAGTGTTGGAGCCGATTCATAGAGTCGATTTCATCTAGTGGTTTGTCTTTGCGCCACCTCATTATTCTAGGAAATCGCACAGCAAACCCTGATTTATGGCGTGTGGACTTGCGAATGTCTTCAAAGCCAATTTCCATAACTAATTGAGGCACGACACTTCGCACAGGACCAAAACGCTCCTTCGTATTCTTTTTAACAAACTTGTCTACTTCCGTGATTTCTTTATCTGTTAAGCCGGAATAGGCTTTAGCAAATGGCAGGAGTGTTCGGCTTTTCTTATCGTCTGAAGACCATACAGCAAAAGTATAATCGCTGTAAAGGTTTGCCCGTCTGCCACTGCCTCGATTGGCATAGAGCAATACGGCATCTACCGTCATAGGGTTTACCTTCCATTTCCACCAGTCCCCGCGTTTACGTCCTTCTCTGTAAGGGCTCTCGATAGATTTAATCATAAATCCTTCCGCATGATATTGCCGTGATTGTTTATGTAAGTCCACTAAGTGACTCCATGTATCTACCTTGATAGTATCCGAAATCATCACCTTATCGAGGGGATGTTGGTGGATAAATTGTTCAAGATGATTTCTGCGTGCTTTAAGGGTTTCTTTTCGAAGGTCTTTGCCATGGCGTTCAAGGAGATCATAGGCGATAAAACATACGGGCACCTTGCTTATCATATTCTTTGAAGGTTGTTTTCTGCCTAATCTTCGTTGTAGTTGCTCAAAAGGTTCGATGGTATCTCTGTAGGCAACAATTTCTCCATCTAATACGACGTCCTCATTGAACGATTCTCCAGCATGGATCAATTCAGGAAAGCTATCAGAGATCAATTCCGATCCTCTAGACCAAAGAAAGACCTTCCCCTTTCTGCGAATAAGTTGACCTCGAATACCATCCCATTTCCATTCAATTTGGTAGTCGGTAATCGCTCCCAATTCTCTAAGTGCTTGTTGTTGATCTTTATCATTTGCCTTGGGACTATTGGGCAAAGGATAGGCTAGATAAAATGGGTAGGGTATGCTGAGATCAGATCCTTGACCTCTCGCCATCAATTCTTCAAAGGTGATTTCCATGGGGTCCCACTGCCCGGATAAAGCAAGGGCGATTTGGCCCTCTTCGCATTCTTGGTCCTTTGCCAATGCTTTGATCACTGTCCGTGAAGCAATGCCTAATCGAAAGCCTCCAGTAATCAGCTTGTTAAAAACAAAGCGTTCTCCGGCATTAAGGCTTTTCCAGGCTTCTTTAATGGCATGCTCTTGACGTGCTGGCTCTTCTTTATATGTTTTAAGATTTTCAAGCCAAATCATCCACTCACTCAGTGTCTTATGGGAACGTTCTGTGGGTTTTGGAAGAAGAAGTGCTAAGGTTTCAGCCGTATCGCCAACAATAGATTTACTCTCGTCAATAAGCCATGGAGGTAGATTGACGACGGCTGAGGCTATTTCTCGAAGTCGCTGACTCGACATCGGTCTTTTCCTTGTGTTTTTGGTAAACAGCGCGATACACCACACCTTGTCGGAATCACTGCACGCTGAAAAGTATTGCTCTAAGGCCTCTAAGCGCAGGGAGGTTTTTGTGGTTTGATCCACTCTTCGGACTAAGGCTGAAAAATCCTTCATTCGCTCGTTTGATTTTCTTCAACTTCGTGAAATCCATCGCTAAATGCGGTTTCAGCTACGCGCGCATCCCATCCTTGTTCTGTTAAATATTGACTAAATAGTTGGGAATATCCGTGGGTGACAAGCACTTGACTTGCTTGGCTTTGCTCGATAGCAAACAGTAATCCATTCCAATCCGCATGATCAGAAAGCACAAAGCCTCGATCGACATTGCGACGTCGACGATTACCCCGAAGCGCCATCCATCCCGAAGCAATGGCTGTTACATAAGGCTTATGGTTTTTCATCCATGGCCCATCGGCAGAAGCTGGAGGAGCAATGACAAGGGGTAGGGCTTCCTTAGGGCTATCCTTCCACTCCGTAAAGCTGCTTGTAGCATGAATGGCATATCCTGCATCATGAATGGCTCGATTAAGTTTTTGTACGGCGGAATGGCACACTACAGGTCCTATACTGGGGTCAATTCCTTGTAAAACACGTTGTGCTTTACCCAAGGAATAAGCGTAAATAATCGAAGTGTAGCCCATGGATTGATTCTTTTTCCACCAGGTATTGATCGAATCAAAAACACGGCTTTCCTCTTCCCAGCGAAATACGGGAAGGCCAAAGGTGGATTCTGTGATAAAGGTGTGGCATGGGATGGGTTCGAATTGATTGCCAAAGGAGTCATGCCCAATTTTGTAGTCCCCACTGGCAACCCATACTTCACCTTTGTATTCTACTCGAATCATGGATGATCCAAGTACATGACCTGCAGGATGAAAGCTGAAGGTCACCCCTCCAATCGTGTGTTTTTGACCATATTCTGTCGTCTCTATGGATAGGGACTGACCGATGCGCTCCCTCATAATGAGTGCGGAACCAGGAGTGGTTAAATAGTGTTTCATGCCATATCGAGCATGGTCTGCATGTGCATGGGTGATCAAGGCACGCTCTACTTTTCTCCACGGGTCAATGTACACGTCAGCTTTTGCACAATAGATACCATTGCTGTTAAATTCAAGGAGGGGATGTCTACGGATAGGGTGCACTATTTAAAGGTAGATAGTCAACACCTAGGAGGCAAGGAAGTTGTGTAAACCTGAGATGGAGAAAGAAGCAAGAGGAGAAAAAAGAAGTGGAACGGGGCGGAATCGAACCGCCGACACAAGGATTTTCAGTCCTTTGCTCTACCAACTGAGCTACCGTTCCTTCCTTTTAGGGACGCCAAAGTTATAATTTTTTGTGGTATGTCTATGCATGAACCCTAAAAGAATCGTCTCTTAGTTCCTTTTCACTAAAAAGCGCTATACATTTGTACTATGAGAATACTCATTGCAGGTGCAGGTGAGGTTGGTTTTCATCTCGCCAAGGATCTAGCTATGGAAGGACAAGACATTGTCCTTATTGACCCGGATCGCCATCGTTTGGAACATGCTTCCAACACCTTAGATATACAAACTATAGAAGGGGATGCAACATGCCCCAATACCTTATCCAAAGCGGGTATTGCCAATGCGAGTCTTTTAGTGGCCGCCACAAATTTGGAGGCTCGGAACATGACGATTTGCACCATTGGAAAACAGCTAGGGGTGAAGCGAACCATTGCACGAATTAGCAATTTGCAACACCTTCGAAATAAGCAAAATATTGACTATCAGGCATTGGGAATCGATATAATGATTTCGCCAACAGAGCTGGCAGCGCTCGAAATTTTGCGCCTTGTAGAACATTCATCCTTTACAGATCACTACATTTTTGGAGACAATGCGCTTCATTTAGTGGGCATTCGGTTGGCTTCGACTTCCAGTTATGTGGGCCATCCGTTAATGGATATGCGAGAATCGGGAGATGTGCGATTTATTCCCGTATCCATCAAGCGAGGTACGGAGACCCTGATTCCCCGCGGAAACACCATCCTAGAGGTTGATGATTTTGTGTATTTCGTTTGTATTTCTGAGGCCTTGGACAAGGTGGCTTCACTCGATGGCATTGATCAAGTGGATACCGAGCGCGTTATGGTCCTTGGGGGAAGCCGCATCGGAGCCCGAGCCGCCGAACTTCTATCGAAAGAATTCTTTACCAAGCTGATTGAAATTGACCGCGACAAAGCCATTCGATTAACGGATGAACTTCCGAACACGCTTGTGTTAAATGGTGATGGCCGAAATGTTGAGTTTCTTGAAGAAGAAGATATCTCAGCAACTGACCTTTTTATTGCCGTTACAGGACAGACTGAGACAAATATTATGTCGTGTTTAGTGGCAAAGAGCAAAGGAGTCAAAAAGACCATTGCCCTGGTGGAGAATATTGATTACATGAATTTCTCTCAAGCCGTTGGGGTGGATACCATGCTGAATAAAAAACTGATTGCAGCAAACAGCATCTTTCGTTTTGTTCGAAAAGGTAGTGTTGTTTCTGTGGCCAGTATCCGAGGAGTCGATGCCGAGGTCCTTGAGTTTGAGGTCAATGAGAAATCAAAAGTGATCAATAAACCCATTCGCGAATTGAATATTCCAACAGGCGCAATTATTGGAGGGGTTATTCGAGATGGAATTGGCAAGGTAACCTTAGGAGATTTTATCATCCTACCCGGTGATCACGTTGTTGTATTCACGATGCCAGACAATATGGATAAGGTAGAACGCTTTTTTCGATGAGATTAAATCATAAGATTATTCTCAGCTTTTTAGGACTGCTCCTCATGCTCAGTGGTCTGCTCATGGCATTATCAATTATTCCTTCCGTCTATTTTAAAGATGGGGTGACCGTTCAATTGGTGATTTCAAGCGCAGCCACTTTTTGTAGTGGAGGGCTTTTATATCTTTTAAATCGTGGTGGTTCACGTAATATTGGAAAGCGAGATGGTTACTTAATTGTCACCCTGGGCTGGGTAGTTATGTCGCTCTTTGGCAGTTTACCCTTTCTTTTGACGGGGTCTATAAGCCATGTTCCTGATGCCATTTTTGAATCCATTTCAGGCTTTACAACAACAGGGGCGTCCATACTCAACGATATTGAATCTATGCCAGAAGGGGTGCTTTTGTGGCGTTCTACAACCCATTGGATTGGAGGTATGGGAATTATTGTACTTACGATTGCCATTTTGCCTCTTTTAGGTATAGGGGGTATGCAATTATATAGTGCTGAGGCTCCAGGTATTGGCGGTGAAAAACTTCACCCTCGAATCACACAAACTGCTAAAAGGTTATGGCTGATCTATGTGGGAATGACCATTGCAGAAACCGTTGCCTTGCGCATAGCAGGTATGTCAACCTTTGATGCGGTGAATCACGCCTTTGCCACGGTATCTACGGGAGGCTTTTCAACTAAAAACCTCAGTATTGCCTATTGGAATGACAACCATGCTATTCAATGGATCATTATTGTATTTATGTTTTTGGCAGGGATTAACTTTTCGTTAATCTATTATTTCCTCCGAGGTTCTTGGAAGAAGATGATTGGGGATGCAGAATTTAAATTCTATGCGCTGATTGTTGTTATTATGACCCTTGTTATCACGGGGAATGTATTGGCTCACCCACCTACTGAGGGATGGGACTACCCCTTGCGGGATGCATTATTTCAAGTGCTGGGAACCATAACAACAACAGGCTTTGTTACCGCTGACCTCACGGTTCATCCAATGCTCATTACGCTCTTCTTTATGATGTTGTTTCTCGGCGGGTCAGCAGGCTCTACGAGCGGGGGAATGAAACTGATTCGACATCTCGTCATTTTAAAGAATAGTGCACTGGAGTTTCGTCGTTTGATGCACCCCAATGCCGTCCTTCCGGTGCGGATAAATCAAAGTTCTGTAAGTAGTAAAATCCTATTTAACACGATGGCTTTTATGATTGTGTACTTTACGATTTTCATACTAGGGGCTGTTGTTATGAGTATAAGCGGGGAGGATTTCCTAACTGCCATAGGTTCAAGTGCCTCAGCGATAGGGAATGTTGGTCCTGGCTTAGGGAAAGTTTGTCCGACTTGTAATTATGCAGGGCTAACAAGTTTTGGCAAACTCTTCTTATCGTTATTAATGCTAGTTGGGCGTTTGGAAATTTTTACTGTAATCATTGTTCTAACTCCCTCATTTTGGAGAAGAACCTAGGCAATACCCCCTTTGAGCACATTTAGCCGTGTAAAACTGACGTTTTATTACTTCCTAAGTCATTGTTTTTTTGTGACTATGATGCGTTATTATTTTGGATTATTACTTTGTCTAAGCACTTTTTTTAATTCCTCTGTCGCCCAGGAATTAAGTTATGTAGATATCTATCACCCCATTGCCGTGCGTGAAATGCACCAATTTGGAATTCCAGCTTCCATCACGTTAGCACAGGGCATTTTGGAGTCTGGTAGAGGAAAGTCCGCATTGGCTTCTGAGGGGAATAACCACTTTGGTATAAAATGCCATAAGGGATGGGAGGGACCTTCTATGTTATTGGATGATGATGCCCCTGATGAATGTTTTCGAGTCTATGAGGACGCGGAATCCTCCTACAAAGACCACAGTATATTTTTGACGACAAGGTCTCGTTATGATACGCTGTTTACCTTCGACATAAAGGACTATACCTCTTGGGCGCACGGCCTTTCCGCCTGTGGGTATGCAACGAATCCAAAATACCCTGAGCTTTTGATAAGCATTATTGAAAGTGCCAATTTGCAGCGATTTGATGACTTTGCTGAAGGGCAATATGAAGTGGAGGGTCCATACAGCAGTCTTGTAAGCGAAAATGGAAAGAGCACTTCATCCGATCCAACAAATGATAGCCCTCCAGAAGCTAGCACCTCCTATCCTGATCTCCGTGAAAACGACGGAGTTTTTCTACTTAATCGCATCCAGGCGGTAGGCTATCGAGGAGAAGCCTTAGATTCTTTAGCCGTTTTGTTAGACCTAAGTATTCTGCAGCTTTCAAAATATAATGATTTGCTAGCGGGAGAATCCATCCCTCTAGGCAGTCCTGTATACAGACAGCCCAAAAAGAAGAAGGGCCGTGAAAAGACGGTTGTCGTCCAACCCGGAGACAACATGTGGTTGATTAGTCAATGGCAGGGAATTCGCCTAACAAGGCTGTATATTCTCAATAATATGATTCCAGGAGAAGAACCTGCGGTGGGCGAGGTGTTACATTTGCGCAAGCCATCTGAGAATAAGCCTGCTCTGCGCGATAAGTCGGAAGATAACACGGAGACTAGTCAGGCTACTGAAGTTAGAGTGGAAGAGGAAGAAGAAGGCACCGAGGCAAATCTTGAGGAAGTTGCCAGCCAAAATGTAGAAATCGACACAGAAATAAACAGAGAAGTCGACAGTGAAATCACCGAAGAAAAAGACGTAGAGGTATACGAGGAGTCTGAGCCTTCTGAGCACGCCGTCGATATATCTAATGATGGATCTAGCGAGGAAGCCCTTGCTGATGTAAGTTCTGCGCCTCAAGTTGAAGTGGAGGATGCTGATGAACAGCACTCAACTTTTAATGAAGATGAATCATCGACTGAACTTGTAGAGGAGGTTGAGGAGGATATTATTGAGGAAGATACTGAGGCGACTGAATCTGCAGAGCCAAATCCTGTAAATGAGGAGAGTAGTGCACCTGATGTTAACCAAGCGCCTATTGAAACAGCCCTATCTGATCCTCAACCCGAAGTCATAGCAACAAGGGAGCGGTCCTTTCATACCGTGGCTGAAGGAGAAACACTTTTTTCAATTGCTCGCCTTTATGATTTAACGCTGATGAATCTGAAGCAGTGGAATGCCTTAGATGGGGTAGGTATTGAAGTGGGTCAAAAGCTTTTTGTAGAACCGAGATAGACTACTACTATGGCAAGCGTACAGTTACACGACAAGGTTTTTAAGCCTTACATAGATCGCAAACAGGTAGAGGCCATTATAGATAAGATGGCCGGTGATATTTCCAAAATTAATGATGATGATCTGTTGGTCGTTATCGTTTTGAATGGAAGTATGTTTTTTGCCACGGAGCTGTTACAGCGCATCGAGCATCCATGGGAAATCGATACTATGCGACTAGCGTCTTACCATGGTGGGCTGCAATCAAGTGGCCAAGTGGAGTTTTTGTTGGATGTTAAGGCTGAGGTAAATGGGAGAAATATTCTATTGATTGAGGATATAGTGGATACAGGAAGGACGCTAGCTTTTTTGCACGAGCACTTTAAGGGTTTAGGTGCGAAAAAAATAATGACAGCTACCCTTCTTCATAAGCCGAGTCAGCGAATAAATGACATGCCTGTGGAATACATCGGCAAAGATATTGACGATGCTTTTGTTGTTGGATTTGGATTAGACTACCGTGAACTGGGTAGGAACCTTCCAGAAATCTATGTTCTAGAATCTTAGAATCGTACGTTAGTCCTCATAAATTACGAAGACAGCACATTGGTTTAGCTTGTCTCCAATAACTTTTATCTCCTTAAGGTTCAGTCCCTCTTGCTGCATTTCAGCCAGCTTATTATTGATGGACTCCTCCATTTTATCGAATTTGATTCCGTATAAATCGATGATTTTAATCTTTTGCATTTGTCTGTGTTCTGCTATTGAATATAATATGAATCCTTGACTAGTGGGAAAACTTTGTGTTCAATATGGGCATTATATATCTTTGAAACTATGAATATGACGAATATTGTATTGTTTGGCCCTCCGGGTAGTGGTAAAGGAACGCAGGCTCAAAAGTTAGAATCAACGCTTGGTTTGCGACAAATCTCCACAGGAGATCTCTTTCGTTTTCATCTTGGCAACTCTACCGAGTTAGGCAAGAAGGCTAAGGCCTATATGGATAAGGGCGACCTTGTGCCAGATGCATTAACGATTGAGATGTTGCAGTCAGAGGTTGAGAAATATCCTGATGCTAAAGGGTTTATTTTCGATGGCTTCCCACGGACGGCTCCACAAGCTGAAGCGCTTGATGCCTTTCTTTCAAGCCGCAA
>JBMYZU010000002.1:0-202737 GCA_049610685.1 Chitinophagales bacterium
ATGACCTGAGCAATAGGGTTTCCAGGAGAATTCATAATCTCCACTCCTTCTATCGCGTCAAGATCTCTAACCTTAACTGACTTACCCATTTCAAGGTTTTCGATATTTACAGTAACCTCATCGATGAGTTTTCCAGCATCTAGCTTTACCGTTAGCTTTCTTAGAGTAATTTCTAATTTACCCCCCGCTAATACTCCTTTAGCTGTGCCGTAGGTGCGAACAGGCACATTGATCTTAACCTTTTTGCCAGGTACTAATTCTTGATAATCAATGTGGATAATCTTACTCGTTACTGGATGTAAATCAAGATCCTTTACAATACAAGGAATTGACTTCCCATCAACGGTAATATTTACCTGATAGAATTTGTCAGTAAAGATTGCTCTTCCCGCCTCGATAGCATCAACGGTAATATGATGGTTACCCTCACCTCCATAAATTACGGCCGGAATCAACCCTTCTTTTCGAGCTAGTTCAGCACTTCTTGCTCCTACTTTTTCGCGAGCTTGGCTTGTCAATTCTAAAGTGTTCATTATTCTTCTTTATTGTATTGATTTATAAATAACGAGTTAATCGATCGATGTTCGTGTGCATTGCGAATCGCAGTAGCAAAAAGTTCTGCGGTAGACAGCACACGTATTTTACTTGATTGTTGTTTTAGTGGAATACTATCGGTTACAATCATTTCCGTTAGTGAGTCTGTTGAATTGATACGATCATAGGCTGGGCCACTCAACACAGGATGCGTGCATATCGCTCGAACACTCCGTGCACCACTTTCCATGAGAAGGTCAGCCGCTCGACACATGGTACCCGCAGTATCAATCATATCATCCACCAAAATGACGTTCTTGTCTTCTACATTTCCAATAAGACGCATCTCACCAATCTGATTGGCTTCACTGCGATGCTTATCACAAATCACAAAGTCTGTATTAAATACTTGACTATACATTCTTGTTCGCTTCGTACTTCCTACATCGGGAGAAGCAAACATTAAGTTTTCTAACCCTAAGCTTTTAATGTGGGGTATGAAGATGGGTGCACCTTCAAGGTGATCCACTGGAATATCAAAGAACCCTTGGATCTGACCTGCATGAAGATCAAGTGTCATCACACGATCCGCGCCGGCAGCAGTAAGCAAATTAGCTACAAGCTTAGCGCCAATCGACACCCTTGGGCGATCCTTACGATCCTGACGGGCAAATCCATAGTAAGGAATAACGGCCGTGATATACTGAGCTGAGGCGCGTCGGCATGCATCGATCATCATCAGCATCTCCATCAAGTTATCCGAGGGAGGATTAGTTGATTGAACCACAAAACAATACGCGCCACGCACGGACTCATGAATGATTGGTTTAAATTCTCCATCGCTAAAGTGCTGAACTTCAAAGTCCGCAAGCACTTCTTTAGGCGTGAGCTCTTGACCTCCTTCATGAGAAAGGGCGCAGTAACTCTCAGCAATAGACCTTGCTATTACTTCGGAGTTTTCTCCATACAGAATATGTACTGGTGAGTTTGCCATGCTTACTTAGGGACGGCAAATGTACGCAAACTTTATCAAGAATGCGCAACGACAAAGGCCAAAAATCAATTAAAGATGAATTACCTCATCATAGGCGGCAGCAGCGGCTTCCATGACTGCTTCACTCATAGTTGGGTGTGGATGTACCGCTTTGATAATTTCATGTCCTGTTGTCTCGAGTTTTCGAGCAGTAACAACCTCTGCGATCATCTCGGTAACATTCGCACCAATAAAGTGCGCTCCTAGCCATTCACCGTACTTTGCATCAAAGATTACTTTCACAAATCCCTCCTTGGCACCCGCCGCACTGGCTTTACCGGAGGCGGAGAAGGGAAACTTCCCAATTTTGAGGTCATAGCCCGCTTCTTTAGCTTCATCTTCTGTCATACCCACAGAAGCTACTTCAGGCACACTGTAGGTACAATTTGGAAGATTACCATAGTCAAGCGGCTCAACATCATGACCCGCAATCTTTTCAACACAGAGGATTCCTTCGGCACTGGCAACGTGTGCTAAAGCGGGACCTTTTACAATATCACCAATAGCATAAACCCCTTGAGCTGAAGTTTGATAATAGTCATCGACCTGAACGATACCTCGCTCCACTTTGATACCTGCTGCCTCTAAACCGAGATTATCTGTATTTGGCGTAACGCCTACAGCGGATAAGACAATATCGGCTTCCAGGGTTGATGTACTTCCTTTCTTTAAGTCCTTAACTTCTACAGAACATCCTCCTTTCGTCGTCTTTACACCAAGCACTTGGGATTCCGTAAGCAGTTTTATTCCTTTCTTTTTGAAAATCTTGGCCATCTCTTTGGACACATCTTTGTCCTCACGAGGAAGGATACGATCTTGATATTCCACGATGGTTACCTCCGTTCCGATGGCCGCATAGAGATAGGCGAATTCCACGCCAATTGCACCACTGCCTACAACTACCATTGACTTGGGCTGTGACTTAAGCGTCATCGCTTCACGATAGCCTATAATATGCTTTCCATCTTGCTCAATACCTGGAAGTTGTCTTGAGCGCGCACCTGTGGCAAGAATGACATGCTTAGCCGTGTAGGTTTCCACTTTACCCTCAGCATCGGTTACCTCCACAATGCGATTGGCTTTGATGTGAGCAGAACCCATAATGGCGTCAATTTTGTTCTTTTTAAATAAAAACTGAACCCCTTTACTCATACCCCCAGCCACATCACGACTGCGTTTAATGATGGCATCAAACTCAACTTCGGCACCCTTGGTCTTGATTCCATAGTCTTCGCTATGGCTTATGTACTCAAATACTTGGGCGCTCTTTAGCAACGCTTTGGTTGGAATACACCCCCAGTTCAAACAGATACCTCCTAAGGCTTCACGCTCAACAACACCTACTTTAAACCCGAGCTGAGAAGCACGAATAGCCGCAACATACCCACCAGGGCCAGCACCAATCACAAGAACATCATATTGTTTCATCGGTTATATTTTGTGTAAAAATACAATTCTTACCAACCAAAAGACAAGACAAGACGGGATGGAATATGCTTACCAAACGTCAAAAAATAAACAGGGAAAGAATTGCGGAGGATTTACCTTGAAGACTGCTTACTTCGTGAGGTCCACAATGGTTACTCCAGGATAACGGGACTTAGAAAAACCATAGGCGTCTTTAGACGGCGCTTGATTTAACTCAAAACGGTCGAAAGTAAATTTGTTTTTTAGCCCATCGGTTAAAACCATAGTAGTTTCTATTAATTCTAGACGCCGCGTTGAGATCTTAAGGGTTACTTTTTCAATATCAGGGTTGGATGTTTTGGGTTTTAACACAATCGTCTGAATATCGCCCGATCCAGTTGCAGAGATAATTTCATACGACTTGTCCTCATACACATTGAAGAGTTCCATGGGATTCATAGCAGGATCCATGTCCTTATACCACATGACCTGAGCTTCATTATAGTCCTTCATATACGTCCAGACTTTTACGCCATCTGAAGTGACATGCATGTCCTTGTTTTCAAACTGGAAAGCCGAGCCATTGCGACTTGCCTCAATTACATCCTGTACACTTCCATTCCCTGGAATATCCATTGTCCATTGAAGGGTAATGCTAAGCTTGTCTAAGTCCCCATACTTATCCATTACCTTTTCCAATAATGCCTCGCTCTCTGCAAAGTTGGAATTAGACACTTGTCCATGTAAGGACGTTGCTACAAGGGCTGAAAAAAGTAGAAAAAGGTATCGCATACTGTCTATTGTTTCCGATGTAACAAATATTGTTCCAACTCTTGTTCACTCGAATACATAACTTCTCTTGGTTTACTACCCATATTGGGGCCCACGATGCCCAATTCTTCCAATTGATCCATGATTCGGCCGGCACGATTATACCCTAACTTTAAGCGACGTTGTATCATGGACGTCGAACCGCTTTGATTCCCAACGACGATTCTTGCGGCCTCTTCTAACAAAGGGTCCATGTCGTCAGAAGATAAGCTACCCCTATCCCCTCCTTCATTTTTGTCTTTAAATTCAGGCAATTCGAAAATCTCACCATAGCCTTGCTGGTCTCCGATAAATCGACAAATAGCATCAACTTCCGGCGTATCAACAAAGGCACATTGTATGCGCACCATCTCACTACCCATTGAGAATAGCAAGTCACCTCGACCAATCAATTGATCAGCCCCACCGGCGTCTAAAATGGTTCGGGAATCAACTTTTGAAGTAACCTTAAAGGAGACTCTTGCAGGGAAATTTGCCTTGATAATTCCTGTTATAATGTTAACCGATGGACGCTGAGTAGCTAAAATGAGATGGATACCAATAGCACGTGCCAATTGAGCTAATCGAGCTATAGGCGTTTCGACTTCCTTACCGGCGGTCATAATCAAGTCAGCAAACTCATCAATAACGAGTACGATATAAGGCAAGAATCGATGGCCATTTTCGGGATTTAACTGGCGCTTTTTGAATTTCGCATTGTATTCTTTGATGTTTCGCGCTCTTCCTTTTTTGAGTAAGTCGTAGCGATTATCCATCTCCAAACAGAGGGCATTGACGGTACTTACTACTTTTTTTACATCGGTAATAATCGGCTCCTCCTCTCCTGGTAAAACGGCTAGATAATGGTGTTTTATCGAGTTAAACAGGGAAAGCTCAACCTTTTTAGGATCGACTAAGACAAATTTTAGCTCGGAAGGATGAAGCTTATAGAGCAAGGATACAAGCAATGCATTGATGCCCACAGACTTTCCTTGTCCCGTAGCCCCTGCCATGAGCAAGTGTGGCATCTTTGCTAAATCGGCAACAACATATTCTCCAGCAATATTTTTACCTAATCCAACAGGAAGTGCCGCATTGGAATTCTTAAACAGTTCAGAGGCCACCACTGATCGCATGGACACCACTTCTTTATGAGCATTTGGCACTTCGATACCGATCGTTCCTTTTCCTGGAATCGGTGCTATAATTCGAATCCCTAGTGCCGCTAAACTCAACGCAATATCGTCTTCTAGGTTCTTAATTTTTGAGATGCGCACTCCTTTTGCCGGAACAATCTCGTATAAAGTCACCGTCGGACCAACCGTAGCCCGAATGGATTCGATTTCGATTTTGTAGTCCCTGAGGGTCTCTACAATTTGCTCTTTTTTCTTGACAAGTTCACCCTCGTCAACACGGACATCACCTGACCCATGATCAGCTAACAAATCAAGTGTGGGGAATGCATACTTGGACAAGTCTTTTCTCGGATCGTACTCATCGCCCGATGACTTTTTGGCTGCAGGAGTGGATGAAGTAGTCTTTACCTCCTCCTTTTCTTTTTGAACGATTTCAAAAGATGTATTGTCCTCCACCGCTTTGGTAGTTGGTTTTTTCTCAGGCTTTTCGGTCTTTACATCCTGAATGTTCTCGCCGACTGCGAGGGTCGTATCCTTTAAATCAACCTTTTCTTGAGGCAATTCATCGACTGCTTGTCCATCGCCTGAAAGATTGATGCCATCTCTTTCGAAGGCCGTTTCGGCAAATGGTATCTCCTCTTCTTGATCTATCTCCTTCTTTTTAAACGACGGTAACCATCGAAAACTAAAGAAGCCCTCCACAAGCTTTACAACATTTAGCCCTGCGCAGTGGGCAATGTAAGCTAGAGCTACAATAACCGACAGGCCCATGACTCCACCAGGCCCTATCAGGAAAGTAAACAGTCCTTTAGGACCAAACAACGAGGCACTTATCCGTCCATCAATGGGATAGGATACTTCCATAAAATGGCCACGAAGAACTCCGGTAGTTACCATAGAAAATGCCATGAAAAACATGAGCTCTTTGAAAATTTTGAAATACGATATGAGGATTGACTCTCGAACAAAATTCAAACCCAGAAAACCAATAGACAAAGCAAGTGCAAATGCTCCACCGATACCAAAGCGCATTTCAATAAAGTAATAGCTCAACTTGGCTCCAATTCCCCCCATAAAGTTTTTGACTTGAGAAAAGTCTGGATCAGAAGATGTTACTATGGAATGATCGTGGGCGAAATGATGAATGGAAGAGGCAAAGGACGACAATAAAAAGACCGAAAGAATAAGCAATATAATGCCTAATCCCTGACGATAGGAGGTGCGCTGATCGGGCGAAAACCACTTTTTTATCGATGCACTTCCTTTACTTGACTTTTTCTTTTGTTTTTTCTTTTTGGCCATTCTCCGTTAAATTTCGACGAAAGACAAGACTTTTTACAAGCTTCTTTCCAACACCTTGCCGTGCATAATGCACGAAATGTCACTGATATCTTGCGGTAATCCACATACATTTCATCGTTAAGCGCTCTTTTCGGTTTGGCAGTGCTTCCCGATACAATTAATTTTAAGTCAAATATTTACTATGTCTAACGCTCATCACGAAGTACCTGTTGCTTACAACGAAGAAATTCGAAGTTACGCTCCAGGAAGTACAGATCGATCCAAGCTTCGAGAAGCCCTCGCCCATTTAAAAAGCCAAACCATGGACATCCCTATGATGATTGATGGTCAAGAGGTGCGCACCGATAACCTTGTATCCATTCATCCTCCAGCTGAGACTAGTCATTGTCTAGGTCATTTTCATATGGGAAATGCCAGCCATGTTTCCGATTCCATCGATGCAGCAATGCGTGCCCGCGATGCTTGGGCGGCCATGCCATGGCAAGACCGTGTTGCCATCTTCTTAAAGGCCGCTGATTTAGTAACCGGCCCGCACCGATACGCCATGAATGCGGCCACTATGCTTTGTCAATCAAAAAATGTTTATCAAGCCGAAATTGAGGCGGTAGCGGAGCTTGCCGACTTCTTTCGATACAATGCTCAGTACATCACAGAGATCTACGCGGAACAGCCTGAATCTGTACCTGGAGTTTGGAATCGAGTAGATTATCGTCCGTTAGAGGGTTTTGTTTTTGCCGTTACCCCTTTCAACTTCACGGCCATTGCGGCAAACCTTCCTGCTTCAGCAGCAATGATGGGGAATACAGTCGTATGGAAACCAAGTGACACCCAAGTTTACTCGGCGTGGATGACCATGCAAATCTTACGAGAGGCTGGGCTCCCTGATGGCGTTATAAACCTTGTATACTGCGATGGTCCTGAGGCAGGAGAAATTGCCTTAAAGCACCGTGATCTTGGAGGCGTTCACTTCACAGGGTCAACCAAAACATTCCAGTACATGTGGAAGACCATTGGGGAAAACATTTCTAATTATAGAAGTTACCCAAGAATTGTTGGAGAGACAGGTGGTAAGGATTTCGTTTTTGCCCATCCTGATTGTGATGTTGAAGGGCTCAATGTCGCCTTGTGCCGTGGGGCATTTGAATATCAAGGGCAAAAGTGTTCTGCCGCTTCAAGAGCCTATATTCCTCGATCGATTTGGCCACAGCTCAAAACCATGCTTGTCGAAACCGTAAAGACCATGAAAATGGGACCGACTGACGACTTTAGCAATTTTATCAATGCAGTAATTGATGAGCGGTCTTTTGATAAGATCAAAGGATATATTGATCAAGCAAAAAAGGACAGTATTGATGTTCTAATCGGCGGGGGCTGTGACAAATCAAAAGGCTACTTTGTAGAACCCACCATACTAGTCACCGAAGATCCTAAGTACCGAACTATGGTTGAAGAAATTTTTGGCCCGGTTCTTACCATCTATGTTTACGAAGACCAAGACTTTGAGTCTATCTTTGACTTAGTCGATGACTGTGAGTATGCGCTTACTGGTGCAATTTTCGCTCGAGACCGTGCAGATATTGAATACATGACAAGCCGCTTAGAAAATGCTGCTGGAAACTTTTATGTCAATGACAAACCAACGGGAGCTATTGTTGGGCAACAACCGTTTGGTGGTGGAAGAGCTTCTGGGACGAACGACAAGGCGGGATCCAAATGGAATTTGATGCGCTGGGTATCTATACGGACGATTAAAGAAGTTGCTGTATCGCCGAAAGACTATCGATATCCTTTTCTCTCCAAAGATTAAGTATTAAGCATAAAAAAAGGACCTGAAATCAGGTCCTTTTTTGTTTCATGAGGTATTGAATCTACTGCCATCCAAACACCATGACTTTTGATTTTCTTACTTGGTTGTTTTTTGAATCATACACAAAGACAATGCGATCAATAAACCGTCGGTTTCCTGGAAGATCAATAATTCTTGTAGAGGAGTTCTTCGAGAAGTTGTGACGAAGATCAATTTCCTCCTTACTTCCATTTTCAAAATGGACAACACAACGATGCATGTTAAGGCCTCCCCCGCGTACTACTATTTTTATTTTTTTGAAAGAACCATCTCGATATCCAACTTGAATCACATCTCGATCTAAGCCGAAGTCCACTGTTTTTGAGCCTAAGAATACCCATTTCGCCATTGGGCTTGAAGCATAAGTATACGGATAAGTTAAATCCGTGTTCTGCCCCGCTTGAACGCCTTGGAGAAATAAACCTTGGATTAATAGAAGAAATAGTAGTCGGTAATGCATAAGTAAACGTATTGATGAGATAGATAAATTACAAAAAGCCTGCCAAAGTGCAGATTGACTCGGGCGTGGAAATGATCGTCCATTATTGGTCTTGCCAAATTTCTCTAAACTCACGTTCCGAAGGTTCATAATAATACCCGGGAACCATTTTTACAAGTTCAATATCATCCCATCTCTTTAAAAACAGTTGATTTTGCGATAAGACCAACGTTAGCTGTTCTTTATTATGGTAGGTGTTTCCTTCGTAATGATAGTAAACCACTTCTGTGATTACGTAAATAAGGCTATCGGATGATTCATTGTTTATCTCTTGAAGCAGTGGGGAAATTGAAATGATATCTTCTAACTCGATATAGTAATAAGTGTGATAATCATATTTACTTATCAATAGGTCAACTCTTTTTTCATTGTAATATGCCCCTTCCGCCAAGTGTGCTTCAAATTCATTTCGGCTAAATTTTAAATTCAATCCACCACTATAAACCTCATTATTATCTTCTCGTGATAACTCCAAAGAACCATAGAATTGCTTGACAAACCGATTGACATCAGTAGTTGGGGCGTTTGGCCTGCCATGCCTAACTACAGTCCTTTGCTCATAGTCTGTTTCTTCATAGTTATAAGATGATTTGTCATCATAGGAATCCGTAGTATGGAGGCTATCAAAACCCTCATTATAGATCTCTTCTTCAGATGAAGATTTTGAAAAGATCTCTTGTAAAATATCAAGGTTGGGCGTAGACGAATGGGCCGAATCCTTGTCTTCGGCAAGCGGTTGTTTATCATGAATCCCTTGACCTTGGTTAGGATTTTCTACCTCTGGGCCCTGACCTTCATGGCAGGCAAGCAACCACATGAAGCAACAAAACCCATAGATGAAATACTTAACCCAAAAAACCATAGCTTACAATTCTCATTTAAGGTATAGAATATGTTAGTGTACCACCAAAGATAGGTGCTTATGACATTAGGCAACTATTGTTTCAAAAACAAAAAAACCGCAGGGTGTATCCTGCGGTTAGTATCTGGCCTGTTGCCAGGAAAAGGTTGTGGGCGCTGAGAGATTTACTTCGTACATCTCTAAAACGCTAAATGGAGGAGTACAAACCTTTTATGCGTTGCATTATGCCTCCACCACTTCGTTCGTCATCCAAAGCAAGCTTTGATGCCTCCTTGTATATTGGAGACCCTGTTGCCAGGAAAAGGTTGTGGGCGCTGAGAGATTCGAACTCCCGACCCCCTGGGTGTAAACCAGATGCTCTGAACCAACTGAGCTAAGCGCCCTCTAAGACTTTTAGTACTAAAGTGATTTTCCTTAGAATTCCAGTCGAAAGGAAGCCAAAGATAAACGAAAAAATAAATTTGCGTCATTTTCCACTTGTGATTTTCAAATGAAGGACTATGAATGGTTATTAAATACTCTATGGGCAGTATTTTTATCGTGAAACGGTTTATGCAAACACGAAAAGTCATTCTCATTCTTGGTTTAATTGGCATTGCCTTGGGGATGGTCTATATCTTCACCACAACCGCTGAAGTGACGACCTATGCGAACTTCGCAGAAGCGCGCAGTACAGGAAAGACCCATCAAGTGGTAGGGGCTTTGAGTCCTAGTCACGAAATAGAAAACGATGGAGGCCTGCTTCAGTTTTATCTACAGGATGATAATGCTGAAACAGTGAAAGTTGTTTACAATAAACCCATGCCCGACGGCTTTAAAAATTCGGAAAAGATTGTGGTCACTGGTTCGTTTAACAACGACCTCTTTGTTGCCGAAAAGATTCTTATGAAATGTCCGTCTAAATACGAGGGAACCGACGGTGTATAAATAATCTCTGGCATGCAAATCAACTGTATTTTATCGATGCATTCGGCGCTTCATAAGCTACCAGAAACCTATCTAGGAGAGAACATTTGGATAGGGAAGGTAGGGCAATTGCTAACCCTTGCCGCCTTTATTCTGGCTCTTGCTTCCCTTGTGCTCTATGGAATAGCTGAGGTACGAAGAAAGCAAGATGATCAGGCTTCCTTTTGGTCCAAGCAAGGAAGGATTGCTTTTGGACTCCATGCCTTAAGTGTGATTGGAATCTTTGGACTTCTTCTCTACATGATTGTAGGGCAATTCTATGAATACGATTATGTCTACAATCACTCATCGAGAAGCTTGCCTTTGAAATATGTGATTTCAGCTTTTTGGGAAGGACAAGAGGGCTCGTTCTTGCTTTGGATTTTTTGGCATAGCATCCTTGGTTTATGCTTAATTCGCTGGACGGGTAAATGGGAATATCCCACGATGCTCGTTGTCAGCATCGCCCAAGTGCTGCTTTTAAGCATGGTGTTGGGTATCCACATGGGAAGTACAAAAATTGGAATCAATCCTTTCCTACTGCTCCGTGAGAAATATCTCCACCTCGCATTAAACGATAAGTACCTTTCCCTCATTACGGATGGAGAAGGCCTGAATGCTCTACTTCAAAACTATTGGATGGTTATCCATCCGCCCGTGCTGTTTTTAGGATTTGCCTCTACCATTATTCCCTTTGCATTTGTCCTTGGAGCGATATGGCGCGGCGATCAAAAATCATGGATGCCTGCTGCCCTACCATGGACACTCTTTGCCGCAGGTGCTCTGGGTACGGGAATTTTCATGGGTGGTGCATGGGCTTATGAGTCCCTGAGTTTTGGTGGGTTTTGGGCTTGGGATCCTGTAGAAAACGCCTCCCTTGTTCCATGGCTTCTGCTTATTGCTGGCCTGCACACCCTTCTTATTGCACGCTATACCGGACGACAGATCGGTTTAACCTATCTTTTATTGAGCCTTGGGTTTATCCTTGTCGCTTACTCTACTTACCTCACACGAAGCGGAGTACTCACAGATACTTCAGCACATTCTTTTGTCGATGCAGGACTTAACCAGCATCTCATTGTCTTCTTAGCGATTATAAGCCTCCCTAGTTTAGGGTTGGTAGCCTATGGTTGGAAGAAGAGCACTAAAATCCCCGGAGAGGAGGCACTTCTCTCTAGAGAATTTTGGCTTTTTGTAGGAAGCATTCTATTCTGCCTTTCTGCCGTCGTCATTGCCATCACGACCTCATTTCCAGTAATCAACAAGGTACTTAGTACTGAGTATTCCATAGCCAACCCAGAGGAATGGTACAACAACTCGCAGATGATCTTGGGCATTTTGTTGGCTCTCCTGGCAGCCTTTAGTCAGTTTCTAGTCTACAAAGTAGGTCGTCCCATTAAACAACTGAAGCCCACCCTAATGGTGAGCCTACCCGCTTCTGTTATCCTCACGATTGCCCTTGGAATGCAATACGAGATTGATTTCCTTTCCGCCTATTCCTGGGGATCATTTATTTCAGCCTATTGGTTACTGTTATGGTCTGGAATTCTTGTTTCACTAAGCAATACATATTATCTGGTAGCCATACAGCAAAAGCGTTGGAAAACTTGGGGTAGCTCATTGAGTCATATTGGGTTTGGCATCTTGCTCGTGGGCATTATTATCAGTCAATACAAACAACAGGTTCTTACTGAGAATGCCATATCCGAAGGAGAGCTTCAAGTGTTTTATACCCAAAACAACATTACCGATCTCGAAGAGCAAGAGCAATACCGCGATTTCTTTTTCACCACCTATTTTATGGAGGAAAACCAATCGTATTCACTCGAGGAGTATACCATCAAATATTTAGGTAGTTATCAAGGAGATCTCGATAAACGATTTTTCAAATTTCAATTCACAGACAATACATCAAAAGAGTCTTTTGTTGTGGAACCCTTTTGGCAAACGATGGATGAGATGGGTAATCCAGCAAGCAATCCAGGGACAAAGCACTTCTTACTAAAAGATGTTTTCACAACAGTGGGTAGTTACACAGAAGCCCAAGCCGAGCAATCAACAACGATTGAAGAGGGGTCAGTTCAAATGATTGGCGAGAACCGAGCCGTATTCAACGCAATGAACAAGGAAAACATACTTTTCTTTTATGGAGTGGATACCATTGAGCAATACCAAGCCGACCTCTTTAAAGACTCTAGTCTCAGCGTTAACCGAGGCATTTTATCTTGGTCTCCCACACCTGAAAATCGTTTGATCTATCAAAGCCATAATTTGGATGACTCTTCCTCAATACAATGGATTGACGACGAGGTTTCTGTTGTGCAGTCTAATTCAAGCACATTCTTTGTTTCTCGATTATCTGCGGATTCTGTAGTAAAGGTTCAAGAAGTCATCTTGTCCGATGTCAGTCGTGTAGACACTATGGGTCTTGATGAGCTCGTTAATGAAGCCTTTCGAACAAGTCAGGGACAACTCCAGCAGTTTACTGTAGACCAAGAGAGTCGTGCACTATCAAGCACCACCTACCAGCCTGAGCAAGTGCGATTAGAAGCTGTTGTCTTCCCACAGATTAAACTCATCTGGCTAGGGGGCATCTTAATGATGGGGGGACTATTGCTAAGCGCAGGATTTCGATTTACACAGAGAAGTAAGTAAACCCTACTTTTACAACTATGGAAAGCTGGCGTATTGCCCTTGTTGGCTCAGGTAGAATGGCGCATAATCTTAGCGAAGGATTTATACAGAATGGGCATATTATATCCAATTTGATTGCTCGTCCATCTAAAAAGGCTGAGACTTTATCCCAGCATTTAAGTGCCCAATGGGTTTCGCTTGACAACCTACAGCAATGGGATCTTCAACAAGTAGATGTTATCGTCCTCGCCGTCTCTGACGATGTGATTGAAGAAATGTCATCGCTGTTTTCTAATGCAGTGCAAGAGCGTATTCCAATAGTGCATACCTCTGCGTCAACTCCTATGGAAAGCCTAAAATCGTTTAAGCGCTTTGGGGTATTTTATCCATTTCAAACCATGACCATAGGTCGAAATATCACATGGAATGAAGTTCCTATTCTTATCGAAGCCAACGATAAAGACCTTGAATCAAGATTGATGCAGCTTGCTACAACCATCAGTGCAAAAGCACAAACTATGAGTCATACACAGCGGAAAGCATTGCACCTTGCTGGAGTCTATGTAAACAATTTTACGAATCACTTGGTCAATCTTGCCCAGGATTACTTGGAAGAGCAAGCCATTGACCCCTCTTTAACGCATGCCTTAGTTCAAGAAACGATGCTTAAGGTGTTGGACATCGGACCAAAACAGGCACAAACGGGTCCTGCGATTCGAGGAGATGAGAAAACTATAGCCGCTCATCTTGCCGAACTTCAAGACAAAGAAAAACTCGCGAAGATTTACAAGCAACTCAGTGAAAGTATTCGAGATTACAATAAATAAGCCTTAGAAACGATGCGCTCTCGGCTTATAAATATCCTATTTATTGGGCTTAGCATTGGCAGCGAAGCAATCTATATCCACAAAGGAAGTGCTAACCCATTACTGCTCTGTATACTAGTTGCTACTGCCACCGTTTGCATCGCCCTGGGAGGCTATCTTGATAATGATCACTATGACCATGTAATCGATCGTGCCAATGGTAAAGAAGGAATTATCGTGAGTAAGAACATAATCTTCACGCTATACGCTTCTGGTGTAGCCTTAGGAATACTGTATAGCTTGCTCCAATTTCAAGGTCTTTGGAGTAAAATCCTTGCCCATAGCCTTTGCTTTTTGTTGCCTGCTATTCTCTTGAAACTTTATGCCTCAACACTAAGTCGTTATAAAGGTATTGGCAATTTTATCGTTGCTGGATTATGTTGTTTTTCTTTAGCCTTACCTGGTCTTTCTCTGCTAGGCACAGGGAAGGAATACTGGATTGCATTATCGCCTTTTCTTGTGATTCTTTTCATCTCGACCTATATCCGAGAAATAGCCAAGGACGCTGAAGATGTAAACGGCGATATTGCCCATGGTAGAATAACACTACCCTTCCTCCTAGGGAACTACTTTACCTCCTTTTTCACCATGCTTAACTTCCTGACGTTAGCTCTTGTTATTCTTGGTTTTGGACTATATTATAAATACACCTGGATAGCGATTGCCTTGACAAGTTATCTCATGGTATTTAATGTCTTGAGAAAATCATTCAGCTGGCGAAAGACTCAGCAAGCGTGGAAGGGTTTTATAGCACTCGGTATATTGCTACGCATACTATTTTTACATACTGATATTCTATGATTGCTGCGAACAAAAACGTGATTTTAGCCTCTGGATCACCTCGGAGAAAGAAACTTTTATCCCTTGTTATTGACTCCTTTACCTGCCTATCCCTTGATATTGACGAATCTTTTCCTTCTTCAATACCGGCCCATGAGGTAGCCGCTCATTTAGCGGTAAAAAAAGCTGAAATAGCCCATCAACGATGTGCTGAAGAATCCATTGTTATCACCGCGGATACCACGGTAATCTGCGACGAGATTCTGCTTGAAAAACCACAGTCGGAAAAAGAAGCAGCTCAATTTTTGAACACCTTATCCAATCGATGGCATGAGGTCGTAACTGCAGCGTGCCTACGCCAAGGCGACCAGCAATTCCTCCACACTTCCGTAAATAAGGTGCGTTTTGCGTCCTTACCAAGCGAGGCAATAGAAGACTATATCCGAACAGGTAGTCCAATGGATAAAGCGGGTGGCTATGGAATCCAAGATGATTTTGGCAAAATCTTTATTGAAAAGATTGAAGGAGACTACCAAGCGATCATGGGGCTCCAAATCAGTTGGGTTCACAAGAAACTTAATGAGTTAATCGACTAGTTCTTCGAAGAATCTTTTCGTGCAATACTATAATTGATTCCCACCCAAAGACCTAAGTGGCGTTCCCGGTTAAGATTACGCACAATGTATTGATGATGAAAGCCAGCTTCTAGAGCAAAATCTTTGATACCTCGCCAACCGAGTCCAGCATAGACCCAGTTTTGCTGAAACTGAGCTACTGGATTTGCCTTTCCTGTCGGCATTTGAATAAACGCTTCATTAAAAAACCTCATGTATACTTTGTCGCTTAAATCCTCTACATAGGTGATTCGGTGACGCAACCGATTGCGAAAATTAAACCCATCGCGCTCAGGAATTCCTAAAGAATTACTGAAAAGAGCACTCGTAAATCGGTGTTCCAATCGTATGGCATGAGTTAGTCGTCCCTTCCATAGCGGATGATAAAAAGCCACATCCTCCCAGACGTTATGCTCTAGAGCAACAAGGTCAGGTTGTCCACTCCTATAAGGCCAATTTTGAATATGGGTGTATCCTCCAGTAACCGTAAAATGATCTGCTGCCTTCCATTCAACTTTTGGTCGTATCAATAACTGAAGGGGTTCACCTACAAACTCTGTCATTCGCCAATGAAACTCGTTGGATAACCTCACCTTAGAGGAAGCGGGATAATGCACCTGAAGCGTTGACCACAGATCAGCATAATTATCCTGTGCTAGCAAGGCTTGACCTCCGAAGAAGTATAGACTTACTAGAAGCAACCCATGTTTTACTCTATTCCGGTATTTCATTCTCTACTTTTTAGCATTATGCTCGAAGCCGAATTTGCATAATTGTACCCTTCTTGGAAGATGATTTTACGTAAATTTTTCCACGATGGTAGTCCTCAATTATGCGCTTGGCTAACGATAGACCAAGCCCCCATCCTCGGGTTTTTGTGGTATATCCAGGCTTGAAAATCTTACGATAAGAAGATCGTGGAATCCCACCTCCAGTGTCCTCAATATCCACCATTACATAACTGCCTTTTTGATACGCATTAACTGTTATGGTTCCATCGCCTTGCATGGCATCTAAGGCATTTTTCATAACATTTTCTACCACCCATTCAAATAGGGGAACATTGATTTTAACTAAGGGTAGGTTTTCCGCGTAATTCCCATAAAATACCACCCGCTCCGAGGAACGCAACCTCAGATAATTCATCATTTTTTCCAGCAAAGTCTCGAGGCTCTCATCGGACAAATCAGGTTTCGAACCAATTTTGGAAAATCGATCAGATATGAGCTGGAGTCGATTTACATCTTTTGTGATTTCAGGCAACATGCCATACTTCCCAGGTTGATCACCCTCTTCATCTTGCATCATAGAAACCCAAGCATCTAATGCTGAAATAGGAGTACCCAATTGATGGGCGGTTTCCTTAGCCATGCCGATCCATACTCGATTTTGTTCAGCGTTGCGAGAGGAGTTAAACACAAAATAGCCTACTATACCAAAAGCAATAATTGTGAGATAGAAAAAGACCGGAAAGTATCGAAGTTGTTTGTAGGTAGTAGAATTATCATAAAACACTTGATAAGAAGCTCCTCCAATTTCAAGGGATATGGGCGCATTGGCCTTTTGCAAATCTTTAATCTCTTCTTGCAATCGCTTGCCTGTGAGGGATGAAATTTCATATTCATGGGCACTCACTGCTTCTCCCTTATCGTCGACTACAATAATGGGAAAATCTGCACTTCGTTCGATATCCTCCAAAAATGAGTTTAGCTGATTATAGGTGAGGCTATTATCGTAGTAAATCAAGAGATCGCGATTGCTCAAATGAATAGGAATGGGCTTGTTGATCGCTTGAAGTCGAAGTCGCAGCGCATTAATGTCTGCCGTGTCTTCTGGATTAAATCCATGGGTGATTAATGCTTTGTTATCCTCATCTACTACAAGAATTGGAAACTCGGCATTGGCTTCGATCTCCTCTAAAAAAGCATTAAGTCTATTATTGATAAAGGCAACAAAACGCTTAAAGGAAGAGGAATAACTTTGATAGAGAATTTGGTACTTACCCGAGTTACCAAGATAAACGACGTCTTGGAACAAGGTATCGTGAGTATGTCCTTCTGTATCGGTAAATACAAAGCGAAACTCATCATCTAAATACGATTCGATCTCCTCAAGTCCTCCTTCATTAAGAGCATCGATATCCTGATTATCCGGAAGATTACGCGCGGCCACTACCTGTTCTTCATCAGGGTCGTACAAAAGCAATGGTATGGTATTGTTGTTTAGAATAGCGTCGAAGGATACATTACCCCCACAATCCAACAAGCGATTTTGGAATAACTCGTCATAGGTCTTTAATATTAAATTGAAGTAGGATTCTTCTGATGCCTTTAGGGCAACCTCTAAGGCATCTCTTTCAGATTCTATTGCTGCAATATTCTGTATGCGCTTGGCCCAGACTTGTACTTGCATAACCTTTGTGCTATCTCTATCATCTTGTATCGTACTAACATCCTTTACATGCAACGCCCATTGCTCAGCTTTTAACCGTTCATGTTTTTCTATATCATGAACAATAAACTGTAACCTAATCAATGTAGCCAGTACCGCAATTCCTGCGATAATAAAGAGCGTAAATCGAAGAGAAAAAGGATACCTCAACATTATGGTCTAGTGAATAGTTAACATAACGAATTTTATTGGATTACATTGCTTTCAAAACAAGCAATTCCTTTACACTATGAGCGATTTAAACGCTGATTTAAGCGGAAAATTAAAATTGAACAGTACTTAAGCCAGGATTTTGCCCTTATTTTGCCCTATGTCAACCTTTAATCCAAGTGATATTGGCGTAAACAATGGGAACATCTTCGGATTTCCGTACAACAAAGACGCTGCACAAATACATATCCTTCCCATAGCCTGGGAAGCTACCGCATCCTTTGGTAGAGGGTGCGCCCAATCCTATGAAGCCATTCGCCAGGCCTCGCTGCAGTTGGATTTCTATGACGACAAGGGAGCATTTTGGAAGACCCCAGTATACATGCATGAAGCCCTAGGCACAATGCTAAACAACCAAGCAGCTCAAAAAGCAGCCAATTTGATTAATCATTTGGAAAATGGTGGTCAGATATTGGATAGAAAGGAGGAATTTGAAGAAATCAATGCAGTATCATCATCTCTAAATGCACTCGTCGAAGAGCACTGTGATAAGTTGATAAAACAGGAGAAAAAAATCATCATTTTGGGAGGCGATCACAGTGTTCCGTTAGGATTGATTAAAGCACTTGGAAAAGATCAATCCTTTGGAATTCTCCACTTTGATGCTCATGCGGATTTGAGGCCAGGATATGAGGGATTTACCTATTCCCATGCCTCGATTATGCATCACGCAAGGCAACTTTCCAACGTAGAATCTATCACTTCAGTTGGACTACGTGACATTTCACCTGAAGAAGCTGAAATTATTCGCAATGATACGCATATAAACGTATATAGCGATAAATATTTAGCTAATCAGCGCCTTGATTTACGTCCATTTAATGCGGTTACTGAAGAAATTCTAGCCAATCTACCCAAGAAAATTTACCTTTCCTTTGACGTCGATTGTCTCGATCCATCGCTTTGCCCAAACACCGGAACTCCTGTCCCTGGAGGACTCAGTTGGCATGAAATTCAAGCCTTTTTAGATGCACTTTATCACAGCGATATTGACATCATTGGCGCAGATCTTTGTGAGACGGGAAACCACCCTTGGGATGCCCAAGTAAGTGCTCGTATTTTGTATCAGTTTATAGGATTATTATCCTGATTTACGACTGTGCCTTGACCATAGCAGCAAAACGGCCATTTTGAGCAACTAACTCATCCCACGTCCCAAACTCTTGTATCTCACCATGATGCAAGACCATGATTTTATCTGCGTTTTGAATGGTCGATAATCGGTGAGCGATAACAATGCTTGTTTGATTTTTTATCAGATTCTCAACGGCGTGCTGTATGATTCGTTCGGTTTCGGTATCAATAGACGAGGTAGCCTCATCCAAAATCAGCAATGCAGGGTCTTGAACTAAAGCTCGAACAAAGGATATAAGCTGCTTTTGTCCCATGGAAAGCATATTGCCCCGCTCTCCTACTTGGAAATCATAACCTCCTGGTAATCGCTCGATATATTCATGGGCACCTACAATTTTAGCTGCACGAATGATTTGTTCTCGAGTTATTGAAGAGGACAACCGCACATTATCCTCAATCGATCCAGAAAAAAGAAACACATCTTGTAAGACTACCGCCATTTGCCGCCTTAGATGCTTAAGACTATAGGTTTCAAGCAATTGGTCATCCACTGTAATGCTTCCTGAATCCAGCTCGTAAAACCGCCCTAATACATTGATGATTGTCGTTTTCCCTGACCCTGTAGATCCAACTATGGCAAGGGTCTCACCGGGCTCAACAGTAAATGAAATTCCCTTGAGAACTGCTTCTTCTGGAACATAGCTAAAGTGGACCTTGTCAAAGACAACTTTCCCTTTGAGTGGTTGTTCGTTCTGCCCCTCGTCCTCAATAACAAAATCTTTATCCAACAAATCAAAAACGCGATTTGAAGCCACTAGACCCATCTGTAAAACATTAAAACGATCGGCAAGAAATCGGATGGGACGAAACAACATGTTAATCAATAAAATATAGGTAACCACGGTTCCTACACCACCCGGTTGCTTCACGATTTGAAGACCATGATCCCATGTTACATGGTTTACATAAAGATTGCCATCTAATATGCTACTTGTTCCCGTCCAAACCATCAACCCAATGGCAATTGAAAGCAGGATTTCCACGGTAGGGAAAAATATTGAATAGTACCATATAGCTCGAATATTAGCCTTTCTATGTGCCGCGTTGATGGAATCAAATTTTGAAAATTCTTGCGCTTCCGCGCCAAAAACCTGAATAACACGCATTCCGCTAATTCGCTCTTGCAAAAAAGCATTTAGACGAGCCACTTGATTGCGGACATCTTGAAAAGTCACCTTGACCTTTTCCTTAAAAATGTAGGTGGCGTAAAGCAAAAACGGCAGACTAATCATACTCGCTAATGCCAATGGCCAGCAAAAGACAAGCATTGAGACAATGATAACAATGAGCATTAGTATATCTGCAAAAATCAGAAGTATGCCATTGGCAAAAATGTCACTGATGGTCTCGGTGTCATTGACCGTTCTCGTTGTACTTGTGCCAATTGGCGTGGTATCAAAATAGGTTAACCGTAACCGCATGACATGGCCAAATACACGATCTCTCAAATCCTTTACGACCGACTGTCCCAGCACTTTAGAGCTGTAGGTAAAAGCAAAACGAAAGACCGCCTCGGTCACCAAAACTCCGATCAAAAGAAGAAACATCGTTAGAAGGCCTTCCTGATTCTTAGGCAGAATATAGTTATCGATGGCATCCTGAACCAAATAGGCTCGCATAGGACCAAGAAAGGCTAAAAATATTGCTAGGACAAGGGCAGAATAAAAAAGCAGCCGGTGAGGTTTGGACAAACCCAACACGCGCTTTAGCACCGCCAAGTCAATGACATTACCCGTTATATCTTGTCCTTTATTAGCCATTATTCGTTGAATCAGATGCTGTTGGCAAAGCCTCTTCGTAACTTATTCCGGCTAAAAATAGACCTTGTGGCGGAGCTGTCAATGATTTTGGTAGAGGTTTTCCATCCTTTAAGGCAGATTCCCAATCAGTTAGTGAGATTTTCCCTTGACCGAGATCAGCTAGTCCACCAACTATGCGGCGAACCATATTATGTAAAAATCTTCGTGCGGTAATCGTAAATACCAATTCGTCACCCTGCCTGTCCCATTGCGCTTGAACCACCTGACATTGATAGTGCTCTTGGCTATCATCTCGCTTACTCATCGCTTGAAAGTCATCATATTTCTTAAGCATCTCCGATCCTTCCTGGATACTTGTCCAGTTCCATTGCTCAAAGGGTTGGACCCAGCGGTAGCGGTAGGTAAAGGGATTTCTTTTGTTCGATATGTGATACTTGTATGTTCGCCATCGAGCAGCATACCGAGCATGGAAATCTGCAGAAACTTGCGTACAATCATGTACAATGACTTCATCAGGAAGCATTTTATTTAACCGGTACAGCAGATTGTCTAACTTCTTCTGTGCATCAAAATGAGCAACATAGTGCGACGCATGCACACCACGATCCGTTCGACCACAGCCTGTTACCGTAATTTTCTCTTGCAACAACTTTTCTAAGTTTTCCTGAAGCACGCCTTGGACAGTTCTGTCCTCAGGCTGAACTTGCCAACCAAAAAATGCTTGACCATCATAGCTTAGTGTCAACTTATACCGGGATACCTGCGTCATCATGACGAATGTACGGCACTTCAGTATCTTGTACTAAATTCTCGATTCATGGCTATTCAACGAATCCATTCAATCTATCTCGGGATATCAACTGCACTGCTCATCCTTTTTTCAGCTACTGGAGAATTCAGTTTTGCACACTTTAATGGCTCCTTAGATCGACCAGTAATCGTTACGCTTCTTTCCATTTTGGTCGCAGCGTTGTTGGTGCTCACCATGTTTCGTGGGGAACGTCCAGATATTCAGCACCGAATGACCACGGTCATCCTTGTGCTTCTCACAGTAATTTGCCTTGTTATGCTATCCTTAGGATTGCCAACGCTTTCCCAATCTTGGAGTAGCCTGAGTCCGCTGTCTGCACTTGTGCTTGTTCTGATGAGCCGTAGAAGAATTAATCCAACTATGCGTGGTCAAAAACGAAGTAACTCATTCCAATGATCCTTCTCGCTGACGTTGGGGCAAGCACTGCCAAAGTAGTCTATCTGGGGGCAATGTTTCCCGAGGGAAAGACCACCCAAATAGTAACCAAGGGATTTAACCCAACCTACCATACAGAAGAAGAACTTTATGAACAAATAAGTCGATGGTCTGTACCAAATGATAATACAAATGATGTACGCTCTGTCATTTTTTACGGTGCTGGTTGCATGCGATTAGATCGTGCCCAAAAGGTATCCAGTGCCCTCGAAAAACATTTTTCCAATGCCTCAATCAACGTTTATTCTGACCTCCTTGCCCCGATTCATGCCAACCAAAGTCAGGCAGGTTATTATGCCATTTTAGGAACAGGTTCTGTCGGTTGTTATTTTGATGGTCAATCCGTCCATCTACTCCGTCCTTCTTTGGGCTTTCTTATCAATGATACTGGGAGTGGTTTTCATATTGGAAAGGTAGTTTTAACTCGTTTGCTATCGGGCGACATAACCCATAAACCGTTGATTTTAAACATTCAAGAACAATGGGGCAACCCCCTTCAACAAGTCGACTGGGTTTCCGTTGAAAACGATTCAATCTTTCAATCAAGAGTGGCATCCTTGGCAAAAATCATTGCTAATTTTCAAGAAGAAACAAGTATTCGATCCCTCCTTCTTGAATGCTTCGAGTTATGGGTAAACGACCTAGTCAAACATGGACAAGATCCAATAAACACAATACACCTCTCCGGCTCAGTAGGTTTTCACTTTAAAGAAGTTATTGATGAGGTGCTTTCGGCAAAGGGCATTCAAATTGGCCAATGCATCGCTTCCCCTATGACTGTCCTAGAAAAGCGACTAAACGTTGCATAAAACCCAATAATTGACGACATTTGCCGCATAAAGTGTTTATTACTTTAGAACCATGAACCAACCTAGCAAAATTGCCGTCCTCACCAGCGGAGGAGATGCACCAGGCATGAACGCTGCATTACGAGCTGCAGTACGCACCATTTCTTGGCATAAGAAGTTAGCCTACGGAGTATATCGTGGTTATGATGGTCTTATATCAAATGATATAAAATACCTTGATGCACGTTCTGTAAATCACATCTTGGGGCGTGGAGGAACCATGCTTAAGTCAGCCCGTTCAGAAGGATTTCGAACAAAAGAGGGTCGTCAAACGGCCTTTGAGAACTTAAGTGCTCAAGGAATTGATAGCCTCATTGTAATCGGAGGAGATGGATCATTAACAGGCGCACACCTCATGCATGAGGAACACGGCATTCCAATTGTTGGCATACCCGCCACCATAGATAACGACTTAATGGGCACAGATGAGTCCATTGGATTTGACACAGCGCTCAACACAGCTGTTGAAGCCGTAGATAAAATTCGCGATACAGCAGCATCCCATAACAGGCTCTTTTTAGTGGAAGTTATGGGGCGAAACAGCGGAGAAATTGCTTTAGCAACAGGGATTGCAACAGGAGCCCTTGCCGTGATGACGCCTGAAGAAAATTTAAGCGTAGATGATCTTATTCAAAGCCTTGAACGAGGTCGTCGAAACAAAAAAACATCGAACATTGTCATTGTCGCTGAAGGCTACGGTAAAGAAGGAGCCAAAGAACTTGGTGATGTGATTCAACAGCAAACAGACCTCTATGAAACCAAGGTCACAGTCCTCGGGCATATTCAACGAGGAGGCCAGCCATCCGTGAGAGACCGGTTATTGGCAAGTGAACTCGGCCATGCAGCAGTGGAAGCACTGATGAATGGGAAAAAGGATATCATGGTCGGTTTGAAGCAAAGTAACATTGAGCACATCCCTATTTTGGAAGCAGTGCAAAGCAAAAAACATCTTAACCCAAATTATCTTCAACTTGTAAAAGAATTATCGATATGAAAAACATAGCTATCAATGGATTTGGACGCATTGGACGTCTGACATTCAGAAACTTAATGCAACGTAATGACCTCAAGGTAACGGCCATCAACGACCTCACAGATATCAATACACTGGCCCACTTACTGAAATACGACTCCGTTCAAGGAAAATATCCAGGAGAAGTGCGTGTCGAAGGCAATGCACTTATTGTAGACGGACACAGCATTGAGATTACGGCTGAAAGAGACCCAAGCAACTTGCCTTGGAATAACCACAAGATTGACCTCGTTGTTGAATCAACAGGACGTTTTTTAACTACTGAGTTAGCCCAAAAGCACATTGACGCCGGAGCTAAGCGTGTTCTTCTTTCAGCACCCGCTAAATCAGCAGATATCCCAACCTTTGTGCTTGGTGTAAACGACAGTGGATTAACCGATCAACCAATTGTATCAAATGCTAGTTGTACAACAAACTGCGGTGCTCCAATGACCAAAGTTATTCATGATCATTTAGTCGTAGAACGTGGTTTTTTAACTACCGTTCATGCCTACACCTCAGATCAAAACATCCTCGATGCGCCGCACGCTGACTTACGTCGTGCACGTGCTGCTGCTTTGAGCATCATTCCGACAAGAACGGGTGCTGCCAAGGCAATAGGCCTAGTTATGCCTTCAATGCAAGGTAAAATTGATGGCGTTGCTGCACGAGTCCCAACACCAACTGGCTCTTTCACGCAGATTTCATTCCAAACGCAGAAAACCGCATCGATTGAAGAGATCATGCAATTCTTTAAAGAAGCTGCTGCAAGCAATCTCAACGGTGTATTAGAATACTCTGAAGATCCGTTAGTCTCTACAGATATTATTGGAAATCCGCACTCTTGCATTTTTGATGCGACCTTGACAAAGGCTTCAGAAAACCTCATCACCGTATTTGGTTGGTATGACAATGAAATGGGATATGCCACACGAATGGCAGATATGACGGAACGCATGACGGCGTAACCCCCTCCTTCATTAACTTGCGAATCCTTTAACCAAAAATCATGATAATAGTAGCTGACAGCGGTTCCATGAAGTGCGATTGGGCAGTAGTTGCCCGAGACGGCAGAGTGGTAAAAGAGTTTAAGACAATGGGCTTCCATCCCCTGTTTCACTCATCGACTTTGATTGAAAAGATACTGGGGCATATGAGCGAGTTTAAGACCATCGCCTCTCAAATCGAAGAAGTATACTTCTACGGGCCAGGCAATGAAATTCCTCCACGTGCGCGCATTATCGAGACGGCTATGCGCAACATCTTTAACAACGCTGAAACAGTAAAAGTTACCGATGATATAACAGCGAGCGCTTATGCTTCTTACAAAGGCGAACCTGTTATTGCTTGCATCTTAGGCACATCTTCTCATGCTTGCACCTATGATGGAAAAGAAGTCGTGTTAGCAAGACCGCCATTAGGTTTTATCCTAGGTAGCGAAGGAAGTGGATCCTATTTTGGTAAAAAAATTATTCGAGATTATTTCTACAATCGGCTACCTGAAGACTTACACCAAGCCTTCTCGGAGCGATACAACCTAAATGTTGAAGAGTTTACTGACCGATTATATAGAGATCCTCAGGCACACGTTTACGTAGCGAGCTTTATGCAGTTTGTCTGCGATAACCGCGAACATCCTTACATTCAGCAAATCAGTGAGAAAGGCTTTAGAAAGTTTATTGAAAATCAAATCGTCAAATTCGATAATGCTGAGTCTATGCCAATTCACTTTCTCGGCAGTGTAGCCTATTTCTTTCAAGAGCAGATTAAAACCTTGTGTGAAGAGTATAACCTCAAGCCAAAGACCTTTAATCGAAAGCCTGTAGTTAATCTTCTTAACTATCATACGAACCAGGAGTAGGCACAAATTGATTTAATGCTCAGGATTTGGGCTTGGGCAAAAAATCTTCTGGAATTTCATAAAGAACAAAGCCATTTCGATTGGATAGAAAAATCCACTCAGAGGGCACACCTTTGTTTTGCACGACATTGCTGCGGGTAACCACATAGACTGATCGACCATTTGCCGTTGTCGTATTTACTTCTTCAAAATGGGCAATATCTTCTGATTTTCTCTTAAGATAAAAATGGTCGGCATAGGTCTTAAACCCATAGGTCACCACCACAACATCTTTTTCGGCTAACTCCTTATAGATCTCAATAGCTGCCCGTTGGGTATAGCCCTCTATTCTTGGCACAACCAAATACACAATGGATTGAACCAAAATAGACACGGACAAAATGATGCCCATAACCGCTCCTTTTCCATGACCGCGGTTTGCTATAAAAAGAGATACCAGCATCCCCATAAAAAATAAACCCGCCAACCAAAGGATGGAAGCAGGCCAAACCACTGACGCCTTTAGATTATCCAAAGCAAAAACATCGTTAATGGCAATGTTTGTCCACAATAATGAGGGATTGTTCCCTATGAAGTAAATGAGGACCATGGCAGCAAAAAACAGCAATGAGAGTACAACGAGTAGAGATATTTCCCACCAACGCAAAGCTTCCTTGTGCTTTGCTAGCATCCATAAACGAAGGCTCGCCAAATACGTCATTGGGAAGTAAGCCAGTGACGAATAATGCATGATTTTCGTCTGAACCAGCTCAAAAACAACGAGGACGGTAATCAATGTAATAACCATCCACAACACGAAATTTTGAGTTAATGCAGAATACTCATCTCGTTTTTTCCATGCTGAAAATATCAGAGGAGCACATGGGAAAGTTCCAACAAATAGCACCAATACGTGATACCCCATAAACCCGCCGTGACCCGCATCAGCCTGTCCGCCCAGCTCAAAATGGCGTTGAAGAAAGGCACCGAAAAATGCCCAGCCTTCTTGTTGAACATAGAGCAGTATCCATATACTCAAAACAAGGCCCATAGAAACAAGCATCACAATGGCTTCATTGAGTCGAACGATTCGACGAAACCTTGACATGATAAAATAAGCGACAAACACAAGACTAAACAAGAACAGCGCAACTGGACCCTTGGTCAGTATTGCTAGGCCCATAAACAAGCCGCATAGCCTCATGGCTCGAAAACGTCGTTTCTTTCGTCGATTACTTGGCACAAACTCCCAGCTCTCCGTCATCTGAGCTAGAAAGTAGATGGCTAAAAAGATAAATAGGTTAAAGGTTGGGTCAATCAAGGCAGACTTGAAGTATAAAAAAGGAAGCATGCTTACCGCATAAACCATAGCCCAAAGCATACCAAAACCACTTCCTTGAAGCCGTCTTCCTATGGTGTACAAAGTCCACAAAGTAACCACCCCTATTAGTGCATTGGGCAAACGCGCCCCAAAGGATGATATCCCAAAATACTTCATGGATAACGCTTGCATCCAAAAAAAGAAGGGTGGCTTTTCATAAAAAGGCTCAAATGCCATTTGCAACTTCAGCCAATCACGTGTCACAATCATCTCACGAGCAATCTCCGCAAAGTTGATTTCATCCCAATCAAAAAGATGGCTTCCCCCAAGCATAGGTAGATAAAGCAACAAACCAATGGGAATTATCCATAAACCGTAAGGCCACTTTCGAATATCGAAGTAGTGAAGCATACAGTGAATTTACAAGGATTGGATTAAGCAAGTCATCCTACTGCCTCTTCTTCGATCTAGAGAGAATGCCATGATACAGTGGAGTCCCCCATAGAACATGCTGTAAATGCCTACCAAGCAAGCGATAAACTATGCCGGCAGATAGAAGTCCCAACAACATTCCAGCAAATACATCGTGATAAAAATGCATTAATAGGTACATCCGGGAAAAACCAATCAATAAGGCAATACAAAGCGCGACTCCCTTGATCGCTTTTGACGAAGTAGATACAATTACAGAGAGCGCAATAGCAAAGGCTACGGCACTATGCCCTGAGGGGAATGAAAAGTTTTCAGCGAGAGCGAAACCTTCCACTCTGTGCCACGTTTCATAATCAAGTATTGCATGGGGCCTAAGCCGGTCAGAAAAAACAAAACGTTTCAAGGCTTGAGCGGATAGTCCAGCAACGGTAAAACTTATCAAGGATAATACAAAAGCTCTTTTATTTACAAGTACTCCGATCAAGACAAAAAGAAAGACAATCAATGGGGCTTGAACAATACGAGTAGACCATACCATTACAAAGTCTAACCATGGAGTATGCATGGCATTTATGTAACGCAGGATCACTGTGGCATCAATAATGAGCAATCCATGGCCGAATAACAGACCGGCAAGAACAATCCAAAATCCGCGCCAATGCATCATCTTCATGAGGTAAAAATTCCACGATCATTTAAAGCACGAATGGCGAGATAGAAGCCGATCGGGTACAGAATTATAGAAGGTAACCACATCGCAAGATGAGGGCTCATTACGCCTTCTTCTGACATGTTTTCAGTAATCGATGAAATGACCAAGTAGATAACAAAGATTACAATAGAAACAATAAGGGCGTACCCTATTCCGCCGCGCTTAAGGATAGCTCCCAGTGATCCGCCAAAGAGGAAAAAAAGGAAACAAGCGGAGGCCATCGTATACTTTCTATGAATATCATTCCAATGGTTGGCATACAGCCGTTTGCGGTAGTCCAACATGGGAAGGTTGCGCATGTAATTGGAGTTGATTTGTCCAAGTCTAGTTTGCACAACACTTTTTAATCCAAGCCATTGTTCAGGAGACAAATCATCTAGTTTTTGATAGAAGCCCTCGTTTATATCTTCTTCCGGAGGCGATTGACTTTGGAATATCCTATAAATAATATTGCCATCGGATAAGTTCTGTTCTAAGCTATCTATGGACATTACCTGTTCCTCGACAAGCTTTCGAGATTCCACTAAGGTATGGACCCCTTTATGGCGTTCTGTTTTGAATGATTCCTCATCGGTCTCCTGCATGGTAAATCCACCTAAATCAAAGGAGCGGATCATTGTATCAAACTCAGTTACACTATATTCTGTCGGTGTATTGAGGGCGTATAAATCGGAATACTCAGAATATATACTTCCCCGAAAGAATTCCAACTGCAAAATCGCTTGATCAGACGAAGTGGTGACCTTAGCTTCGTCCGCCACTATCATATACTGGGTTTTCCGATCCTTGGTGTGGTCGTAGACGATTACCTGCCGTAATGTGGACCCATCGGGATCTTTCCCTCCAATGTATATAGTTATACCCTCAATCGCTTGATTAAAAGTCCGCTCATTAAACGATAGCGCCGGTCGCTTTTGACCAATGTCGTACCTCAATTGGTAAACCTTTTGAAAAGACTTGGGAATCAACGTATCGGCAAGGAAAAACGAGGATAACCCCACAAAAATTGACAGGAAAATCAAAGGCCGCATAAGCCTCAAATAGGATATACCCGATGCTTTTGATGCTGTTATCTCATGGTCCTCAGCCATACGTCCAATGACTAAAAGAGCCGATAATAAGACCGCTAAGGGAAGGGCTAATGGAAGTGTTTGAAGTGCAAAATGCATCATAAACTCTCCTAAAACTGACAATGGCAATCCTTTGCCAATAAGCTCGTTGGCATACTTCCAAAGACCTTGCATTACCAACACAAAATCGGCTACAAAGAGGGATAATATAAACGGCCCAGCGTACCGCTTGACAAGACTAGAATCTAGTGGATTAAGCCATAACACAATCCAATGCTGTTAGGCACCTATACGTTTGGTCAGTTGCTCAAACTGACTGAGCCAAAGTTGCTTTTGATCTTCAACCTCATCATCTTCTGTGAAATCAGTGAGGTATAAAACCGTGTCATTGCTAATTTCAGACTTCGTGATTTCAAAGGAGAAGTACTCATCCTCTTCTCCATCGACCCAGACATAAACTACCTTTTCAGGATCAACTCCCTCAACAAGTTGGGCATCCTCTGTAGAGCCATCCCAACCAAAAGTGTATATATCCTCATTAATATCGCAGGACTCACAAAACCATTGCGTTAAGCCTGATGGAGTAGTGAGAAAAGAATACAAAATGGAAGGTGAACTCCGAATTTGGTATTCTAATGAAAATTTTGTGCGTGCCATAGAGTGTATGTTACCAACCGTGATATACAAGATTAATTTGATATAACAAAATCCTGCAAAGAAGATATCCCCAAAATAACGTGGATTGATGTCAATACTTGCTATATTTGCGCATTATTGCAAGAAAAAGAAAACATCTTCTTGTTTTTTTCGTATTTAAGGTTACAAATTGAATCTGTTCTATGGGAATGCGTCAGCTGAAAATCACGAAGTCGATTACTAATCGCGAAAGCCAATCACTCGAAAAATATCTTCAAGAAATCGGAAAGGTTGACCTTCTGACTCCGGAAGATGAAGTAGACCTCGCACAGCGCATACGTCAGGGAGACCAAATTGCCCTAGAACGCCTTACCAAAGCCAACCTGCGATTCGTGGTTTCTGTTGCTAAGCAGTACCAAAACCAAGGATTGTCTCTAAGCGATTTAATCAATGAAGGAAACTTGGGTTTGATCAAAGCTGCTCAGCGTTTTGACGAAACAAGAGGATTTAAGTTTATCTCTTACGCGGTTTGGTGGATTCGCCAATCGATCTTACAAGCCTTGGCTGAACAATCAAGAATTGTGCGCCTTCCACTAAATAAGGTAGGGTCACTCAATAAAATCAACAAAGCATTCTCTCAATTAGAACAAGAGTTCGAACGTGAGCCAACGCCAGAAGAATTAGCAGAAGTACTTGAATTGCATGCTCAAGAAATTGAGACAACTATGGGAGTGGCTGCGCGCCACGTATCCGTCGATGCACCCTTTGTCGACGGAGAAGATAACTCGCTTCTTGATGTCTTGGAAGATCATAATACAGAGCGAACAGACGCTAAGTTGGAGTACTTGGATTCTCTTCGTCGAGAAATCGAGCGATCATTATCTACCCTATCCGAGCGTCAAAGCGATGTGGTTAAACTGTATTTCGGCATAGGTGTAGAGCATCCCATGTCCTTGGAAGACATCGGTGCAGAATTTGATTTAACAAGAGAACGTGTTCGCCAAATAAAGGATAAGGCAATTAATAAATTGCGCACGGCATCACGAAGCAAACTTTTGAAATCCTACCTTGGAGGATAAACCCACCCCTACTTCAAATGCCCGGTTAATGGGCGACAACGGATACCCTGCCCACAATCCGAGAGCGACAAAAAAGTCGGACGGAATGGGCTACAAGGGTAGAGAATTTAGCTATGCAAGCCCGAAAGATCCATGGTTCAAAAAATGGTTCATCCGTTTTATGGAGTGGGTTGTCGGAAGGCCTTTTTTGTATCGCATGTACCGCAAGCTAAATGATATGGAAGCGACCCCTCAAAACGTTTGGGGGCACGGGCTCGATATTTTGGATATCAAAGTAAACTACGACGAAGATCAACTTGACAAAATCCCTCCAAGCGGTCCCACCATCGTTGTTGCCAACCATCCATTTGGCCTGGCCGATGGAGGTATGCTTGGTCACCTTGTTACAAGAAAACGGGATGATTTCTTTATTCTAGTCAATGAGATTATCAGCCGAGTTCCTCTGCTTAAAGGCCATATGCTGCCGGTAGAGTTTTCGCAAACCGAAGAGGGCAAGAAAATCAATCAAAACACCAAGGATCAAACTACCAAACGTCTTAATGACGGGGAATGTCTTATCATTTTTCCTGGAGGTGGGGTTGCCACCCGCAGTAATCCCTTTAAGCGAGAATCTCTATCGGAATACAAGTGGCGGTATTTTATCTGTGACCGTATTCATGAAGCCAAATGCACCGTGGTCCCCATGTACTTCCATGGAGAAAACTCATTTTGGTTCCATTTTGGAAGCTGGATTCACGTCAACTTGCGCATGTCTATGCTCCTTAGAGAACTGAAGAACAAACGCAATAAGACGCTAGACGTAACCATTGGCGATCCCATTCCTTACAGCACTATGGAAGGGATTAAGGATAAAGTCGAGTTAATCAACTTTATTGAGGCACAGACCATGCGCCTTAAAGATTTTCCACCAAAATCTTAGCCTGTGAGCAAACCACAAATAGATTGTGGCAAAGACTCTTACCTTCATAATCTATGACAGAGTTTCTATCCCTAATTCCATATTTTTTGCTCCTTCCCGCAATCCTTGTAGGCTTCTATTGGGGTAAGGCGTCCTCCACGAATCAATTAGGTAAAGAGGTTTCAGCATTACAAACGGAAAACAACCTACAGAAAACTTCGCTAAAACAGTCTGAAGAAAAAACGGCGATCCTCGAACAGGATAAGCGACAAATTGAAGAAAAATTATATGAACTACAAGGACAAGTTGCTGCGTTAAAAGAAAAAAATACGATAAGCGTAGAAGAGCGGCAAAAGCAAGAGCAAGTCTTACAAGAGAAATTTGAAAACCTGGCTAACCGGGTTTTCGAGCACAGCAGCAAGACCTTTGTAGCACGGCAAAAGAGTGAAATGGACACCTTGCTTCTGCCCTTTAAAAAGGATATGGACACCTTTAAATCTCAGGTCGAGAAGTACAATGAAAACTTTCTTACATCCAATGCTGCGCTTGACCAAAAACTAAAGCATATCACCGAGTTAAACAATCGGATGCTGGAAGATGCTAAAAACCTTACCGAAGCGTTAAAAGGGGATAAACAAAAGCAAGGTGCATGGGGTGAAATGGTTCTTGAGCGAATTCTTGAGATGAGCGGTTTGGAAAAAGGCAGAGAATACGTAACCCAAGACTCTTACACCAATGAGGACCGCAGTCGAATGCGGCCCGATGTTGTGGTCAACCTGCCTGATGGAAAACGGATTATTATCGACTCAAAAGTCTCGCTCACAGCATATGAACGATATTACACCGTGGATGATGATTCAGAGAAAGAAGTCCACCTCAAAAGCCATATTCAGTCGCTAAAGAATCACATTAAGTCACTCGGGGACAAAGGCTATCAAAAACATGAAAGCCTTGATACACTTGACTTTGTTTTCATGTTCATCCCTATTGAAGGAGCATACAGCGTGGCCATTCGAGAAGACGATGGATTGTTGGATCTTGCTTTGTCCAAAAATGTCATTTTAATGACGCCGCTCACCTTGCTCTCTGCTCTACGTACCGCGAATAATCTATGGCGCATTGAAGATCAAAACTCCAATGCCAAGGAGATTGCTCGACTTGCGGGGCGTATCTATGAAAAACTTGCATTGAGTTTGGAAGATTTAGTAACCATCGGGAAGAACCTCGATAAATCCAAACAGGATTACGAGAATGTCATGGGACGTTTAACAACCGGCAAAGGAAATCTTGTGCGAACTGCAGAAGAGTTAAAAAAACTAGGCGCTGACACAACCAAGACGATTGATCCAAAGATCATCGAAAAAGCCAATGATACTAGTCTAGACTCGCCAAATACTCTATCTCTAGAAGACCCAAAAGACTGATTTTAAGGAAGTTATTCGAAGTATGATGATAGGGCTTTGTCATCTGCTTGGGTGGCCTTCCATAATTCGATTTCACCTTTGGCGTTAATCACCATAAACCGCGGTATCCACGTTAGGCCAATATATTGGCCAAGCTCGCCTTTCATACCTTCTGGAAGATAAAGGTGATCCCCTTTTAGATTGTACGTTTCAATGGCATCAAGCCATCGGCTGCGTTCTTGATCTACATTGACGTAAAGGAAAACCACATTTTGTGGGTTATTTGCCTTATAGTCCTTAAGGTATGGAAAACTCTCTATGCAGTCTCCACACCAACTCGCCCAGAAGTCAATCAAAACTGTTTGGCCCTTATAACGAGCGAGCACATCACGAAGAGTTGTTTCCTCTCCGCTGATTTCTTCCATCGCAACATCAGGAATGGTGGCATCCTCTTCAAATGATGCTTTAGGCTGACTGCATCCAACCTGACAAGTCACTAGGACCATTAGCCATACCAAGAAGTTTAAGGATTTTCTCATCAACACCTTGTATGGGATTAGCGGGCAACAATAAAACGCTTAACAATCACTTCATCAATAGCTTTTACATAAAGCAGGTAGGTACCATCATGTAAGTCCCCTACACTAATCGTAGCTTGAGTTTGCCCTAATACTTTCAACTTAACCTTATGCTGCTTTCCACTGACATCATACACTTCAAATGCCTCAATCTCCTCGCCAGATACTGACCCTACACTTCGGTTAAAATAGATGTGAAGCACATCATTGGTAGGCACGGGGTAAACTGATACCAAATTTTCCGCTTGACTTACTTCACCGATTGACGTAGCATCAAAATCGATAAAACCAACAATCTCATTGTTCTGATTAACGATTAAGCCATCATTGAGCCCTATGACCAGTACACCACCTGTCGAATTGATATAACTCATGAAATTCGATTGATTTTCTATGATGACTACCTCACCTGGACCAAGTGAAATGGTGGTTTGTCCATTATTTATAGCAACAATATCATCAGGCGTGGTAAGAATTGATCCAGCATCTATTGTTATGGTATCCAACACGTCAGCACTTCCGTCATCATTACATGGTATAAGAACCATCATACTATCTCGACAGCCCAAGGCATCGGTTACAAAGATCTCAAGCAAGCCCTCTCCTACGATAATGCCATTAGCGTCGGAGATTGAATTGCTATCTATGAGCCAATCATATTGATAGGGCCCTACTCCTCCCGTGGATCCATCAATGGCTATAAATCCATTCGTTTCACCACATTGAGGGGTATCCAAGGCATAGGAAATAGACAAAGCGTTACAAATGATTTCCTCACAGGAAAGCGGGACGTTAACCGTGTCACGGCATCCCGAGTTATCAAAAATGATAAGTTCGTACATCCCTGCATCCAATTGACCAAAATAGCCTGACGTTGAGGGAGCTCCGTTATTCAATGTATAAGTATATGGAGCGCTTCCTCCGCTGACACTCGTCACACTCAACGAACCAGAGGCCGTACCACAATAGCCAATGGTAGAATCTATTACATAAGAAAACGGCGTACAACTACTTCCTCCCTGACAATCTAAAAAGATGGATGTCGAGTCAAGGCAACCATTCGCATCCGTAACCACAACCGTGTAAAATCCAGAGGCCACGTTATTCAAAACTTGTCCAGTACTGCCATTGCTCCAAGCATAGGAGTAAGGAGCGCTTCCTCCAGATACCCCCGTAATGGAGATAGACCCATCTGCACTACCACAAGTTGCTACGCTAGTCGAATAGGTCAGCACCATCGAATCACAAGCAGTTGGACCTAAGACTTCTCTTCTTGCAATAACTACAACCACATCTTCATTAAAGGCAACATTGACTCCTGCCGCATCTACGACCGACCCAGAGTTTGCAAAACTTGGATGCTGAATAGACATAAACATAAACCGATAATCGGGTGTAAAGGATATTCCCGTCGGCTCGCAACTATTGGGGGTATTGGCAAATATCTCTATGGAAGGATTGGTCAAATCATTATGGCCTGCTCGCGCTAACCATACATTCCCTTCCCCACCATCTTGCGTGATGTATAGGTTACCAAGGTTATCAAAGCAAAGGTTGTCCGGCTGTCCAAAGGACAACGAGGTTTGACCTGAGCCATGATTAATGGTATAGGATGAATTCCCGACATAGGTTTCAAAATTTGCAATGCTCAATCCTAAGTCATCAAATCGATAAACCTTTCCATTGGTCGTAGAGGTAAAATATACTTGGCCTGTAATGGGATGAATCTCAACGTCCTCTACTCGATTAAAATCAGCTGCTCCATTATTTCCTGCAAAACCCATCGTGTTGTTGCATTCTGCGGGCGTTGAGTTAGGCACTTGTAACCAATCATAGTTGCCACCTCCTAAATCTCTTAAAACGTACAAGTTGCCGCTTCCTAAATTACCTTTTGAAGCCATGACTAACTTAAAGAGAAAGCCGTCTCCTTCGTCAGCCCCGGTGTATGCGACTAAACTATCTTGAGTAAAACATATATTCTCATGCTTACATCGACCCATGGACCAAATTTTGTCTGGAGTACCGTCATTATTGTAATCTATAATGGTCTTGGTTACAGGATCAATCTCAATGTTCCAACCAAAGGTCTGGTAGCCATCTTTGGTGCACGTTGCCTCAGTATATTCTTCACTGGTAATATAGGTGCCCCAAGGAGAAACACCCCCTGAACAGTTACGAAGTGTACCCGAAGATCCGACTCCACTACACCCATAGTAGCTAAAGTCTACCTGCTGAGAGCTTGTGGTCTCCCACAGATTACTCGTTGGATTAAAGGAAAGATCAAAGAAAACTACTTGGCCTGGGTCACCTATTCCAAAAATTTGTGGACCTCCCTCAGAGTTTACTCCAAGGTATCCATTAGTAGAACTTCCATTGGCCGATATAAAACTTGTAAAATCCAAGTTAGGTCCAACGCTCCTTCCATCCGTCATAGTCATACCGCGTCGCACGATTTGTTGCCAAACATGCGTACCGGGAACATCTAAGTAGTCATCTTGATCTTCCGGAAGTACTGAAGTCCACTCAGAAAAATGCTGAGCCGATGCAATAGAAGTGCACAGAAATAAGAAGAATAAGAGCAGAATTCTCATAAATTTTTGGTTCGCTGTTGTACTAAAGATACAGCTTACGCCTTGGCTTAAGAAAGAACTTTAAAGCCTGCTTAACGTCATTTTCCTTGTTGCCAAAGCTTCCAAGAGGCCTGGGCTTGGCTCTCGAGCATGGTCATTCCATCGAGAGTTTTACCACCTTGCTGTTCCACTGCTTTTAAAAAGGATGTCATTACAGGATTATAGACCATATCAAATACTAGATGTTCCTGCCCTATGTACTCATAGGGAATCAAAGGACGCTGCTCCACATTGGGCCACTGCCCCACGGGACTCGCATTGATAATCAATAAAAACTCTTGAACAACATGGCTATCTAAATCACTATATCGCAGCGTTTCTTCGTTCGATAAACTCCTTGACACAAAAGTTGGCCATATCTCCCAGCTCCGAAGGACATAGGCTGCTGCCCTTGCAGCACCTCCTGTGCCTAAAATCAATGCTTTGGTATGCCAAGTCGTAATGTGAGGTGATAAGGTTTCTTCAATACCCTTTATATCCGTATTGTAACCCTTCCAGCCTTCTTGGCAGCGAACCAGGGTGTTAACAGCCCCAATAGCCTTTGCCTCTGAATCGATTACATCGAGTAAGTCCATGATACTTGACTTGTAAGGCATGGTTACATTGAAGCCATCATAATCCTTCATAAGATAGCCAGAGACATCCTCTAGGCTATTGCAGGAGCATAAGGAATAACTCCCTTTCAAAGGATCCACTCTTTTGCTGAATAGCGATGGACTCATTGAATGCCCAATGTCTTTTCCCAAGAGACCGAGTTTCATTGTTAACCGTTGTTTTCTTTTCCCAGATACTCTATGCCTAGAACAGCACCAACACCGAGAACCATCAACCCCAGCATGATCCATAAGTTCACATCTCCCAAGCTATCCGAAGAGGGTATCCATCGCACATAATCAACAATCAAACCATCTTCACAAGCATTGGCAACCACTTGACCATATTTATCCAATGGTTCACCTAGAATATTTTTCTGATACACCGCTTCCTTCCACGGCCAGATCACATAGAGTGATCCAAAGACAAATCCCGCCATCAATGCCAGAGTTTCGCTCTTAGCACGTTCAAACAGCAAAGCTATAATTCGAGTTAAGGCCAAAAGACCTAATCCCGCGCCAAGGGCAAGGGGTAGTAGAATGGAAAAATTCATATCCGATACGGCATTAACCACTGTACCATAGCTTCCCATAAGCAGCAATATATATGACCCGCTTAGCCCTGGAAGGACCATGCTACAGGCAGCTACTAAGCCACACAAGGCCATGTAGACCAAGCCATCACCTCCTTTCATTGGAGGGAGGAATCCGATACCCATAGCAATAGCTACACCCACTATAAAAAGCGCGAAGGTGAGTGCATTCCGATCATCCACCCGCTTTACCACTGTATAAACCGAAGCTAGAATAAGTCCAAAGAAGAGGGCATTCACCTGCATTGGGTAGGCACACAGCCAACCAGATAAAACATTGGCTAGGGCAATAATACCAACCGCCACACCAAAAAATAACATCGCTAGAAATCCACCGTTGACATGTTTGAAGGCATCAAACCATTGAAAGCGAAGCAATAACCGAATAAAATGCTTATCTATCTGTTTCAGTGAAGAGAAGATTTCGGCATATACCCCACCAACAAGGGCTATAGTCCCTCCAGAAACGCCTGGAATAACATTCGCTATTCCCATAGCTAAGCCTACAGCAAAGGTCTGAATATATCGTCTAACTGACATGCACCCAATGTATGGTTATGTGCGCAGAAGGTTGGCAAAAAGAGGATCTTCGGCCATATGGGGATCAGATAAAATCCAGTGACTTGCTCGGTGCTCGTCACAAACCATGCCTTGTTCTGCACTTACAATAGCCTGATTTCTTCGCCCTACAGTGTAGCAGTAAACGGCGTGTGCAAAATAGAAATCGGCCTCGCGAGGGAAAACCTCGATACACTCTTCTAACCAATCAATAGCATCTTGGACCTCCCCAGCTTCAACATAGAGCATGGCAAGTTCCATCATTAGCCGTTGATTGTCGGGATTGTCCTTGATGATGTCTTGAAGCAGTGAAATCGCTAATTCCCAGTCGCTAAGTTCTTTGTAAGCCTCCATCAAGGTGGTAGAATAATCGAGATTGCTGCGATTTAAGCGTACAGCCTTTTCCAAGGGAGAAAGACAATCTTCATATTTTTCTTCGGCTAACAAACAACAACCAAGACCATAGAAGGCCTCATCGTTTCTTGGATCTAATGATATACATCTTCGATAGTAAACCTTGGCTTCATCCAAATCATTTACCATGGTGTAGCAATTTGCTAAACGAAGAAAGACATCGCGATTAGGAAGGTTTAACTCAAGTACTGAATGATACAGGGCTAATGCCTTATCATAATCCTGTAATTCCATGTACAGGTCTGCGCATAAGATGGATGCCGCATCATGACCCTCATTGATGGCCAACACAAATTCCAAGGCAGAAATTGCCTCTTTGAGATTGTCCATACCAATATGAGCTTGAGCTATATTAAACCAAGCTGCCTCGTGATAGGGGTCATTATCTAAAAGTCCTTGGTGGATTTCTATACTCTTAGTATACATACCGGTTAACTCTACAGCAAACCATAATCGGTTGAGTGCATCAACATGCTTGGGATTAAGTTTAAGCAATGCCTCAAGAGCCTCTATGACTTCAACATAGTGCTCGACATCTTCATAGATATCAGCCAATTCAATATACAATTCAATGGCTTCCTCTTTTGAAGCTATTCTCAATCGGCCGTTCACAAGGTCAATAGCCTGCTGGTGCTTGTCTCGCATAGCAAGGAGATCTGCTCGATTAAGTACAATCTGAAGATCGTTGGGTTGCAAGCTTTCTGCAACATCAAGCCACCCCTCCGCTTCTTCCAGTTGACCAAGCTCAAGGAGAACCTCTGCGTGTTTCAAACTTAATGACCCTGCATAGGGATGAGCTTTACATCCTGCTTGAATCAGATTTACAGCTTGCTCAAAGTCACCAGTAGAAAAGTAATGGTCAAAAAGTTCCTCATACTCCGAGACCTCTAGGTAGATAAAATCACCCATTGCCTTCGCCGTCTCATACTTTTGGATGATACGACCAAGGTCACTCATAAAGCCATCGAAATCCCTATCAAACATAAGCTTACTTAGATCCTTTTATGAAAGATAGATAATGCCTTCTGCATCTTTTGCAAATGTTCTTCACGCTGATGAATAATTGTGGATAGCCCTAAGAAAACGTTAGATTACATGGGAATGTTGCCATGTTTTTTACGGGGTAAATTATCAACCTTTTGGGAAAGCATATCCAACCCTCGTGCAATCTTTTCACGACTTTCTTCGGGCAAGATAACGGCGTCGATGAATCCTCTAGCAGCAGCCTTGTAAGGATTCATAAATTCTTCACGGTAAGCCGCTACTTTTTCCTCGAGCATAGCCTCCGGATCATCCGCTTGTTTTATTTCATGTTTGTAGATAATTTCCGCTGCACCTTGGGGTCCCATCACAGCAATCTCTGCATCTGGCCAAGCATAATTCAGGTCACCGCCTAGATGTTTTGAAGACATAACATCATAGGCTCCTCCATAGGCTTTACGCGTTATAATGGTGATTTTAGGAACAGTTGCCTCCGCGTATGCGTAGAGCAGCTTTGCGCCATTGGATATAATCCCGTTCCATTCTTGATCGGTTCCCGGTAAAAATCCAGGAACATCTACTAACGTAACTAAAGGAATATTGAAACTATCGCAAAACCGGACGAATCGAGCTCCTTTTCTTGAAGATTCGATATCCAACACCCCAGCGAGCACTGCAGGTTGATTGGCGACAATACCTACGGATTTACCTTCTATTCTAGCAAAACCAACGAGTATATTTTCAGCGTAATCCTTATGGATTTCAAAAAAGCTATTTTCATCAATGATGGCTTGGAGCACCTCCCTCATGTCGTAAGGCTGGGAAGCTGAAGAAGGCATTATATCGCGTAATGCTTCTCCTGACACTGAAGGTTCAAGCGCATCAGCTTGAGGTGGATTGTCTTCGCAGTTTTGAGGTATATAGGATAATAATTGCTGAACACCTCGCAAGGCCTTAATCTCATCGGGAAATGTGCAATGGGTCACTCCAGACTTGCTTGCATGGCTCTGAGCGCCCCCTAATTCTTCAGAAGAAACTTCTTCATGGGTCACGGTTTTTACAACATTAGGACCGGTAACAAACATGTAAGACGATTTTTCAACCATCAATATAAAGTCTGTGATAGCCGGGGAATAAACCGCTCCTCCAGCACAGGGACCTAAAATCGCACTGATCTGAGGTACAACCCCACTTGCTCTGGTATTTCGATAAAAAATATCTGCATACCCTCCGAGGCTCTTTACGCCATCTTGAATACGGGCACCTCCACTGTCATTTAACCCGATAACCGGTGCGCCATTTTGCATAGCAAGATCCATAATCTTACAAATCTTTTCAGCGTGCGTCTCACTTAATGAGCCGCCAAAAACAGTAAAATCTTGGCTGTATATGTAGACTAATCTTCCTTGAATCTTCCCAAAGCCTGTGACAACTCCATCTCCGTAAAAGGATTGATTGTTTTGCGTTGTACGAGCTTCTACAAACATCCCAATCTCCTCAAAGCTACCTTCATCGAGCAACACCTGAATTCGTTCTCTAGCGGTTAACTTTCCTTTGGCATGCTGTTTTTCGATACGGGCTTTTCCCCCACCCAACTTTGCAAGTTCCTTACGTTGTTGTAATTCTTTTTGTTTGTTCATCTGCTTTAGATCAATTTTTTGCCACCAACTAGTAGAAGTGGCACCATAACTACCCTATAACGATGAAGATAAAAAAATGCTCGATTAAGGCCCGCTAAGATTCTTTGATTTGCTCGATAACTTTGGGAAAGAACCATTTAAACCACGCCAAACCAAGGCCGCCTGTTAAAAGCCAATAGACGATCTCACTAGACCACCCCCAAGCTAGGCTCTTACAATGAACGCCATAAAACAATAAAATTAAGAAGGCAATGAAGCCAATGCAGCTTACCACCTCTATAACTAAAGACCAAGAGGTTTGGCCCAAGCCTACAATAGCATTAAATAAAATCGTACCAATCGAATACATCCACAACGAAGCTATGGAAACATAGAGCGTCATCAAACCTACTTCGACGAGTTCAGGCGTTGTAATCCACAGGAGAAGGGTTCTTGGCATCAAGAGTACAGGAATAGTCACCCCGATAGCGACTAAGAGGCTCAATCTTACCATTCTTTTGATAGTGGGAACAATCTCATCATAGGCTTCCTTCCCGACTAGATTGCCAATCGCCGTATTGGTGGTCGAAGCAAAAGCGTAAGACGTTACGCCAAAAAGAGTATATAGATTTTTTACCGGTCCCGAAGCAGCCCAAGCCGTTGACCCCAATTTTCGCTCCACGAGAGTAAAAAACAGAAACCATGTCGTCAAGGCAACAATCGCTTGAAAGATAAGCGGTAAAGACGTCCAATTGATTTGAGAAAAAAGTTGACGACTAAACGCCTTAAAATGGAAAATCTTGAGTCTTGGAATCAATCGTTGATACAACAATCCAGCAACAAAAACCGCAAGGGAAACAACTTCTGCAATGTTTGAAGCCCATGCAGCACCTCGAATCCCCATCGGCTCAAAGCCAAATTTTCCAAACACAAGGACCCAGTTCAAAAAGATATTGGTTATAGACATTGAAGCAATGGCCACAGCAAGAATTTTAGTGCGCTCAATTCCGCTATACATGGCCAACATCACACAACCAAGAAAAGAAAATCCAAATCCGATTTTCCGAATGGAGAGGTAATCCCACGAGGCTTCAATCGCTTCTGGTGTGTTGAGCAATGCCGATAACAAGGTCAAACCAAATTGATCCACAAGCAAAAGAAGGAACATAGCCATGGCGAGCAAAGTGATCATCGCATGATCAACTATGGCTCCTACTTTGTGCAAGGCATTCGCACCAACTTGATTCGCTACTAGGATTTGAACCCCTTTGCAGTAGGCATATCCCATGATAAATATTGTGGTATATAGATGTCCTACGTAGCTGATAGCGCCTTGTTCAATCGGACCGACAAACTTCATAAAGTACATATCAGCAAAGCCGATTGCAGAATAGGCAAGATTACCAAGAATCAGTGGAAGGGCAATGTTAAAAATTCGTTGATACGAATAGCTCAATTGTCTCATTTATCGTCCATGAGACGGCAAGGTAGTCAATGCCCTGAGGAAATCGCGCTTTTTTGAATTCAAACAGCATAAGTATCTTCTACAAAGCGCCAAAAATCCTTACCTTTCCATTCAAATTGTTTACAATGAATGCAAGCAACCAAAAGAACATTAAAATCGGTTTGATTAGTGTCTTTGCTATTCTAGCAGTGATTTTAGCAGCCCAGATTCGTGGTTACATAGGATTTTATAACGAAGTGCAGGTTTCTATTAGCGAACAGGATGAATCCGTAAGAGGTAAAATGGAAAGCTTAATTGAATTTCAAAAACTGCATATTGAGCAAAATAATACGTTCGCCCAGTTAGCCTATGCCACAAGCTCTGAAGAGCTAGAAGCGTGGATTAACTACAATACATCAACGGCATCAGCCATTAACGATGCACTTATCTCAGATCAAGCCAAACTCAAGATGCTTGTCGAATTCAGTTTTTTACATCGGATTGCCATCATAACAAGTCAAATAGACGGGCTCTATGATGAGGCTAATGAGGAGTCTCTAGAAGACACCCTTAATGCATTAACGGAACAATGGGTGCTATCCAATATGTCAAACAAGTATGTTGCTGATTTATATACAAACAAACCCAAAACCACTGTAGCAATAATTTTCGGATCGCAAGACAGCGTGCAAATTGCAAAACTTGAACAAGCGCTTTTCAGTACTTCAGATACTTCTCGTGATTCAACGGTAGCACTTGAAGACCTCGTACTTACCCAGCTTAATAATGAGCGAATTGGAAGAATCGTCAGTGCCGTTAAACCAACCAGTCGTCATATTGAATTCATCTTTTCTTCGGGCAACCGCCTAATTGACCGCCTAAGAGCCATCTACAATAAAGAAAATACAGTTCGATTGGATGATATCTCTCTTGAGTTAACGCAGAAATGGATTATGGCAAACTTCGACGACTACGAAGACGAACTTGTGAAAATTGCCAATACTTATCTCGCAAACATCCTTAATCAAGAAGCCATTCTTGTGAGTAATGGTCCACAATCTCCTAGAAAAAATCGTCTGATCGAAATTCAAACGGAACTTGCTAAAACACTTGCTGATTTGTTAAGCATGGATTATCTGATTCGCGATTTGGCCCAAACCGACTTAGCCTACCACAATAATTGGCTTACACGTTACCCAAGCGCTAACACCCTAGAGTCCATTCAAAATACTTTAAACGATAGTTCCTTCGATGACCTAGCCTTCCTCAAGAACGTTATGGAATTCGAACAAGATGCCTTGGATACTGCCAAGCTAACATCACTCGATCAATTGGGCACTCCGGATAGCCTTGCCCAAACCATCTTTGAAAGATTTTCTTTAGGTAATCAAGTGCTTTCCATGCTCAATGGTGGCAATAGTAATACGTTATCCATTTGGTTGTACACCCAAGATTCGAGAGCCGATGGTTTCTTTAAGATTTACCGCAATGAATTAGAACAAAACAGAACCAACTTCAATACTTGGCGATTAATTGCAAACAACATTTTTACATCGAACAAAAAGATTTCGGATAAAATCAAAACGGTAGGGATTGCTGATATCACATCCATATTTAATGATAACAATGGTCCACTAACCTTTACTTTTTCTGTGGACTCTTCGGGATACTACATCACCGAAGCTTTCCAGAAAGTATCTCATGATGGAAGCTTTGTTAAAATCTACGAAGATCTCTACACGTATTATCTCAAAGGTGTTCGTGGGAGTATCGATCTTTCCACCTTTGACAAGAACAAGGCTAATGCATCTGTTTATGAAAAGTATGCTGGCAACCTAATAAGCAGCTCTACCAGACGTTTTATGGATTTCAAGGAAGTCTTGGCGAGTAATCTTCATTTGGTAAACCTTGATAAAAAATCTTTTCAAGAACGACTAGAGACTGTTGAAGCAAGTTTTGATAAAAGCTTTAGTGATGCCTACAATCAACATAAGGTAGATGCTTTCAAAGCCTTCAACGTGGTCTTATTCGACTCAACATCAGATTCAACATCATGGCAGATTTTTTCAGTCGAGTGGGACATGGATTTCGAAGAGATCATGGGTCTAGCAAGCCGTGTAACCAACGGTAAACTTGGAGATGAGGAAAGCTTTGGAGCATTTAGTGTCTTAATGGATGACAATTACAATAAAGTCCAACGAGACATCTATAACCAACTTGTAATGGATGCCTTTAGCGATGCCGTGATAGAAAAAAGCAACTTCAACCTTCGCTTAGGTAAATTCGATGTATTGGCTATAGAAATTAGTCGGGATGATTATCTAGGATTCTTAGATGGAATCAATCCTCCTTGGTATGCTGTCTTTAAAGGCTCATTGCGCAACGCCAAACAAAGCCTAGTTGACCAAAGCCCTCTTGCGCTTACCGTGCAAGGCGAGTTAAAATCGGCTGACTTAGGAATTGAAGTGGGCGATGAAAGAAAAAACTGGGATTCGGGTAAGAAAGGGGACGAGTAAAAGTTGAAGCTTGGTTTTTCCAATGATTCATCTCTATGACGAAACTTGCTTACCGGTCGTTTTTGACGGAAAGCAGTGGACCCCCTTACTAGGTGAACACAAAAAAGAATCAGAGTATCATTGTTTCTTTTCAAGTCGATTACACCTAATTCATCCAGAAGAACTCAGTGCAAAGGAAGGAGAGACTTTGTTTAAAGCGCATTATAGTCATTACCGATCTACAGATTTTGTTATACATCATGAAGAGGTCTCTGATAACCTTTATTTGTTTTGGGCATTTACAAAAGAGATAAAGCCGCAAGAATCAAAAAAAGGTAGCCAAGAGGATCTTCCTAAAACCCATATCGCATCGACTTGGCTGAAGGGATGCTTACATTCCGAATCCGCAGAAGACACACTGCATTGTATGGAGATACATGATAGGCTGTATGTTGCCCATATTCGACAAAATCGATTGCTGTTTTACCAATCCTTTCCCTGCCCAAGCCACTCCATGATGCTATACTACATCTATCAATGCATACAAGAGCTTCATCTCGAGCCTGAATCGACTTTTTTCCAATGTCTAACTGAGAAAGACCTTGATAACACAATAAGCCATGAACTTCAAGCGAGAATTGCCAACGTGTTTTTGGGAAATAGTTTCGAGGGCCTGCTGAATTCAATGGACAATAAACCGAAGTAACTATGCGCATAATTGGAGGACAGTTTCGTGGAAGGCCGCTTCGTCAACCTAAATTCAAGCCAACCCGGCCTACAACAGATATCGCTAAAGAAGGATTGTTTAATATTCTAAGTAACCGTTTCAATTTTGACAAGGTGTCTTTTCTTGATCTATTTAGTGGTACAGGAGCTATATCCTATGAGTTTGCCTCACGAGGATGCCAAGATATTACAAGCGTCGAACGGCATAGACCCTGCCTAAACTTTATCAAGCAAACATCCCAAACCCTAGGGATTCCCAACCACAAGATCTTCTCAATGGATGTGTTTAAGTACATAGAGCGTTGCGAAACTTCCTATGACTTGATTTTTGCTGGGCCACCCTATGGGATGCCAAAGCTTGATACCTTACCCGATCTTATTATAGCTCAAAGCATGATCAATGATATTGGATACTTCATTCTAGAGCATAATCCAAATCATGACTTCACCCATCATCCTCATTTTTTAGAGTCCCGTAACTATGGTCAAACGATTTTTGCCATCTTTACAAAAGAAGAAGTGCAGAAATGAGCAAGATTGCAGTTTTCCCAGGGTCTTTTGACCCCATAACCCTTGGCCACGTTGACGTCGTGCAGCGATCGCTTCCATTGTTTGATAAAATCATTGTTGCTATCGGTCAAAACAGTCAAAAGAGTGGGCTCTTCCCTATTGAGGAGCGGAAAGCTTGGATTGAGCAACTCTTCCCCAACGAGCCAAAACTTGAAGTAACTACCTACGAAGGTCTGACTGTAGATTTCTGTAAATCAGTAAAGGCGAACTATATCGTCCGAGGAATTCGCAGTGCAGCCGACTTTGAATATGAAAAGACCATAGCGCATCTAAATCATGCAATGGCCGAGGATATAGAAACCTTCCTCATTATCTCAAGGCCAGAATACTCCTCCATTAGCTCTACCATCGTCCGCGAAATCCTTCGAGGAAAAGGGGATGTTTCGCCCTTTGTACCCAAGCTTGTCGTAGAAGGGATCAAAGGACTAGTGTAAACTTGCAAGTAATTGACACTTGATGATAAAGTATAACACAAAAAATTGGTTCCTCTTTTTATTTCGGCATGGCTTAAAACATGTTCGGGGCCACTTTTCAAGTGTACTTGTAGTAGGGATTTATACTGCATTAATCATTCTTGCCCATGAGCGCTTTTTCCCTGGGCTAAGCTTGGACACTACGGTGTTTAAAATGCTGGGTATCGTCTTGGGTTTGCTATTAGTCTTTCGAACGAATAGCGCTTATGATCGATGGTGGGAAGGACGAAAGCAATTAGGCAAAATGGTCAATACAACGCGGAATCTTTCGATCAAGTGGTCTACCATGGTGGGAAAGGATCATGAATCCTTCGAACAATTCAATCAATCGATTTTCGCTTTTTTCTATACAGTAAAAGAGCACCTTCGCACCGGTAAGTTTCAGAATGTAGAGTCCACCATTCCTTCAGCGCTCAAAAAAGGCTGGGAAGAAGCTGATCATAAGCCAAACTATATCTTGCAACAAATGACTCAACTGATTCATAAGGCCTACCAATCCAAAACGATTGACGGCGATCAGTTAAGAATTCTTGAAAATGAAATGCAAGAACTCATTAATATTCTCGGTGCTTGTGAGCGTATTCGAAATACACCCATCCCTTTCAACTACGCATTACATATTAAACGAGTAGTGCTGCTCTTTTCCATGATGCTTCCATTTGCCTTTTTAGATAATACCGATGAGGATATTAAAGCGATCTACATTGTTGTTCCTATCGTAATGCTTGTCTTTTATACTATGGTAGGCCTTGAACTGATTGCAGAAGAGATAGAAGATCCATTTGGTTACGATGATGATGATCTCCCTGTGGATGAGCTTTGCGCAAAGGTTGAGGCCAACATTAAAGAGATTGTTCAGAACGCATAACGCAAGGTTCGTCTCAATTCTATATTTTTTTATTTTTTATAACTCGTTGATAAACAACGTGTTGTCCGCTGTTGTAATTTTTTTTATCAAATAATGAATCCCTTTTAATCGATCTGCCGTAGAAGTATGCATAGCTTATTTTTTAACCTTAAATTTTATATCCATGAAAAAGCTAGCCATACTCTCTATTGCAACCCTTTTCGCAGGGTCAACAGTATTCGCTCAAAGTGAGTGGTATTCTCACAAATTGGACATCTCTGTCCAAGGTAACGGTTACGCCGATTTAACAACATTATACTATAGCGATGATGCTACTCCAGCATTTGATGCTTTGTATGATGCGTACAAGTTTCCTTCTGCTCCAGGTCAACCAACGCTCTACACTGAGATTTATGACGTGATGCAGTCGCTTAACGGTCGTAACATTTCTCAGTTAGGTCAAACGATTCCTTTAGGTTTAGTTCCTGGTGCTGATGGTGTTTTCACCTTAGCTTTTGACCACGAATCGTTCCCAGCAGGTTCGATCATGTTCCTTGAAGATAAAGTGTCTAACGAGTGGACTGATTTGAACTCAACTCCTAACTATACATTCTCAATGAATACTGGAGACAACCCAGATCGTTTCTTACTCCACATTACTCCTGGAATTACAGTAAGCGGTACGGATGGTGACTGTTCTTCTTCTTCAATGATCTCTATGGATATTCCTTCTTATATCCTTAATGGTCAGCAAGTATCTTGGAGTTACTCAATCTCTAACGATAACGGAGAAGTAGTTTCTGGTTCTGCTACAGCTTCTGCTGATGTAACTGTTGGACTTGATGGTGCGCAAAACGTTACGCTTCAATTCCTTGATTACACAGTGAATGCTTCTATCGATCTTAACCAAGCTGCTACTCCTTCTATCAGCCTTCCTGCTGACCTTGAAGTTGAAGCTGGTGAGTCGTTCACAATCGATGCAAACGTTACTGAAGGCGATATCATCGAATTCTACATCGACGGCCAGTTAGTTTCTTCTAACGGTGCTTCTTTCACAGGTTCTCTTGAAGCTGGTGACTACACTGTAGAAGTTCGTGCGATCAGCGCTGAAGGTTGTGAATCTTCTCAAACAATGAATGTTAAGGTGAACGAGGGCGTTACTTCAATCAATGACTTCGCTGCAGGAGAAGTAACTATCTTCTCTAACGGAAGCAACGTAGAAGTTCGCTTAAGTGAAGCGCTTGCTGATGCTAACATCGCGATGTACAGCATGACAGGTCAAATGGTTGCTAACGAAACAGCAGCTGGTTCAGTGCACACCTTAAGCACTAAGAGCTTGAACAACGGTATCTACATCGTTGTAGTAAGCAACAATGACGGGATGATGAGCCAACAGGTGGCTATCGCAAAATAAGGTCTAACCAACATTAATGGTTTTCATGGAAGGGAGCACTTAGGTGCTCCCTTTCTTATTTTTGTACTATGCAAAGCGCAATTCCAACACTCAAGACCATTGGTAAAGTGGGAAGGCCTCATGGTTATAAGGGAAATCTTAGGATTTTTCTTGACTATGATCTTGCCATTGGTTGCCCCTCTTGGTTATGGCTTGACTTCGGATATGACTTCATTCCCTTTGCTATTGAAGAAATTATACGCCAACAAGGCAGAGATTGGGTTATAAAGCTCGAAAATTGCTCCAGCGAAGAAGCTGTAAAACAATATGTTAATGCCTCATTAGCGATTAGTGAAAAAGATTTCAATGATCTCCTGCCAGCATCGGAAAACATCGAATCTTGGATAGGATGGAATGCCATAGATACCGATGGAGAGCCCATTGGTATCGTTCAGAGCATTGACCAAAGCACAGCCAATGGCATTATAGAAATACAGCACACATCGGGTTCAATGATTATTGTACCCCATACTCCTCAAGTTGTTCTACAGGCTGAAAATGGCCAACTTACCCTCTCGCTGCCCGATGGCTTGTTAGATGTGTATCTTTAAAATCTTATGTTGCGCATAGATATCTTATCGGCAGTACCTAATCTTCTTGATAGCCCCTTTAACCATTCCATCCTAAAACGAGCTCAAGAACGGAAGCTACTCGACGTGCATGTCCATGATATACGCGCCTTTGGTGTGGGAAAACATAAACAAATCGATGATTATGCCTATGGTGGAGGAGCCGGTATGGTCATGATGTGCGAACCCCTTGCTCAGGCGATTGAATCCATTCCCAATTGGGAAAAGGCCGATGATATCATCTACTTAGCTCCCGATGGTGAACGTTGGAGTCAAGGCACGGCCAACCAGCTATCGCTTACCTCCCATCTTATTCTAATCTGTGGTCATTATAAAGGAATTGACGAACGCATAAGAACTACCTATGTTACAAGAGAAGTATCCATTGGAGACTATGTGCTCTCGGGAGGTGAGCTAGGAGCAGCTATTCTTGTAGATAGCATAGGCCGGCTAATTCCTGGTGCCCTAAACAATGAAAGCTCCGCCTTGACCGATTCCTTTCAAGATGGGCTATTAGCACCTCCTGTATACACTCGACCCGAAACCTGGAGAAACCAAACAGTACCTGATATTTTGCGTTCAGGCAATGCTTCAAAAATTGAAGATTGGAAGGATGAACAACGCGAAAAACGAACCCGGGAGCGGCGACCCGATCTTCTAAAGTAGATCGATTCTCTTCTTTTTGAGAAAATCTTCGAGAATTCAAGGGATTACACTATCTTTGGCGTCCGATTGATATCGGTAAACTTTATTAAACGTTTAGAATAGACACCATGGACGCAAGAATTGCTAAAGTACAAGAAGCCGTAGCGAGTGAATTCAACCACCCTGAGTTTAAGGCAGGAGATACTGTATCTGTTGACTACAAAATCAAGGAAGGGGAAAAGGAAAGAATCCAGACCTACAAAGGTGTTGTTATCAATGTTCGTGGAGAAGGGACAGACAAAATGTTTACTGTACGTAAAATGTCCGGTGGTATCGGAGTAGAGCGTGTTTTCCCTCTTTATTCTCCTTTCGTTGATAAAATTGAAGTCACTAAGCGTGGTAAAGTACGTCGTGCCAAGTTATTCTACCTGCGAGGTCTTCGAGGTAATGCTGCACGTATTAAAGAGAAATTCACTCGATAGTCGAGTTTTCCTTCCTATTAGCTTCTAAAAGTTATTGCTGCAACTTTGTTGCAGATGCTTTACCTTCGTGGCGATGAAAATTTCCAACATCCGTTTTAGAAACCTAACCTGGTTTCTCAGTGTCGCTTGTTTAATTCATTGCATCAGCCTACCCCTCATCACCTTACTTCTTCCCTTTTTAGAGGTTAATACATCGATAAATGAGTATATCTCAACGGCATTTGTCCTACTCATCGCAGGATTCAGTAGTCTATTGATCTATCGCCATAAGCATCTCTGGCAGGACAACAAACTTTGGATCATCCTACTTACAGTCGGTTTAATTGGGCTTAGTCTTGGACATTACACCAATCACGGAGAGCATTCGCTTAGCACTACATTATGGATTGAGCTTCCCGCTACCTTATGCCTAGTTATTGGCCAATATAAAATTTTAAGGGCGACAAAACACTGCTCCCACACACACTAGCAGAAAATACATTCTATCCTGATACGATAGACAACCAATAAGTTTAACAAATTCCCATTATGGGAAGATGCCCATACCTTGGTAAGCCACTCCAACCTTAGTTATAGCCAAGGTGAATGCGGCTGTACGGAGATCCGTCTTCGTTCGCTTTTGCGTCTCCTTGATCGCATGGTAGGCTTCAATCATAGTATCTTCTAGCCCAGAGTTCACCAAATCCGTCTCATTGGAACCACGAATCATGGCTTTCTTTTCTCGAGCACCAACTGATTTACCCGTCATATCCTCAACCATCTCAATGTAATTGAGTTGGGTATTTTCTTCAAAACGCTTCTTCATTCGACCAAAGCGCACATGCGATAGATTCTTAAGCCATTCAAAGTAAGAAACGGTCACCCCTCCTGCATTTGCATAGATATCCGGTAGGATTAGGATGTTTTTCTTAAGTAGAATATCTTGTCCTTCGCGCGTGATTGGACCGTTGGCCGCCTCGGCAATAATTTTTGCCTTGACCTTTTTTGCATTGGACTTGTTAATCTGATTTTCAAGTGCTGCTGGAATCAGAATATCGACGTCCATATACAAGATGTCATTTCGTTCTTTGAGCACGGTTGCACCAGGATATTCCAGCAATGATCCATTGGCTTGACGAAACTTGTACACTTTCTCGACATCAAATCCTTCGGCACAATAGATAGAACCCTCACGCTCTGCAATACCCACTACTTTACACCCGTACTCTTGAATGATGCGAGCGGCGTGATATCCTACATTTCCAAGACCCTGAACAGCCACTGTTTTTCCTTCAAGACCAACCTCTAGGCCTAAGGCCTCCATATCCTTCTTATAGCTACAGGCTACATTAAGCGCATAGACTACTCCACGTCCCGTGGCTTCTGTTCGACCTCGGATTCCGTAAAGATGCACTGGCTTTCCAGTAACACACCCATATCCATCCACTTCACCGGGCTTCAAGGCCGTGTAGGTATCGAGGATCCAAGCCATCTCTCGCTCACCAGATCCGTAATCCGGAGCGGGGACATCTAATCCAGGGCCGATGAAATTTTTCTTGACCAATTCCGTCGTGTAACGACGAGTAATCTTTTCCATCATGGCGGGTGAAGTCTTTGAGGGACTTACCTTGATTCCTCCCTTTGCACCGCCGAAAGGCACATCGACAATGGCGCACTTATAGGTCATTAAGGCAGCTAACGCTTTTACCTCATCCTGATTAACAGCAGTTGAGAAACGAATACCTCCTTTTGTTGGGAGTCGGTGGTGGCTATGTTGAACCCGATAGGCTTCGATAACATGTACTTCATTTCCCATCTTAACAGGAAACTTCATGCGATAAACACTATTGCACTGACGTATTTGGTCAAGTATTCCCTTTTGGAATCGGGTATACTTTGATGCCTGGTCAACATAATGTTCCACATCTTGGTAAAAGCTATAATTCGACATAGTTTATGTTTTTGTGACTACGTGAAGGTAAGCAGGAAAAGCCCTAATTGTTAAAATATTTTAAAAAAAATGATTGGGCTTAATGTCTTGAAGAAGATTACTTCTCGAGCTTGCGCAATCGCCTCTCTAGATAAACAAGCACCCCGCCTAAACCGAGGAAAACAATAAGAAGTACAATGATTACTACGGGATACTTTCCATCACCCCTAGGATTAAAAAAAGCCACCTTGTTGAGTAGAGCCAACAGCTGCATTAATATTGTCATTATTCTGCTAGTTTATAGTGTTTAAAGCATGCATCCTACGGAGGATGTCAAAGATCCAAAAACCAATGAAGGTCCATCCAAAAACCGCCGGATAAAACACGATGCGAAGTGCATTGTCTAAATCATACGATGAAAATGCTGGATTACCACCCTGTCCTGGGTGTAAACTATCTACACCTTGTAATCGCGGAAGAACAAAAATGAACATGATATAGAGCACAAAAGCAATCACGTTATATGCCGCACTAATGCGCGCCCGTTTTCGGGGATTATCAATACTGTTTCTTAAAAGGAAATAGGCGAAGTACATCAAAACCCCAAGACCTGCTCCATTTAACTTAGCATCATTAACCCAGAATGCACCCCATGTATACTTCGCCCATACCATACCGGTAAGCAGTCCCAGAATGCCGAACCCTAGACCCACCGCATTAGCTAAGGATGCCCAAAGATCACGCTCAAGATTATTTCCAAGGATATATTTAATGGCATAGATGAATCCAAAAAGCAATAAACCAACCATACCAAACCACATCGTAACATGAAACATAAGGTTCCGAATGGTCTCATCTAAAATGCGGCGATTGGGAAAGACAAATCCTTCACTCCCTCTTGAAAACGAAGAAATATCCTCACTTGGCAAATCCTCGATCCGTTGCGCTGTTTTAGCAGGGATCGCATTATCCGATCCCACTAAACCCATTGACTCCGTGAATGCAACTAAGTCTAGATAAGCCACCTCCCCACTGCTATCAGCATAATGAATGTTGCTTAGTGGAATGGTAAGGCTATCCACTCCTTCAATGGAATAGTCTTCAATAGAATAATATCCGTCAGGGCTATGAGCCCAAAGTTTTAGTGTTTTTTCTCCTAGAACAAAATCAACATTGTGCGCCTTGACAGATAATAAGGTATCGGTGTTATGTTGTATTAGGTTGACTTGTATTCCAGAACTCAAGGGAGTTGCCAATGCCATAAAAATGGCATAGAATGTTAAGCAAAGACCAAGCACTTTCCACCACCAATGTCGCAATAATCGATTCAAATTTTCCCGAGTTAATCCCCCCAAATATAGGGAAAGAGCAATAAGCTTAAGCCAAGAATTAAGCCATCAAAAATCAAGAGAGAAGACAAGCTCGAAAGGCTAAAATCCTGCGCATACACAAGATCTATTGAGCTCAAGTTTTTGAGAATAAACAGCAGGAGCGGAATAGCTAAGGGAAAACCAAGCACTACCGCTAAAATCTGACTTTGACTAGTCTTAGAGGCCATTGATGCGATCAAGGTAAATAACGTAGTCATTCCCAGAACACCACAAAACATGACGGCAAACCAGGGAAAGGTAACCATATAATCGCAAGCAAAAACTTGATGAAAAATCAGGGTGAGTAACAAGGAATGAAACAGTGTAGCAACAAAAGATGACAATAATTTTCCTACAAAATAGACCAGGGGGTGGAGCAAGGAATAGTAATACAAGTCCCTCCCCGACGCATCACGAAAAAAAGAAGACGAGGTGGAATTGACTATCGTAAAAATCATAACGAGCCAAAAAATAACCTGAATGACCTGATTTGAAACCTCGGCATGGCCTAAAAGCACTAACCCTGCATACAACAAATAACTAGCCACCACAACGAACATAGTCTGAGCGGCAAGGCCTTGCAAATGTCGAAGTTCCGCCCTGAGCTCGTTACCAAGAAAGACCCAATATCTAGAAATTGTACTACTCGTCATGCTATTTTGACTTGTTCTACGTTATGAAAGTACAAATCCATGAAACATCTATAAATTCGATGACGTTATTCGTATATGATTCGAGCTATGACTAAAAACTTCACATTGCTTCTTTTCGCTCTTTGTCTAGGACTTGTTCAGCCATCGTATTGCCAAGAAATACCGGCCAATGACTCGTTCACCGTACGTTTTGACTATGGCGGAATAGATAGCCTCACCTTTCCTAATAAGCAAGATATTCAACGAATACACGATCATCTTGATCAGTTTTCACGAGAAAATCCAGCATTTTTCGTCGATCGAATCTATTTCACGATGCACGCTATACCTGAAGCCGTTAACAAACTACGCTATGAGAATGCATCCAATCAGATAACGAACGCCATGAACTATGATGTAAGAATCAATGCGGGATTTGGTCAAGACTTTCGAAAACTGGACAACACCCTAGATGTCATATTCGAATATGCGCAAAGGAAATCTGTTTCCTTCATAATGGATAAGTTAAAGAAAGTTGACGATGTGCGCTATTGGAATCCAACTCAAGATGGATTCTTTCTAACAGAACAAGGAGCCCTTATATACTTACCGAAAAACTCTGCCGTATTACCTGCTAGTTTTCCGGCGGGCAGCAAAATTGAGCTCTTAATATCAGAGGGAACAGGACCCCAGCAACTCATTAGCAATGGCATGCACACGACAACAGATAAGGGAGCATTTTCTCCGGTGTATGTCAATCGTTTTTATGCTCGTTTCGACGGTAAAATCATTCAACCTAAACGTGCCGATTCATGGTTAATCATTATGCCTGGAGAAGCAATGGCTGCAAGCTACAGAGCAACACCAGACACCTTGGCTCACTTCACTGCAGATCAAAATCTCTCCAAATTTTGGACTCAAAGTGTTCAAGAGCCTATCATTCTGTCTGGATTACTTCATCTTATCGAAAATGGGGACACATCAAACCTTCATAAACTCAGAGAAATTATGGATGGTAATCCAAAAGCTTTTAGTGAGTTAACCAAGCAACAATTCAATGATGTCATAACTCGCCAAGTGAGAGATATTGAAGCCCTTACCACAAGTTATTCTTCGGTCTTCTCAGATGCTGGGCTCCCTAGTTTTGCCAAGATTTATAGCCTAGCAAAAGACCTTTTCAGCCAATATAACCGACCCTATTCCAAAGAAAATGAGATAATCGGCCGCGTTCTTGATAAGACTACGAGCATCACACCTCATCCTTTGGCTGTCGATCAAGCCTTATATGAATTGGCAAGAAAATCACTAAAAGTTACGCTCGACGACCTCAAGTCAAATCACAAAGAGTTGTATAAAGCATGTAAAGAGGTATATAGCAATGAAGAATTGGAGGAAAAACTGACGATTTTCTACGAATCAGCTCTGATTTATCGAAGCATCAATCTGCTTCAAAAACAAGGTTTGTTGGAAGGCTGGCAGGTCATGGCTAATTATCCCAAATTTATGAGGGGCAAAGCGGATATTTTAGGTGATGAGGGGCTGGGATTATTAATGGGTTGGCACAACCTATTTGTCCCTCACGAAATCTATATGAATACAGCAAGTAATCGTCGAGACAATCAAGACAGCCCGCGAAGCTTAAGAGAGCGACCAATGTATGCCCATGTGCTCAATAACGGATGGAACGGACTTGGAAGACCCATTGAAAGAAAAGAAAATCCAACCCTATCGGTAGACTTTCCCTGTGCCGACTATGGCAAAGTTTTCTTCTATGCTAAAGAAAATGGTGCAGTAATTATCCCTCGGAGCTTCGCCACTTATCATACGTTTACTCGAAGCCTTGACGTGAGCACTGAGGGACATATTATCGCATTTTTTATGGCGAACAGTCGGCCTGTTTTATCGATTACACCCGCAGAATTCTACAATGAAACTTGGGCCAATTTTGATTTTACACCCTTACCGCCTGGCACGATGTATACTGAGCTTACCAAACTTGGTAAACCTTAGTTATAAGACCCTCTACTCTAAGCTTAGCTTGGCGTAAAGCTCTTCTTTATTAGCATATAAAAATGCTGATAGATTACCAGGCATTACCAATAGAATTCTACCATCATTAAAGACATAAGGTGTGTACTCCAACTTGGCATTGTTTATGAGTTGCTGTAAGTGATGATCAATGACCCCTTGATATTTCTTTATCCCAGGTTCGATATGATGGGGTGCAATTAGCTGAGGCATCCTTAAATGTAAAACATGAAATCAATATGTATCTTCAATTGAATGCTATTTTAAATAGAATAAACCACCCCATTGCAAAATCAACTACTATGCATTCACCTTCTTTCAAAGCGATAACCTTTATGTTGTTGGGATTAATGGTCCTAACGAGTTGCCGAAAAAATTCCTACCGTGAAGCCATGAGTCAATTCGATCAAGAAGGTCTTGAACTAAACAAGGAGCGACAGGGCGGACTGCTCATTGTCAAAAAAAACCAAGTAAGCCAAAAAGGGGAGGCCACCGGGGAAACGGAGTACTATGTCAGAGCATCAAGTCAAGATTACTTGATCAAGTTTTGCGAAAGTTATTGCAATAGAAGACAGTTTGAGGCCAAGTTGTCGTGTGACCTTTCTGTAAATGATATGATGCACTTATGCTCTTGGAAAGGATCGTATCGCGTAAAACAGGGGGCATTGGATCATTGTGAAGTCGCCGATTCACTATCCGCAAGCAGAATTGGATATTATGCCGTGCTTATTCAAAACTAAGCCAACACGATCTACCTTATGCATCGAGAACACCCTGCGCCATGCGCTCGGCTAAATCGTTTATACCATCTAATTGCGCCAAATCAGTTAGCCAAGGTGTTGGAATAGATGCCTCTCCATAAAGCAATCCGGCAAGGCCTCCAGTAACCGCACCTGTGGTATCAGTATCCCAACCAAGATTTACCGCTCTAAGTACTGAATCGGCATAGTTCTCCGTAGTAAGTAGACACCATATACTTGCCTCCAATGTGTGTACTACATAGCCGCCGCTGTAGATATTCTTTTCATCGATTGCAGAGATATCTTCCGTCAGCAGTCGATTTAATACATCAAGCTCTTGGTTTATGGCTGTCTTGTCGCGAAAGAATGAAGGAATATCAACTTGTAATTCTTTATAAATATCACCCTTCGATCTGCCCTCAATCAATTGCAGAGCAAACTCTAGATAATAAAAACAACAAAGCACAGAAATACTATGCCCATGGGTTAGGCTAGCAACGCGTTTTGTCCATAAGAATCGATCCTCAATAGACATATTCCTAGTATAGAAGACGAGGGGTAAAATGCGCATAAGTGCACCATTCCCATTGGAGTGCACATCATTTAGCCCACAATGGTCTAGATCCTCACCATTTTGAATGTTTTGAAGAGCACGCTTCGTAGTATTTCCAATATCAAAAACCGACCCCCGCGCAGTCCAGTAGTTTTCTCTTCTCCAGCGGACGAAATTATCTGCAACTTGATGCAAGTCAAAAGGAAGGTTACACAAGCCCTCAGCTAAACAAAAAGTTAACGAACTATCATCAGACCACGTGCCCTTGACTTGATAATGAGTTCCATTCCCTTTCATCTCCGTTACAGGAAGTAGTTTACATTGATCACGGGTTGTGAACTCCACAGGAACTCCTAGGGCATCTCCTACGGCAACTCCTAATAAAGCGGATTTTACATAAGCAGTTAACTCAGTGACTTGGATATTTTTCATACAGTTATATAATAAGAAAAAAGACCTGTTTCTTAGTCAAAACTTATCAATAATCTCTTGTGACTAACCCTTAATCAGTGAATCCAATTCTATTGAATTAATCAGAGAAACTTCGCAGGATGCTTGTGAAACTGTGGTCATCTGCCCTGCATGGAATTGAAGCCAAACCCATTCGAATTGAAGTAGCCATTCATCAAGGAATAGGATACCATATGGTAGGCCTTCCCGACAATGCGATTCGCGAATCTTGGCATCGGATAGAAACTGCATTAAAGACGCTGGGATACTCCATGCCGAGGCAGAAAATTATTGTTAATCTTGCTCCAGCAGATCTTAGGAAAGAAGGAAGCTCCTTTGATCTATGTATTGCCCTAGGCATATTGGGTGCATCAGGACAAATCGATATTGAACGCTTTACGCAGTACTTGATTTTAGGTGAGCTCTCCTTAGATGGTATGGTGAAGCATGTCCAGGGAATTCTAGCAATGAGCAGAGTCGCTTTTGATCTTAACTTGAAAGGCCTTATTCTACCAGAAAAGAATCGCTTGCAAGGCCAGTGGATTAAGTCAATGCCCATATTGTTTATTGCTTCCCTTGCAGAACTTCTCTCTCAAAACAACCCAAAAGAAGAGTGCTTTGAGCCCCCTTCAAGAAAAGAATACACAGGTGTCGGAAGTACTGAAACTCCAGATTTCAAAGATGTTTATGGGCAAACTATTCCTAAACGGGCTATGCAAATTGCGGCCGCTGGTGGCCATAATTTACTGCTCATTGGTCCACCAGGTGCAGGAAAAACAATGCTAAGTCGATGTTTACCAAGTATACTTCCTGCATTATCCTATGAAGAATTCATTGAAACGCTCTCCATTCATGAAGTTGCAGGTCAAAACATTGATAACATTTTAACAGGATTACGACCCTTCAGAGACCCTCATCATACCACATCAGACGTGGCCTTAGTTGGAGGTGGGAGATTCCCGCAGCCCGGTGAAATTTCACTAGCCCACAATGGCGTACTCTTTCTTGATGAGATGTACGAGTTTAAACGATCGACCTTAGAGGTACTTCGACAACCGATTGAGTCGCATAAGATTACCATAAGTCGATCCAATGGAAAAGTTGAGTTTCCTGCTCGATTTATGTTAATTGCCAGTGTGAATCCTTGTCCTTGTGGCTATCTCAATCATCCTGCTATACAATGCACATGTTCTTCCCGGAAAATTGCACAATATCAGTCGAAGATTAGTGGCCCGCTTTTGGAACGAATCGATCTACAGATTGGAGTTGAGCCCATCGATGCCAAAACACTCTTAGAAGTAGACAGTACAACAAAATTGGATAATCAATCTTCTGAATTGCTCAGAAAAGGCGTATTACAAGCTCGACAAAGACAAATGGAACGATTCAATGCCACAGAACTGAACGAACGAATCATGCTGAACTCAATGATGTCTAGTGCTCAGATAAAAGCGCTTGTAAAGCTCGATGGTCCATGCAAAAAATTACTTCAACACACCATAGATAAACTCAATCTATCAGCACGCCTTGTGCATCGCACAATAAAAGTAGCCCGCACCATTGCTGATCTTGAGGGATGCGATGAGATTGGTGTAAATCATCTGTCCGAAGCGTTACAACTCCGATGTGCGGTCTGATGCTACGCTTTCATTGAGTCCTTTGCGGCGACGATAGACATAAATGCCTAGAGCCAGCATTATTGAAAGGCCTGCAATTACCCAAGCTAACAAAACCCTATTAAAAGATCCTGTGTCCGATTGAGCTGCTTTGCCGGAATCGAGCCATTCTTTTATGCACGGATCATTGGCCTCCTCTGGACTACCCTTTCCAGAAACATAGACCATATTATCTGAAATTATGCCTTCTTCAACAACGCGTCTAAAGGTAAAGGGGTGCGACCTGCCTCCCTTGTAATTGATGGCATCGATTAGATGGCCCTTTTCGTCAAGAAGGAATATATAGTCCTCCTCTTTTGAAAGATTGACAAAACCAGAAGCAAACCATAGACTGTCCACCACTACAATCTGCTGATTCGCTAACACAGTGTCTTTAAAATAGCTTTGCCCATGCTTAGTGATTATGCTCCAGCCGGTCAAGTCAATCTCCTTTTCATTGCGCAGAATAAACTCTATCCATTGTTTCGCGCTATCCTTATGCGGTCTAATTTCATTGATCAAAATCTGACCGTTGTATTCACTGACTTCTCGTTGAACAGGATTAAATGTAATCCGTATTGAATCTTCAACGTCGCTACCTTTTAGGGTATCGCTCGTATGCTCGAGATAATAATGGTGATCGACTACTCTAGCCTTCCAAGGAATAGATAACTCTTTAAAGTACGTGCCCTCCAAGACCGTATGATTAATCCAACGATTATTGTTAATCTGATACTCTACAACATCTGGAAGTGGATTGTCAAAGATTACCTGAATCCTTTCGCCACAATCTAACGAGGCAGCTACATGGTCGATAAAGTAAGCTGGTCGCAATTCAGCAAAACGACGCATCTTGTCTACGTCATCTACCCATTTAGACCATTTGCCCTGCGGATGATTGTTTTTTATGTCAAAATAATATTCATCCTCAAAGGCATCAATGTAACGAAGGACCCTAGACACTGGGAAAATCTCACTCATGGCATAACACGACTGCAGAATAAACTCATGGCGATACACAGAATCTTCCATTAACCTGCGCAGAGGAAAGGTAGACCAAGGTGGATTGTGATAGGCGGTTGAATAAGGACTTAATCTCATGGCTAGGAAGTTCACGTGAGGCTTGTGAATCACACCAAAAGCATAATCCGTATCATACATTATCCAACGTAACTTTCCATGAGGCGCTTCTCTCCAAAATCGAATATTTCCTCGATAGTCCACATTGATGAAATAGATTTGAGCAATATGAAAATTGATAAAATTCTGAACATCAATCGATGAATCAACCATGTTTCGAAAGGCCTGCGTGTTGGGCTGAAAGCGCTTAAGATTATCCCAAAACTGACGATAAGGCCGAGAGGAACCGCTTTCTACCGTCATATGACCTTGAAGCAAATCAATGTTTTCCTCTTTACCTCCTTCTAAACTTTCACTGGCAAAGCGCGCATTAATCTTTTCACGTAAGTTATAGACTCCCCAATTTTGGCCGTTTAAAAACAATATAACGGGCTGATACTCTTGGATATCAATGTTAAATACCTTGCTAATCTGAGTGGCTAATGCATCACGAAATCGCGTAGACTTCCGGTCTTGACCACTGATTCTCAGGACCAAACTCTTATAACTTTTGCGGTCGCGATCGTTAAAAAATTTATACTTAAATCGGTTCTTGCCATAGATTGACCGACTCACAAGACGAATTGACTTCTCCTCATAAAATTTTGAATTCCCACCAAAGATTCGGAATCCACCTTCTTGAGCAATCATTTCATTGTTTTCTGTATCAAACATCACAATGGATACAGGCTTTTCCCAATGCTTTTCAAAGTTATTGTCTCGCCATTTATCGGCAACAGAGTCGTAGTATATATCAGGACCGGGGACATAGATTCCCTGAATTGAATCCCACATATCAATGGTATCAATGGCAATGGAGACAATAGGGAAATTCGTCTTAAAATTGATAGCATAGAAAAGTTCTACGGTAAACGACGTGTCTTCATTGGAAAAGAATAGACGCATGGGAGTTGTAGCAGCAATCCTAATGGAATCCGGCATGCGCGCTCCTTCACTGGCCATCGTGCTCAATCCCCTAGCGTATCGAAGTGTTGCCCCCTCAACTGCCCTAGCCTTTAAATAAAAAGGTTTTTCATAATGTCCTGATCCATGAGATATCTGAATCAAGTCCTTAATAGTCCCTTGACTATAGCCTTGAAATTGGGTAGTAAAAAATCCGACAAATAAGATAAAGTAGAATAACCGTCTCATGAACTAACTTCCCTCCAAAGCTAAGGAGAGCAGATTAAACTAATCCATTAGCCATTAAACTTCTTTTCCTCGACCCCTGCGCCCTAACTCCACTACCTGGAGATGGTCGAGTTTTCCTTCCTTGATTTCAAACCGTAAAAGGGTTCTTATAGCATGGAAGCCATGATGCCCGATAGCCCCAGGATTCATCATAAGGTGATTGTACTTGGGATCACGCATTACCTTACAGATATGGGAATGGCCACAGATAAAAATATCACAAGGCGTATGAGTAAAGATATCACGCACTCTTGAGGCATAACGGCCTGGATAACCGCCTATATGAGTCATAAAGATTCGAAGTCCTTGAATTTCAAAATGAAGATTCAGTGGATATTCCGCGCGAAACGTATGGTCATCAATATTACCATAGACCACCCTTAGCGGAGCAATAATCTGCAATTCGTCGATGACATTCCAGGATCCTACATCCCCAGCATGCCAGATTTCATCCACGCCTTCAATGGCTGTTAAAATAGCTTCATCTATATGACTATGGCTATCACTGAGTAATGCGATCTTCATATCGTCCTTCACGTTCTAATCGGCGTATGAGTTTGTGATACCCAATTACACCCAAAACATAAATTGATGCAGTAGCAAGTATAATAAATACATAGTCTACACCGTAATCTCGTAGCTTCCCGAAAATCAAGGAGGAGAAAAACCATGAACCACTCCATATTGCGCTTTGCACTGAAGCGACTAATTCTCTATTTCGTTCGCCAACATAATACATACTCACTTCGGTTGTCAAGGGCCCAGCGCAATTCATCAAAGGTTGTCGAATCATAAAAGCCCCTAATGCAATGGGTAAGGCCCACGGCATTTCAGCATAAAATTGAGTCGTACCCAAAACGATTAAAATCAGCACTCCTACGCTCTGAAGACCTGTAATTCCCGTTACATAGCCCAGATGCTTTTTTATGGTAGGAATAAAGGTGGCAGTAATCATGACAAGTACATGTGATAACGCGCCAAAAAGCGCGAAATATGCATCCCCCAATCCATGAACCTTGGCAAAAAACATATTGATAAAAGGAATCGTAAGCCCTGCACCAACCGCAATCATTAGCGTTGGAAGAATAGCCCACGTTATACGACGGATATCTTCGCGCTCAACCGATGATAAGCTGTTTTGGCCTGCAGACCGCTTTTTTTGAACACTTAACTCGTGCTTAGGGAGGCGTAGTAAAAAGACAAAGCCTAGGAAGCTAATGAAATTGAAGGTGAGCAATACATTCTTGAGATCAAGTTGCAAACCTCCAGACCGAAGGAAGAACACCAAAATACCTACCGTCAATGTGGCTAAACTAAAGGTCTGAAAATATAGGGTAATACTTGCCGTATGGTTTTCATCCTTTGCAGTTTTCAGAATGTAGGGCATGCCTGGCACATGGAAAAGCAAAAAGCTCATCCCCCAACACATAAAACACGCCCGCTGAATCAATTCAGAAGAAGTATCAAGAGAGAGAATCAACAGCAAACCAAAGATTGGTGTAAGGAGCGCACCCACTTGCATTACCGGGCGCAATCGCTTACCGCGTATATACATTCCAAAGGGAAGGGCAAACAAAATGACCCCGAAATATCTCGTACTATGTAGGCTTGCAATTTGAGCATCCTCATAACCAAGATCCATCAAGTAATAATTCAATAACAGGAAGAGCGCAACATTTCCAAATTGCAGAAAAAGATCCCCTAAAACGAGCATACGGATTGAAGACTCGATGCGGAGAAAGGGTTGAATAACCTCCCTTAAAAACTTACTCATTCGGCCCCATTCTGTGACTTTCTAAAACCTTGGACAACCATTGACTGCTTGTTTCAGGTGTAACCCATTGGCAGTCTGTTTGGTTGCGAAACCAGGTAAGTTGGCGCTTAGCATATCGTCTTGAATTTCTTTTGATGAGTCGAATGACTTCGTCTTTAGAGCGATTGCCAGCGAAAAATGGCAGCCACTCTTGGTAACCAATTGTATCATCTAGTTTTTGAGCATTCTCATTTCTGAGTTTAGATACCTCATTCTCAAGGCCCTCTTGAATCATTCGATCGACTCGCTCATCTATCCTTGCATATAACAAATCCCTTGGCCAATCTAAGGCCACCATATTCCATGTGAAGGAGCGTTTTTTGGGGACAAATTCATCCTGCCATGCTTTTAGTGAGCGACCACTTGACTCCATGACCTCCAAGGCTCGAAGAATGCGCCTAGGATTTTGCATGTCGATGTGTCGAATGATGTCAGGATCTCTATCCTCCAAGGCCTTTTGTAATGATTCAAGGCCCTCATTGACTTCAATTTTTCGCCACTTTTCGCGGATTTCTTCAGGAACGGGAGGCATGGGACTTAATCCATAAAGCACCGCTTGAATAAACAGTCCTGAACCGCCAACCATTATCGCATGATCTGAAGTCTTAAAGATTGCATCTAATTGAACTAGAGCATCACGCTCATAGTCTGCCACATCATAGTCTTCATTTAAATCCAGAGAGTTTATAAAATGATGCTTAACGGCAGAAAGCTCCTCCTCGCTTGGCTTGGCCGTTCCAATATCCATGCCTCGATAGAATTGACGCGCATCGGCAGATAAGACGTCAGTCTCTAAACCTAGCGCGAGGTCTATTCCAAGAGAAGTCTTGCCAGAAGCAGTAGGCCCACCAATAATCCATAGCGTTTTCATTGGACTGGCGTTAAACCATGATCTGCACCCAGTTTAATCATAAGGGCTTTCGCCTCTTCCACATCGTTTTCAATGTCTCCTTCAAGAATGGCCTCCTTAATCTGGCTTTTTATATCACCAATTGCCCGACAAGGACCTATACCAAAGGTTTCCATGATCATTTCACCGGTAACCGGCGGTTGGAAATTGCGCACTTGATCCTTAGCCTCAATATCAATACACTTTTGGCGGACGAGGGTAAAATTCGCCATATAACGCTTTACGCGTGCCTTATTTTTTGATGTGATATCTGCTTCACAGAGTTTAAAGAGACTCTCTAAATCTTCTCCTGCATCAAACAACAGTCTACGAATCGCGCTATCCGAGATTTCATTTCTACTTAAGGGAATCGGCCTTAGGTGAAGTCGAACCATTTTCTCGACAAACTTTCGCTCTTCACCCAACGGAAGCTTAAAGCGTTTAAAAATTGGTTTGACCATGCGCTCCCCCACAACTTCATGACCATGAAAGGTCCAACCTGCTTTGGCATCAAAGCGCTTTGTCTTTGGCTTAGCGATATCATGGAGAATTGCCGACCAACGCAAGAATAAATCATCACTAGTCTGACAAACGTTATCCAAGACTTGCAGGGTATGCAAAAAATTGTCCTTATGAGCCTTCCCATCACGCGTTTCCACGCCACAAAGGGTGACCATTTCCGGGAAGAAACTTTCTAACAACCCTGTACTGAGCAGGAGTTTAAAGCCGACAGATGGTTTGGAGCTCATAATGATTTTATTGACCTCCGTAGTGATTCTTTCTTGAGAAATGATCTCTAGTCGATGAACGTTGCGCTGAATGGCCTCCAAGACTTCTGGACGAATAAAAAAGTTTAACTGAGTAGCAAACCGAATGGCTCGAAGCATGCGCAATGGATCATCACTGAATGTTTGGTCAGCATCCATGGGCGTACGAATAACCTGTTGATCAAGATCCTGTCTCCCATTAAACGGATCGACAAATTCGCCATAACGCTCCTTGTTTAAACAAATGGCCATAGCATTGATGGTAAAATCTCTTCGCCACTGATCATCTTCAAGACTGCCATCTTCTACCATTGGCTTTCGAGAATCTTTTTGGTACGACTCCTTTCGAGCTCCTACAAATTCAAAATCGCCTCCTTGCCAAGCAAAATGTGCTGTACCAAATCGACTAAAAAACTGTACCGACAAATCCTTGGAAATCAGGGATGCCGTGCGTTTAGCCCACTCAATACCTGAACCCACGCACACAAAATCAATGTCGAAGTTTGTCCGCCTACGGCCAAGGCATTGATCACGGACATATCCCCCAACGACGTAGGCCTCGATCCCTAATTGGTCAGCTGCTTCACCAGCAATGGCAAAAATTGGATGATCCAGCATGTTGGACAATGATTTTCCCGACATATCGCGAAGATAAGAAGCTCTTAGCGCTTGAATTGCGTGATTACGAAAGACTTATTCGAACAAGATAACCGCTATGATTTCTCAAATTGATCACTCGGTAGTTGTCCAACAAAAGATATTGAGCCTTTATTCCTGTTAAGGTTCCACTGATTAAAGGAGCCTTGTCCAACTTAGTACTCTGAACCTTTGTCGGAAAATCCAGCATTGGGAAATTGAGGGGCACACTGTCCTCCTGCACAAGATATTCCTGGAATTCCGAGGGTAAAGCAGAATGCGCTTCATCACGGAATGGAAGTATCTCTACAGCCTCATGTTTTCCTTTCAGCATAGCCTGCCAGCTTGTTTTGTCCTTAAAATGGGCTTTAAGAGCCACTTCAATTGCTCCAGCTAATTGACGGTATGGTGTTCGAGCAATGACGCAAGCTTGAATCGCTCCCTGGTCAATCCAACGCGTAGGAATTTGGTCATTACGCGTAACACCTACTTTTATTCCACTCGTCTGCGATAAATACACAATATGTGGCTTGACGTGATGCATAGCTTCCCATTCTGGATCTCTGCCACCCCCCAGATGGCCTTGACAACGCTCAGGATGAATAATGCATTCGCTGTTTTCTGGTGCATCTCGAAAACAAGGATAACAAAATCCTTGGGAGAAAGATTTATTGGTTTTACGACCGCAGACAACGCAGTGGATTTTACCTAGAAAAGCAATCTCAATAGTCCGTCCGAGATAGTCATTGAGAGGAAGAAGTTGTGTTTCGGATTCATTGCTTAATCGCAGGTTGTACTGCACCTCACCCTCCTTTAGCGCCGTGACCATTTTCCTTAGATTCCCTTCGATTACCATACAATGAAAGTAGCTATTATCTCAAGATAATGAATAGAATTATGCACAAAATGGCAAAAAATAGGGATCGCAATAATAGGATATTTACGTATCTATTTGGCTAAATGCGTATCATATACACACAATAGAAATGATCAAGTCACTTGATCTTGAAGATAAGCGAACTCATTATTGTTTTGCTCAATAAAGGTCAGAATAGGCTCCTTTCCGAGTCCATTTCTTGCGCAAGTCACAAAGCGAGGAGGCATGGCTTTCCACGATTCCATCATCTTGGCTTCAAAGGCGTCGCGTGTGGATTGAGATTTGGGGGGCTTATCATTTTTGGTAAAGACAATCACGAAAGGAATCTTACTAATTCCTAGCCATGTGATAAACTCCATATCAATTGCTTGAGGAGGAATACGTCCGTCAATCAGTAAAAAGAGATAAAGAAGCTGTTCCCTACGCAATATATAATCCTGAATCATTCGCTGCCATTTTTGGCGCTGCGCTTTGGATATTTTCGCATATCCATACCCTGGAAGATCAACGATATACCATGATCGATCAATGAGGAAATAATTGAGTTTTTGGGTTTTTCCCGGCTGTCCAGACGTTTTAGCTAAGTTTTTACGCCCAGTAAGCATATTGATTAGGGAGGATTTCCCGACATTTGATCTGCCTATAAAGGCGTACTCAGGCAATGAGCTGTTAGGACATAAATCCACGCGAGGATAGCTCGCAACATATTCGGATTGTGTGATGTTCATGCTGTACAAAGATATAAACCAAAAAGAAGGCGTTGGCAGAACACATTAAACCCTACGATTCATCAAGCGATAACAAGAAGGCACAGGTCGAAGACATGTTTGACAACATTGCCCATCGTTATGATTTTTTAAACCATCTCTTGTCTTTAGGTATTGACCGGAGTTGGCGCAGAAAGGCCATACGATGGCTAAATCAACATCATTCGATTGAGGGCCAACAAGTAATGGATATGGCTACAGGAACAGGTGATTTTGCTATTGACCTAGCGAAAAGAACAGAAAATGTAGCTATTGTAGCGCTTGATCTTTCCGAGCAAATGTTGAGCAAGGGTCGACAGAAGTCAAGTAAACGTGGCCTGGATAATCGCATAACTTGGGTTAAGGGTGATGCCGAAGCTCTCCCTTACGAGGACAACACATTTTCAGCGATGACCGTCGGCTTTGGTGTCCGCAATTTCGGAAATATCCAACAGGGCTTACGCGAAATGCATCGAATCTTAAAGCCGGGAGCACCGCTTATTGTCCTTGAAGTCAGTCAGCCAAAGAAATTCCCCATGCGCCAAATCTTTGGCGTATACTTTCGGGGTATTCTTCCCTTTGTGGGTAGGGTATTTAGCAAAGATCATAGAGCCTACACCTACCTTCCGGAATCGGTAAAAGCTTTTCCCGAGGGTGAAGAATTTATAGCCTTACTGCATGAGGCAGGTTTTCAAAAAGGAAATCATCGTGCACTGACGGCAGGAATCTGTGCTATGTACACTTGTATTAAGTAATTTATTGCACAAGCCCTCAATTTTTTGGGTTAGGATACGTTCCTAAGTTAGATGTATCTTCAAAACATGATCAAGCAAAAATCATCTTGGCTCTTTATCCTCCTTTTCCTCTTTGCAGCGGAGCAAGGCCATGCCCAACTGAACTACCTCGAAAAGGGAAATAAGCTGATCTATTTCGGTATTCATCTTGGCTTTAATCAAGGAGCCATGAAGCCCTTGCGTAACGTCAGCCCTGGAAGTACAGACTCTGTGACCTTTGTGAATTCTACCTTTGGTCCTGGCTTTAACATCGGTATCATAGGCAACTATCAGTTTCATAAATACTTTGACCTCCGATTAATTCCAACGCTTTCCTTTTCGGACCGAAACTTGATTTTTCGCGACGTTAACAACGTGGAAGTCCCGAAAACACTCTCGTCGATTTATCTGTCTTTCCCCTTGATGTTTCGCTATAAGTCAAAGCCTATCAAAGACTTTAGGATGTTTGTATTGGGTGGGATTCGCTATGACTTTGACCTAAGTGCGAAATCAAGTCGTCGAAATGCCGATGATCAAATTCTGCTGCAGACACACGATGTGAGCTTCGAAACCGGTTTTGGATTTCAATTTTACCTACCCTATGTCATTCTCAGTCCTGAATTCAAAGTCAGTCATGGTTTAATCAATCGAAAATTCCCTAATGAGAACTTGATTTATTCAAGAGCTATTGATAAGCTTTTTTCACGGATGTTTACCATCTCGATAAACTTGGAAGGGTAATGCCTTATGTCCTTGAACATGACTTAGCTTCAGGTTGGCGTGCCTTGTGGGAATTGAGCGAAACCGAGGACTACTTTCTTGATCTAAATGTTTGGAGCAAAGACGACCTTCACCGACTTGCACAAATGGAAAATCCAGCGCGCAGAATACAATGGTTAGCTACCCGATTTATCCTTAAAGACAAACTAGGTGTAGTAACCCCGCTAAATAAAAACAAACAAGGAAAACCGCAGTTAGGTCAAGGCTTTATTAGCCTCAGCCATTCCAAAGAATGTGCCGCGGTGGTTTATGATCAAAACCATGAAGTAGGTGTAGATGTTGAGGAGATAGGAGAAAAGGTGAAACGGGTAGCAAAAAAATTTCTAACGGAAGAAGAATTTATCATTCTTGACGGTCACGGAGGCGATGAAAGCTTGCTACTTACCAAAGCATGGACAGCAAAGGAGGTAGTATTTAAATGGTTTGGTCATGGGGAGCTTCCCTTCCGTGAGGCCATACAAATTCAAAACATTACCGAAGACACCATGGATGTAGTACTCAGCGCCGATGGGCATGTCAAACTGCATAGGATTCACCACCTCCAATGGAAGAATACCATAATGGCTTATCTCTAAAATCAAACTTAATTGACTATTTTATCATTATGAAAACAACTTACTTATACCTCGGTCTTTTTGCTACTTTACTCTTTACGGGTTGTGATGAGGATAATGGCGATTGCAATTGCGTTCTACCGCCACCAGAAGTTATCTATTCCGTGGAATTTAAAAATGGGAATGAAAGCCTTGGGGCAGGAGATACGGTTCTTATTGATGATAAACAAGTAGTTGTTGAACGCATCCAGTTCTACCTTGGGGACATTGCTGCAAAACGAGGCGATTCCAGCGACATTTTGATTCGAGAAGTGGAATTTTTCTCTTTAGCCAATGCTCCAGAAGACAATCAGTTTATTCGTACACTTCCCGAAGGAGACTACACAGGATTAAACTTTTCAGTTGGAATTAATGAAACACTTAATCAAGGGAATACTGCGCAATGGAATGCAGGTGATCCTCTGAGCACATCCAATAACATGTATTGGCCCATGGGAGGATATATCTTCAGCAAATTTGAAGGCCGACTCATTACAGATACTGTCATCTCAGTGATCTATCATATTGGACAGGAAGCCAATCGAAGAGATTTAACATTTGATGAGAACTTCTCTATCACTGGAGTAAACGACGTGGTCATATCCTTTGACGTTCAGAAACTTTTTGGTGCCGACGGAGGAACTAGTATTAATCCAGCCACTCAAAACGAAACGCACACTATGAATGACCCGCAACTTGCAGGCATTATTGCCAATAATTATGCGAATGCATTCAGCGTGACCTTTCCCCAGTAAATAGCCTTTGAGTGAATCGCAATCAGTTATACATAGCAGGCCTTGTTAGTATTGTTTGCGGACTCCTTTGGGCATGTAGACCCGACGATGGCATTACACCTCCTTCAGCATTATACGATCCGAGTCCCTATGCCTTTAATCGGCCTGAATTAGAAGGACCTAATCGCTTGTTTCCACTTATGTCCGTTCCAAGCGACAATCCTATGACGATTTCCAAAGTGGAACTTGGACGACATTTGTTTTATGATGGAAGATTATCAGTAAGCGGTAATCAGTCCTGTAATTCGTGCCACAAACAAGAATATAATTTTGGCGACAATGTGGCCCTCTCAACCAATGCCAGTGGCAGTCGAAACAGCCGCAATGCCATGCCGCTAGTAAACCTAGGCTGGGCAAACAATGGCCTTATGTGGGATGGAAGGACCGTGGATTTAGAGGCGGCAAGTGCTGATGCTATTTTTAGTGAATTACATCCTAATCCAAGTGCAATACTTGATATTCTCAGTGAGGATTCATTGTACGCTAATCTCTTTGCTAAAGCCTTTGAAGATGGTGCAATCACCCTAGAAAACATTAACAAGTCCCTAGCGAGCTTCATGCGCTCCATCGTATCGATTGATAGTAAGTATGATCGCTACGTCAAGTTTGGCTTAAACGAGTTAAGCCAAGAGGAGTTTAGGGGCTTTGAAATGGTCTTTTCCTCGGAAGAAGGAGACTGTTTTCATTGTCATGCATCCTCAGATGTTCTCTTCTCTGATTTCAGTTTTCACAATATTGGGTTGGACAGCAACATCACTACTATCTATGATTTTCCAGACTACGGTCTTGGAGGAAATACGGGTAACGAAGAGGATTACGGCCTCTTTAAGACCCCTACGCTTCGTAACTGGGCCTATTCAGCGCCTTATATGCATGATGGACGTTTTACGACGATGGAAGAAGTTATTGAGTTTCACAGTACAGGACTAAAGAGCTCCCCCAACCTTGATGTCATCATGCTGAAGGATGGAAAAATTCAAAACGGTGGCCTGCAAATGACAACGCAAGAAAAAAGTGACCTCCTAGCCTTTCTTCAAACACTCAACGACACCGTCTTTTTAAACAATCCCGCCTATTCAAATCCATTTGAATAAAAAGATTGCGCGACAATTTGGTCTTTCTTACTCAAAAAAGCGGTTGGGGTAGTCTGTAATGATACCGTCAACACCCATTTCAATCAGTCGCTTCATGTCCTCAACTTCGTTCACCGTATAAGGAATCACAAGAACACCTGCAGCGTGGGCATCCTCAATTCTTGAAGAATACACCAAGTTATAGCGCGGACTATAGACGTCGGGTACAAAGCCTAACTCAGCAATTATTTCCCTTAGATTTCCATTTTCACCGTCAAGTAAAACAATGGATAAATCTTGGCTGTACTTACCCTCTAATTGACCCTTTCGTAGCGCGCGCAATACGCGGAGGTTATAAGACTGAATGCTAACTCTTCGCATAGCGGTGGAATCTAGTATTTGGTCTAACACACTGTAGACTTCATCAATAAATTCACTTGGAATGGGGTGATAGATATTGTCTCCTAATCTTCTCGTTTTGATTTCAATGGAATACTTTACCGATGCCTTGCCATGTTCTTTGGTATACGCCTCAACTTCTTGGATTATGTCACGCAACTTGGGTTTTACAGCTTCCTTATTAATCTGTTGACTAAACTGAGGGTGCGGGAGAGAGCCGCAATCACAGCGACTTAGCGAGTCATAAGTCATAGCGTATATATTCCATGTCTTTTCATCCGCTTTGGAAATAGGATTTCCTTTGGGATCCAAACAAATTGTAGCATTAAGCCAAGGTTCGTGGGAGAGTACTACTTTTCCATCGCGTGTTATCACGACATCCATTTCCAGCGTGGTAACGCCAAGATCAACGGCATGAATCATCGCTTGTAAGGTATTTTCGGGATAGAGGCCTCGACAACCTCTATGGCCCTGTAAGTCAAAAGCAGTCAGATCTTCCAAAGCAATAACCTCAGGTTCTATTAAATGGCTTAACAAGGGTCCTAACTGGTCAGCTTGTATATAATCCATTCCCAATTCGATGCCTTTACGGTAACATCGACTAGCATCCCGCCTACCAAGGCAATCTAAAAAAACAGCTCCTCCCTTACTATGTATGGCATCGATGTAGCGCTTGGTAAGTTGTCGAAACGGCACATTGATTATGGTGGATTGATTTGCTAAAAGTGCTGAGTAAGCTGCCTTCTTCGTTGCAAAAGGACCTTGGCGAATAACAAGAGAATCCAATTGAAGCAGATCGATCTGTCTTTGAATAGATTGGCGTAGCGCCTCATCACTACAATGAAGGGTAACCCTATGCTTTTCCAAAATTCCAGAGGCGCCAATAACATCGACTAATCGGATTGGGTCGCACTCCTTAATATCTAAATCAGGTGCTGTATTGGGAGTGTTTGCAAGCAATCCTAGGATAAGAGCTAATGTTGGGATGCGCTCGCCACTATATGACTTGCTAAACCAACTCCCAGCATCTAAAGTTCCAAGTTCTTCATAAGTAAAGTCACGTAGATAGCCCTTGCCATTTGTTGTGCGTTCAAGGCGAGCGTCGTGCATCAATACCAAGACCCCATCTTTACTTTGACGCACATCCATTTCAATACGATCTACACCGAGTTCTATGGCCTTTACCGTGCTTGCCAAGGTGTTTTCAGGAGCACTTAATGAAGCTCCTCGATGCGCAACACTTTCTACTTGACCAAACAACAGGCCACAGCACAGGTACAACATAACTGTGAATGAAAATCGAAACAGAAAAGTGATGTGCTTAATCATACCAATCGAATTGTTCCCCAACCAAAGACTTTACAATTATTTCATCCTATAAGGTGGTCTGTTAAATATAAGCCTGTTGAAAAGTGTAACAAGATATCCAGCAAAAAAATTTCATTTTAGAATCAATCAATTCCTACTCCATGAAAGCAAAAAGCCAACCGAAAATTTTCGTTCTTGATACGTCTGTAATTCTCTATGATCATCAAGCGCCCACCGAGTTTGATGACAACCATATTGCAATTCCTATTCAAGTACTCGAAGAGTTGGATAATTTCAAAAAGGGAAATGATACAAGAAATTTTGCCGCACGCCAATTTATTCGATTGATGGATGAATTGGGTAATCGAGAAAATCTTTTAAATGGCTGGGTACCCCTTCCTGGAAAAAAGAAAGGAAATCTTACCGTGGTTTTAACGCGAGAATCTTTACCTATTGATGCGGAAAAGGTTTTTGGAGAACGCAAAAACGATCATAAGATCATCAACGCTGCCTTGAAATTGAGAGATGATTTCCCAGAGCACAAGGTTGTATTGGTCACCAAGGATATCTGCCTTCGGGTCAAGGCTAAATCGCTTAATCTGCACGCCGAAGATTACGAAACGGGAAAGGTTAAGGATGTTGATGATCTATATACAGGTAAATCCTCTATTGAAGAATTGGATGCCTCTATCATTGATGACCTAGCGCAAGACCGAATCATTGACTACAAACGGTTTCAAAAGACCAAACCTTACGATAATCAATTTTTCACGCTAACGAATTGCACAAAATCTATTCTTGGATACTACAATCCAATGATCGATAAGATTGAGCGCGTTGAAAAGAAAACAGTTTGCCGCATCAAGCCGCGTAATGCGGAGCAAACCTTCGCCCTAGAAGCCTTGATGAATCCCAAAATAAAATTAGTCACCCTGAGAGGAGCGGCAGGTACAGGGAAAACCCTTATGGCGATTGCTTCGGCCATTGAGCAAAAACGCAACTACCATCAGATCTATATAACCCGACCAATTATACCCTTATCGAATAAGGACATTGGCTATCTACCCGGCGATGTAAAGTCAAAGCTTGACCCCTACATGCAGCCGATCCACGACAACATAAAATACATTAAGGCTCAATTCCCTGAAAAAGATCCGATGCGCAAGAAATTAGAGCAGATGATTGAACAGGAAAAAATTGCCATCGCCCCGCTGGCCTATATCCGAGGAAGAACATTAGCGAACGCCTTCTTTATCGTGGATGAAGCACAAAATCTTACGCCGCACGAAGTAAAAACAATAATATCGCGGGCTGGAGACGGCACCAAAGTCGTCTTTACTGGGGATATAAACCAAATTGACACGCCTTACCTCGATGCAGAATCCAATGGATTGAGCTATGTAATTGATAAGGTTAAAAACAATCCGCTCTTTGCCCATATCACCCTAGAAAAGGGAGAACGAAGTGAACTGGCCAATTTGGCGAACGAACTCCTGTAAACAACGTCAGTTTACTCAAGTTTTACTCCTCTGTGCGAGAATTCATTTTAGTCAGGAAGCTCTCCCACTTGGATACTTGCCATGGCACTAGGTCCATTTTCTTAAGTTGTCGGTCACACAGACGCTGTATTGACGCATCCCAGTTCTTCTCCAACAGGCTTTGTCCTTGACGAGCAAGACGAGAGTTAAAATGCACCGCAGCATCCATAGCATGAAACACCACACTTTCCGGTAATTTATCGAGCGCTTCAAACGCGCTTAAGGCTGAAATCCTAGTCCTAAATTCAAAAGCAGGACTGCACATATCCGCTAATTCCTCAACAGCCTTTTTATCGTCCTGGATAAAGTGCTTTAAGCCGTAGATTTTCACGGTAGAGTTATCGACGGCTCCCACTTTATCTATAAATCGTTGTTTTTCATCAGGAAATGCTTCGCACAATGCATCTAAGGCAAGAGCTATATTGACGTAGGAGGCGTCGGAAAGCATAGATTCTACATCCTCTTTATATTCCCCTGGTATCGTGTCAAGTGCCCATAGCGCCTGGCGACGAACCAAGTGATCTCTGTCGAGTAACGCATCGTGCATCCAAAGAGGGAAGCCTTCTGCAATTCTTCTAAACCTTGATACAATAAAACGCTTTTCCAATCGCGTTTTCGCTGTTTTAAACAAATCGTAAAGCTCTAATTCATCGGTAAACTGAGCATAATCTAACGCCTCAAGGGCATCCAAGCGATCCATGAGGTTACCTGCAAGATGGGCCTGGCTTATCAATTCATCCAGCGGTCTGTCCCAAGTCCTTTGACTTAGAATCTCTCTGTTAACGTCCACCAAAGAAAACGCAAGTTTGTCATGAACATGATGTGTATCCAACGGAACAAAGATTGTATCGACGAGCCCTTCTACATAGAACCGCTCTTGACTATACTCTCCATCTGTGTAGACCAATTTAAAATCCATAGGCATTTTGAACGGACCAATGATAGCCGATGTGTCATGGATCTGGCTGATAACAAATTGAAAGCCGCCAGCTACAGAATCTCTGCGGATGGAATAATGGGGTTCGCCACCACCATAGACCCATTCCTCAAAAAACCAGTCTAAGTTTACCCCTGTACATTCCATAATCGCAATGTATAAATGATGGCTATCCACCATACCATATGGATGCTTTTTTAAGTAATGCTTGATTGATCGCGTGTAGGCCTCATCGCCAAGGACAAAACGCATCATATCCAAAACTAGACTGCCTTTATCATAATGTCTTGCACTACCTCCAGCAATGGATCCAACAGGAAAGTTGTTTCGCTGAGCTGCACGCATAGAGGTCCGACGCTCACTCCATCGAATCTCGTCATACATAACCTCTCCAAGTACTTCGCGCCGAAAGTGCTTCGCATAATGGGTAGCAAAGCTCTCATGGAGCCAGTGATGTCTTCCACTCCAAGCTGTGATATAATCGCCAAACCATTGGTGTGCCAATTCATGAGCATTTGTACCGATGTAGTTGCGTTCAAGAGCTTCGCGGTCATCTTGTAAGTAAGTATCCGTGAAAATCGTAGAGGTGGTGTTTTCCATAGCCCCGTATAAAAAGTCCCGGACGGGTACATTCCGATAGACCTTTTGCCAAGGATAGTCGATGCCTAACTCCTCTTCAAACCAATCCATCATTTCTCGACTAAAACGGTAGGTCACCTCCGCTGCCTCTGGCTTGTCTGGATAATAATATTGTTCATGCTGAACATGACTCTTGGATTCCATGGCGAGCACATCATATTCCCCAATGGCTAACATGAGAAGATACAAGGCGTGAGGTTGGTCCATAGCATAATGCCAATGCGTATTCTCACCTTCCTCCTGTTTACTTTGTAAAACGCCATTTCCAATCACTGTATACTCTGACGGGAAGGAAACACGAACTGAAGTAATCAGCTTATCATTTTGATCATCAAAACTTGGAATCCAATGCCTGTGATTAATGCCTTGACCCTGGGTCCAAATTTGCTTTCTTGCGCGGTCGCTAGGATCATCCCATCCTACAAAATAGATGCCTTTGGCTGGCTGACAGGTATATTCAAACGTTAGACGATACCTTTTATGCCAATCTAAAGACGTGGGAAAATGGACCATAACACCCCCTTCGACATAGGAGAATCGCAGCGTATCATCGTCCAAAAGAATATGATCAATTGTTATATCCACTGCATCGAAGAAAGCTGAATCCACCTCCTTTTGAATAGGCATACATTGGTAGGAAGCCTGACCATTTACCCTTCGCTCTGCAGGGTCCAGATCTACTACTAGGTCAAGAGAAATCATGTCCAGACTATGCTCGCGATACCGCCCCTCCTCTTCAAAAAAACTTGAGTGGACATGCTCCTGAGCAATTAAAGGTGTCACTGAGAACAAAAAAAGCAGAACGAGTATAAAGGGTGCTTTAGCTGACTTAATCATTGGAATGAGATTTAAAAAGCTTCTTTCTATTCCACCATATTAAGAATCCGACAACAATAAGAATCACTAATGGAAAAAGAAGCATATATAATATACCTGTGTTGATGGCATGGGCTTGGCTCTCTTGGCTACCCTCGGCGTTCAATGTACACATGGCGCATTGACCTAGAAGATCACCCAAAGAAACAAGGCAAACAAAACATAGAATAAATAATGATCGCATAGTTATTCTTCTCGATTTCTGGAGGCATCTTTTTTCTTAACCTTCCTCCACTTTTGGACTAGGATAATATCTGCCATAAGCCGATCTACACTTTTAGCATCCGTACCATCATAAAACCCTCGAACACCTCCGAGATGGTCCAGTAATACAATGGAATCACTGTGGTACATGGGAACCTTCGAATGCTCTTCGTGCCAAGGCATTGACAGTTGCTCAAAATAAAGCGGTTTCACCTCAGCTAAATCGCCGCCTAAGAAATACCACTTTTTAGGAATTGCATCAAAGCGCTTTGCGAATGTCTGTCTACGCGATAAGCTATCATCGCGGCCCAGAGCTATGGATAGGATTTTAACTTCCTGATCATCGATATATTCAGTCTGAATCCGGGATAGCTGCTCCATGACCACTGGACATACTTTCTCTAAACAGTCGGCAGAATAAAAGGATAGGATACAAATATTATCGGCAAAGACAGAATCAGTAATTACTTGGTCCAACTGGTCATTAAGCGTAAAGGATACGCTATCATCTAGCACACACACTCGATCAGGCAAATCCACCTGCGGAATTCGAGACATGGGAAAGAAAATAATGTAGAGCAGGGCTATCCCCAGAATAATGAAAACAAGTATAAGCTTCCCTGAAACTTTCCTAGGTTGTTGTACTGTATCTGCCTTGTCTTTCACGAATTGATCTGCGCCTTTCTTAGTGTAAACTATTTATGTTGCGCAGAAGTTCACCAAAGTTGCTACCATCCATGCTAAACGCTATGATGGCAAGAATTAGAAAAGAGAATGGGAAAAGAATGGTAAAGGTAAATCCCTTCTTTTCATGGTTAACGTGCATGAAGACTGCCATAATCCAATAGGCCTTAATCAACGATGCTACACTAACAAAAATGCTAAGTACAATACGCGGATAGCCAGCAGGCAAGGCATACTTCTCATACATTAACGCACCAACAACTTCAACGATTGTAACAACCGATAAAATTGCAGTTGTGCGATACACTTCACGTACATTTTTTTTGTACTCCTCTTGGGTCATGTGCGCCATAATAGTTTTGTTTTGGTTTGATTAGAGTAGATAGTAAGCTAGGAATACGTATACCCATACAAGGTCTACAAAGTGCCAGAACAGTCCCACTTTTTCTACCATTTCATAACTTCCTCGTCGATCGTATGTACCATTGATAACCCCTATAAGAAGCCAAATATTAATACATACCCCTACAAATACATGCATCCCGTGGAAACCGGTAATCGTAAAGAAAAACTGACCGAAGTTCACCGGACCTTCAACACCTTCCATTCCACTAAATGGGTTAAAGCTCATACTCATTCCCTGATGCATAAGGTGAGTCCATTCTAAATACTGACAGTATAAGAAGGCCATACCTCCTAAAATGGTAGGGATAAGCCACATGATAACCCCTTTTCGGTTCTTCATAAACCCTTCCTGTACCGCTCGCACCATGGTGACGGAACTCAGGATAAGAATAAAAGTCATTATCGAAACGAAGATCAAGGGAGCTCCACTGTCGGTGACACCAGGCACCGATTGGAATACTTCATTGGATGAAGGCCAAGTATCCGCCTGACGAAAACGTTGCATAGCGTAAGCCACAAGGAAAGCCGCAAAAGTAAAGGTGTCACTTATAAGAAAGTACCACATCATTATTTTGCCATAACTAATGCCGAATTCCGTCTCTTCATGCGGAATTTCTATATGGGGCTCGAGATTGGGTGTTTTGGTAAGATCGGTAGCCATAGAGCTTAGGTATAATTGAAAAATATAAACAAAAATAAGTATATCCAAAGACCATCAACAAAATGCCAAAACAAGGTGAGCACTTCAATGGCTAAGACACGTTTTGGGTTAATGATATTTCGTAATTCAAACAGTTCATCTTTACGACTGCGCCATGCCTTAAACCAAACGATAAGGAGGGCTGAAACTCCACCCAATAGGTGTAAGGCATGCATGAGCATGATGACGTAAAAGAAGGCGGCAGAGACCACCCTGCGATCCAGGCGCATGTCTAGAATTCCTTTCCAAGTAAACCATTGTACAAGAAAGAATCCAACAGCAGACAACAGGGCAAGAAGCAGGTGATTTCGAAATGATTTGAACTGAGCGCTTTTGTAGAGCTTAGTTGCCCGGTGCAGCAAAAAGCTGTTAAGCACGACGAGAATGGGACTATAATAAAAAAGAGCAGGTGGTGCAAAGGAGAACCAATCTTGGCCCTTTTTAAAGAGGAGCGCACTAGTTATCGCCACAAAAAACATCGTCATGCTGAGCATAGAGATGTACATCGCCAGTTTTTGAGGGTGCATACGAATGGCCACCTCGCGATTGTCTCCGGAAAAGTTCTCCGAAGTCATTTGATCCTGATAGTCAGCGTTGTCTTTCATAATTACAAAACAACATTTAGGATAAAAAGTGCTAATCCAATCGGTAAATAAATGAAGGAAGCAAACATTAGCTTTTTCGCATTCACCGTGTTAGGCTTCATAAAAAGTATCAAGGCAAACAATGTATAAAACGCTCCAAGTACAACAAGACCTAAGGTTAGTACCATAGGAAGTAAGCCGGTAGTGTAAGCAAACACGGGCAGAGGAATGAGCACCAAGGTATATAATACGATGTGCATGGCACTAATTCGAGTTCTACCGCTTGCATTCGGCAAGAGCATAATATCAGCACGCTTATAATCGTCATAGGAAACCCAAGCAATGGCCCAGAAGTGAGGGAATTGCCAAAAGAATTGAATCATAAAAAGCAGGATTCCAATAGGATGCAACTCGCCTGTTATTGCAATAGCACCAATGAGTGGTGGCAAAGCACCAGGTATTGCACCCACAAGAACTGCAAGAGAGGATACTCTTTTTAAGGGTGTGTACACCAAAGCGTATAACAGCAGGGAGAGAAGACCGACAAAGGCAGCCAAGGCATTAAAAAAGAAATACAGCCCAAGTCCTCCGATACACGCTAAAAGCCCAACAAAAATATAGGCCTCCCAAGGTTGACACTGTCCTAATGGAAGAGGACGATTTCGTGTACGATGCATAAGCCCATCGATATCCCGTTCTATGATTTGGTTAAAAGCATTTGCAGCCATGGTAATAGCCATGGAGCAGAAAACAAAGATTACAAGATTTACTAAAGGATAACCTATAGGCAGCAAAACGAAGGCCCCAACAAAACCCGAAAAGACTACCATGGCAGATAGCTTGACCTTACCTAATGCAATAAGTGCTTTAAGTTTAGCCAGCCAGGATTGATGTAGAGCTATACTGTCCATAGGAGCAATTCGCTAACGTACAGGATTAGTGTGCCGCTTCACCTTCCTTCATCGGAACGTGCTGTCCTACATCACCATTGTCTGTGCTGTAGTCGTAGGCCCATCGGTGCACTGTAGGAATATCACCCTCCCAGTTTCCATGACCTGGACGAATTGGTGTTGTCCATTCAAGTGTTGTTGCACCCCATGGATTCTGTTCTGTAACAGGACGTCCACGGAAGATGCTGTAGAAGAAATTGATCAAAAACAGAATCTGTGCGGCAAACACAACAAAGGCAGCAATTGTAATGATGGCCTGAAGATTACCCATAGTATTGAACGTTTCAAAGTTTGTAAAACTCCAATACCGGCGTGGGAAACCTGTCATAAAGTGCATTGGGAAGAATACGAGGTAAGCTGAGACCATAGTTACCCAGAAATGGATATATCCTAACGTACGGTTCATGTGACGCCCAAACATTTTAGGGAACCAATGGTAGACGCCAGCCCACATTCCAAAGAATGCTGCTACACCCATGATGATGTGGAAGTGTGCCACAACAAAATAGGTATCATGAAGTTGAACATCCACCGCAGGATTACCGAGGAATATACCAGTAACCCCCCCTGTAATAAACAGAGAAACAAATCCTATACAGAATAGCATCGGTACTGTAAGTCGCAGGTTCCCGCGCCACAAGGTGGTAATCCAGTTGAATGTCTTTATCGCCGAAGGCACCGCAATAAGCAAAGTAAATATGGCAAAGACAACACCTAATACTGGACTCATGCCCGTTACGAACATGTGATGTGCCCACACGAAGAAACCGATCACAACAATAGCTAACATGGAGATTAACATCGCCTTGTAACCAAAAATTGGCTTGCGAGCATGAACAGACATAACATCCGATACAATTCCCATTGCTGGGATGATAATGATATATACCTCAGGATGTCCTAAGAACCAGAATAAATGCTGATACAGAATGGGTGATCCTCCTTTGTAGGCTAACAACTCCCCATTGATTACAATGTTATTCAAGAAGAATGAAGTATCAAGAAGACGGTCAAATTCAAGCAATACAGCAGCAGATAAAAGTGCTGGGAAAGCAAGAACTCCTAAAACAGCTGCAAACATCAGTGCCCAGATAACAAGCGGTAAACGACTTAAGGTCATACCCCGCGTTCTCAAGTTAATCACCGTTGAGATGTAGTTAAGTCCTCCTAATAAACTAGATACAATAAAGAGAGAGATACTGGTTAACCATAAATCAAAGCCTAAGCCACTACCCTTATTTACCGCAATATCCCGCATACCGTTCAACGGAGGGTAGGCCGTCCAACCACCTGAAGCAGGTCCTGTTTCAATAAAGAGCGAACCAAACATCACAAAGGATGCGGCAAAGAAAAACCAATAGGACAGCATATTCATCATGGGCGAAGCCATGTCACGAGCCCCAATTTGCAATGGTATAAGGAAGTTTGCAAAGGTCCCAGAAAGTCCACCAGTCAATACAAAGAATACAAGTACCGTTCCGTGAATCGTAACCAAGGCATAATAAAAGTCAGGACTTAACTGACCGCCCTCAGCCCATCGACCTAAAAGCGTTTCCATGAAAGGAAAAGTTGACTCAGGCCATGCAAGCTGCAGTCTGAAAAGAAGCGACATAGCCCCTCCAATAAAGGCCCAAAATATACCCGTGATCAAAAATTGTTTCGAGATCATCTTGTGATCCATACTGAAGATATACTTCGTTAGAAAGGTCTCTTCGTGGTGATGGTCGTCGTGGTGTCCATGATCATGACCGTGGTCTACTTGACCTTCATGACTTGGGTTAACTACCGTTGGGTTTGCTGTTAAATCTGCCATATCGTCTTATCTAGTTTTTTGCCATTTCAATGGAAGCCTCGTCCTCTTCTGCTTCTTCTTCTGTAGGATTGTCGACCGCTGCGATCGCCGGCTCTACCGTAGAAACGTAATAAGGAGTCTGAGCATTTTGCCATGCATAGAACTCATCCATTGTTTCATAAACCTTTACATATTTCTGCATTGCCCAGTGGGATGCACCACACAATTCAGTACAAGCCAGCTCAAAGTTGAAGGTTTCCCATCGAGGCTGTCCTGTTGCTTCATTGATTTCTTGCCAATACGCCTCCTTACTCAGGATTTCACGGTACTCTTCTGTACTGTAAAGAGGAATGAATTTGATTTGGTTTGGTGTTCCTGGAACACAATCCATTTTGATGCGGAAGTGAGGGAGATAGAAACTATGCAATACGTCAAGGGCTCCAACATTCACAATGGCTGGATGATCTTTAACAAAACGAATAGTGTCATCCACAAAAAGATCATCATGGCTTGTAGAATCGTCTTGCCAATCCACTCCTAACTCGTTAGGTAGGGAATAGGTTGCGTAAAACTCGTTGATATGCTCATCATCGATTACACGATTACCCAAGCTACCATCCGCGCCGGGATAGCGCACCTTCCATCCAAACTGGTAACCCGTAACCTCCATGGTTATTGGCATCTTATCCGAGTGGTCTTCACCAAAGTATTCCGTGAAGCTATTGTCCTTAGTGAAGGTCTCATTCCATGCAATAATTCCAGTATATACTAGGTATGCCATGGCAATAGCAGGAATTGTCGTCCAGATGATTTCCAACGTATTGGAATGAGAGAAAAAGTATGCCTTGCGGTTTCGCTTGTAACGATACATGAATACAAAGGCAAACAATACAACGTGCGTGATCAAAAAGATGGCCGCTGTAATGTAATAGGTTCGCATGAACATCTTATCCAACTCCTGTCCATGGATTGAATTGGCCAACTTGGGAATCATACGTGGCAGATAATGCAACGTTCCATAAAAAGAAAGGAACAAGAACCCTACCATGAAGGCCAGGGATAAATACCCATTAATGTTACTCACATACTCCATGTCATCGTAGGAATCATCCCCTTCTTCCGTGGCATTTGCCTTGCGAATAGACGTCGATGTTTCACTGATTTTCCCAATAAAGAAAAAGGCAGTAAAGAGGAGTATTAAAACCGCTAAAATGATAAATGCAGACATAGCTCGCTTTTCAGAATTTAAATATGGTGATGTTTACTTTCTTTCAGAAATGGGTCTTCGACGTTTTCTAAATCTTGACGGTCTAAAGCCCGAAATGTGACAAAAAGGAAGCTTCCTAGAAAGCCTAAGAAGATAAATAGCTCTACGAAACCTAAACCAGCATGACTAGTCGCAGGCTCTTCAGCGTGATGGTCGCCGTGACCGTGGCCTTCTTCGTGATGGTCACCATGCACCATAGCTTCCTCTGAAGCCTCGCCATGATGGTCTTCGTGATGGTCAGTGTGGTCGCCTCCATGAGCCTCGTCAGCATGACCCTCTTCTCCGTGGTGAGCATCACTGCTGTGCTCGACCTCTGTTACACTAAGTAGAGCTACCTCTTCAGCATGATGGTCATCGTGTTCTTCGCCATGATGATCATCGTGGTGTTCTACAACAGCATTAGGCTCAAGCATAACCATACCATAGAAATCCAGGTAATGTCCAAAAATCATCATAACCGCAACAAATCCTAAGACTTTCAACTTTCGCTTGGAATCCCTGCGCATTAAAACCAATAGAGGTAATGGAAAATTGATTAAAAAGGTGAAAAAGAAAAGGAACTTAAAGAGCGGCTCAGCCATGCGCTTAGTATACCAAACCGTTGCCTCTGGGATGTTGGCATACCAAATCAGCAGGAATTGAGAAAACCATAGATAGGTATAGAAAACGGAAAAACCAAATAGGTATTTCCCAAGATCATGTAGATGATTTTCATCGAGATGAGGATAACTTCCTTTGCTCTTGAGGTAGAGCAAGATCAAAATCATAAAGGCAAAGCCTGCTACCGTATAGCTCGCAAAATTGTACCATCCAAACAGGGTAGAATACCAGTGAGGATCAAGACTCATGATAAACATCCAGGACAATACAGACATGGATACCGCAAAGACGAGAATGAACAAGGCGGATAAGTACTTTGTCTGATTGTAATCCTTAAAAGAGTTAATAAAGGTCATGCGCTTTGTAAACGCTGTAGAAAACAAAGCCCACATCAAAAAGAAACCGGGCACAATAACCGTGAACATCGTCTTATTGAGGAAGGGACTCTTGCTCACTACGATTCGGTCAGCTTCCGCCATACCAGTGTCCGCATACGCTACCTCATGAGGGTGAGCCCAATGGCCATATAAGTTATGCCAATCAAACAACAGTCCAACAGTAATAAGCACTACCAAACCAAAGATGACGAATAGATAACGACTCATTGCCAATGGGACACGCTTGAAGAGAACATGCCATCCTCCATAGCCCAATTGATGGGCTGCTAAGAAGAACAATCCTGTTATTGCTATCCCTGCAAAGTAGTAGGTATTCAATAAGATGTTAGACCAAAACCGGCTGTAATGATTAGCCGACATGTCGGGTAGTACAAGTGACAGTACAATACCAAACACTCCAAGCCCCATGCAGATGAAAGCGATTTTCTTCGCTTGCTTGGAATAAATAAAGATTTTTGATTCGTGACTTTCCATAGTTATTCGTCTCAGTTCATTGCGTGGTTGTGATCCTCTTCGTGCTCAACAGGCGCATGATCAACTCCTTCATGGCTTTCATCTAGAGCATCTCCATGAGCTTCATCGCTCACCGGTCCCATTTCTTCAGCTAATTGAGCCCGTGTTTTTTCGTAAAACGCAGCATCAGCAGGAATAAGTGCTTCTCCCAGATCACGTATGTAGTGAATGACCGCCCATCGTTCTTCTGGCGTCAACCAATTATGCGCGCCCATTTTACCTTTTCCATAAGTGATTGAATGAAAGGCGATACCGTCAGTGATATGATTTCCTAAAGAAACCCCCTCACTTTCCATTTCATAAAAAACACTGTAGTAATTCGCTGGCATAGCGCTATAAGGGCCATCTGGATTATAAATCCAACCATTCCCTTCTCCTGTTTCACCATGGCACATCATACAGTTAATCTCATATACTTTTTCACCTAGCTCAAGTACTTCATCAGTGTACGGCAAGGGATTGATAAGATCTCTTGAGTTCTCTCGATTTGCGCCCTCAACTCGAGCGTATTGGCCATTAGACGCATAAGGGTCTTCATAGTAATGTGTGTACACACTTGACTTACGAATAGCTTCATTCGACCGAGCCTCTACATTTCCATCAAGACTTCCATGAGGTATCGTCCCAGGAATGATCTCGCGAGCACTAATACTATCGGTGAAATCTGTCTTATCATTTTTTACCGAAGAGAATGTCTCGTATGCCGGAGAATAATCCATGTCAGGCATGTAAACATAGCCTGGATCATTGCCATCGGGCTTACAAGCGGTGACCACTAAAGCCACAATAATCGCGAAAAAAAGTATGTTGTTTTGGTACTTCATTCTACTTACTTTCTTCATTTAATCGAATCGTTGATGACTCAAAAACTTCGTCATCATCACTAAACTCCTTCGCCTTAATCTCCGCAACACCGTGCTCAACCAGTACATCTCGAATAGCATTTAACTCGTCTGCCGTGCGCTTTTCGTCAATAGCAAAAACCAAGGCAAAACGATCATCAGTAATTCGATCATCATAAATTCTAGGTACACGACCTAAGGCTAATCCGTTACGTACACAGTACACAATGACCATACCTACTGAGGCAAAGAGAATCGTAAGCTCAAAGGTTACGGGTATAAAGGATGGCAGTGCAAATTGTGGCTTTCCACCATAGTTAATCGGATAGTTGTATGTATTGATCCACGTCATGAAGGTTAACGCAAACAATAGACCGGTTAATCCGAATATGAATCCTGCTGTATGCAATCGACTATCCTTGTATCCCAATTCATGCTCTAAACCATGCACTGGAAAAGGAGTTAAGGCATCGGTTATTTCTAATTTCTTTTCGCGCAGTGCACGAACAGCTCCTAGTAGGTTATCCTCGTGGCTAAACAAGCCAATCATAAATCTTTCGCTTGCCATAATCTATTTTTTTGCGTCTTCTTTGGTTAACAGTAAATCAGCTGCATTAAAGGAAACTTTCGATTTTCCACTCACCTGATCGGTGTACTCTGCCTTCGCATAAGGAATACCAGGAGCCCCTTGATAGCGTTCTGCATTTTCATTATCCTCGGATACCTGACGCTTTTTAGCAGCAGCCGAAGAAGAAGAGAATATTGATTTCACCTCAGCAATCGCGATCACAGGGAAGGCACGGGCAAACAACAAGAAGAGGGTAAAGAAGATCCCCAACGTGCCAACGTAGACCGCAACATCCCATATTGTCGGCTTGAAGTAAACCCAACTTGAAGGAAGGAAGTCACGATGCAGGGAAGTAACGATAATCACAAAGCGTTCAAACCACATTCCGATGTTGACGAAAATCGACATCACAAAAGAAATTGCAACGCTTCTTCGAGCAAACTTAAACCAGAAGATTTGTGGAGAAATAACATTACACCCCATCATGATAAAGTAGGCCCACATGTAAGGACCAAAGGCTCTATTGTAGAATGCAAACTGTTCGTAGAGATAGCCCGAATACCATGCCGTAAATAACTCCGTGATATAGGCTATACCCACAATAGACCCCGTGAGTACGATGACCTTGTTCATGGACTCGATGTGCGCAATCGTAATGTAGTCTTCTAACTTCAATACTTTACGTGTGATTAACATTAAGGTTTGCACCATAGCAAATCCCGAGAAAATCGCTCCTGCCACGAAATATGGAGGGAAGATAGTCGTATGCCATCCCGGGATAACCGAGGTAGCAAAGTCAAAAGATACAATGGTGTGTACTGAAAGAACGAGAGGTGTTGCTAATCCAGCTAGGATTAGAGACAATGACTCAAAACGCTGCCATTGCTTGGCAGTACCCGTCCATCCGAAACTCAATGCGTTATAGATATACTTACGAAGTTTTCCTTTGGCTCGATCGCGGATGGTTGCAAAATCCGGCATAAGGCCAGAATACCAAAACAGTAAGGATACTGTCAGGTAGGTTGAGATTGCAAAAACGTCCCAAAGAAGGGGCGAGTTAAAATTAACCCATAATGGACCTCGTGTATTGGGATAAGGAAAAATGAAGAACGCTAACCAGATACGCCCCATGTGAATACCTGGAAAGAGACCCGCACAGATTACCGCGAAAATCGTCATCGCTTCCGCTGCTCGGTTAATCCCAGTACGCCATTTTTGGCGGAATAGTAAAAGGACCGCAGAGATCAAGGTTCCCGCGTGACCAATACCTACCCACCATACAAAGTTGGTAATATCCCATGCCCAGTTGACGGTTCGGTTTAAACCCCAAACGCCAACTCCTTGCCATAAAAGATAGAGAATACCTACCACTCCGAAGGTGGCACAAGCTCCTGCTATACCAAAGGCAATAAACCATGACATAGGAGGACTCTTCTCTGTCGTACCGACAATATCTGTGGTAATTTGGGAGTAGGACTTATCTCCCGTTATCAGGGGTTCCCGTATGGGTGATTCGTAATTACTCATATCTACGACATTCTTGTTTTGTTTCGAACTTTAGTGAGGTATTGCACGGAAGGTAGTGTGTGAATCTCCTCAACTACACCGAAGGCGCGCTCATCACTCCATTGTTTAAAGACTTTCGAAGTCTGATCATTCGTATCTCCAAAGGTGATCGCATTCGTTCCACAAACAGACTGGCATGCTGTTTGAATTTCACCATCTACAAGACCTCTGCCCTCTTTTTTCGCCTCAAGTTTCCCAACTTGAACACGTTGCACACAGAAGGAACATTTCTCAATGACACCACGTGAACGAACGGTTACGTCTGGATTGAGCACCATTCGACGTAACGGATCATGCATTCCTAGCTGCCCTCCTTCGTGACTACGTGCACCATCAAAGTCATTATCTAGTCCCCAGAAACCTTCACGATCACTGAAGCTATCCGCTCCTTGGTAATCAAACCAGTTGAAGCGACGTACTTTATAAGGACAGTTGTTTGCACAATATCTTGTACCGATACAGCGGTTGTAGGTCATTTGATTTAATCCTTCACTACTGTGGTTCGTAGCTGCTACAGGACAAACATTTTCACAAGGAGCATTATCGCAATGTTGACACATCATCGGTTGGAAAACCACTTCAGGGTTATCCTCATCGCCTGTGTGGTATTTGTCAATGCGCAACCAATTCATTTCATGGGCACGGTGTACTTCGACTTGACCGACCACAGGAACATTGTTCTCGGCATTACAGGCAACAACACAAGCGCCACATCCGATACAAGAGTTTAAGTCAATTGCCATTCCCCAATGGTGACCATCACCTTGTTGCTCAGCATGGGCCCCTCCATAGTAATATTCGAAAGGCTTTTCATCATTCCACGCCGTTTCTCCGTAAAGAGAGGTCAAATGATGCTTTAACCACTTATCACGTCGTTGGCCGGCTATCGTATTGCCACTCCATGGATCGTTTTTGTATTCATCCAGGGTAGTTTCCTTAACCACTTGTCGGGTTTGTTCAACCGTGAACATGCTGTTTTCATCCGAACCAAGCGTTGTATGCGTAAGACCATGGTGCTGCTGAATAATGGCAATCTTATAATCTTCTCCTTTTCCTTTAACACCGTTTACAGAAGCAACGTGGAGCATCGATCCCGCCCCTCTGTCCATCAATGGGTAGACAGAAGCACCGCGTTCGTAGTCTGCGTGTAAAGTATGCTGGCGACCGTACCCAAAACAGATACCAAAAGCACCGTAAGGTGTGCCCGGAAGGGCAACCACTGGTAAGCTAACCGAACCTTTATCTGTAGTAAGGGTAGCTACCTGATATGTTCTTGCTTTGAAATTATCCAACAAGCCATTTTCTTCAACCCACTTTGGATTGGCTACAATGTAGTTGTCCCAGCTAATTCTTGTGATTGGATCAGCAAGTTCTTGCATCCATGGGTTATCGCAATACGAACCATCCCCAACTTGAGGTTTTTCATAAAACTTGACCTCTAAGGCAGAAGATGTACTTGCCGCTAAACGACTACCCCATCCTTGAACGTCCCCTTTACACAATGAAGTTGGTCCCTCTACTTTATCTAAGTAAACTCCTCCGTCATGAATAGCGCTATCCCAGAAAGCCCCTGTTGTTGTGTAAGTGCTTTGGTGCTTGAAGTATTCATCAAACCAAACTTTGCGAATAAAGTCATACGCTTCCATAGCATTACCACTCCAACGCAGTACGCTTTCTAAGCGCTGACGCGTATCAAATAGGGGTGCGATACAAGGCTGTTGAGAAGCAAGATAGTTTGAGGTTGGCATAGCGTCTCCCCAAGATTCCAACCAATGGTGATCGGGAGCAACATAGGAACACTTTCTAGACGTTTCATCGAATCGGCCAGACATTGAAACAGCAAATGAAAGGTTAGCCATCGCGGATTCAAAGGAAGCTCCCAAACTATACACCGGGTTAGAAGCATCAACAATAAGTCCTGCAACCGATCCAGAATCCATGCGCGCTATCATCTCTGATACCGCCTTATCACTACCCTCTTTGAGCGAATAGGTAATGTTGTTAGAAATGGTGGTACCGTAGTTACCCAGCATCTCGTTGATCGCTATCACAAGCAATTGAGTATCCTGATTGTTTGATCCTGAAAGCACTACTGACTTTCCTTCAGCCGCTAATAATTCCTTAGCAACCTCTGCGATTTCATCCTTCGCATAGCTCGAGTTGAGCACAGCCTTTCCTTTGGCAGAAGCAATCACATTGTAAAGCTGGACAATTGCCTGATCCTCCTCAGAAGGCATGACTGGAATTCGTAAATCCGCATTGGACCCTGCAAGACTTGGCAAGGATTCAATCTGGATATGTCGGTTCATATCCGAATGATCTTTAGTGACCTTTCGTCGAGAGGAATAGTCCGCAGAGAAACGAGTAGAATTTAGCCACGACCCTAAAAAGTCAGCACCGACTGAAACAATAAGGTCTGCTTTCTCTAAGTAGATCTCTCGAGGTGCGCGCACACCGAATGCCTCTTCATGCGCATTCAGAATACCTGCATAGGAGATGGCATCATAGGCCACACGCTTAATGTTTGGATAGGCCTCAACAAGGGCTTCATAGGCTTTTCTAATCGAAGGACTCACCTCACTACTTGTGAGAAGGACTACTTCTTTATTTTCTGTTTTAGCCTGATTTAAGTGGGCAACAACCGCTTTGTCTAGTGCTTCCCAAGAAGCATCTTCTCCGTCAATTTTAGCCGCTTTTATACGAGCATGGTCATACAAATTAATAAGACTACCTAATGACCGTAAATGAACGTCACCTTTTGAGTATCCCGAGACGAGCCCCTCAATCATGATGGGTCTACCCTCACGAGTTTTTACTTTAACGACGTTGAAGTCGCCATTACCTGAGAACGTTGAGGCATAGTAATTGGGAATACCCGGTACTAGACCGTCTTGCGTTGTTTGGTAAGGAATAGATTTACGGATCGGACGCTTACATGCCGCGGCAACAGTAGCTGCTCCAACACTGAAACCCAGCATTTTTAGAAAGTCCCTTCGGCCGGTTTTCTCTTTAGAAATGACTTCTCTTACCTCTTTGAGGTATTCTAGATCCCCATCCTCGTACTTCTCGGTATATGTAGCATCCCGTAGTTCGTGAATGCTACCCCAGTACTTCTTGTTTTGATTCGATTCTAACGCACTCATGGTCTAAAATTTCTTAATAGTGACATTTTTGGCACTCCGTACCTCCGATATCCTCGACAGTCGCTTCATCACTCAAGTTGTGATAATGTTGCTCGTAATAAGGGTTGTTTTGATCAACCTCTGAATTTCTGTGACAGTTTATACACCACCCCATTGATAAAGGTGACCACTGATATACGACTTCCATTTCTTGGATTGGTCCGTGACAACTTTGGCATTCAACATTCCCTGCATTGACGTGCTGAGCATGATTGAAATAAACGTGATCAGGAAGATTGTGTATACGCACCCATGGAATCGGTGAATTGTACATGGCAAGAACCGCTTCGACATCTTCGGTTAACGTAGCCTGAATAGCCTCGTCCATTAATTCTTCCTCGTTGTAATCTTGAGACAGATAGGTACGATACATTGAGTCTAAGTCATTTGCTTTAATGGACTCAGGATGGGCGATGTAAGAACCGCCGCCTATAGCGTTTGGATCCCATCCTACTGAAGCATAGATTTTAGCAATCTCTGAACGACCTCCATCTTCTGAGTTCGCATTGACTTGCATATGACAGTTCATACAAACATCCGCTGAAGGAATATTGGAATGCTTTGATTTACTAGCTCCGCTATGACAATATTGGCATTCAATGTTCAGCTGACCTGCATGGAGTGCGTGAGAGTAAGCAATCGGTTGATCAGGCTGATAGGCTTGCTGACGACCAACACCAATTGCCGATTCCATTAATGTTTTAGCCCCAACAAAGAGCAAGAGAGGAACAAGCACTGCATATATGCGCTTGCTCTTCCAAATCGGAACATAAGGAGGAATTGGCTGGCCTGTCTTTTGGAGTTCAATTCGCTTGAGTACAGTCTGAACACGCGCAAGAATCAACACAAGAAGCAAAAGACCTACTCCTATAAAAAGTAGGTACTTGCTCAAAAACTCTTTACCGATACCACCAACTTCCCCATCACCTGCAGAAACTTCTGTAACAGCAGCAGCAGGAGCAAACTGCGATGAGTTGTCTACATAATAAAGAAGTGCATCAATTTCATCATCTTTCAGCCCAGCAAATAAGTTCATTTTTGCTTCTCCCCATTGTTGGTAGAGATCATTGGCGTATGGATGTCCGGCATCTAAAACATTATTATTGTTACGAATCCATGCATACAACCACTCCTCTCCTGTTTTGTCTTCAAAATCACCATTGTCTATCCAACGCTGACGGACACCAGACAAGGCTGGACCTGTTCCATCGCGAAGGGGGTGGTGACATGAAGCACATTTTCCCTGAAACAAAACCTTACCTTGGGTCCAAAGGGCTTCCTCGCCACTCGGCGCATCTTCTGCACTTTCGTCTGCTTGTATTGTTTCCTCGCCTTCTGCTGCGTTTGAATCAAGAGTAATTGCACTGCCATTTTCCAATGCAGTTGTACTATCAATCGCAACCTCATCGGAAGGCATATTGCCTGCATCGAGCGCCTCTTCCTGCGCAATTGCACTATGCACAAAGGCGGTGGAGATGAATAAGCTTACAAGAAGGAATAAATGTTTTGGCCTTGGCGAATACTTCGCCATAAGCGTTTTGTTTTGGATCTGGTTTGTCATAGCAATGTCACTAATCGGTCCAAATTTACTTAATACACCCCTAAGCAAACAAGTTAAATCACTAAAAAAAGAGAGGAAATGACAATCCAGTCTAGAACATGTTGAAAACCGCAATTTCAAGCGGCCTCCACTTCCACATCGGCACGGAACTTGTATATTCGATAAAAGACTAAACTTATTTATACCATGCGATCTATTGTACTTTTTCTTTTTGTCGGGCTTATTGCCCAAAGTTGTCTAGTAGTTAAGCCTCACACTAAGAAAGGAGACCACCGAAGAGCGGTACTTCGAGCAAGCAATCATCTCAAGCGTACCAATAAACTCAAAACAAAGGACGCACTTGCACTTGAGGTTTCTTTTCGTGCTGAACAACAGAGACTACTCGGAGAAATTGACCAGTTAAAACGGGATGGAAGTCCTGATTCATGGAAAAAGGTTTATTCTAAATATGAGGAGCTCAATCGGCTACAACAAGCCATTGCACCCTTCTTACCCCTCTACATCAACAAAGAGTTCCGGGAAGCAGACGTGTACATAGCTGATTTAAGTGAAGAACTCTATGATGCCAAAATAAAAGCCACTGAAGTTCTTTATGCCGAAGTTCAACAGCTCATGGCATCGAACAGCAAGGCAGATGCACGCCTGGCCTATGCCAAATGCCAAGACATCCTAAACCTAATGCCAAACTACAAGGACGTCCCATCTCTTAGGGATCAAGCGTACCAAAAAGGTATAGTCTTTGTCAACTACGCCTATTATAATGACGGCGTCTCCTTTTTACCCGCATCATTTGAAAACCAACTCCAACAGTTTCCGGCCAATGAGCTGAGTATGGATTGGATTTCTATGCACTATGGAGAGGATATGGAAGAAGGGGATGCTCGAATCGAATTACGTATTGTGAGTGTTGAGTTTTCACCTGAGCGCGTAAGCCAAAGTCAATACAGCGACAAAAAGACTATTGAAGATGGTTATGAATACGAATTAGACAGTGATGGTAACGTAAAAAAGGATAGCCTTGGCAACGATATCAAAACCCCTAAGGAGGTCGAAATTGTAGCCAATGTATTTGTCACCAACATGGAAAAAACGGGGAATGTCCAATATTCCATTGACATTTACAATGGTCGCAATCAACTGATCTCATCAAATCCCTTTACCGAGGTCACCCGCTTTACGCACCAATACGCTCGTTTTCAAGGGGATGAACGTGCCTTAACGAAACGAAGTAAGCGCCTGTTACGTAGCGATGTGCTTGCTTTTCCGAGCAACCAGCAAATGATAATGGACGTAGGATCTGCTATTCGTAGTAATACCATCAATCACATACGAAATAATCAGAACGCTATACTGAACAGTAATTAGTCCGCGAAATCTTCTAAGCAGGATGAAACGTGTTCAGCACTTACTGTGAGTACTTTTTCTTTGGATTTTAGAGGGAGTTCAAACATCCAATCCAGGAGGATCTTTTCACAGATATTGCGAAGACCTCTTGCCCCAAGTCCTCGTTTAATGGCCACCTGAGCAATTAATTCAATGGCCTCGTTCTCAAATATGAGCTCGACGTCATCCATAGCAAATAGCTCCTGATATTGCTTAATCAAAGCATTTTTAGGTTCGGTTAAGATCCGGCGTAGAGCATGTTCACTTAAGGGATTTAAATGGACTAAAACCGGCAACCTTCCAATTAATTCTGGAATCAAGCCAAACTCTAACAAGTCCTCTGACTGTACAAAGGAGAGAAGGTCATCATCCGTTGCTTCTCGTAATGCAATGTTGGCAAAACCAATTGACGCCCTATTGATCCGAGAGGCAATTTTTTTCTCGATGCCATCAAATGCACCGCCGCAGATAAAGAGGATTTGGCTTGTATTGATTTTAACCAATTTTTGTTCAGGGTGCTTTCTACCTCCCTGTGGGGGAACAAGAACGTCAGCCCCTTCTAATAATTTCAGAACAGATTGCTGTACACCTTCTCCCGATACATCTCTCGTCAACGAAGGGTTATCTGACCGCCGGGCGATTTTATCGATTTCATCAATAAAGACGATTCCTCGTTCTGCCGCGCGAACATCATAGTCACAAACCTGTAATAAGCGGGAAAGCATGGATTCAACATCCTCTCCTACGTAACCGGCTTCTGTAAAGACGGTTGCGTCTACAATAGTGAAGGGTAAATTGAGTTTTTTTGCGATGGACTTTGCTAAGAGTGTTTTCCCTGTGCCGGTTTTCCCTACTAAAAGAATGTTTGACTTCTCTACAAGAACCTCTTCACCCTCGGCTATCCGCTTTAACCGTTTGTAGTGATTATATATAGCCACAGAAAGCACCTTCTTGGCCTTATCTTGATCAATTACATACGCATCGAGATAATGCTTTATCTCTTTGGGGCTTACCGCTGTTATATCATCGAGTTTGGCTTTTGAAACCGCCTCTGCCTTAAACTCTTCTTGAACGATTTCATTGGCCCTGCTCGCACATTGATTGCAAATAAAGGCTCCCTGTCCAGCAATGAGTAGTTCGGCCTCTTCCCGGCTACGCCCACAAAATGAGCACTGATTATCCGAAGCGTTGGGGCTGACCAAAACCCTTAGTTATCTTTTTTTCGAATAAGTACTTCATCGATCATACCATAATCGCGTGCTTCCTCTGACGTCATCCAAAAATCTCGATCAGAGTCTTTGTAAACCTTTTCAAAAGGTTGTCCCGAATGGTCACTAATGATGGTGTAGAGCTCAGTCTTGATTTTTTTGATTTCTTCTACTGTAATCATAACATCACTAACCTTTCCACCAGCACCACCTAAGGGTTGGTGAATCATTACTCGGCTGTGCTTTAGGCCGGTTCGTTTACCTCTTTTACCAGCACAAAGAATTACCGCTCCCATGGAAGCCGCCATTCCTGTGCATATCGTGGCAACATCTGGCCCTATAAAATTCATGGTATCATAAATCCCTAAGCCAGCATATACTGACCCACCAGGGCTGTTTATATAAATCGAAACATCTCTTGTATTGTCCAATGATTCTAAAAAGAGAAGTTGTGCCGTAATGATATTGGATACATCATCGCTGATAGGAACCCCAAGAAAAATGATACGATCCATCATAAGTCGGGAAAACACATCCATAGAAGCCACATTCATCTTACGCTCTTCAATAATGTAAGGCGTTATGTAACCATGAATCTTAGCATAGTCATCCACTGAAGAACCCGTCACACCAGGTTGCTCGACGGCAAACTTTCTAAACTCGCTATGTATATCTCGGTTTATCATACTATATCATTATGAGGTGAATTGCTCTAAAGTAACTTTTTTGTCCTTGATACGCACCTTTGATTTGAAAAATGAATTAAGCTTCTCTTCCATAATAGCATCTCGAGTCTTTTCGACATGCTCACGCTGTTGAAGCATCGACATGACATATTGCTCTACTTGTTCGTCACCAAGATCAGCCAAGCCATAACTTGCCATTTGAGCTCGCAACTGAGTGGCTGTATGTTCTTTGATTTCTTCAGGTTCTACTTTTATATCCTGATCTTTTCCAATTCGATTAACAATCAAACTCCACTTAAGTCTTTTAGAGAACTCAGGGTAGTCCTTTTCTACTTCCTCTTCAGTGATTGGCTTTTCATTGGAACGCATAATCCATCGTTTCAGGAAGGGCTCTGGTAGATCAATTTTTGTTTTATCCAAGATGCCATCGATAACTTGACCTATCATTTTCTTATCCGCCTGCTCCTCAATCTGCTTGCTGTAGATTTCAGTAAGCTTGTCGCGAAAAGATTGTTCATCGGTCACAGTACCTGGTCCAAATAAGGCATCATAAAATGCTTGATCGACTTCAGCCAGTTCAACATCTTGAATCTTTGTGATGTGAATACGAAATAGGTCTTTTTTTGTAAATCGATCAGGCTCTGCTCCGAGTACATGTCGAGATAGCGCTGCGGCGTCATCTTTAAAATATCCTAGTATTTCCAGATCTACATATTCACCAACTTTTTTTCCGATAAACTTCTTAGCATAACGATCCTTGGCTAACATATCTAAGGTTATCGAAGTCTCATTGCTGTGGCTGCCATCAAATGGCAACTTATCCGCTCCTAGTTCCTCAATCTTTACATTGATTACCGACTCACTTCCGATGGCCTCAACTTCACTGGGGCTACCGTGTCGTTTTCTCAACTTAAGAATCTCCTCATCGAGCGTAGCATCATCCATTTCTACTGTTTCTCGCGTGACTTTTGGATTCTTTTCGATAAAACCAACCTCAAAAGAAGGCACTAATCCCATTTCATATTCAAAATCAAAACTGTCCGCCTTTTTGTAATTGAGATCGAGTTCAGGCTGAGTCTCCGTTGGGATAGGATAGCCAATTACTTCAAGGGCTTGTTCTTCGATATATTGATTAATAGAGGTAGATAAGACTTCGTTTAACGTATCAGCAAGCAGGCGTTCACCCGTCATATTTATAATGACCGACCGTGGAACTTTTCCTTGACGAAAGCCTTTTATGGAAGCTTGCTTCCTATACTTATCAATTTCTTTCTCAACCTTTGGTGCATAATCCTCGCGGTCTATACGAAGTGAAAGGTGGGCTAAATTATCTGATTTTTTGTCCAAGACGATATTCATTGGCCTGACTTACATAGATTAAAAATAAAAACCCCAAGGGTTGATTCAAGGGGCTTTGCAATGGTTACTGCCTTCAGCAGCTTGGTGCGGATGAAGGGACTCGAACCCCCACGCCTCGCGGCAACAGATCCTAAATCTGTCGTGTCTACCAATTTCACCACATCCGCAGAAAAGGAGAGCAAAGATAGCAATGCCGTGCAAGGAAACAACATCTTATGAAGGAAAATTGAAATTTCACCATATCTTGGTCAAGATCGTAAGAAAAATATGCCAAACCGCGTCTGGAACAAAGAAGAAGAATTCTTAATTAACTCATCGTTTAAGAAGCTGCAAAAAAAAGCAGAGGATAGGTATGGTAAGGGGGACGAGGCTAGAGTTTCACAAGCCTTTGAACTCGCCAACGAGGCGCATAGTGGTATACGCAGAAAGTCAGGCGAACCCTATATCCTTCATCCCATCGCGGTCGCACGCATTGTAAGTGAAGAAATTGGTTTAGGAACGAATTCCATAATCGCGGCACTTCTGCATGACACCATAGAGGATACTGATCTAAAACTCGAGGATATTGAAGATCGCTTCGATCGTCAAATTGCCCGTATTATCGATGGATTAACAAAAATTGCTCCGGTGTTTGATGTACAAACTTCGGATCAGGCAGAGAATTTTAGAAAACTCTTACTCACGCTTACCGATGATATTCGTGTCGTATTGATCAAGATTGCTGACCGCCTCCACAATATGCGTACGATGCAAGCGATGATTCCGGAAAAACAACGTAAAATCTCTTCGGAGACCCTATTTCTCTATGCACCGTTGGCCCATAGAATGGGTTTATACAACATTAAGTCTGAACTAGAAGACTTATCCATGAAGTATACGCGCAATGAGGAATACAAAGAAATCGCACAAAAACTTAATGAGACCAAGCGGGCACGAAGTCGATACATCAATCAGTTTATCAAACCGATTAAAGAGCTCTTAGATGAAAAAGGCTTTGACTGTGAGGTGATTGGAAGACCCAAAAGCATCCATTCTATTTGGAAGAAAATGGTAAAAAAAGGGGTAACCTTTGAAGAGGTTTATGATCTTTTTGCGATTCGAATCATATTAAACAGCCCTATTGAATCCGAACGTGATGATTGTTGGGCAGTTTTTTCAAGCATAACGAATCTCTACCAACACAACCCAACAAGACTAAGGGATTGGATTTCTAACCCTAAGTCCAATGGTTATGAGTCCCTGCACACTACCGTTATGGGCCCAAGAGGTAAATGGGTTGAAGTGCAAATTCGCTCTAAGCGAATGCACGACGTAGCCGAGCGAGGAGTAGCCGCTCACTGGGTCTACAAAGAGGGGGATGGAGATATTGAAAAATCGTCGGAAGCCATTGATCCATGGTTGGAAAATGTTCGTAATCTTTTGGAGGACAAAGAGCAAAATGCCTTAGAACTTGTCGACCAATTCAAAAGCAACTTGTTTAGTCATGAAGTCTATTGCTTTACTCCTAAAGGGGAGCTTCGACGGCTTAAGCGCGGAGCAACGGCCTTGGACTTTGCCTACGAAATTCATAGCGATATCGGCAATAAATGTATTGCCACAAAAGCCAATCAAAAATTGGTGCCACTTAGTTATGAGCTTAAAACAGGAGATCAAATTGAAATCCTTACTTCCCGGAAGCAAAAACCCAAAGAGGATTGGCTAAGCATTGCGCAAACAAGTAAAGCGATCTCTGCCATAAAACGAGCGTTAAAGCATGAGCGCAGGGCACTGGCCAGCGAAGGGAAAGCCATTTTTGAACGAAAAGCAAAACGACAAAACATTCCTAATACACAGGAAAACCTTAACAAGATTCTTGAAGTATTAGACCTTCCCGATAGCCAAGAGTTCTTCTTGCAAATACAACAAGGGCTCAATCTATCCAAGGTTTGGTCGAAGTTTACATTAAAAAATGGTCAACTTGTTCGCAAGACGAGCAAGGTAAAACCTAAACTATCCGTAGAAGAAACCGTCATTCAAAATCTCCAGCGCAAAGGAGAGTTGCTTATAATGGGTGAAGAATCTAAAAGTATAGATCACTCGTTTGCACAATGCTGCAATCCACTCCCTGGTGACAACGTCTTTGGCTTTATCACATTGAATGACGGAATCAAAATTCACCGAGTGAATTGTCCAAATGCTGTTCAGCTGATGTCAAAGTACAGCTACCGAATCGTTCAAACCAGTTGGTCGTCTAAGTTGAAAACGTCGTTTCTTGCCCATGTCCAGCTCAGGGGAATTGATGGGATGGGTGTTGTAAGTCGGGTTACTCAGCGGATTAGCCATGAACTCAACATAAATATTAAATCACTTAGTTTTGAAAGCGACCAAGGGGTATTTACCGGTCACATTTCTCTCTATGTTAACAACCAAAATGAATTGCAATACATCTTGGACAACCTCAAAAAACAAGAGGGAATCGTTTCGGTTGAACGCATCGATGATCATACCACTTTACATCACAATATTTAACGACGAAATATGCAGGTATCTATTGAAGAGGTAGTTTCCATTTTTAAGCGAAATATTGAACGGGACAATTTAAGAAATACGCCGTCGCGCATTACTATTCTCAAAGCGGCCTATTCCCATAAAGGACATTTCACAGCAGAAACCATATATAATATCGTAAAAGGTGAGGCTCAATCGGTAAGCCTCGCAACGGTTTATAATACGCTGGAGCTTCTTCAACAATATGGTTTAATACGCACGCACAAATTCGGTAATCAGCATACAGAATATGAAGCAACCTTAGGTTATGCACAACATGATCATATGATATGTCTTGATTGTGATAAAGTCATTGAATTCTGTGATCCACGAATTCAAATGATCCGAGAAACGATGGGAGAACTCCTCGAATTTCAAGTAGAAAAACACGCCTTAAACCTTTATGGTCATTGCCAAAAAGCATCGTGTGAAAAAGCCCTCTAAAATCGTCGTAGAAAGCCAATGCGAATGTGTATTTTGGCAGTATGAAGTTTACGCATTACGTTGAAAACGACGTTTCAATTGTCGCCCTTGAGGGCAACTTACTCGGGGAGGCTGATAGTCAACCTACCTTAGAGTTTATTCAAAATCAGATTGGAGAAGGACACAAACACTTTGTGCTGAATCTAACTGCACTAAAGTATGTGAACAGTACGGGACTTTCCGTATTGCTAACCACCCTCTCAAAATCAAGAAATGCTGGAGGAGATTTGGTACTGGTTAACATCCCAGAACAACTTCGTCAACTTCTGCAAATCACAAAACTCATTGATGTGTTTACCGAATGCAGTTCCGATAAGGAAGGCATCGAGAAACTCTCTTAGAAAAGAATACTATGGCAGTAGACGTACTACTTGGCCTCCAGTGGGGAGACGAAGGAAAAGGAAAAATTGTGGACTTTTTAGCGCCTCAATACCCTATAATCGCTAGATTTCAAGGAGGACCAAATGCCGGACATACCCTTGTGGTTGACGGAAAGAAGATTGTACTTCACACCGTTCCCTCGGGAATATTGTATCCTGAAATTGTCAATCTAATAGGTAATGGCGTTGTCATTGATCCCGCTACCTTAAAGAAAGAAATTGATAGTCTCTCAGCGTATGAAATCGACCTCCAAAAGCAATTGCGCATTGCGGAAAAAGCCCATCTCATTCTTCCTTCACATCGGTTATTAGACGCCGCTTCTGAGCATGCAAAAGGGGCTGGGAAAATCGGCTCAACACTCCGAGGGATTGGGCCCACCTACATGGATAAAACAGGGCGAAATGGTATCCGTGTAGGCGATGTCATGACGACAAACTTCAAAGCAAAATATGAAGAACTAAAAGCCAAACACATGAGGTTATTAAGCCTCTATCCTGAGTTTGCCATCGATGAAGACGCTGCGGACAAAGCAGAGCAAGCTTTCTTTGAAGGCATAGAGTTTATCCGCAGTTTACCTATTGTTAATGGAGAACAGTTTCTACACAATGCATTGGAAAAAGGAATGGATATTTTGGCGGAGGGTGCTCAAGGAACATTGCTGGATATAGAATATGGCTCCTACCCTTTTGTGACCTCCTCGAACACCATTTCAGCCGCTGCATGTACAGGGTTAGGCATCAGCCCACAAAACATTCGAGAGGTTATTGGCATTACTAAGGCCTATTGTACTCGGGTTGGCAGCGGCCCCTTTCCTTCTGAACTTCACGGAGAAGAGGGCGAATCACTCCGACAAAAAGGAGGAGAATTTGGGGCTACCACAGGACGACCACGACGATGTGGATGGCTCGATATTCCCCTACTGGATTATGCCATCAAAATCAATGGCGTCACGCAAATTGCCATGACCAAAGTAGATGTCTTAGAAGACATGGAATCAGTGTCCTATGCAGATTCCTACACGGTAGATGGTACGGTGATTAAAGGAATTCCTTTCGACTTAGAGGATGGAAGAATTGTAGTGAACTACAACAAAGTTTCAGGATGGTCAGCCACGTCTGATGGGTCAATTCATCCTAATCTGCAGGAGTTCATAGAGACTGTCGAGCGTAAACTATCAGTACCAATTCGTTATCTTTCTAATGGCCCTGAACGCGAAAAATTAAACATTTTGGGCGGCTAAGCAGCATGGAAAGCACCTCAATACACATTAATAATCCCGTCGAGTTTCGGCGTGAAGCCCTTGCGTGGGCTAATCAATTTCCCATTTTTGCCTTCTATGATAGCAACGGTTATGGAGAACGATTACAACACTACGATTGGATCCTTGCTGTAGATTCTTTAAAAACCCTTGCTTTAAATAATGCCACCGGGGCCTTTGACTTACTCGAGGATTTCAAACATCGCCATGAGAACTCTTGGCTTTTTGGTTTTCTTTCGTACGACTTAAAAAATGATGTCGAGGACCTCTCCTCTCAACATCCAAACCGACTACAATCCCCAGAGCTCCTGTTTTTCGAACCGAGATTTCTCTTTCGAATGTCAGGAAACAAACTAACAATTAACCGAAGTTTTCTTGAGGCAACTGCCTTGGTTAATATCATCAATGCCTACGAACTGCCCAAAGAGCCCTTCTCCAAAAAGATTGAATTGTTCAGTAATATGAATAAAGAGGCGTATCTCGAAAGAGTCCGCCACATTCAAAACCTTATTCGACACGGAGAAGTCTATGAGGTTAATCTTTGCCGTGAACTTGCGTCTTACGAGGTTCGCATTAACCCATTGACTACCTTCTTGCGAATTAATGATGCATTGCGATCACCTTTCTCCGCCTATGTAAAACATGAAGGTCTTCATATTCTAAGTTTTAGCCCTGAGCGATACTTACGAAAACAGGGGGACGAGGTAATCAGCCAGCCCATTAAAGGCACTGCTCCGATTGGTGAGACACCTGATGAAAATGAAAAAATTAGAGAAGCTCTCGCATCCAATAGAAAGGAGCGTGCGGAGAATGTCATGATTGTTGATCTTGTGCGCAATGATTTAGCAAAAACCGCCATTCCGGGTACAGTTAGAGTAGAGAATTTATTTGAAGTGCAAAGCTTTCAAACCATCAACCAAATGGTATCGACGGTAAGGGCAAAAGTTGACCCGAGTTATTCGAGTATAGATGTTATACGAAATTCATTCCCGATGGGGTCAATGACGGGAGCTCCTAAATACCGAGCCATGCAAGTCATTGACGAAGTAGAAATGTCAAGGCGTGGAATTTTCTCAGGAACCATTGGCTACTTCTCTCCTGACGGTGACTTTGATTTCAATGTGGTTATTCGAAGTGTCCTCTATCAAGAAAAGGAACGCTACTTAAGCTTTACCTCGGGAGGAGCGATTACATTCGACTCCGACCCAGAAGCGGAATTTGAAGAGACTTTATTAAAAGGCGCTCGCATAGGAGAGTTACTCTTCCAGTATCGTTAATTAACGAAAGTGAACCTCTGTTCGACGGTTCTTTGCGCGGCCTTCTTCGGTTTCGTTGGTAGAAACAGGTCTTGTCATACCAAAACCACGTGCAATAAGTCTATCATCAGGAATACCAATCGAAATAAGGTAGTCTCGCACTGCATCGGCTCGTTGTTGAGATAAGGTGAGATTCCAAGCCTCACTACCTCGGTTATCCGTGTGGCCCTGCAACTCGAAAATGACCGTATCCTCTACGGTTACCATCCAATTGGCCACGATTTGAAGTTCCTGCTTACTAATCTCCTTAAGGACAGCACTATTCGTTTCAAAAAATACATTATTCAAGCGAAATTGGTTTCCGATACGAGGACTGGATAAAAGAAATTCTTCGTTAAGGAGTTCTCCCGAGGTAAGGATTGAATCAGAAGTAATTGTTTTGGATATTGGGATCTTTCCAGGCGAAGTAATATGAAAGGAATAGTTGAATCGGCCGGGAAGAGCAAACAAAAATGATCCATCTACTGGATCCACATCCACTGATCTATATTCTTGATTTCGCGTTAAGTCATAAATCTCAATAGTTGCTGTTAGAGGTTGTCGCGTCAACGAGTCAAGCACAGCACCCTTTAGATAAGAGGTTAAGCCAGGGGCCACAGACTGAGGCAAATCAAACTGATAAATATCCATACCTCCCATACCCCCTTCTCGATTCGTCGATATAAAGGCGCGCTTACCATCCCCACTGATAAAAATTCCTCGCTCATCCTTCGGTGAGTTTATGGGAAAGCCCAAGTTTACCGGCTTTGTCCAAGTACCATCCTCCATTAACTGAGATTTGTATAAATCACTTCCCCCCATACCCGGTAGGCCACTGCTAGAAAAATATAAGGTCTTACCGTCAGGATGAAAATGCGGACGCTGATCGTTACCTGGTGTGTTGATAGGAAATGGAAGACGTTCCACTATAGAAAACACATGATTGGAATCGCGCCTTGCTACATAGATATCTGAATTTCCAAGACCTCCGGGTCGTGTTGAGGTAAAAAACAACATGGTGCCATCAGCAGACAAACAGGGTTGTGAATCCCATTGGCTGCTGTTGACGACCGTAGACAATGGTTTTGGTGCATTCCATTGCTGATTGCCAAACTCAGCACGGTAGATATTCATATCACCTTGTTGCCCATACATCGCAGCATAGAACAACTCATGACCATCTGTGCTAATCGAATTAGCCCCTTCATTTTTATTGGAGTTTATCGTTGATGGGAGCGCTACGGCGTCCGTCCATGACGCATCCTCTCGACGGCTAGAATATAAATCTTCATCCCAAAAATCTAAACCATCATCTTTAGGTTTTAATCGAGTAAAAAACAAGTGCTCACCATCAACCGTTAAGGATGGAAAATATTCATCGTACGATGAGTTTACACTCGCAGGTAGTCGCTCCAACTCATAACTATGAGGATGTCGAACTAAACTATCGGCTAGATAAATACTCTGTTGCAATATGGACGCTTCGTACTTGAAAGCAGAAGAGAAGCGATGTTGCACTTTAAAGAGCTTATCTATATGTTCTTGAGCCTGATCATAATCTTGCAATAAGAAACTATAAAGCGCCAGGCCATAATCCAATTTAATATGAGATGTCTTAACACATGACTCCGTCTTTTTTAGAACATCATAAGCCAATTGGAGGCTATCAATGCGGTAAAGAATGTTTGCCTTTGCAAGCCAAGGCAAGATGTAGGTCTTTTGCTTTTTGATAGCCTTAGTGTAGCAGAATAGCGCCTCCTCTATCATCCCCATATTCTCCGAACGGATTCCTTCATAATACCATGCTTCCGCTCTCTTATTGACCTTTTCCTGCCCAAAGCAATTGGACAAAAAGAAACATTGAACAAGGCATAGCAGGCCCACTATAATACGTTGCTGAATCGTCATGATTATCCGTTTTCAAATGGAGGTTGTCCCTTATGACTGCCATCACATTGAGGCATTTCCTGTGACAATCCACAACGACATAACGATAGTCTTTCTCTACTTATTGAGTTACCGTCTGAATCATAGACAAGTACCTTACCCATAATTACCGCTGGACCATTTTTTCGAATATACACTTCAACCGATGAGTGCTTGGTTTCCTCCATAGGGAAAAGATAAATCTATTTTGCCCGAAGCGTTTATTTCTCCCTATCTTAAATATCTACACTTACCTTATGGAAAACGTCAAAAATGGACTAACCGACCTCCTAGGCATCGATTTCCCGCTCATTGTAGCCCCTATGTTTCTTGTATCCAATGAAGCCATGACAATTGCTGCCCTTCAATCTGGAGTTACCGCATGTATCCCTGCGCTCAATTGGCGAACGGATGATGCTATGCGAGAAGCCATTACCACAATACGTCAGAAGGCCAAAGGCCCAATTGGCATAAATCTCATCGTAAATAAGTCAAACATTCACTACAAAAGACAGTTAGCCACCTGTGCTGACCTCGGTGTAGACTACATTATCACCTCGTTAGGATCTCCAAAAGAAGTGATCGATGTATGTAAACCGCTTGGGATAAAAGTTTTTTGTGATGTGGTTAATGCCGATTATGCGCGAAAGGTTGAAGACCTTGGTTGTGACGCACTAATCGCAGTAAACAAAGAGGCAGGAGGCCATGCAGGACCCTTGATGTCCAAAGAATTGATTCCGCAATTGAAAAAGGCATGCAAACTACCAGTGATTTCTGCTGGGGGTGTCGGGAATGGGGCAGGCATTTGGGCTAGAATTCATGGAGATGGTGCGGTAGGTGTTTCTATGGGATCACCGTTTATCGCTACCACAGAAGCACCTGTTTCAGAAGAATACAAGCAAGCCTGCGTTGATTATGGAGCAAAAGACATCGTGCTTACTACAAAGATTTCCGGCTCTCCTTGTACAGTAATCAATACGCCCTATGTCCAAAAAATTGGTACACAACAAAATGCCTTTGAGCGAATCTTGTCCAAAAATAAGCGCCTTAAAAAGTATGTGAAAATGCTTACCTATTCGAAAGGCATGAAGTCCGTTGAGAAGGCTGCATTCAGCGCAACCTACAAAACTGTATGGTGCGCAGGACCAAGCATTGAATACACAAAATCCATTGAATCGGTTAGTACAATTATTGAACGACTAAAACGAGAATATAAAGAGGTTGAGGAGAATTCTACTTTGCAGCAATCAGCCCTAACGTCTAGTCTCGTGCAGCGAGATTGAAAAAAAAATAGGGAGAGAAAAAAGTGACTCGGCTGGGGTTCGAACCCAGGACCCATACATTAAAAGTGTATTGCTCTACCAGCTGAGCTACCGAGTCAATTTCCCTTAACGGGACGGCAAAGATACAACGATATTATGTAAATAAAAGTTACACTTGTAAAAAGTAATTTTAGACTCTATTTTATCCATTATGAATAACGCACAGCAACTTATCGAATCTGCGTGGGACAACCGCGAACTTCTCAAAGACTCGGCGACCATCAAGGCCATTGACTATGTCATTGAGGAACTCGACAAAGGACGATTAAGAATTTGTACTAAACAACATGATCAGTGGCAGGTGCACACATGGTTGAAAAAAGCCGTGATTCTTTACTTCCCTTTACAGCAAATGGAAACCATTGAACATGGTCCCTTCGAATTTCATGACAAGATTCCCCTGAAAAAGGATTTTGCTACTCAAAAGGTTAGAGTCGTACCACAAGCCCTTGCCCGCTACGGAAGCCATTTGGAGCCAGGAGTAGTTATGATGCCGAGCTATGTAAATATAGGGGCCTATGTGGGCGCTAACTCTATGGTAGACACCTGGGCAACTGTGGGCTCATGTGCCCAAATTGGACAACATGTTCACCTCAGCGGAGGAGTCGGTATAGGAGGCGTTCTTGAACCGCTTCAAGCACAGCCTGTAATCGTCGAAGACCATGCATTCATCGGATCACGAGCTATCTTAGTTGAAGGTATTCATATCGGAGAAGAGGCTGTAATTGGTGCCAACGTCACTATTACAGGCAGCACAAAGATTATCGACGTAAGTGGTGATCAACCGAAAGAATACAAGGGATATATCCCTCCAAAATCCGTTGTGATACCTGGCACCACAAGCAAAACATTTCCTGCAGGCAACTTTGGCATACCTTGTGCGTTAATTATAGGGCAACGAAAGGCGTCGACTGATAAAAAGACTTCGTTAAATGACGCACTGCGAGATTTTAACTTATCGGTCTGATGCTTGATAACTAATAATACTTATAAATGCCTTATATGCTTCGTCTTACAGTTCTATTGCTTTTGTTTAGCCCATTTATGGTCAAGGCTCAGCTGTCCCAAGCGGAAAGCAACAAAATTCAGTCCTTTTTTAACTATGTCGACCGTTTCTACGTAGAAGATATCGCGGATAGTGCTATTGTTGAAAAAGCGATTCGAGCATTTCTAAAAGAATTGGATCCACATAGCAGTTATACTGCAGCAAAGGATGTCCAAGCGATGAATGAACCGCTCGTAGGAAATTTTGAGGGTATTGGAGTGCGATTCAACCTACTTCAAGACACCATTTTTATTGTAGAGACAATTTTTGGCGGCCCCTCAGAGGCGGTAGGAATTCTGCCAGGAGATAAAATCATTCGTGTTGATGGAGATACCATTGCTGGGATAGGCATCAACAATAGAGGAGTCATTGATTTGCTGAGAGGACCGAAAGGGACAAAAGTTGTGGTCGATATAAAGCGTGGAAGCAATGAGGCACTGTTACCATTTACTATCACCCGGGATAAAATCCCACTGAATTCCGTCGAGGCGGCCTATATGCTCGATAAAAAGACCGGCTACATTAAACTGGTTAAATTTTCAGCTACTACCTCCGAAGAAGTAGAAAACGCCTTAGAAAAGCTCAATAAGGAGGGGATGAAAAATCTTGTTTTTGATCTACAAAATAACTCCGGGGGATACCTGAATGCGGCTGTGGATGTAGTCAATCAATTTTTTGGCGCTGGATTTTTAGTAACCTATACCGAAGGTGATCAAAACCGCAGAAAAAATTATACGACCAACAAGGAGGGTAAGTTTAAAAAGGGTAATCTCATCGTTTTGGTTAATCAATACTCAGCAAGTGCTAGTGAAATCGTCTCTGGGGCCATCCAAGATCATGATCGGGGCCTTGTGATTGGACGCCGAACCTTCGGGAAAGGGCTAGTGCAACGAGGATATAATCTTCCTGATGGCTCCCTTATAAGATTGACTGTGGCCCGTTATTTTACCCCTAGTGGTCGCTTCATCCAACGTCCATACGAGGATGGTGTAGAGGCCTATAGAGAAGAAATTGAACGACGGATGGATTCTGGAGAGTTAACCGATTCGAGCTTCGCCATGGAAGTTCCCGATTCTTTAAAATACACCACTACAGGAGGGAGAACGGTATATGGTGGAGGAGGTATCATGCCAGATGTTTGGGTAGCAATGGACACTTCTGGGGGATCTAAGGCCTTGGGGCAGATTCGCCGTGAAGGGTTGTTTCAAGAGTTCATCTACTCTTATATCGATGGCAGAAGGGAGGAATTGCTCAATCGATATCCTGACATAAATGATTACTTAACTAGGTTCGACAAAGAAGATGTAATGTTCAAAGAGTTTATCGATTATTGCTATGGCGAGATTGACTCCTTGGATAGCGAGGGGATGGCTACCTCTATGGAATGGATTCATCTACAGTTCAAGGCTATTCTAGCTCGTTCCTTATACAGCCCGGACGCTTACTTTAAAGTATACAACAAAAGCGATGATATTTTACAAAAAGCCTTTGAACTTGTCGGAGATAAAGCCTCGATAAAAGCTTACCTTCGAACTGAATAGTTTTAACAGCATTTTGACATGGCATCGATTGGTTTGTTTTACGGGACAGATACAGGAAACACAGAACAAGTAGCTGAAAAAGTCAAATCCCTAATTCAAGAGTTAAAACCTGATATACAGGTTGATTTGATTGAAATTTATCAACGCAAAGCCGCTGATATGGCTCAATATGATTTTCTCATTATTGGCCAGCCTACTTGGTATGATGGAGAGTTACAAGGTGACTGGGAGGAATTTATTCCTGAATTTGAAGCCATTGACTTTACGGGTAAACAGCTTGCCTTTTTTGGGCTTGGTGATCAATATGGATATGCCGCGTATTTCTGTGATGCCATTGGGGTCTATGCAGATATGGCCGAGAATCAAGGAGGTACATTGCATGGATTCACCTCAGCAACCGATTATGAACATGACTTTTCCAAAGCACAACGCGGAGATCAATTTGTAGGACTCTGCCTTGATATTGATAATCAAGATGATCTAACAGATGACCGCATCAATCAATGGATTCCTGAAGTTTTAACCTCTTTCGGATTGTAACACGCTAATTTGTAGTATCTTTTTGTAAGAAATTATGAAGAGGTCTTCTATACAACGTTTGGTATTGTCCTTACTGATTACTCTGGCCAATAGATATACTGGTTTAGCCCAATTTACTTTTGAAAACCCGGCTAATGTAAATGCATCCACTATGGCACAGACGTTAGCCGGACAAGGAGTTACGGTAAGCAATGCCACATTGAATTGTGCGAACAATGCCTACGCGCAGTTCACCTCCGCTCCTGCAGGCTTAGGTATTACCGATGGAGTGTTACTGACTTCTGGTAGTGCAATAGCCGTTGATGGGAACAGCGAAGTCTTTTTAAATCCTCAAGCCACTGTAGACAATGGTCTGCCGGGAGATCCCGACCTTGACGCCTCTCTGTCTGGAGGGTTGATTTCAACTGATGCCTGTGTATTGGTTTTTGACATTACCGTGTTTGGTGATACGTTAAAGTTTGACTATCGCTTTGGATCTGAGGAATACGAGAGCTTTGTTTGTGATGCTTATAATGATGTATTTGGCTTTTATGTATCGGGAGCTAACCCAGCTGGGGGCAACTACAATCAGCAAAACATTGCGCTAATTCCTGGCACCACAATACCGGTTTCAATAAACACAGTAAATGATGGATTTTCTGATGCTCTTTTCCCACCACCTGGCATCACTTGTGATTTGACTAATACTGCGTTTTATGCAGATACCATCTTAGGGGTTATATACTCCGGGAATACAGTACTTCTCGAAGCCACTTTGCCAACAGTTGCCTGCTCAACCTATACTATGAAACTGGCCATTGGAGATGGTAGTGAAGCATCATTTCTGGATAGAATTTATGATTCTGGCGTCTTCTTAAAAGCTGGAAGTTTCTCATCCAATCAAGTGGTAATTGCTGCAAGCTCCGTAGTAAGTGATCTTGTGGATTTTGCGGTAGAAGGTTGTGTTAGTGGGCAGTTTATTTTCGAACGAACCGGAGACATTGCGCTCCCCTATACACTGCCTATTGATATTCAAGGGAGTGCTACCAATGGAATTGATTACACCACCATCAACGACACCGTCTTTTTTGCGCCCGGACAGCAATACGATACGATTACAATAACACCTCTTTCGGATGGTATTCAAGAAGGGTTTGAAACTGTGACACTGTATAGTTTGTCTCAATGCAGCGGTATTCCTTTTGATAGTGCCAGTTTGACCTTATTTGACTCTCTGCCTGTGACGGTTACCCCAGAGGATACCATTGTTTGTGCAGGAGAAAGTGTGATTTTACAAGGTACAGCCGGTCCGTTTACCTATAACTGGTCTCCTACAGGCATCTTGAATAACACGAATACCTTAACCGTTGTCGCCAACCCTACATTAAGTTGGACAGATGTGCAACTTATTCAAACCTTTGGAGGATGTATTGATACGGTTGTATCAAGAATAGGAGTATCCGACCCCTCTTGGGGACTTGTGATAACTCAGCCTGATTGTGCAAGTGGCACAAATACGGGCTCCCTTGTCGGTGGCTTTGCCGGCTTATTAGGCATTCCTAATATTGTCTGGTCACATGGTCCGACTGTCATTGATCAACCAAGCTTAACACCGGGCACCTATACCCTGACCTTAACCGATAGCATTGATCCTAATATTTCCTGCTCAATCGACACCACCTTTGATATTGTCGATGCAGGAAGTTTATCATACACCCTCACTACCGATACCATTGATTGCGGAGCAACCGATGGTCTTGGAACAATAAGTGGTTTATTGCCCAATACGAATTATGTAATAGGATATAGTCAAAATGGAACCCTCATTCAAGCACCTACAGGTATACTAAGCGATGCAAGTGGAGTGATTGTTCTATCCAGTCTAATCGCGGGAAGTCTTGTGGTCACTATTGAAGACCCCGCTACCGGATGTTTTGATACCACGTCAACCACCGTTGAGCAAAATATAAATTTCACGCTGACAATGGCGAGTCTTTCGCCTACGTGTCTTGGTGATGACAACGGTCAAGCCAGTGTACTTATCAATGGAGGATTACCACCATTTACCTTTTTATGGAATGATCCGTCTGGTCAAACGACGGACACTGCCTTGAATCTAACAGCAGGAACCTACAGCGTTCTAGTAACTGATGCACAAGGATGTTTTGACAATGGAAGCATAGTCGTACCCCAAGGCGATTCGCTTGAGTTAAGCATAACAGGTAGTGATGTCACATGCAATGGGGCAGCCGATGGCCAGGCAGTGGTCAATGTCAATGGAGGCACCTCCCCTTATCTATATCAATGGTCAAATGGAGAGGACTCTATGACTAATATCGCACTTGGCCCGGGTACAACATCAGTACTTGTCACAGATGCGCAAGGTTGCCAAGGCACTATATCAACTTTGATTAATGAGCCCAATGGAATCACTTACCAAGCTAGCATTGTTGAACCCAATTGCAATGATCCGCTAAGTGGTTCCATAAGTCTTAATATACAAGGTGGCTCCAGTCCTTACAATGTGCTTTGGAGTGATGGAATCATCGGTCCATCAAGGAGTAATTTGGGGCAAGGGCTTTATGAGGCGGTTATAACCGATAACAATGGATGCCAAACGCCTTTCTCAACCCTGTTAGATGGGGCTACTGGACCTGAAATTACAAGTATCGATGTTGACTCTTCAGGTTGTATTGGGTCAAGCACAGGGCAAATACAAATACTTGGCGTGACAGGAGGAGTGCCTCCTTATCAATACTCAATAGACTCCGGACTTACCTTTCAAAGTAGCGCTGTCTTCAGCAATCTCCCAAGCGGAATCTATGGGCTCACTGTTGTAGATGCTGATGGCTGTCGTTCAACACCTTTTGGAAGTGTTGTTTCAAATACCCCCAATGTTATCCTTGAAGTGATTCCCTCAGATACTACCATCACGCTTTTGGATACTCTGGCTTTAGAATTAGTGATTCAGTTTCCTGACATTTACGAAGACACTTTGTTGTCAAACATTGTGTGGAGCCCATCTGAGGGCTTAGATTGTGCAGATTGTCTTTCGCCCGTGCTTATCCCTGAACAGACTTATTACGACTTTGAAGTCAACGCGACGTATCCAAACAACCCGTGCGTTATTCCGGCACTAGCCAGAGTGACCATCGATAACAACTTAGATGTCTTTATTCCCAACGCTTTTTCTCCAAACGGTGATGGGGTAAACGATTTCTTCAAAGTCTATGGAGAGCGTATAGTCTCCCATGAGCTCATTATATCCGATCGGTGGGGAGAAATCATATTTGTCGGCAGCCAACAAGAACCAGGCTGGGACGGCACTTGGAAGGGAAAAGCACTTCCACCAAGTACTTTTGGTTATGTATTTAAAGGGAAACATGCTGATGGTCGAACTATAGACTTAAAAGGAAGTTTCCTCCTTATTCGCTAGTACCCTATTCCTGTGCGCTTTAAGATGAATCCCATCAACCAAGCAGGACCAATCATCAAGAACTGTAGATCTTTGAAAAAAGAAGGTTTCTTGCCTTCTATGTTGTGCCCGATAAACTGACCGATCCAAGCACCTACAAAGACTGCGACGCTTGTAAAAAGAAGCGCATTAGTCCCAAGAGTCATTAAGGCTTTTATCGAGAGAAGGACAGCAGAAGAGAACAAAGCCATTCCCAAAAATAATTGCCAAGACAGCCGGATGTAAAAAAGCAAGCCTAAGGCGATTACCACACTGCCCCAATGCATGTAAGGTAATGCCCAACCCACATTAGCTATTTGAAGGTAATCATGAGGGATGCAAGCGAGCAATCCAATGATACTCCAAAAAATCAGGGGAATGCATATCCAATGAATTGTCTTATTCGTGGGGTTCTGATGGCTTTCGCCATATTCATCGAACCACTGTTGTATTGATTTTGCCATGGCTTAAGGTTATTGGAAAATAACAAACTCTGCCGACATAGTCTCCCTTTTGATCATCCCGCACTAGTCCTTAAAGGCAAAACGCAGATGTACTGGTTGATGATCTGAAGACGCAAACTTTAAATCTTTTGTCTTCACCGAAAGCACGTCAATATTTGGACTCACCAGGTAAAAGTCAATTAGTGTTTTATAAGTATCCTCATAAGAATTTTCCGAGAGCACTTGATAGAGCTTGCGATTAGTGGGTTCTGTTTCATCATAAACCCATTGCCAACCTTCCGGCATAAAGTCCTCCGCTATGTTCGTTTGCGAATAGTTTTCATTCTTTTCTCCCATTAAAGTATAGTAGGGAAAATTAGGAGGGCATTGGTTCCAATCAGCCCCAACAACAATGTAGTTTCCCTCATCATAAGCCTGTAATAGAAATGCTTTGAGATAGTCCATCTGCTGAGCCTTTAGATCTCCATCATCATAAGATGAGTTGTGGGAGTTGATGATGTAGAGGCGCTTACCACTTGGCAAAGGCATTTCTTGCACCATAAAACACCGATCAAGCATAAACACGCTCTTAGGCCAAGAGAAGTTGCCTGGAAAGCTATGGCGCGTTATCGTTGCAGAAGCATACCGACTGAAGGAAGCTAACCCACTTTGAATCTTACCCAAGGGCATTTGAGTTAGTGGCATAGGGTTAAATACATTCTTGTAGTTCAGTGCATGAGCCGTTTCCCAGCCATCAAACAAAATCCCTAATCCTTCATATTGATCGTGGTAATAGCTTCGCCTTGAGGATCTATCGACTTCTTGTAAAAGCACAAAATCTTGGTCATCGCGATGTTTAGCGAGGTAACTGTACACACCGTTCCAATATTTATCATAATTGTTTGGATTTGGCCTAACATCCTTTCCTCCATCGTAAAAGAAATCCGAATACTCTCCAAGCCCACAATAGCCTATATTCCAAAGCAGCACGTTAAAAGTATCTCCTTCGTTTTCTACAAAACGTGCAGCTTGTTTCTCAGGTGAAACCGGTTGGTGTTCTGATGGTCGATAATCAGTAAAACTTCCTACTGCAATGACAAAGACCACATAGAATAGTGGGATACCCAGGATTAATCCTAGTCCCCAAAATAGGTGACGCTTTGTAGGGATGAAGCGGCGTAGCAAGGTGTTTATTTTGTTTCGGGCTCTTTATGAGAGTAGAAAATTACCATCCCCGCAACCAAAAAGAACAAGGCAACGATAATCGGCAACAACATCCCTGTATCGACAAGAGACATCTTTGATGCCCCGATTTGATTACTCTCTTCATCAAGTGGATGATAGGGAAGATGGGCCGTAGAATTCCAATAGAGATATACGCAGACCAAGGTGGCGAACCCTGAAACTATCATCATTATAGCACCTAATACTTTAGCCATTGTTTTTGATTTACACTTAAAGATAGAAAGCAAAACAAGTCTCCCCAAATAGAAGAGGACTTTTGACTAAGATTCATTGATGAATACCCTGAATTTAACACTCAGGCGTTGCCACGGAAATCGCTAATCCCCCTTCCGAAGTCTCCTTATACTTAGCGCTCATATTTTGTGCTATCTCCATCATAGTTCGAACAACATCATCAAAACTTACCTTCGAAGTATTGTCCTCAATATTTAAAGCAAGATTGGAAGCGGTGATTGCTTTAGATGCCCCCATTGCATTTCGTTCGATACAAGGGATTTGTACCAGGCCTCCTATTGGGTCACAAGTCAAGCCAAGGTGATGTTCCATAGCCATTTCAGCCGCAGCAAGTATTTGATAAGGACTTCCACCCAAAATACTTGTTAGCGCTCCAGCAGCCATGGCCGAAGATACCCCAATCTCTGCCTGACAGCCGCCTAAGGCAGCGGATATAGTAGCGCCTTTTTTGAAGTAGGTTCCAATCTCACCTGCTACAAGTATACATTCAATCATATCACGCTCGGATACATTGGGTAAAAAGCAGTAAGCATAAGCCATTACCGAAGGTAAAACGCCACTTGCCCCATTGGTCGGGGAAGTAACGATTTGACCGTAACCCGCATTTTCTTCATTGACTGCTAGCGCAAAGGTTGACACCCAGGTATTGATTTGAGCAAAATCATAGGTTTCCTCCCTCAGATGGTCAAACAACTCATTGGCCGACTGAGGGAAAGAATTCATTAGCTTACCCAGCATTGTAGGAGCCCGGCGTTTAACATTAAGGCCACCAGGCAGGACTTGCTCGCTCGATATCAATCCCCGATAGATTGTCTCCTTCATAGCGCTCCATAACTCCAAAGCTTGATTATCGATGCTTTTATCATTATGCCATGCATGCTCGTTCGCCCGAATTAGTTGAGCAAAGGATACATTTAACTGGTTGCAGTAACGCAGAGCATCGTCACCACTGTTGCATTGAAATGGCGTTTTGACCATATTTTTTCCTACCTCTTCAGTGGCATTAGATACGACAAAGCCGCCGCCTATTGAATAATACGTATGCTCATAAACACCTTTAGAGGTGTGAGCACGGAACGTCATACCATTGGGATGGAAGGGCAAGGTTTCCTTAGAATAGATGATGTCCTCCTCGGGATTAAACTTGTAATGCCCCCCATTGGGTAAGGCAATCTCGTGACACTCTTTATTCACTCGAAGTAATTCTATCCATTCAGCTCGACTAATAACACGGAAATGCTTGTAATGCAGTCCTGCAATAATGGCTTGATCACTACCATGCCCCTTCCCTGTTTTGCTTAGCGAGCCATAAAGAATCACCTCTATCCGTTGAAGTGACTGCCACATATCGTTTCGGGCAAGCTCTTCAATAAAAAACAACGCTGCACGCCAAGGCCCCATAGTATGAGAGCTACTTGGACCAACACCCACTTTGATAATTTCAAAAACGCTTATGGATCGATGATCTGACATAACTTTTGAGGGTGATTAGAGCTCAGTCAAGTCTTTGATTAAACGCGGCCCACCATAAACAAAGCCTGTATAAACCTGAAGAAAATCGGCGCCCATCTCCAAACGTTTTTGGCCTTCTTCTTTACTGCTTATTCCCCCTACACTAATGAGAGTCATATCAGGGTGAGCTTTTCTAATGAGCTCAAGGACTTCAGCAGAACGAACGGCTAAAGGCTCTCCACTCAATCCCCCATTACCTATTGCGTCAATGCTGCGCGAGGAAGTAACCAATCCTTCTCTACTAATTGTGGTATTTGTGAGGACCATTCCAGTGCATTGCAACTCAGTAACAACAGCTGCTGCCTCTAACAATGCCTCATCAGTTAAATCAGGAGCTACTTTCAATAAAAGCGGCTTAAGGCCTTTTGCCTTATTTACTTCTTGAAGCTTTGTTAATATATGCACAAGGCTCTCTTTGCCTTGAAGGGCTCGTAGACCCGGAGTATTCGGCGAGCTTACATTAACCACAAAGTAATCACCATAAGCATGCAGTCTCTCTAAGCAATAGACATAATCATCCACAGCTTGCTCATTAGGTGTCGATTTATTTTTACCAATATTTATACCAATTACAGGCAATGATTGATTGGATGCTTGTTTACTTCTTAATCGAATCAGACGCTTTTCCATAGCATCCACACCATCATTGTTGAATCCCAAACGATTAATCAATGCGCTATCTTTCTTTAAACGGAATAATCGAGGTTTTGGATTCCCCGCTTGACCTTTGGGCGTAACTGTGCCCACTTCAATCGCTGCAAAGCCCAATGCATGTAACACTTCAACGTATTGCGCATTCTTATCAAAACCAGCAGCAAGACCTATTCGACTGTTAAACCATAAATCGTCTCCAAGACCTCGCACGTTATGGCATTCTAAAGGCTGAGCAGAATTGCGAATAAGCCCAAGCTGATAGCAGAACTTAAGCAAACTCATGGTAAAATAATGAGCCGTTTCCGCCGGTAGCATAAACAGAAATACCTGAGCAAGTTTGAACATCTTCTAAAGGTACTTATTTGTGAGTAGCCAAAGGGATTGTGCTTTTCAATACTTCTATTTTGAAATGAAACCTTAGTGAATAGAGATGCGTATATATAAACGAAGGCGAAACGATGCACTCCATGAAAACCAATTCGAGTCGTCTTTCAAAAGAGGAGGATGACGATTCATGCATAATTAGCTCTCCATAGAGCAAAAGATGATTTGTCTGTGTGAGAAGGGGGCCTCCCGAGGTGGGGCCCCAAAGCCAAAAGCAACACGTTCCGTGTTGAATAAATATGCCGGATTATCCGAAGGTCGGGATTGCTATCCAAGACATAAAAAAAGGGGCTTTCGCCCCTTTTTTTGTTGGATTATATTTTGTTGCATTAAAACTGAATAGGAATAAACTCACTACCCTTATTGCTCACCACACCAAGGTAATAAACTCCATGAGCGTATCCTGATACATCAATCGCTGAATTAATGGCTTGTGGAAACATCGAATGCAGTGCTTGACCCTTAGCATCCATCAAGATGATCTCAGAAACATTTTCGATTTTGCTTATTCCGATATAAAGCACTTCATCTTGTACGATTAAGTACTCAAGTGAATGACGCAAGAGATAATCTTCGAGGGCATTGGCGCCAACAACCGTAAAGGTTACATCATCTGAAACTGAGCATCCTTCGGCCGAGACATAATTCAAGACAAGGTTAAAAGTTCCTTCGGATAGAAAAGTGTAATTCAATGTAGCATCCGTTCCTACTTCCGTTCCATCAATGAGCCAAGCATAGGTTCCACCTGTTGCAGAAACATTAGGAGTTACCGTAACGGAATCACCCACGTTAACTGCCTCGTCTGCGGGAAGAGTAAGCGTCAGTGGGGCGGTAACTACAACCTCTTGATTTTGAATAACACTATCGCATCCTGAAACAGAAATAAGTGTGTCGCTAAAAATCCCTGAAACATTGACTGTTGTGCCAAATACATCAATGGATTCACCATCACAAAGCGTTATCACAGGTAGCGTTACTTCTTGAACTGGAGCATCAATTACCACAGAATCTGTAAACGTACTAGTTACCCCATCAAAGGATACCACTAAAGTATACTCATCTGTTGAGGAGACCTCTATAGTATCTAATCCTGTTGTACTTCCTGAAGCTACTTCGATTCCCCAGCTATTGGACAAAAGGTAGTCCCAAGTTGTCACTTGACCATCAATTACAATATTTGGTAAGTCTACTATAAACCCAGCATCTGAGCTACAAGGAGCATCTAGACCACTAGCCATGGGAGAAGGACTCGTAAAGATTTGAAAGCGATCATTAGAATCTGATTGCAACATCGTAAAGGTGTAGGTAGAATCTGTCATTAGATTTTGCCATACATCATCGCGCATATCATGCAGGTATAACACAGAGCCCATAGGCATATCACTAGCATATTGAAAGACTAATGTGAATGTGCCATCAGAACCAGGTTGAAGTCCTAGAGTAACTGGGTTGCCTAGATATCCTACAGAAAATGCATTAATTGCGAGGATTCCTGTATTACCAGCGATTCTTGTATACAATGTAGGCTGACCAGCGGCACTAGGGGTTTTGTAGGCATCCCATACCGGATCGAAATTATCAGAAGCCTGATCTGAAAAATAGATAAATGTTTGGTCTTGAGACCCTGCAGCAAGTACATCGACTTTTAAACGATGTTGCCAAAATTGTGCATGTAAAAACATGGGTAACATACCAAGGGCAAGGAGGAGGTTTTTCATAGGTTTATTTTAACTTAAAGATCGACGAGAATCAGCATGGATGCCTCCTCACTTTTCAACAAAAAAAAAGGGGAGTGTATTGACACTCCCCTTTTTACAATACTTATTACTCTATATACTATCGCTGAATCGAAAGCTGTTGGGTGTAGCTTTCTCCTCCTTTACGCAGCGTAATCGTGTAGATACCTGCAGCTAACTCGCTTGTGTTGAATGTGTGATGTGTAGCGTTTGCTTGCGTTGCGCTAATCAGCTTACCATCCATGGAAAAAAGCTCAATAGTAGCGCCCATAAGGTGGTCGGTCAACGTGATCTGAATTCGATCGTCTTGAGCGAATGCCGTAAATAAAGAAATCTCTAAGTCATTATTCGTAGTTACTCCCTTGTCAACCATAACCTCAACAGTTGAAGACGAAGTACAACCCTCGTTATTCGTAGCTTCAAGCATTACAGTATACACTCCAGAGGATAAGCCGTCTAGGGTTAATTCTTCTGTCTCTGCAACTACTTCATTGTCTACGGTCCAAATAAATTCAGTAGCATTTGTTAAAGGAGCAATCTCTAAGGAGTTTCCTTCGATAACAGTAACTTGTTGAGGAAGCTCAAGAATAATTGGCTCAATAACTTCAACCGATAAGATTTCATTTACTGTGGTATTTCCATACTGTAGCTCGACCTCATAGGTGCCGCTAACCTGAATAGGGAGGCTTCGTGAAGAGGTGGCACTACCTTGTGTAAAGGTCTGTCCATTTTGACGAACAACATAGTCCCATACTACATTCTGACCATTGAGTGTGTAGGCTGGAATATTAAGCTCAAGCGCTCCTTCAGGTGATGTACAACTTCCTTGGATAGCCTCCGCAAATACCTTTGGCGTTAAGTGCAATTGAAAGCGATCACTATGATCTTGTGCCAAGGAATTGAACGTGTAGGTATCGTTAAGCGTTATGTCCTGCCATGTATTTGTTGCTTTATCCTCCAGGAATAAAAGACCTCCTTGTGGGAAGCTTTCCATTCCAGAGAAAGTTAACGTAAAGGTTCCGTCTGCGCCCGGGTTAAGGCCTAGCGGTAAAACCTCACCTAATTGATTAGTGTTGCGCGCATTAATTGATTGCATATCATCCTTCAAGTTGGTATACAATGTTGGCTGCCCTTGAATACTATTAAACTTGTATGCCTCAAAGAGCGGGTCAAACAGAGATGTCATATCATCTCCAAAAGCAATAAATGTTTTGTCCGCAAATCCATTACCACGCACTTCCACTTCTAAACCGTGCTCATACCAGTTATCACGAAAAGTGCCTGACGATGTCGTTCGCATGGCATCGGTGAAGTTTACCGTAATGTCAACTCCGTCGAGTGTGCCTGCGCGAACAGCAAAACCCTGTGTTGCGGGAATTGACTCCCCTACAGCATAGGCAGAATATGTTCCACTGTACGTTCCAGACGGATTATAATATGAGGGAGAATTGACCCCTGTATTGCCCTGAATAAAGGCATCTCTTGCCATAGGTGATGGATAGGGGTTTCCAATAAGATCCCATCCACTGTAAACACTTGCTGTGTTCCCCGAGGCTGTGTTACCCGAACCCGAGAATATCACGTTATCCGCTTGATAGTTAAATGAACCTGACCCTGGATTTCCAACAATTTCTAAAATGTTGCCATTACCGGTTAAGTAGGCTGAAAAACCTCGTGCAGATTCCAAGGTGCCAGAAGAACGAACTACCCAACCCCCTTGATCAACGCATGGACTTGCTGCTGCAGTCGTTGGATTATATTCAAATAGATTACCATAATTTGACCCTTGGCCAAGTGCTGTTGGATCACAAGGAACAGCAGGCGTAACAGCTACGCCATCGGCTCCATTACCGGATACTCCACTTCCATATCCACTAACGTCATCATCGAGATTCGACACAGAGGCGCCTGATATTGGCGAGGAGATTAGATGTTGTCTTGCTGTTGGCCCCGCAACATAGAGCTCATCAGTAATTTGCCCGGCATAGGATCCACTTCCTGTAAAATCATCTAAATAAGCATCGAATTCCGCATCACTTTGTAGGACAACTGACGCTGAAGCGCCTTGGGTGAAAACACCGCTCGACAAAAGCAAGGAGGAATCAATATTTAACGTGCCCGATTGAATCGTAACGCCATTGGAGTTATCGACCTCGACGCGGTTCGCATTGATCACATCACCATTGATTGTCTGAGAAAGACCGCCGTTGAAAACGAGTTGGCCCGTAGAAACATAGCCCCCATTTGTACTTGATGTATACGATGTATTCCCAGCAATCCAAACAAGGCCTGCGGCATTATCTATTTTTCCATTGCTCACAGTTAAGTCACCATTAACAAAAAGCGTTGGATTACTTCCATCTTGACCGTTGACATAGATTTCAGTTGTTGCTGAATTGTTATCTCCCGCAACATAAAGCGCCTGTGCATTTATTGAAAGGCTTATCACAAGTAGTGAGAAAGAAAAAAGTATTGTTTTCATAGTTCTTAAATAATTCCTAGCCTTTGTAAGATAATAAATTCCAACCATTCTATCTATTCTTTGATTTATTAAGAGGAGTGTTGTTTAGAGGTTTATTATCTTAACAGTCATGCACCCTCCAACAACCTTTCAACCTAACCTATCTTTTAGGCGTGTTTTGGTTTACCATTTCATGCTTGGCCTAATTGTTTTACTCGGGTGTCAAGAAGATGAAGTGGTTATCATTCCGGACAACGAACCACCTCAAGGTCAGTATGTATCTACTGTTCAAATTGAAAACTACATTCAACGATGTTTTATTGACTTGCTTGGAAGAGAAGCCTTAGATGATGAGATGGGGTTTTACTTTAATCTCTTAAAAACCAATGAGCTCAGCGGTGAGTCGAGAGATGCCATGTTGATTGATCTTCAACGAGATACTACCTACAGGGAAGGAGATTCTTCCTATCGGCATGCCTACAGTCAACGGATCTACTCTTTAGGAAAAGGGAGGATGATAGAGAGTGTCGAGAACGACTATATCTATCAAGAAATGGGGCAATTGCAAAACGACCTAACTGGCGCAATAAACAATGGAGACTCCTCATTAACAGCCTTTTTTAGAGAACGTATTCAAGACGCACAGGCCGTCTTAGATATTCCAAGAGATTATCGACTAGGACTTCTTGCCATGGACAGTATGCATGTGCGTCTTATGGACAATCTAGTCTATGATCAAATCAATATGGGCACTTTTAACTTTGTGATTTCTGCTTTCGATAACTTGTTGTACCGATATCCAACCGATGCGGAATATGATGCCGGATACGCGATGGTAGAGGATAATGTCAGTACCACGTTGATGGGGCAATCCGGAACGAATAGAGGAGACTTTATTCGAATCATGACTGAAGGACAAGCCTTCTATCAAGGAATGATTATGTGGACCTTTAAAACATTACTGCTTCGAGACCCTACTCCGAATGAGTTAAGTTTTTATCTAGCCTCCTATTATGTCGACAAAGATTTTGAAAGACTTCAACGCTCTATTATGTCAACCGATGAATATGCAAATTTTTAATCCGATAAATCTTCTTACAGGAATTCTGAGTATTCTGCTTTTGGCATCATCATGTCAAAAGGATGACCCCGTAGTATATGAGGTGAACCCCCAAGAAATACTTTCTCCTACAGCGGGGAAAATCAAAGAAAAAAGTCCTGAACAGTTTGTTGCCGTACTGCACGCAAACCTTTTTGGAACTCCAATTTCTGTAAGTGATCAAGTTGAAGTGGAGCGTCTCTTACGCAGTACAGGAGATAAGCGATTAACCTGGGAACTCATTGTATCGAGTTATATGAATGACCCCAATGTGCAACTCCCTGACAATCTCATTCTTCAACAGGATCTCGATGGTTTTGTCGTGGAAACGTATAATCGCTTTTATTTTAGGCCACCATCCCAAATCGAACTGGAATGGTGGCGAGACTATCTAACCAACAATCCTGACATAAGCACAGAACTTGTCTACCTAGCCTTTGCTACGTCGGATGAATACTTCTTCTATTAACCTTTACCGCCATGAATAGACGTGAATTTGTAAAGAAAGCCGGGTTAACCGCTGGGTTAAGTTTAGCATCACCCTACATTATGAAAAATGGGTTGTTCGCTCGCGGAGCTATGAGCTCAGCAGATCATGTTGTGCTCGTTATGTTTGCTGGCGGCGTAAGGCAACAGGAGTCCGTGCTTCAGCGATACCTCACCGACAGTCAAGGGTTAACAGGCTCTATATATGAAGGGAATATCATGTATAACCTGTTAAATGGACAGGCTCCTCAAGATAAAATTGTCTATGGTCTCGACCCGAGTGTTGGGCCTCAGGGCTCCTTGCCAATTCCGGCAATCCTCAGCTCGAGTTTACAATCCCAAGGAATCCTTTTTCCAGAAGTAACCGCTGCAGGAACAGGACATTATTCCGGGCTGGTCACGCTACTTACAGGGAGTAGAAGCGTTACGCAAGGTCTTCGCAATCGACCGCGCAACCCAACGATTTTTGAGTATGCTCGAAAGCATGCCAATCTTGGTGCAACCGATGTTTGGATGGTTGGAAACCGCATAGGCAATTCGCTGCCTCTCTTAAACTACAGTGACCATCCGGATTATGGAGTGGAATATGGAGCTAATTTCATAGCCCCTGACGTAACCTTTGGTTCCGAAGGAGACGAACATATTAAAAATGCTAAATCCTATCATCCCGAAGAAGATCTTGGCCCTGTGAATGCCATGCAAAACTTTTTAAATCGCTCCTTTAATCGAATAGGCAGCGATTTTGGAGGCGTTCGAAATACAGAAGATGAAAAATATCAGTTACGCCTGTTTTTTGAGGAAATGTTTGCCAAAAAGGCTTCAAATACCATTTCTCATCCTCCAGTTGTGACTAATAATGATATGAGGGCGGTTGGGTATACCTGTGAGGTGCTGAAATGGTTTAAACCTAAAGTGACGGTCGTCAACTTGGACAGTGTCGATGGTTGCCATGCAAACTTTACAGGCTACTTGCGATCCCTGCACCGTGCAGATCATGCAGTAGGGCATCTTTGGAATACAATTCAAACGCAAATCCCTGAAATGGCAGACAACACCTGTCTAATTGTCTGTCCAGAACACGGTCGAAACCTAGACCCCAATAGTGTTCTAGATCAAAATGATTGGTTGGCTTACGATCACAGTGATCTCAATGCCACTCGTATTTTTTCCATGGTCGCAGGACCGGGAATCGACCAAAACTTAGTCGTAGGGAGTGAAAGTAATCCTATTGGCGACATCTCCGATATTGTGCTCACCATGGCAGAAGTATTGGGTATAAAGTCACAAGTTATTCAAGCAGGTCTTACCTCATCAAGTCAATCGTTATTGGATCGGATATGATATCTCTACGCAACATCACGGTTATCATTGGGATTACAGGCCTTATGGCTACCCTAATCCAATGTCAAGGAGACAACTTACCTCCTAATCCTTATGATGCTATCCAGGATCCAGATGATCTTTCTAATGATAGCATTCCTTTGGCAAGTCTTGAAGGGCTACAAACCAAAGTCTTTGGACCAACTTGTGCCAATTCCGGATGTCACGATGGCACCTTTGAGCCGGATTTTCGTACTGCTGAGGCCTCCTATAACTCGCTTGTATATCAACCTATCATCAAAAACTACGTCAGTAATCCCCTGACGCATAGGGCGCTTCCCTTTGACGCAAATAATTCAATGATTATAAGACGCCTTACAGAAGATATCGATGGAATTTCAGGCATTATGCCACTTGCTACTGAACCAGACAGTGATTGGGAGATTAATAAAGAAAGCTACATCGCAGCGTTAAACGAATGGATCAATGCAGGTTGTCCTGATCTGTTTGGAAATGTAGCTTCAACGACTGATTTTATTCCCCAACTTAAAGGCTTTCAAGTCACAGCAACAGGGAGCACAGTTCCTTTTCCAAGATCGGAGAACTATAGCATTCAGGTGCCATCATCTACAGCATCTATTGATTTGTGGTTTGCCTTGAGTGATGAATCTAGCAATCCCTTAGCCGTTGATTCACTTTTCCTCTCTTATTCTAGAGATGATTACAGTAATTCCTTCGGCTATGCCGTGCAAACGAATGGATCAGCCAACTATATCGACTATTTTGGAAACGTATCAAGCTATATCTATAAGGTTACCATTCCTAGTCCCGATCAAATCTTCTTGGAGAATGCCTTTGTCTTTGCTCAAGTTCGAGCGAGCGATGGCGTAAATCTTCCCGTCCTTTTACCAGGACCTGTAACCCTACCCCATATCAAAAACTATTATTCCTTTCGATGCATAAACTAACGCTTTACATCGTAGGAAGTGTGCAACTTCTGATTATACTCTTTATGTCGTCTTGTCAATCGGATGACATAAACTTTGTATATCCCATTGAGCCTGAAATTCTCTCAGTCGAAGTGAGCCCTCTTCAAGTTCAAGAGTTTTCAGACTCCTTACTATTTTCTATCTCCTACCGTGATGGCGATGGAGATATCGGCTGGCCAGAAGGTGATTCCCTGCCCCTCTATATCAAGGATATTCGCTTGCCAGAGGCTGATCGATTTTTTGTTAGCCCACAAGCGCCTTTAGGAAGTCAAATTTCTATCCAAGGCCAACTGAATGTGCTTCTACCCAATACATTTCGATTAGGAACCGGGCCCCAAGAGATTACACGTTTTGAAGTGTGGTTAACCGATCGTGCAGGCCACCAGTCGAATATAGTGCTCACCGAAGATGTTGTGATTTATGAATAAGGTGAAATCCTTTTTTATAGTATTGTCCATGATCCCTTTGTTTCTTTCAGGGCAATCCAACTTCTTTATGTCGAACCAAACCGTTGACGATTGCGAAGGATTCTTTTTTGACTCTGACAATGGGATTGTTCCCCTTGATTACGGGCACAATGAAGACTTGACTTTTTCGATTTGCCCATTAGGAGCAGACTCCATTACGATGGTATTTAATGACTTTTGTACGGAGATAAACAATGATGTCCTTCGTTTTTTTGATGGCCCTGATACATTTTCTGCACCTATAGGGTTAGATTTCTCAGGGCAGGTTCAAATCCCACCCATCGTGGCAACAAGCGGTTGTTTAACTATACACTTTCAATCAGACGCCTCGGTAAGTTGTACGGGTTGGAGCGCACAGTGGGAAGCAATCATAGATGAACCCAGCGACGGAATCTTAACCTCAATAACCAACCCTCTGTGTCAAACCAATTTAGCACGGTTCACAATAGATCAACCCATTAATTGCGCAGCAATAGATACGGCAATCGGTCAAGTTTTTGGACCCTCGGGGCAAATTGTCGTAGCACAAGTCAATAGTATTAATTGCCAAGGAGGATCAACTCAAGAAATCGAAGTAGTCCTCTCCCAAAACTTTAATACAAATGGCCAATACACTATAAACCTGACTACTGAAGTTGAAGATGCCTGTGGGCAGCAGTGGCCGATAAACTTTTTTGGAGGCTTTGAAATCAATGACTGTCCTCTAGATGTCATTCTCTACAATGACCGTGATACTGTTTGTTCGGGTCAGACCGTTGGACTTTATGCCGAAGTGTTAAATGCTAGTGGGCCTGTTACCTATACTTGGGACCCACCGCTACCCAATAGCCCAGGGGATCATTACCTAAATGCAGATAGCAGTAGATGGTATGCCGTGACGGTGAGCGATGGGATTGCCCCTCCAGGCACCGACTCGGTCTTTGTATTTGTCATTGACACCTTTTCGATGCCCCAGCCCTTTTCGCTATGTCAGACTAACTCAGATACCTTTTTAACCGCACAACCCCCTGGGGGATATTGGGAAGGACCAGGTGTGAACTCCATAGGAAGGCTTAGACCTTGGAATGCTCCCCCAGGAGATCATTGGATAAGATATTACGCCCAGGGGTGCGCTGATTCTTTCTTAGTCACTATCAATCCGATGAATATATGGTCGTGGGATGGCTACACTTTCTGCCCGAGTTCCACTACAGTTATTGACCTGCGCTCCTCTCCATCAGGAGGGGTGTTTTCCGGAGCGGGCATTATTGATGCTGTCCAAGGACTTTGGGACCCCAGTCTAGCCGGACCAGGGAATCATGTAATCACCTACTCAACAGGGCTTTGTCCCAGTGATAATATCACCTTGAGGGTCGAAGCACCAACTGTTCAGTTAGCAGATACCTTGTGCGTCAACGATGACCGGCATACTCTAGACGTCAACCCTAGGGGTGGTGAGTTCTTTGGAAATGGTATTACTAATTGGTACTGGGGTTGGTTTAATCCAAGCATAACAGGCCCTGGCATTCATGAAGTTTTTTATCAAACGGGTGACTGCATTGATACAATCACCATATTGGTTCAAGATATCGAGGCGGGACCAGATCGAATGTATTGTCCAAGCCAACCCAACCAACTCCTATCAGGTATACCCGGCAATGGACAGTGGGATGGTCCTGGGATACTTTCGGATAGCGGTTTGTTTAATCCAAATTTTTCTAATGGTGTGGATTCCCTGGCAAAAATCATTTACACTGCGAACGGATGCGTCGACACCGCTAATGTATTAGTAGCGTATACTCGAGTCACACCGGATACCCTGGTGTTTTGCGGATACGATCCACTGTATGACTTGACCTTTGACAATACAGGCAGGTTCCCTGGACCTGGTGGCTTGTGGAGTGGCCCTGGATTACTCCAAAATAACGCAGATGGTCTACTTGATTTGCAAGCATTAAATCCGGGATACCACAACTTAGTCTTTACCAATAATACGTGTTCTGATACGCTAACGCTTTACAGAGAGGAGGAATTTGTTTTATCAGACACTACGTTCTGCCTACTAAGCAGTTCAAGTATTGTAAACGATGACCTTCCCATGGGGTATTGGGGTGGCAACGGTATAGTCAATCCAACGACTGGACTTTTCTCCCCCGCCAATGCCGGTATTGGAAGTCATTGGATTAACTACACAAGTCCTATCGGCTGCAATTATCCCATGACTATCCAAGTTGATGGTCCTGCACCCCAACCAAGCATCCTTGGATTTGATGCCTTTTACTGTTATAAGGATACGACCTACGTGTTATCTGCCTTACCTAGTGGTGGAATTTGGAGTAATGCTGTGACCGACAGCCTGTTTAATCCAGCTTCATTTAATCCAGGGTTGTCAACAGTGACTTATACGGTGGGTAACGGGGACTGTGCTACTTCATCAAGCCTCTCAACCGAGATCGGCCTACCGATAAATGCAGATATTTTTAACATGGATACGGCAATATGTCGAGGCGATGAGTTTCGAGTAGAGGCAGAAGTTACAGGAGGTGATGTTTTAAATTATGCCTATTCATGGTCTCCAGACCAAGGAAATGTAATTGCCTTTATTGCCGCACCCAATCAAACACTTACCTATTCCTTAGTTGCCACCGACGGCTGCAGTGACCCAGATACCGCCGACTTAGTTGTATTTGTCAAACCAAGTCCAACGCTATCCTTTGCTACTTCAGATTCCGCCTGTCTTGGAGAACTTGGATATGTATATGTCGATGTTCAGCCACCTGCTAACTACTTATACTCTTGGGATGAAGGGCCCTTAACAAGCGTCGATACCTTTATTGGGGAGGCTGGTGAATTCGTTGATGTATACGTTGAAAACCCGCTAACCAATTGCTTTGCTAATGGAGGAGGAGCCATTCCAGCCCACCCAAGAGTCATTGCAGATTTTACAAGCATTCCTAACGATGAGTGCCTTGATTTAATCAATAACACATTGACTTTGCTCGATCAAAGCAGTGAGGGATATCAAGGAAGCTGGATTATCGGAAATATAGACTCCGTAGATTATGAAATTGGAATGTCCATAGACTATGCCTTTGAAGACACGGGCATCTTTCCAGTCCGTCTAAACCTATCAGATATTCACGGATGCTTGGACAGTGCCACCAAAAACTTTTGTGTTGAAATGGTCTCACAAGTTGATGCACCCACCGCATTTTCTCCAAACTTCGATGGTGTGAATGATGTCTTTTCACTGAAAACCCTTGGCATTATCAATGAACAATTAATGATTTTTGACCGATGGGGAAATCTTGTTTTCCAAAGCTCAAGTTCAGCAGAGTTATACTGGGATGGATTCTACAAGGATCAAATTGCACCAATGGGCGACTATTCATGGAAGCTCACCTATTACAATCAGGCGTCACAAACTCAAGAAGTCGTGATGGGCAGCGTCACGCTTATCCAATAAGACGTTGATACAACGCTAAATACTGGGGAACAATGGCTTCTTTCGCAAATGCCTTAGATCGGGCCTTAGCATTGGTTTTGAGTTTACTTAGTGTTGTCTTATTCCCTATTGCCTCACAAACATGTTTGGCAAGCGTTGTGGTATCTCCAACATTCACCAAATAACCCGTCTCACCATGGACATTAACCTCGGGAAGGCCTCCAACATTTGTGCTAAACACCGGAAGTCCTGATGCCATGGCTTCAAGGGCAGCAAGACCAAAACTCTCTTTTTCTGATGGCAGCAAAAAAACATCTCCCCATTGCAAAAGATCCTCTACTCGATCTTGATTTCCTAAGAAAGTAATGTCTTTATCCAGCCCCCGTTGACGACTTAATATCTCCATAGGAACACGCTCCGGACCATCTCCAATCAAAATTAATTTTGCCTGAAGGGATTGCCGTACTAAGTAGAATACATCGAGTACATCCTCTACTCGCTTAACCTTTCGGAAATTTGAAGCATGGACGAGCACCGGAACACCCTCTGGGAGATAGGACGGTCTTGGATGACTGTTTTGCTTAGCGTCAAATCGACTGGTGTCAATAAAATTAGGGATTACTTCAATCGACCGGTTGATTGCAAAATTGTTCAGCGTATCCTGCTTTAAGCTTTCAGATACCGCGGTAACGGCGTTGGATGAGTTGATTGAAAACTCCACTACAGATTGATAGCTTGGCGCTTTGCCAACTAAGGTTATATCCGTCCCATGAAGGGTTGTTACAAAGGGTAAATCCTTACCCTTATCACGCAAGATCGACTGAGCAAAATAGGCTGCCGAGGCGTGAGGTATGGCATAGTGCACATGAAGGAGGTCTAAGTTGTGATAGAGTGCAACATCAACCAAACGGCTAGTAAGGGCCGTTTCATAAGGAGGATACTGAAACAAGGCATAATTTTGAAAACTAACCTCATGGTAGTAGACATTAGGCAAAAGTGCATTGAGTCGTTTAGGGCGACTATAGGTAATAAAGTGTACCTCATGTCCTTGTTTAGCTAAGGCAATTCCCAACTCAGTAGCAATAACGCCACTACCACCGAAAGTAGGATAACAAACAATACCAATTTTCATAACTGCCTTACCTTTAACTAAACCTCATCCAAGGTAAGTAAAACATGAAAGTCATCCTACAAGTTCTCGCACTACCCTTGCTCCTGTTAATCAAAATCTATCAATTGGTTTTAAGACCCTTCATACCCAGTGCATGTCGCTTCCAGCCAACTTGCAGTCGATATAGTGCAGAAGCTTTGCGCAAACACGGTCTATTTAAAGGAAGCTACCTTATGGTGCGCAGAATAAGTAAATGTCATCCTTGGGGAAGTTCTGGCTATGATCCCGTTCCGTAATCCACGAAAGCCTTATTTTCAAGCCATGACAAATCTCCGCAATAGACTTATCCTTATTCTGTGTGGCTGTTCGCTGTTATCCTTTGACGGAGGGAACAACTATTTTGAAGTGAGTAAAAACATCGACATGTTCACCACGATGTACAAGGAACTAAACTCATATTATGTAGATGATATTGAACCCAATGCATTTATGCAACGAGGAATGGATGCCATGCTCGAAGGACTTGACCCTTACACGGTATTTATTAGTGAAGCAGACATTGAGGATTACCGCTTTCAAACGACCGGTCGATACGGAGGCATAGGGTGCTATGTTCGCCAACACAACGAGTACATTGTTGTTTCTGAAGTAATCCAGGGATATGGTGCCGAAGAAGCAGGAATCCAAGGAGGAGACCGAATCTTAGTTGTAGATGGAATAGATGTTCAAGGCTTTGCCACTGATGAAGTGGGAGATATCATGCGCGGTGAGCCCAATACCAAAGTGACCATGCGCATAGCAAGACTCCAAGCAAATGGAGAATATGCTGAGATAGAAGTGTACCCAACTCGACAAGAGATTCAAGTGCTCAACGTTCCCTTCTATGGAATGATTAATGAAAATATTGGCTACATCAAATTGAGCAACTTTATGGAAAATGCTGCCGCCGAAATAGAGGCTGCGTTTGTGGAGTTGCGCGATGGGAATGCTCAAATGGAATCCGTAATTCTTGACCTCAGAGGAAACCCAGGTGGACTACTTCGAGAAGCCGTTAAAATTTGTAATCTCTTTATTGAAAAAAATGAGTTAGTTGTCGAGACAAAAGGGAGGCTTTCAGAATGGGACGTAGAATTTAAAACAAAAGACAACCCAGTCGACTTAAACATCAAAGTAGCTGTTCTGATCAATCACTCATCGGCTTCTGCGAGTGAGATTGTTTCAGGTACGCTCCAAGACCTCGATCGAGGCGTAGTCATTGGAGAGCGTTCGTATGGCAAGGGGCTTGTGCAAACCACACGCCCACTATCCTATAACGCACAACTAAAACTGACAACGGCTAAATACTACATTCCTTCTGGGCGTTGCATTCAAGCCTTGAATTATGCTGAGCGGAGGGATGATGGATCGGTTGGACGCATACCCGATAGTTTGATTCAGGCGTTTACAACACGTAATGGACGCACGGTGTATGATGGCGGAGGAATCATGCCCGATGTTGAAGTGGAAATGCCTACGTTAAGCGATATTGCCTTCACGCTTTTGTCAGAGCAGTTAATCTTCGATTATGCTACGATTTTCCAGGCTCATCATGCTAACTTGCCTCAGCGTCCAGGTGAATATTATGTTTCGGATTCATTGTTTTCAGCCTTCGCTAAATGGCTGCGTATTCAAGACTTTGATTATACCACACAAAGTGAGGACGCGCTCGAATCCCTCCGAGAGAAGAGCAAAGAGGATGGATATTATGAAGCCATAAAGGAGACCCTTGATGCCCTAGACGTTGAACTCTCAAGAGATAAAGGTGCTGATATTGAAAAACATGAAGATGAATTGCGCCAATTACTCAACGAAGAAATCGTTCGACGCTATTTCTTTGAGAAGGGAAGTATCGAATCAAGTTTTCAATATGACCAACAAATCCAACAGGCATGTAGCGTTTTAAACGATGATGCAACCTATGATGCCTACTTGCAACCTTAAATTTTTCATCCCGTTTGTAACCTCTTGTGATATCCTACGTATTAGAACATAAGTCGGGAAATTTAATCCATTTCCTTTATGACTAAGCTTTTGTGTATAGACACTTCAACTATATGTTGTGCAGTAGGACTTCTCCAAGGGAGCCCATCTGACCATCGGATTGTAGAAGCGTATAACGAACACTCTGGTCGACGTCATAGTGAAGTGCTTGTCCCGACAATACGTTCTTTACTACTCCAAGCCGATTGGTCAATGACTGATATCGATGCTCTTGCTATTGGAATAGGACCGGGGTCATATACTGGCTTAAGGATTGGTCTTTCCGTTGCAAAGGCATTATGTCTTTCTTTAGAGATTCCTTTGATTACAGTATCTACCCTGCAAAATATTGCAGCAGAAACTGTCTTAAAGCACAAATTGGATTCTTCTGTTACCATCCTGAGTATGATGGATGCACGTCGTAATGAAGTGTATCTCGGTGCATATTCCACGGACGGTCAGCAAATTTTACAAGATAGACCGCGCATTCTCGATCGAAATCAAGATCTCAACGATCTTCGTAATCTTTCGAATTCACTCTTTCTTGCTGGTGATGGCGCGTCTAAGGGAAGTCATCTTTGGCCTAATCAAAACCCACCGGTAGACAGCGAAGTCTATCCCTCTGTTCGAGGAATGGAAAGCTGTGTATGGAAAGCTTGGAGCGACAAAAAGTTTGATGATGTAGGCTATTGTAATCCAGTTTATCTAAAGGGGTTATATAAGCCCAGTTAATGATAAAATTTAGTGAAAGATGAATACCAAAAATTCTATAACGCTCCGTTCTTATGATCCCCAAGTGGAAGATGTAACATTGAATTTCAATGAGCTCCAAGAGGCATCTCTTGTTATCCGTTCCTTGAACCATCCCTTACGTCAACAGATCTTAAACCTTTTAGAAGAGTTTGGTTCGATGACAGTAACCCAGATTTACATCAAACTTCGTATCGAACAATCTGTGGCCTCGCAACACTTAGCCATCATGCGAAAAACGGACGTGCTCAAAACGGAGCGTAACGGAAAGTTCATTTATTATAGTTTGAATAAAGCGACCATTAGGGCTGTATCCCATATGGTTCAAAAAGTAAACGTGTAGAAAGGATAAATTAATCCAATCTTAACCTAGTTTCGCCATAGACTTTAGACCTTTATCTTTAGTTTATGGCGTTTTCTTTTTCTACCAGGCATGCTGATCTCAAAAAGGCAGAAAACATCGTCTGGGATATTATAGTTATCGGAGGAGGGATTACAGGCGCAGGCATACTACTGGATGCCCAGAGCCGCGGTTTAAATGCCCTACTTGTCGAAAAAGAAGACTTTGCCTGGGGTACGAGTAGTCGCTCCACTAAATTGATTCATGGTGGCCTTCGCTATCTAAAACAAATGGATTTTCGCTTGGTACGGGAAGTTGGTAAAGAGCGCGCTATTGTGCACAAAAACGCCCGGAATCTTGTCTGCCCCGAAAGAATGCTTCTACCAATCTATTCGGATGGAAGCCTTGGGTGGGGGTTAACTTCTCTTGGCCTGAAAGTGTATGATTGGCTTGCCGGCGTACCAAAGCACGAGCAAAGAAAAATGTTATCCGCCAGGGATACTATACTTCATGAACCCCTCTTAAAGAAAGACAACTTAAAGGGTGGCGGACTATACTATGAATACAGAACAGATGATGCAAGGCTAACCATCAGTGTGATAAAAACTGCATGTCAGCAAGGTGCCATAGCCCTTAATCACGCCGAAGTAAAAGAATTCACATACAATAATGAAGGGGTAATCGATGGGATACAGCTGATTGACCACATCCATGCAAAACAACATACTCTTCGAAGCAAGGTGGTGATCAATGCAGCAGGACCTTGGGTAGATGATGTTCGAAACCTTCAAAAGAAGACAACGGACAGCCAACTCTTTTTAACCAAGGGTATTCACATTGTGGTCGACAGAGAAAAGCTTCCCATCCAGCAGTCAGCCTATTTCGATGCTATTGACCAACGTATGATGTTCGCTATTCCCAGAGGAAACGTTGTGTACATCGGAACCACCGATACTCCCTATAATGACGATGTAAACCAACCCTACCCTACACAACACGATGTAGACTACATCTTGCAATCAACCCTTCGCATGTTCCCAGACTATCCTCTTGAAGAAAAGGATATTCAATCGACATGGAGCGGGCTTCGTCCATTAATCCATCAAAAAGGGAAAAAGCCATCAGAGTTATCACGACGCGATGAAATCTTTGAATCTAAGGATGGCCTGCTCTCAATAGCAGGAGGAAAACTCACAGGGTACCGAAAGATGGCTGAGCGCATTGTCAATCGGGCTCAGCGAGTCATTGGAAAGCGTTTAGCTTGCCAAACTAAAAACCTCGTTTTACACGGTCAAGGATTTGATTCGACAAGTGATGTGCAGCAGCTATGTCATCGTGTTAATGCAATGATCAAAGGACCTGACTATATAGGAGAACGCCTCGTTCATTTGTATGGCCACTTTGCGACGGATATCATTGAGCGAGCTCAAGCGAAGTCTTCCATTGAGGGCGATGGCGATTTATCCCTCTCAGCATTATTACAAGCTGAACTGGAATATACCATAGAGCATGAACGGGTCTGCAGCCTATCAGACTTTGTTATCCAACGAAGTGGCATGCTATACTTTAATCGAGCGTGGATCAACCAACATCAAGAACTGCTTAAGAAAACTATGGCGGATCATGTACAGGACATTCCCGCTGACTTCACCGATGCCCAAGAAGCTCATTTTCAGAAGGCTTATCAACGAGTTTTAGTTTTTCGTTAAAGCGCGAGCTACTATCTACTTAACCTTCGAAGCACGCCATGCTGGATAAACAGAAGCAAGGCAGGTTATACTAAGCATCATAACAGCAATGAGGAGCACATCGGTTAACCGCCAGTCTACCGGATAAGGAATGGGAGTCGCTTCAGGATTGGGTTGCGGGAAATTGACTAACCCAAACTTGTCTTGGGCAATAACAACCAGTGATCCCAAGACAATACCTAAGACAGTAGCAATCGCTGCTCCAAACATGCCTTGAAAAAGGTATAGAGCAAAAACCGTTCGTCGCTCAGCCCCTAGCGCACGAAGCATAATAATATCTTGTCGCTTCTCCATAATCAACATACTGAGTGCAGCAATCATGTTAAACGAAATAATCCCAACGATGAAGGCTAAAATGACGACCATAAAAAAGCGCTCGAGCTTAACGATGCGATATACAGAAGCGTCTTGATCGCGCCGATCTAAAACGTTAAAACCTGAACCCAGTGTTTGCCGAATAACCGTTTTTACCTTGGTGACATCCGTGTTTGCCTTCAAGGAAAGGCCTAGTTGACTCACAAGACCTTTATGGCTTGGATTGAGCTTTCGAAGGTGGTCAATATCCCCAAAGACATAATGAACGTCAAACTGCTCGTCGCCGGTCAGAAATAATCCCATCGGCTGTAGAGGAATATTAGGTGTTCGTCTACCTAAAGAAGCCTGTCCTGGTGTTGAGAGTCGGACGTAGCCATTCCAGCGGTCAATATCCTCAGGAAGCACATCTTCGGTTGGAGCATACAAATACGGCCAATCTTGAAAATAAAGTTTATGCTCTGCAAAGAGGTTTCGCCCCATATAAAGCGCAAGGGAATCCTGTTCAAAAGGCATATGATATCCTTCCGTAAGAATGGAAGATAGCGCGTACACCTCATCATAGAATTTGTCAACTCCTCGATAACGAACGACTACATTTTTAGTAGCTGAACTATCCCCATAGCTGTGCGGGATTTGTAAAAATGCGTAGCCTTCATAAACCTCCGCAAGGTGTTGAATACTCTCTATACCTTCTAATTTATCCTTTGCACTATCCGCCTCAAACAATCGTCCTTTGTTTGACTCAATAAGTAATGCAGGGCGAAAATTGCCTTGGCTCTCATAGATCATGGATTCCAGGGCGTTAAAGGAGGATAACAATACAATAATTGACGCCGCCCCAATAGCCAAACCAATAATTGTGACCCAGGATATAATGTTAATAGCAAAGGTTCGCTGCTTAACGAGCAAATAGCGCCTTACAAACAAGAGAATTAACCTCATAACTCTCCCTCCTCTCTTAGTTTTTTAAAGAGTTCTTCCATATGGCTTGCATGGGCAATCGAGTCATCAAGATAAAATTCAATCACTGGAATAACGCGCAGTGCATGACGAAGATCTTTGGCGATATCAGCGCGTATCTTGCGGACATTGGCATTCAAAGCATCCACCATAGCTTGTTTATCCTTATCAGGCAAAAAAGAAACATAAAATCGTGCAAAGCCCATATCCGGTGTAACACTGACGCTCAGAATACTCACTAAAACGCGATTGCCGAGGAAATCGCCACGTTTTTTCATAAAATAAGTTGCCATACTATCTTTAAGAAGAGAAGCTACTTTTTGCTGTCGCCGAGATTCCATAATTTGAAGGTAGAGAGATTATCTTAAACGACGGCTTTTTCCAAAAAATGGATTAAGAAAAGTTATTGTCTAAGAGCACGCACAGAATACCACGCATAGAATACATTGAAAACGTCCACTTTTATCCTTTCTATTGTTAAGCCGCATCGACGTTACTTGGTGTATTATGTGCTTTTAACTGGTATTCAAGTAGTGTTTAGTCTTTTCACACTCGCTACACTCATTCCTCTTTTAGACATTATTTTCGGCAGCCAAAGTCCGTCTTTACCAAGCGCTAACTCAAACATAGGTTTTGGCCAACTCAAGGCTTGGCTGACACAAGAGCTATCCACTCTTGTTGAGACCTCAGGCCAACCGATCTATGCAATTTATGGTATCGCTGTTGTGCTAATCACCGCATCATGCATTCAAAACACCTCGAGATATTTGGCGTCCCGGGCCATGACCAAATTGCGCGCAAGGGTCTACGCCAACTTAAGAGAAAAGCTTTACAAAGGACTTAATTCCGCCTCCCTACACTACATCAAATCCAATCGAAGAGGACAAATTTTATCGAAGGCAAGCAACGATCTAACAGAGATAGAACATAGTATTCTCAATATTGCCGAAGCTCTATTTAGGGATAGCTTGACGATTATAGCCTTACTTTATGTGCTATTTTCTATTCAAAGCATGCTAACCCTTTTTATCCTCGCTCTTATTGCTGTAGTCGCTGTTTTGATAGGCAGTATTGGTCGACAACTCAAGCAAGATTCTAAAGCCGTTCAGCATGATCAAGGAAGGTTGATGGACTTCTTTAGTGAGGCCATCACAGGATTTCGTCTTTTCAAAGCCTATGGGGTTGAGGATAATGAAAGAAGGCGATTTAACAACTTAAATGATTCATGGAAGACAGGCTATCAATCCATGCTTTTTCGAAAATACTTAGCTAGTCCTTTAACTGAATTCTTATCGATTATCGTAGTGGCCTCGATTTTAATTGTAGGCAGTCTCTTTGTGTTTAACGGCAAGCTCCTCGCCTCAGAGTTTATCTTTTTTATTGCCGCCTTTGGTTACATCGTCGGGCCGGCAAAGAGTCTTTCCTCCGCTTTCTTTAGTTATCAGAGAGGAAGTGCCGCAGCAGAAAGAATCCAACACTTTTTATCGGAAGTTTCTGCTTTCTCTACAACTTCAACAAGGGAACATTCCAAAATAGAAGGCCTGTCGATGACCCAAAATCTTCGTATTGAAAATCTTTCGTTCGCCTATGAAGATCAAACGGAACGGGTCGTCTTAAACGATCTATCTATCCAGATTGAAAAAGGAAAACATGTTGCCCTTGTAGGAACATCTGGAAGCGGTAAATCAACACTTTTTGATTTAATACTTGGTTTCTATACCCCTACTAACGGTTCAATCTACTTAGACGAAAGTCCGATCCAACATCTCAATATTCAAGCCTATAGAAGATGTTTTGGACTAGTAACCCAGGATCCCATTCTACTACATGATAGCATTCGACAAAACTTAACACTCGGCAAAACCTTCGAAGAAAAGACAGTCATCGAGTGTTGTAAAAAAGCAGATGCTTGGGATTTCATTCAGGATTCATCCGATGGGCTGGATACCGTAATTGGTGATCGGGGATTACAGCTATCTGGTGGTCAGCGCCAACGCCTAACGATAGCGCGTGCACTCTTGTTTGACCCTGATATTCTTTTGCTTGATGAGGCGACATCATCGCTGGATTCTGCAGCGGAGCAAAGTGTCTTAAATGCACTAAAAACCGCAATGAAAGGCCGGACAACATTGTCGATTGCCCACAGACTCAGTACCATTCAAGGCGCTGATGAAATTCTTGTTTTACAAGAAGGTACAATTGCAGAGCGAGGAGATCATGAATCACTTATCCAAAGCAAGGGACTCTACTTTACCTTATACCAAGCGCAAAATCATGCGAAAGGCAATAGCTAGTCGGTTGATTCCTGAGGTAAAATCCGTTTAGGGAAGAATAAAAAAGCCAACACCGCAATCGAAATTGCCGAATCAGCGATATTAAAGATTGGGGAAAATATAAGCTTTCCTCCAAGCTTTGGAACCCATTCAGGCCAATGAACATTAAACTGAATCATATCAACAACTTGGCCTTGGAGAAATGGAGCATATGAACCGCCCCATTGAGCGATTCCAGGATAGCCACCCCCTCGATCAAACAAGAGTCCATAGGCCATTGAATCAATCACATTACCAGCCGCGCCCGCTAAAATCAGGGATAGACAAACAATGAATGCTAAGTTGATTTCATCTTTCTTTAAGGTTTTTCGAAGAAATACAATGATGACGGTGATAGCAATCATTCTAAAAATGGATAAGATATACTTTCCAAGTGCCCCACCGTATTCAAACCCAAAAGCCATACCAGGGTTCTCTACAAACTGAATATTTAAGAGTCCACCTACAATATGGTGGCTTTCTCCATACTCAAAATTTGTTTTAATATAAATTTTGACGACCTGGTCAATAATCAATACGAAGAGGACGATAGCCAGGGCTAAAAATCCTGGATTTTTGCGTAAGGTTTCCAACTTATCGACGCCCTTTTCGTTTCGTTTCAATTCGTTTGGCTTCGATGCTTAAGGTGGCATGAGGCACAGCACGAAGTCGTTTGGCATCAATTAGATTGCCCGTTTCACGGCATATCCCATAGGTTTTGTTTTTGATTCGCATGAGGGCCTTATCCAAATGCGAGATGAACTTAGCCTGACGGGCAGCCATTTGATTAAGCTGTTCTTTTTCTGTCATTGCATTGCTATCCTCAAGCCCATTAAACTTGTAATCACCATCACCACTACCTGTGCTATTTGAAATTTGCTCCTGAAGAATTTTTAAGTCCTCCTTTGCGCGGTTCATTTTTTTTAAGATGATTGCTTCAAACTCCTGGAGCTCAGCATCCGTGTAACTTGTCTTGCTCATGATTAGGTTTTTTTAAGTCCGATAGTGCATTGGTAGTCATCAATTTCAACCTCCGCTTGCATTCCGTCAACACCCCAATGTACTGTATCCGCCAAAATTTCTGCGAAAATATAGGATTTATGCAAATCCATCACTTCTTTTAACCAAGCGGAATCTTCTAGAAAGATATCAATTCGATCGGTAAGCTCTAAACCGCTTGATTTTCGAAGGTTCTGAAAACGATTAATAAGTTCCCTTGCAAGTCCCTCTTGACGCAAATCTTCTGTCACCTCAACGTCTAAGGCCACCGACAGATTGCCCTCACTGATAAAACTCCATCCCTTGATATCTTCAGTAATCCATTCTACATCAGCCTCTGTAATGTCAATGACTTCTCCTTCAACGGTCAAGCTCATAGTTCCCTTTTGCTGAAGTTCCTTAAGCTCGTCAGATTCCAATTGGGCAATACAAGCAGCAGTAGCTTTCATTTTCTTGCCTAACCGACGACCCAGTGTTTTAAAATTTGCCTTCGCCTTGCGCTGCATTAAAGGGTGATCCTCAGGCATAAGCTCTAAAGCCTTGACATTTACTTCCTCTTGAATAATACGCTCGATGGATTGCATTAACTCGGAGGTAACTTCATTGGAAAGAGGAACCAAAATCCTTGACAGGGGTTGACGGACCCTTATCTTCTCGGCTTTTCGAATACCCAAAACCATCGAGGAAAGGCGCTGAGCAATATGCATTTTATGCATTAAATCTTGATTGCTTGGCATAGTCGCTGTGTCGGGCCAGGATGACAAATGGACTGAGTCACTCATTGCTTCCGTGGTGTAGGTCGATAGCCGGTCATACATCCATTCTGCAAAGAAGGGAGCGATAGGTGCCATAAGCTTAGCAGTACCTAACAACACCTCAAACAGTGTGTCATAGGCCGCTTTTTTATCCTTTGTCATTTCACCCTTCCAGAATCTTCTACGACTGCGGCGCACATACCAGTTCGACACTTGGTCAATCATCATAGTTTGAATTGAACGGCCTGCAGGCGTAGGGTCATAATCATCTAATAGGCTTGTGCATTGGTCGACAGTCGATGCATAGACCGACAGCATCCATTGGTCTAACTCACTTCGATCGTTGTAATCTACTGCTGTGCTTGCATCATAGCGATAGGCATCAATATCTGCATAGCGCGTAAAGAAGGAAAGGGTATTATACAAGGTGCCAAAGAACTTGCGTTGTACCTCACCAATTCCCTCAATATTGAATTTTAGATTATCCCAAGGTGGAGCATTCGTCACCATATACCATCGCGTCGCATCGGCTCCGTACTTCGCCAGTGTTTCAAAGGGATCTACTGCATTGCCCAAGCGCTTGGACATTTTCTGTCCATTTTTATCTTGCACCAAGCCATTTGCAATTACATTTTTGAAGGCAGGTTTTCCGTGAAGCATGGTGGATATAGCATGCAGCGTGTAAAACCAACCACGCGTTTGGTCAACTCCTTCTGCAATAAAATCTGCAGGAAACTGGTAATCAAAGTCTTCTTTGTTTTCAAAAGGATAATGCCACTGAGCATATGGCATAGAGCCCGAATCAAACCAGACATCAATAACTTCCGACTCTCGCTTCATAACCTCGCCCTTGCTCGACACAAGGACCACGTCGTCAACATAGGGTCTATGCAAGTCCTCGGGAATCGACTGCTCTAATCCAAGGGCTTTGTTTGCTTGGTCAATAGCATTTGATAATTCTTCAACCGAACCAATGCACACTCTTTCCTCGCCAGAGGCAGTCGACCATATCGGCAGCGGAATCCCCCAGAAACGAGATCGACTTAGGTTCCAATCTTTGACTTCCTCTAACCATTTTTTAAATCGTCCTTCCCCGGTATGCGCAGGTTTCCAATGAATCTGACTATTGGTCGCTACAAGCTCATCCCTTAGAGAAGAAACGCGCACAAACCAAGAATCTAAAGGATAATAGAGAATGGGTTTGTCAGTTCGCCAACAATGAGGGTAGCTATGCGCATATTTACGTACATCAAAGGCTCTATTGTTTTCCTTGAGATAAATAGCAATGTCTACATCAAGCGATTGATACGTATCATCATCGGTATAGTTCTTAACATAACGCCCTGCAAAAGGTCCAGCATCATCGGTCATCTTCCCTGTGCCATCGACAAGGGTTAAGCTGCCAATACCATTTTCTTCAGCGACAGATCGGTCATCTGCTCCAAAGCTTGGTGCGGTATGTACAATTCCTGTTCCATCTTCAGTCGTCACAAAGGACCCCGGTATCACTTTGAAAGCATCCCCATCGGTTGGGACACTCTCACCAATGAGTTGTTCATAGCGAAGGCCTACTAGCTGACTTCCGGGGTAATTTGCTACGCGCCGAGCGGGAATACACTTTCCGTCAAAGTCAGCCGTATACTCTGCATTAAACTGATCTTCTGTAAACCACTTGGATACTAAGGCTTCAGCTAGAATCACACTAACTTCCTTTTTAGTGTACTTGTTAAATGTGTTGATTTTTACGTAATCAATAGAGCCCCCTACGGTTAACGCCGTATTGGATGGGAGCGTCCAAGGTGTCGTCGTCCAAGCGAGTAGATAAACCTCCTCTTCGTCACGGTCAAATAAGAAGGATGACTCCTTATTGGTGGTCACTTTAAACTGCGCGACCACTGTGGTATCCTTTACTTCTCGATAGGCCCCGGGTTGATTGAGCTCATGGCTTGATAAGCCTGTACCCGCTGCAGGAGAATAGGGTTGAATGGTATACCCTTTGTACAAAAGATTTTTATCCCAAAGTTGTTTTAGATTATACCAAACTGACTCAATGTAGTCGTTCTCAAACGTGATATAGGGATTATCCAAATCAACCCAATAGCCCATTTTTTGGGTAAGATCATCCCAATGAGACTTAAATCGCATGACGGTCTCGCGGCACTTCGCGTTGTATTCTTCAATGGTAACCTTTGTCCCAATGTCTTCTTTGGTAATCCCTAACTCCTGTTCAACTTTCAGCTCAACCGGCAATCCATGAGTATCCCATCCTCCTTTTCGCTCCACTCGATAGCCTTGCATGGTCTTGTATCGACAAAAAACATCCTTGACCGTTCGTGCCATTACATGATGAATACCCGGCATTCCATTGGCCGATGGGGGGCCCTCATAAAAAACAAAGGGCTTGTTCTTGGGACGCTCGTCAACACTACGAGTGAAGATTTTTTCTCTTCCCCAATACGCTAGTACTGCCTCGTCAATTTGAGGTAGGTTGAGTTGTTCGTTTGCTGTGTTTCTAAACTTTGTCAAAGTGTTCTGTCTTTTACACCCCAAATCTAAGGAAGTTCTTGCCCTATACCATCGAATATGTAAATTCGTGAAATGCCTTGTAAAATGTTGCCTGTCCGTTTACTTTTTATGCACCTATTGGTTTGCACTTCTACCCTACTTTGGGGACAACAATACGATACATGGCGTTACCATAACAGTTATGAGACGTCAACGGCTGTAGAAGCAACTGATGTAGCGGTTTGGTCTGCCTCTCTTACTGGATTATTGCGCTATGACAGGGCAAGTGGAGAAATTCAGACTTACGACAAAACCAACGGACTTAGTGATGTTCAGATACGTCAAATCGCTTGGAATTCAGAGATTGGAAGCCTAATCATTGCTTACGAAAACAGCAACATTGACTTGATCAACGATTTTGGAGTAGTAACAAACATCCCTGATATTCTAAACTCTACTGTCACGGGATCGAAACTGGTTAATGCGATGTACAGCGAGGGAAGTAAGGCATTTCTTTCTTGTGATTTTGGAATTGTAGTCGTTGACTTAATCAACTTCGAAATTGAGGCCACCTACATCATTGGAAATGGTGGACAAGCCGCAGTGTGTTATGACTTTAGTAAAGCCGAAGATACCTTGTATGCAGTTACCAATGAGGGATTAAAAGTTGCCTTTGATGACGGCAGCAATCTATTGGATTTCCAATCCTGGAACACAATAAATTCGTCAATTACAGAGGGCATTGAACACTGGAAAGGCGCTTGTTTTGTACATAGTCTAGATACACTCTATAAACTGGAATCGCTAGACAGCCTTACAGCGCTTATGCCATTGTCGGGGTATCAAACAGCACAACTTGCGGCATCCGATTCGCTCTATTTGATACAAACAGAAGGTGATTTTATCTCGGGCATTGTAGACTCATCACAGATTTTTGTTTGGAGTGAAGGAAACTTTGATATCCGTTTTAGTGGCTTTTCATCCTACCCCTTAGATATCGAAAGAGCTGAAGACAAGGTATATATCAGTGATTACCGAGGAGGTTTGCGAGAAATTTTCGAAGACAACACGCAAATTCGTCGATTTCTAGGTGGTCAGCGATACAGCGCGAAAGCCTTCCGTATTGAACCTGGATTGGATAAGGTATGGGTGAGTTCGGGAAGCACAGATTTTGGATTGGGCAAAAGTCCCGGAGATCCTTACATCTATGATGGGGTGAGTGCATATGATGGTTCGTTTTGGACGAATTATGTCAATTTCAACGTAGACGTTTTCAATCCTACTTTTGACATTGTACCAGTGCGTGAACACCCAAACAGAAATGAGGTATGGGCTGGAAGTTTTTATGGGGCTTCTCGTTTTTTACATACCGCGAATGAACACTTTGACTCAAGTAATTCAGCCATACTACCCAAAGAAAACGACCCTAGTTTTCAAATAATTAGTGATATTGATTATGACCGATCAGGACGTGTATGGATGACTAATCTCGGTAGTCAAAATCCATTGGTCGTGCTAGACAATGATGGTACGTGGTATGGCTTTGATCCTGCGAACGCCCCACTATTTGTCACCCGTATGGTAATCGATAATGCTGACAATGTGTGGATGGCTACGACAAATGATGGTCTCTGGGTGTACAGTAAAGGAAACATTCTTTCGTCTGCAAGCGATGATCCACAGGCCCTCCATTTTACAGCAGCAAACAGCGAATTACAGAGTAATACAATTAATGATTTAGCCATTGATCGAAATGGTGCGCTATGGATTGGAACAGGCCAAGGTGTAGTTGTAATTGATTGCCCATCCTCGGTCTTTACATCCTCCTTCTCATGCACGCAGCCCCGACGCATCATTGTTACCCTGGGAGACTATTCAGAATACCTGTTCAACACAGAGGTTGTACAAGCCATAGCTGTAGATGGAGGGAATCGAAAGTGGGTCGGCACTACGAATGGAGCAACTCTAATTAGCTCAAGTGGTGAAGAGGAAATACTACAACTAACCACGGAAAACAGCCCTCTACCAAGCAATACGATCTTTGATATTGGAATTTTGGGGCGTACAGGCGATGTGTTTTTTGCAACGGATTTAGGCCTAGCCTCATTGATTGGTGATGCCAGCGAGGGAGCCGACAAACACAATGATGTCCAAGTCTATCCCAATCCAGTTGAAGCTGACTACAATGGCCCCATTTCGGTGATCGGCCTTGTCAGCGATTCCTATGTGAAGGTTATGGATTCTAGAGGAAGGCTAGTTTATCAGGCTCAAGCTCTGGGTGGAAAATTTGTCTGGGATGGACTTCGTCAAGACAACAACCCCATTCATCCAGGCGTATATTACATTGTTTCCGTAGGCCCAGATGGGCAAGAGACTTTTGTCGCCACAATTGCTGTTAAGGGTTAGGTTCAAGGGCAGTGGGGGATTCTTGTTATTTTTATAAGAATCCTATTACCATGAAGAACTATCTCTTTCTATCTCTAATCCTTCTTTCGAACTCGTTAACCTATGGGCAACAAAATGTCGGTATTGGAACAGACAATCCCAACCCCAACGCCGTACTTGATTTAGAAAGCGACGATAAAGGGTTTCTCATGCCAAGGCTTAATACCAATGCAAGGAATACATTAGGCACACTATGTGGGCCTAATGAAGAGGGGTTAGTAGTCTATGACACAGAGGAAGACCTCTTCTTCTACTGGGACGGGAGCCAATGGATTCCATACCCTGGCAGTGGAAGTGGAGATCAATGGGGAGGGCAAGTAGTGATAACCGATGGAAGCATCAGTGGTGATGGAACTGTAGGAAACCCATTATCTGTAGGGGCAGGATCGGATGATCAAAACATCCAAGGTTCAGGACTCAATGGAACAATACTTACCATTGGCATTGAAAATGGTAGTGCCGAGACGGTTGACCTTTCTTCTCTTCAAGATGGTATTGGGACTGATGATCAAAACCTAACGGGAGCTTTGCTAAACAATAATGTTTTGGAAATCAATATTGAGAATGGGACTTCGGCTACCGTCGATCTATCCTCTTTACAAGGGACTGATGATGTCGACTTCTTAGAGGTAGGGACTACAACTGTTCCCGACGACATAAACGATAATATCTATACCCAAGGCAACGTAGGTATTGGAACAGCCAATCCCGTGAGTGATCTGCACGTCAATGGCCTGACGACAAGTCAAGATTATGACATCATAAATTCAGATGGGACATTTACGAGGGCTTTGCAGGCCGGCAACACGCAAGGAGTGAATGCGCCAGACTTCCATTTCCATCTTTTACCGGATTACAATGGACAAAACGGGGCTAATGAGATCTACATGTATTATGGCTTTAATAGTGATGTAATGGAGCATCTGTGGCACACGAAATACATGGGATCTAATACAGAGATTATGTCTTTAGACAGTATGGGTAATCTTCGAATCATTGGAGATTTTAGACCAGGTGACCAGCCGGGTACAGTAGGACAGGTGCTCGTCTCACAAGGCGCTAACAATACGCCTGTCTGGTCTTCTATTTCTACAGGAACTGACGATCAAAATATTCAAGGTTCAGGACTTTCGGGTACTTCTCTCACTATTGGAATTGAAAACGGGAATTCAGAGACAATAGACCTCTCTTCATTACAAGACGGTGTTGGAACGGACAATCAAAATCTGACGGGGTCAACTCTTATAGGTAATACTCTACAAATTGATATTGAAGACGGTAACTCAACCTCTGTGGACCTAAGCCCCTTAACTGGTACAGACGACCAAAACATTCAAGGTTCAGGACTTAGCGGGACTATTCTTACCATTGGGATTGAAAATGGCAATTCAGAGACAATAGACCTCTCTTCATTACAAGACGGTATTGGAACGGACAATCAAAATCTGACGGGATCAACTCTTACAGGCAATACTCTACAAATTGATATTGAAGATGGAAGCTCAACATCGGTAGATCTCAGTCCTTTAATCGGAACAGACAACCAAGTTCTTCAATACATAGCCCTTAATGACCAGTTAAGTATTACCAATGGCAATACGGTGCTTATCGATGACAAGTGGGATTTGTTTGGAAACTCAAACACGGACGAAAACATAAACTTCCTAGGAACTACAAACAACCAAGGATTAACCATACGAACGGATAATGCCCTTCGTGCTCGGTTTCTTGCTGATGGAACCTTTGTCTATAATGGCCCTTCTGCAGTGCTTACTGGAGACATGGTAACTGTTAACGGCACGAATGGAACAACCTTGGGAGCCAACGCAGGGACTATCGCAACAGACTATCCATTCAACGTATACAGTGAAAGTAGTCTACGAAATGCTGCAGCAATCTATGCACGGGTTTTTGATCAAGGAGGAGGGGTATGGGTAGAATCCTTCCCAACCGACACAGGAATGGCAGCAATTTTTGGTGAGATGGAGACTACGTTTGATCCAGGTGTTGAAGGAAGAAACAATTGGGATCACCCAGAATCTGTAGGAGTGCTCGGCCTTGCAAATGCTGCAGGTAGTATTTTCGATATGCGCGGAGTCGTTGGGCGGGCAACGTATACCGCAGGACAGTATGGATATGGTGTTTATGGAGAAGGTAACTGGTATGGACTCTTTACTCCGGATAACTCAGGAGCCACAGGCATTAAAACCTTCCTTATTGACCACCCCTTAGATCCAGCAAATATGTTGTTACGGCATTACTCGATGGAAGCAGATGAAGTGCTTAATGTTTATCGAGGAAACATTCTACTAGATGCTACTGGAAAAGGTGTTGTTCAGCTGAAGAGCTATGCCCAAGCAATCAATACGAATTTTAGTTATCAATTGACGGCGATTGGAGGAGCTATGCCTTCACTTCATGTAAGTCAAGGTGTAGACAATCAAGGGCAATTTATCATTGAAGGAGGGCTACCTAATCATGAAGTAAGCTGGACTATTTATGCCGAACGAAATGACATTTACATGCAAAATCGTCCAGAATTGAGAAATCCTGAGGTTGCGAAAAAGCCCTTCAATGTTGGGAAGTATTTCCATCCTCAAGATTACAATCTTGGTGAAGAGTATCGAATTTACCCAAGAAATGATAGGAATATGAGCCGAGAATAGCCTCGTCTATCACCAGGTTACTGTTACCTTTCCCGTCGTCTTACGCTGACCTAGATCATTATGCGCTTTCGCTAAATCCTCTATTGGATAAACCCCTCCTACTGTCGGATCCAACCATCCTTCTTGAACACCCTTGACCACACCTTTTAGGCAATCTTGAATCTTTTCTGCCTTATAGTCTGCTAGTCTGAGCATATTGACACCAATCATAGATTGGCTCTTACTCATGAAATTGATTGGGTGATAAAATCCAAACTGCAGAAAAGTAGAAATCTTTTTAAACAGATTCGCTCCATTAAATTGAGCGGCTCCATACAACACCATACTTCCTCCTGCACCCAAGAGCTTGCATCCCTTTTTTACGGAACTTCCTCCAATACTATCAAAAACAACATCCAACCGTACACCCTTCTTTTTGATCACTTCAAAAAAGTCCTCTTTCCTGTAATTAATTGCGTGATGAACGCCCAAATTCTCCAGCGCTTGAATTTTTTCATCTGAACCTGCAGTGGCGTAAATTTCTGCTCCCTCATGCAGTGCCATTTGTACCAAGGCACTTCCCACCCCACCCATAGCAGCATGGATAAGCACTTTATCTCCTTGTTCAATACGAACGGAGTTATAGAAACATTGCCAAGCCGTGGAATACTGTGTAGTAAGCGCCATGGCCTTCCCTATAGGCATATCATCAATAACCGCTACAGCTCGAGGATCACAGACAGCGTATTCCGCATACCCTCCAAATCGTGTTAAGGCAGTTACTCTTTGACCTACTTTAAGATGCTTAACACCTTGCCCAACTTCCTCAATAACCCCCACAACATCATACCCCAAGACCGCGGGCAACGGCGGACAATCGGGATACAAACCTGTTCTTGCCATGATGTCAGCGAAGTTGAGTCCAAAACCTTCCACTTTTACAAGAACACCTTCTTTAGGACATTTGGGCTTGTCTATATCTACAAGAGCAAAGGCTTTTTCAGGCTTACCAAACTTTTGAAGGTGAACTGCTTTCATTAGAGTACTTTTAGGTTCTTATGGAAGACAATGTAAGGCAATATGTCGCAAAAACACTCTATGGTTTTGAACACCTCCTTGGAAAGGAGATTGCTCAAATGGGTGCAAAGCAAATCGAGGAGCGCAATCGAGCGGTAAATTTCAAGGCAGACTGGAAAACACTAGTCGATATTCATGCCACTAGTCGATTGGCGATTCGAGTGATTCAACCCTTCCATAAATTTCAAGCAAGGCACGAACGTGATTTCTATAATCAGGCACGTGTCTATCCCTGGGAAAATCACTTTTCAGTAGACCAAACCTTTAAGATTGATGCAAGAGTGTTTTCGGACACCTTTACCCACTCCAAATACATTTCACTCAAGTTGAAAGACGCCATTTGTGATCGGTTTCGAGACTTAACAGGGGATCGCCCCAACATCAATGTACAAGATCCAGATATAGTATTTTCCTTAGATATAAGAGATCAACAAGTACAGCTTGCGCTTGACGCCACTGGAGAATCGCTACACAGACGAGGATTTCGAGACGACAGTCATGTGGCGCCGATGAATGAAATTCTAGCTGCTGGTATTCTTGCTAAAACCGAATGGAAACCCGACCTACCCTTTGTTGATGGGATGACCGGATCAGGTACTATGCTCATTGAAGCGCTTTACCGAGCCACCAAACAACATGCAAGTTGGAGTCGGAAGCGTTTTCCTTTTATGCAATGGCCAGATTATCCAAAGGGACTCTGGGAATCTCAAAGAGACTATCATAAAGAGCAAGTTCATAATCACTATCCAGAAATCTTAGGTGTTGAAATTGATCGTGAAACGTATCGATCTGCCTATGACAACTTAGTTCGAGCAGGTCTTAGCCCTTTCCATTTTCTTAAACAACACGACTTTTTCTCCTACAAGCCAAAACAAAAAGCTGGTATAGTTTTTCTAAACCCTCCTTATGATAAGCGACTATCCCTTGAAGATGTTCAAGAGTTTTATGGGAATATTGGAGATCATCTTAAGCAGCACTTTACAGGGTGGGATGCGTGGATTCTTGTAGGAAACCCCGTTGCCGCCAAAAGCATCGGCCTGCGCTCAACCAAACGACTGAAATTGTTCAATGGGTCCATCGAATCGAGGCTTATGCACTTCCCTCTGTATGAAGGCAGTAAAAAATAGAGCTTTGTCTTGCTAATAACAATTTAGCGTGTACAATTAAGCAATAATCTATACCTCGATATAGTTACTTTTCTACTATGATTTGTTGCAGACCTAGAATGCCTTTAATGGGCGTATTGTTTTTTTTGTTTTCAGCGTGTAATGCTACATCCACGTCAGAGTACAAAAGTTCTGACATCCGTACAGAAGAATCACAGGCTATAGAAACTAGCGAAATACCTGATTCGTCAGGCATGACGGAAGACGATAATGTCTTTACCATCAGTCAAAATGAACTTGAACGTGATGCATGGGTAGAATCCATGATTTCAGCAATGAATCTTAAACAAAAACTTGGGCAATTTTTTATGGTGGACCTATGGCCTATGCAAGGCGAAGCTTCCATAACCCGTGCGATTCAATCCATTAAAAACCATCATGTTGGAAGTATTATCGTTTTTAAAAGCCATCCGCATCAGATGCTTGATGTAATCAATCGAAGTCAAGAGGCTTCAACAATTCCTTTGTTGGTAGCTGTCGACGGAGAATGGGGTGTCGATATGCGGCTTGACAGCGTCATTGAATGGCCCTATCAACTTGCTTTAGGAAGTGCTACAGATTTTGACCCGCTCTATCAAATGGGAAAGGCCATCGCAAAAGAATGCACACGCCTTGGTATCCACATAAATTTTGCGCCAGTTGTTGATGTGAACAGCAATCCGAATAATCCGGTAATTGGATATCGTTCTTTTGGCGAAAATCCCCATCGCGTTGGACAAGCAGGATCTGCCTACATGAGAGGTATGCAAGATCATGGAATCATGGCTGTAGCAAAACATTTTCCTGGACACGGCGATACAGATTCGGATTCGCATAAAACACTGCCTTCTGTTTTGCATGATCGAAACCGTTTGAACCAAATGGAATTACCACCCTTTCAACAATTGATTCAGGACGGCGTAGCCGGAATAATGGCAGCCCACCTATTTGTGCCTAATCTAGACAATCGCAATAATCGTCCTACGAGCCTCTCATCGTATGTTTTAAAAGATTTACTCCGCGATTCGTTAGGTTTCGATGGCTTGGTATTTAGTGACGCGTTAAACATGCAAGGAGCGAGCGGATATGGTGGCGCTGCCGAAGTAGCTTATCAAGCCTTTCTCGCGGGAAATGATGTTCTTGTTATGGCACAGGATATTGGAGGAACTGTTGCTCGTTTAGAGGAAGGCATTGCCCAAGGTGAGATAACCATGGATGAAATCCATGAACGGTTACGATTAATCTTACAAAAAAAATACGACGCCCAACTGCATCAGTATCAGCCCACCAATACAAGGAATCTTATCCATGATCTTAATCCCATCGAAAGCAAGAATGCAGTAATTGATTTGTATCAAGCCAACATAACATGGGTACCAAACGCTGATGAACATAGTTCGAGCCTTCCACTGAGGGATAATCAACCAATTTACACCTTAGCCTTAGGAAGTAGCTCAAAGCAAATCTGGCAAGACCGAGTGAGTGATTACATCCCAAGTGAACACCACACCACACAAACATTCGAAAAGATATTACCCTCTCTTAGAAGCAGTGACCACCTTGTCATTGGTATTCACAATCTTGGGAAAACACCGCCCAAGTTTGGCATGAGAGATTCCGATAGTGCATTGATAAACAAGGCGAGTAATCGCTGCAAGGTTACCATTCTATTGTTTGGTCTTCCCTATGCCCTAGAAAATATACCAAGTGACGTGAATGTTTTAATGGTTGGTGCTGATCGCCCGGAAGCCCAAATTGCAGCGGTTAACGCAATACTTGGCAAACATGATGTCAATGGACGACTAGCCATCTCTGCTGGACCATGGCAGGAAGGTCAAGGAGAAGATTTGATGGGTTCGGGAATTCCTTTAGGCATCCCATTTAAAGTAGGACCTGACCCTGTTTCACTTGACCTTTTAAAGGCCTATGAAGATAAAACCATCAACACAAGAAGCGCACCTGGCGGAGTAGTCATGGTAAATCACCACGGAAGAAACATATATTCCAGTGCCTTTGGAAGCCATACCTATGATAAAAAGAGAGCGGTTCTCTTAGGAGATTTGTTTGATCTCGCCTCCATAACGAAAGTTGCTTCGACAACACTATGTGTCATGAAATTAGTTGAGGACGGAAAGATTGATCTTGATAAAACCTTTGCACACTACATGCCTGAATTCGAAGAATCACCCTGTGGGGGAGTTCGTCTGAGAGATGCCTTAATGCATCAATCAGGCCTTCCTGCGTGGATTCCATTTTATGTAAGCAGCCTAGATCAGCGCGAAACGGTGTATTCGAATCATTGGCAAGCAGGGTACAGCCAAAAGGTTGCCGATACTATGTTTATTCGAGATGATGTTAGAGAGGCTATATGGGATACCATTGCCATTCAGGAGTTAACGCCGGACCCTACCTATAGATACAGCGACTTGGGCTTTCTTTTGCTTGGTCGGCTTATTGAGCGAGTAACGGCTGAACCATTGGATGCTTATGTCTACAACGAATTCTACTTTCCAATGGGACTAGAGAGCGTAATGTTTAATCCATGGCAGTGGATAGATCGTGATCATATTTTACCCACTGAGGATGACACCTTGTTTCGAAAACAGCTCCTTGATGGGTATGTACATGATATGGCCGCAGCTATGTTAGGTGGTGTTGCAGGTCATGCCGGACTTTTCTCCAATGCAGATGATTTAGCAAGTTTGTTTCAAATGCTACTAAACGGAGGAACTTGGCAAGGGAGAAGGTATTTGAGCGAATCTACTATTGACAATTTTACTCGCTGGCAGCAATATCCTGGCAATAACCGAGGACTCGGTTTTCATAAACCTGATCGCGACTTTGATGGAGGCCCCACTTCGAATAATGTTAGCTTGGAAACATTCGGCCACACAGGTTTTACCGGAACCTCCGTTTGGGCTGATCCAGTGGCCAATTTAATCTATATATTCCTATCTAACCGATGCTATCCTGACGCCTATAATCCAAACCTTGTTCGGCAAGGTATCCGGACCGATTTGCAAACGGAAATTTATGAAACATTGTTTCGTTAAAAGCAAGTCTTAATCGTTATCTGATATATAATGCTTTGACTTGAAATACTGAATCACATAATATTTGAGATACATCTCCTGAGCGCGCATAGATTCAAAAGAAGGCAGGGGCTTATCCAATTCGAAGTGCGGCCAATCTTGGCTATCCTTTTGCTTTAGAACGTAATGTCCTCCCATACCCAACGAAGTACAGGTTCCGACGTGAATCAAATCGACTATTTCCTCTTTTGAAGGACTTTCAGAGGCATGTGACACTTCATTGAGACCAATGAGTAAGAGAACAGCCGTTAAATCTGGACGTTTCCCGTGGTGATCTTTTACAAAACGTCGAACGGCAAACCACCCTTGTCGAACTTCTGCTTCGAAGTCCTTGGAATGGGTAATCAATTAATTGAGTTTGCTCTGCATCCAGTCAATAACAGAGGCCAAAACTTCTTCAGCCATAGCATCTTGATGGATTTCATGATAGCCATTTTCAACAGACAAGAAGGTTACGCTATCTGAATGCGCCTCCGCAAATTGCTTAGACGCTTCATATGAAGTCAAACGATCTGCATCACCGTGATACATAAAGGTTGGCACATGATAACTATAACTCTCTGAGAGCATATCTTGTCCAGCTTTTAATGCGGGCACCATCATCCCTGCCGTCACCACATCATGAACAAGGGGGTCTTGCCTGTATTCTTCGCAAGCCGACTCTAAAGAAGATATAGCTTCTGTGTCGAGTCCTGACCTCTCAGACCATTTAGGATACACCTTGTGCATAAGATTGCCCATTAAAAGCTTCCAAGCAGCCGGCTTAAATCCAAGTTCTATCATGGGTGCGCTGAGAATATTTCCAAGATAGGAAGATGGACTTTTGGGACCATCAGTGCGATGGGTGTACGATAAAAGAACATTACCGCCATAACTATGTCCAAATAAAAAGAAGGGAAGCTCCGGCCAACAGATTTCTTTTCTAGCAATTAGGCTATCAATTATATCGTATATGGACTCATAACTTGGACATGCGCCACGTTTTCCTTCGGATAATCCATGGCCAAATAGATCTATAGAGAGCACATTAAACCCGGCCTCATTCATCGTTTCCACAAAGGTGCCACTATAGCGCCCAGAATGCTCCCCCATACCATGCAATAGAATAAGTGCTGCTTTCGCCTGCTCTACTTCCCATATCTGACCGTACAATGTTTGTCCTGCAACATTTGCAGTGTATTCCATATGGTCTTTCATAAATAAAGTTTTTGTTCGTTTCGGTATCCTCAAGATACGAAAGAGAGTCGAGGCTGTAAAGACCCTTAACCTAATTATGACACGCTACTTTGTCAAACGTTGCAATCGAGCTCCTAGTCTATCAAAAAGCAGCACCATGGTTGGGACTACAACAAGGGTCAAAAACGTCGCAAAAACCAATCCGTAGATTACGGCTCTTGACATAGGCCCCCAGAAGTCTACATTATCCCCTCCGAGATAAATCTGGGGATTGATGTCACTTAACAGCGTATAGAAATTGATGTTAAACCCAATTGCTAGCGGAATCAACCCAAGTATAGTGGTTATCGCTGTGAGAAGAACGGGTCGAAGCCTTGTTCTTCCGGCTTCGATAATGGCTTGCTTAATATCTTGATCATTTAAGCGATCCGTCTTCTCTAACGCTAAGGTGCGTTTTCTTCGATTACGCAACAGATTGGTATAGTCAATTAATACAATAGCATTGTTCACTACGATACCAGCTAACGAGATTATCCCTATCATGGTCATCATTACGGAAAAATCCTCTCCTGTTATAGCCAACCCAAGGAATACACCGATAAGGCTAAACAATACCGATAACATGATAATGATCGGTGCTGCAACGGAATTGAACTGGGCGACTATGATTAAGAAAATACTGACCACAGCAATAAGAAGGGCTGTAGATAGAAACTCCATTGATTCTTCTTGCTCTTGCTGTTCCCCCGTGAAATCAACAAGATATCCATTAGGTGTCTCCAGTTCATTTTCAAGTGTTGCCTCAATTTCCTGCATAATGTTATTGGCATTATATCCATCAAGCACATTGGAATATAGGGTGATTTGACGTTTCTGATCCTTTCGACGAACTGACCCATAAGTAGAAGAGAAGGTTAACTCCTTAACTACTGACCGTATAGGGATAGACTTAACCTTTCCATCACTTTGATCACGGAAAGTAATGGTTTGATCAAGGAGTGCCTCACGATCATAGCGATATTCATCATTAAAGCGCAACGTGACTTGATAGTCATCCTCGCCATCCTTAAACTTACCGACATCCTTTCCAAAAAGAGCCGTTCTCAAGTTAGAACCGATTTGGGCCGTACTCAGTCCAAAGCGCCTAGCTGCATCACGATCAACTTCAATAAGTAATTCGGGCTTTCCAATGTCCAAGTCTGACTTTAACTCTTCAATGCCTTGTATACCAGCATTTAAGATGATTTTTTTTGCTTGCTTTTGCAATGCAATGAGTTTATCAAAATCTTCACCGACAAAGGATATGCTAATCGGTGGGCCTGCTGGAGGACCACTCGCCTCCTTGTCAACCGTAATTTGAACACCTGGATGCCCATATACAATACGGCGAACTTCTTCTAAAATAGATCGTGTGCTTGTCCAATGATAAACGGTATCCCCCTGACGAAGAAGGACTTGTCCAGCAGTATCGAGCTTAGCCACATAGCGATCAGCAAATTCAACAAATGAGATGGTGATTTTGGCCTTATTCGGCGAAGCGCTTTGTTGTGTTGCGCTGTTCGGGTCCCCAGGATCCGAAGTACCCTCACCAACATTGGTTAAGACGGCCTCTATGACATTATTGTGGGGAGTAAGAGCGGCCATAATCTCCGCTTCGACCAAATGAGCAAGACTATCGGTTTTGTCGATATCCGTTCCCGTCGGAAACTCGATGAACACATTGACCATGTTAGGTTCTGGCTCTGGGAAAAAGATAACATTAGGCTGTCTCATTTGGAGCAAAACACCCGAGCCAATAAAAAGTAAAAACATACCTATGAGCGTGAGGTAGGGCATCCATCCTTTCAGCACAAAGGCAATCAATGCCTCATACTTGCGCTCTAAAAAGGGTAGTACTTTATATTGAAAGCCTAGAGAAAGCGGCCTTAAAACAAGGGTATTCAGCAGGGTAAAAAGGGATACTAATAAAGCAAGATTGGCAAATGTTCGTCCGTTTGCTGCTTGATCTGAAGACATCCCGTAGGCGGCATAGAGATGTACCAAAATACCGACGAGCCCAAAGCCTACAATCGTCCATTTCTTTGACCAAAGGGTTTGCTTATCCTCTCTACGTTCAATCTTCATAAACAAGGAAGTCAATACAGGATTAATGACCAAGGCGACAAACAAGGAAGAGGTCAATACAATGATTAAGGTAATCGGAAGGTATTTCATAAACTCTCCCATCATGCCCTGCCAAAAAATCATTGGAAAGAACGCAGCAAGTGTGGTGGCTGTGGAGGTGATAATTGGCCATGCTACTTCGCCCACTCCCTGCTTTGCGGCTTGGATGGGAGGTTTGCCATCGGCCATTAAGCGATAGATATTCTCGACTACAACAATTCCATTATCAACCAACATTCCCAGAGCAAGAATCAAGGCGAAAAGAACCACTACATTCATGGTCACCCCCATTAAGCTCAATATCAAGAATCCCATGAGCATGCTTAACGGAATAGCAATACCAACAAAAAAAGCATTGCGTAATCCCAAAAAGAATAAAAGGACCAAGACCACGAGAATCACTCCAGATATGATACTATTTTCCAAGTTAGCTACTTGGGATTTTGTTACACGAGAGGTATCTGCAGTTGTCGTAATATCTAAGGATTCGGGATAGTCAGCACTTGATTTATACGATGCTATAATCCGATTAATCTTGTCCACTGCAGAGATTAAGTTTTCACCCGTTTTCTTTTTGACAGCGAGCGATACAACATTCGATCCATCAATTCGAGCATAGGATGTATTATCCATATACTGTAAGTCGATATCAGCAATATCCCGTAAGTAGACTGTTTTTTGAAATTCTGCCTTGACAATGATATCCCCAAAAGCCTCTGCCTCATCAAATTCACCGACAATCCTAACTGTCCGACGTAATCCACCGGTCAATAAGTCACCCGCCGAAATGGTAATGTTCTCTCGACCGATGGCCTGCTCTACATCGTAAAAGGTAAGCCCCACGTCGTTCATGCGCTTAGGATCAAGCGCGATAAGGACCTCTTGTTCTTGGACTCCATTGATTTCTACTTCAGAAATCTCACGCAATGCCTCAAACTCATCTTGTAAGTACTCTCCAAAACCTTTTAAATCATCTAGTGATAGCGTGTTGGAAGAGAGGTTGACCGTAATCACTGGAATCTCAGAAAAGTCAAGTTTGAAGATATTGGCTTGTTGGTCAAAGTCACTTGGGAAATTGCCTTCTGCACGATCAACGGCATCCTTTACCTCCTGAAGCGCGTCATTGACATCAACATCAAAATTGAATTCAACTACGGTTGTCGTGTAATCCTGAACACAATAGGACTTAATGTTGTCAATTCCATTGATCTGACTTATTTCCTTCTCAACCTCTCTTGTAATTTGATTTTCAATATCAAGTGGTGCATTACCAGGATAGGGAATCCCGACATATACGGTAGGTTGATTGATTTCCGGATATTGCTCCTTAGGCATTGCCCGATAAGCCATAAGGCCAGCAAAAAAGATAATACCCATTAGAATGAGCACACTCGTGCGGTTATCTACCGAGACACTGGTTAAACTAAACTCCTTGATTTTTGCCAAGGCCTTTGACGAAAGGCCCTCTTCTTGTTGCTTCTTATCCTTCATGAATTCACTTTAGCGAAAGATGATCGATTAGTTTCGTGGGCTTAGATAGACTCTATCTCCTTCATCCACTCCTCTGTAGTTTTCGGAAATCACTAAGTCTCCCACTGATAGACCTTCTCGTATTTCCCTTAGCCCTCCTAAACTAACGCCAAGCAGAACTTCTTGCTTAATGACCTCATATCCACTTGACGAGTCATCCTCCAAAGGATTAGCGAGATAAATAAAATATTCATCATTTTCTTGCTGGACCAACTGTTCAGGGACAAAAAGGCTTGGTCCTTTAGCATATTGATTCATTCGAATCTCTGCTAGCATATTATGCTTGATAAGATTGTCTTCATTATCTACTTTCAGTAAAACATTCACCGTTCTATTGGTAGGATTAATGACCTGACTCATATACCCTACTATGGCTATTCGCTCTAAATCAATTGTAGGAAAATAAACGGCCATTGTATCCCCTTCTTTTACCTGACTGATATATGTCTCGGGAATATCCATGGCTACTTCCATTTCAGTAAAATTGACAATACGTGCAATTGGAAATCCCGGACTGGCCACATTGCCAACCGTAGCATAGACCTTGTCAACCACTCCAGAGATTGGGGTAGTTACCTTATTTTTTCCAATTCGTGTTTTTAAAGAAGCAATACTACTCTCCAATACTTCTTTGTTATTCTTTGCTTCGAGGTATTGAATTTCCGTAGTCACATCTTGATTATATAAACGCTCCTGCTTTTCAAAAGCAACTTGAGCCAAATTCAATTGAGTTTCGAGGGTATTGATCTCCGCTCGGATTAGTGAGTTATCTAGATTGGCAATGGATTGACCTTTACGAACTCTCTCCCCCTCGTCCACCGAAATGGATTTAATCAAGCCTGCCATATCTGTCGACAGTTCAATAATATTTGGCGAAGAGGAGGCTCCAACTAATCGCACGGAATCCGAAGGATCGGTTAGCGCGACCTCTATCAGAGTAATAAATGTTTTAGAGGCATCTAAAGCCACTTCGTTTTGTGATGTGCCCTCCTGACTTTTGTCTACTCCTTTATCTTGGCCACATCCAACAAAGCCTATTAGGCAAAGGACAATAGGATATACTACATATGTTCTCATAAAATACCTCTTTTTTGTTTCCAGTTAAACTTGGCGATGGCCAATTGATATGTCTTTTCTAGTATGTCTATTTCTGCTTCAATCATATCCTGTTGAGCTGATATAAGGGCAAAGGAAGACCCTAAGCCCTCTGTATACAAGATGTTTTCACGGCTATATATCTTTTCACTTAATGCATAGTTTTCTATGGCTTGGTCAAGCTGACTTTGCGCATTGTCAATTTCGTTTGAAGTGGTCACTAGTCCGATATCAAACCCCTTTTGTAGACGCTCCATGTCTAACTGATTTTGGCTTCGACGAAGTTCTCTTTGCTGAATTTGCATTTTCGCTGTACTCCCGTCATAGATTGGAATATTCACCGTAAATCCTAGGGTTCCAAAATCAAACCATCGGTAGTCTGGTCCCGCCTTAAAAAAGGAAAAACTCGAACGCTGGGCAAGCACCCCATAGTAACCAAACAAATAGATACTCGGATACAGTTGAGCGCGTGCCTGTGCAATATCATAAAACCTCAATTGATCATTAATCTCAAGGACTCTATACTCAGGCAAACTGGTATACTGATATGTCGCTAAGTGATCTAAGCTTTCCTCGGCGTAATGCTGGATGCTGTCCTCTAAATAAATCACAGCATCTGGCCCAACATTCATGACATATCGCAAATTAGCCATAGCATTGGCTAGATTGACTTCCGCGTAATCAATCTGGGTATTGATTTGATCAATACTTAATGTCAAACGATCTAGGGTTAGCGATTCCCCTAAGCCCTCATCATAAAGCTTTTGATTGAGGTCTAATCCTTCTTGAAGCAGGGCGCGACTCGCCTCCAATTGTTGAATAAACTCCCGGATATACAAACACTGTAAATAGGCAGGAGGGAAACCATCTTTAATGGTTTTCTCACTTAGTTTCTCGCGGGCATCCGCCATATTCAAGATGGATTTTCTCGCCTGTAGCCCGTAGAGATAGCGTGCATCAAACACAAGTTGACTTAGCTCAGCTTTAGCCGTTGCCGCATGAGGTTGCGTGAAAATCGCTTCAGCGCTTGGAGACCCAGGGAAAAAGGAGTTTTCAGGAATCACATTGACCTGCTGCTGAAAATTCCAATTGTAGTCTAGATTAGCATTAATCTTCGGAAAGCCTTCTGTCATCACCTCATCAGCCTCGTAGCGGAGAATCTGTGCATCCATCTTTGTGTATTGCACATCAATACTTTGAGCAACGGCAATCTCTTGGGCACTTTCCAAGGTTAAATGCAGCGTATCCTGAGCGATTGCATTGCGACCAAAGCAACAGCAGAGGATTAAGGTTAGTGCTGTAATCTTATAAAACGGTTTCATCAATTAATTCATTTTGTTGCGTTCGCAGGTAGTCCCACCCTTTCGCGTTTAATATGCCGTGAAGATGATAGGAAAGCGTTTCTTTAAATCGAAGGTAAATGGGGACTTCATCAAGTACACCGCGCTCTTCATGCATAACTGCATCAATATTATGTAAGTAGAGATAGAGGATAACCCGGTTATTGATATTCTTTCGATAAAGGCCTTCGCGTTTCCCTCGTTCTAAATTTTGAAGACAATATTTAGTGACTTTACTTGCTCTAAACTCCTCGAAAATCTTCCAACTGTTATGGTAGTACTTTTCAAGCTCGTAGAGTACTCCAGCTTTTAAGGATTGCAAATCATTGGAAACAATATCAAATTGACCGAGTAACTCATCCACCGCATTTTTGCTTGAATTTCGTACTTGCTCAAGTTGCTTCACATGATCATCAAAGTGCAATGCCAGCGTTGCATTGATTAATGTCTCCTTACTCGAAAAATTTTCATAGAGCGTTTTTTTAGAAACTCCGCACCGTTCGGCTAAATCATCCATACTGATGGACTTGAAGCCAAAGCGCATAAAATCACTCTTTGCCGTAAGTAGAATACGGCTCACTACGGGGCTATGGTCAGTTTTTAACGGAGGCATTTTGCTATCGTGATGCGAAGATAACACGATGGAAACTTTTTTTGTTCATAAAGTTTCCTAAAAAATTCAAGGACCATTTACATAAAACCATTGGGAATATCACTGAATTCTTCGTTATTTGGCACAAAGTTTGAAAAGACCATCTGACAAAAAAATAAACATGAAATATTTATCGCTACTTTTCGCTGCTGCTGTTATGTTCTCAACAGCCCACGCACAGGCTACAGACCTAAATCTTGTTTCTGAAGGAGAAGAAGAAGTTCTTGTCTTCGAATCGATGACTATCGATTACGGCACCGTTGCTAAAGGTGATCAAGATGCAGCAACCAAACTCTTTACCTTTACTAACAAAGGGAATAGTCCTGTCATTATAAGTAATTGTAAAGGATCCTGTGGATGCACTGTTCCAAAATGTCCCGATGCACCCGTTATGCCAGGAGCATCAGGAGAGATTAAAGTGAAATACGATGTAAATCGCGTGGGTCCATTTACGAAAAACGTAACCGTAAACTATACCTACAACGGTGAATCAAAAACAGTCCGCCTTACAATTAAAGGAACTGTTGAGCAGTAGTCGCGAAAACGAATACACACAAAAAAAAAGGGGGCAAATGCCCCCTTTTTTTTGTTGTGTTAGTGACGTTTTATTCAGCCCATTCTTCCTCAAACCCGAAGTAAGCATTATTAATTGCTTCAATACGAGCCTCAACTTCAGGCATCCAATCGAGTAGCTCACCATTTGCTTGCCGCTCACTTAGGCCAGTTGCCACGCGGTCCATTCCACCCAATGCCACATTACTTACATATTCACCATTCGCGTTGTTTAGGTAGTACTCGAAAAAATCAAGACCACGCATAACCGCTTCACGATCAAGCCCGGCAAGTAGCTTGGAATAATAATACATGGCATAGTAGGTTTGGTACTCTCCATTTTCACCATTGACATAATGCTCAAAGTAGTCCTGGTACTTTGCATCTCGGCTTTGCGCATAGATTGTTCCCACTGCATCCAGCATGGTGTAGTTTGTTGTATTCTGCTCTTTTTCAGCATAAGGCAGCGCTTTATCCAAGTCAATATCTGCCATTGCCATCATAGCTTCCGCAGTAACTGCAATGGAAGGAGAAGACAATGCTTTAGCAAAAAAGTCACGATGTGCGTTCGCGTCGACAGCTACAAGAACCTTTAACGCCTCCGCCTGCACTGCGTAGTTTGAATCACTGGTCGCTAGTTTCTGAACTAATCCAAGTACTTCTGAGGAAAATAGATTGCTTGGGTCAACATCAAACTCTGTAGCATAACCCAAGGACTCATTCATTGACTTAAGGACATTTAGGCGATTCTTATGAAACACATCATTTAATCCAACAGCGTAAAACATGTTTAACGAGTCATCGTCATAGATGTTAAAGTAGAGTTTATCAAATGCCTTGTAACGAGCATAGGCCCAAGGAGCATTTTCCATTTGATTCATATACATGGGAACCTGACTGGAATTATATCCAGTATATTGGTCCCACTCGACTAACAACTCCCCTCTTGGGTCCACAATAACATCATTGTGGCCATTTAGGAAAACCCAATCCATGTAGTCCTCCAAGTAAAACGTACTCATTTCATACTCACCAGATGACTCTGAATAAATAGCATAAGGAATTGAAAGAGCGTATAACAACGAATCCTCCGCCGAGGCATATTGAGTGAATGTCAGATCAGTTATGGGTTCACCATACTCGTCATAGGTATGACTTATAGAATACTCCACCACCGGATGCCCTGATGCAAAAAACCATTGATTAAAAAATGGCATAAAGTCTCTACCAGTTACATCCTCAAAAGCCATACGTAACTCATGAATTTCAACGTCCGAATAAGCATTGTCGACCAAGTACTTGTTAAGCGCTGTGTAGAAGGCTTCGTCACCTACTTCAGCACGAAGCATGTGCAGAATGGCACCGCCTTTTTCATAGGAATGTCGATCGAACATATCGCCTGGCAAATCATGATCATAACGAATAAGGTCGACCTGCTTTTCTTGCGCCTCATTAAAATAGGATAATCTATCGTCCAGCCGTTTAAAGTCAGCATCATCAGCACCGTATTTGTGCTCTCGCCACATAACCTCTCCATAGGTAGCAAACGATTCATTGAGTGGAATATTGGCCCAAGACTCACAGGTTACTAAGTCTCCAAACCAATGATGAAAAAGCTCATGAGAGACAATATCCTCAAAGTCTCCATCCAATTGTTCGCGAGCAGTTTGTTGAACAAAATCTCCAAAGATGACAGCTGAAGTGTTTTCCATTGCCCCGGAGACAAAATCACGTACTGCAACCTGATGGTACTTGTCCCAAGGAAAGTCATAATGCAAAACTTCGGAGAAAAAACTCAACATTTCAGGGGTATTCTTGAAAATTCCTCGAGCATTATCCTCATACTCATGCTCCACAAAGTAATGGACATCGATGTCCCGCCATGTATCTTTTACCACGGCATAATCTCCGATACTTAGCATAAAGAGATAGGGCGCATGGGGTAGATCCTGTTTCCAATAATCTGTTCTTGTCCCATCATCATTTTCTTCACTATTGATCAATAAGCCATTCGATAGCGTAACAAAACGATTGTCAACTGTTACAAAAACTTCTTGAGTACAGCGCTCGTTGGGTTTATCAATTGTAGGAAACCAAACGGAATTTGATTCAGGCTCTCCTTGAGTCCAAATCTGGGTAGGTTTATTGGGATCTTCTCCCCGAGCATTGATAAAATAGAGCCCGCGATCATCCTCAATGGCGTCAGAAGCTGTATTCATTTCCAACTCCGAGGGCTTTGCAGTATACTCAATGACCACTGTGATGTTCTCCCCTTGAGAAACCTCCTCTTCTAAGAGTATTGTTACCTGTTGGCCGTCATAATTAAAAAATGCCTCTTTATCGTTTACCGTAATGCCGTGGAGTTCCATTCCTTTCGCGTCCAAGACCACTTCACTTTGACTGTAGAAATATGGGGTTAGGGTGAGTTCTGCCTCACCCAGAACGTATTCCATTTCCATGTCAAAGCCAATGTCTAGCCGAGTATGGAGGAGATCCCAGTGCCGAGTGGCAGAAGACTGAAAATTCTCCTTAACAGGAATCATATATTCCTCCTCATCGTCGTAATAAATGTCCGCACTTTCTTCCGGATACAAGACATCATACTCCCAGGAATAAACATCCTTTCCTGTTTTACAAGAAGACAGAAATGCCAAAAGAATAGAAAACGATACGACGCGTACAAGGTTAAATCTCATTGTAAAAGTTATTTTCGCTAAACTACTAATGAATTCGTTGATTCCGACTATACTAACGGAAATCAAGGGTTAAAGATTTTATTATGAAATGTATTATTGAACATACCGACATAACCATCGACTTGGGCAACGATACACAGTCTTCATGGGAGTTAGTAAAACCCGGAGTCTACCGATGGATAGATCCGCTAACCAAAAAACTAACGCTTGCCCATCTCCAACACATCGATCAAAGTAAAAAAACAATAACCTTTTCCATTGACGGCAAGGACCTAAGTCTCAGATACCAAGATCAATGGGATGTGCTGCTTGAAAAAATGGGCTTTGACTCCGAGGAGTCGACGCAAAATCAACCACTAATTGCTCCTATGCCAGGACTCGTCCTCAGTGTGGAGGTAAAACCGGGTGATGTGGTACAAAAGGGACAAGCATTGATTAAGCTAGAAGCCATGAAGATGGAGAACTTGCTCAAGGCTCAAACCGACAATCAAATCGTTGCAAAAGTCCATGTGAGCCAAGGAGAAAATGTCGAGAAAAACAAGGTATTGGTTGAGTTCCAATCAAACTAGTTATTTCGAAACATCGATAGAAATCCGTCAAAAAAGGACTTGTCTGAAGCCTGGCTTTCCACTGAAACGCCGCCGTCATCTTCCAGATTTTGAATGATTTTTTTCGTTGCAGACGATACCGATTTGGGTATGAAGACATTGACATAAATCAGCTGATCTCCTTTACCATAGCCATTGACCGAAGGAAACCCTTTACCCTTTAAACGAAAGATCTTGCCCGAAGGAGTTCCGCTTGGTATTTTAATCTTCGCACGACCCGTTAGCGTTGGCACTTCAATTGACGAGTTCCCATTCACCATATCAGGAAAGCTCACCAATAAATTATACAGCACGTTTTGTCCATCACGCACAAAATCTTCATGCGGAATTTCGTCAATGACCACGATAAGATCACCGTTAATTCCACCATTTGGCCCTTCGTTCCCTTCGCCCCTAACCGATAACTGCATGCCTTCTTCAACCCCTGCGGGCACATCAATGGTTACGACTTGCTCTTCTCTTTTTTGACCGTTAGCATCTGTACCTGCGGGTCGGTTACTGACTACTTTTCCTGAACCATTGCAGTTTGCGCAGGTTTGTGTCGTTCGCATTTGGCCTAAAATTGTATTGGTAACACGCATAACACTTCCCTGTCCGTTACACACCGAACAGGTTTCATAGGTCAGCCCTTTGGCATTGACCAAGCGCTGTATCTTGATTTTCTTTTCAACACCGGAAGCCATTTCTTCAAGCGTTAACTTGATCTTAACTCGAAGACTTGATCCCTTAACTACACGCTGACGGCCTCCTCCGCCGCCTCCAAAAAAGCTTCCAAATCCGCCGCCTCCACCGTCACCAAATAAATCGCCAAAACGGGAAAAGATATCTTCGAAGTCCATTCCACCATGGCCTCCACCAGCACCTCCTTCAAAGGCTCGATGACCGTATTGATCATATCGAGCTCGCTTTTGCTCATCACCAAGAACCTCGTAAGCCTCAGCAGCCTCTTTAAATTTTTCTTCTGCGGACTCGTCGCCTTGATTGCGATCAGGGTGATACTTTAATGCCGTCTTTCGATAAGCTTTCTTAATCTCGCCTTGACTTGCCCCTTTGTCCACTCCGAGTACCTCGTAAAAATCTCGCTTCGCCATATTATTTTCCTACTACAACTTTCGCATGACGGATAAGTTTACCATTCATCGTATATCCTTTCTCAACCACATCGACCACCTTACCTTTCATTTCAGGATCAGCTGGAATTTCTGTAAGCGCCTCATGCAATGCATCATCGAATGGCGTTCCATAAGCGTCAATAGCCTCAATACCACGTTTTTTGAGCACGCCTGCTAACTTTTGATAGATAAGTTGCACACCTTCCGACTCCAATTTTTCATCGGCATTGGCCTCACTTGTTTCCATCTGCATTGCCCGCTCAAAGTCATCAACCACTGGTAAGATGTCAAGAATGACATCTTTTCCTGCCGTAGAAAACCATTCTTGCTTTTCACGCGCATGACGACGCTTGGCGTTATCAAAATCAGCAAACATCCGAAGGTATTTATCCTTTTGTTGAGCCAACTCAGCCTCTAACAAAGCAATGCGTTCTTCGGGACTGGCCTCAGAAGCACCCTCATCAGCATCCTCTGTATCATTCAGTGAAGAATCTTCTTGTCCTTCTTTCTCTGCAGAAGGCTCATGTTGATCCGTTTTTTCCTCGTGATTTGTTTGATCTTTTTGATCTTTCTTTGTCGCCATACTAAAATGTTGCGTCTAGTCTCTCAAATTCCTTGCTAAACTACAAATCGCGCCATAATGGCAGAAAACGCCCTTAGCCTTTAGCCTACCTTCTCTCTATATGAGCTCCTAGTGCTTTTAGGCGATCATCAATAAACTGATAGCCTCGGTCAATTTGATGAATATTGGATATACGGCTTGTGCCATCAGCTGAAAGTGCGGCAATTAGAAGGGCAACTCCAGCACGAATATCAGGACTGCTCATCATTATACCGCGGAGGTTACGTTCTCGATTCATTCCGATTACTACTGCACGGTGAGGGTCGCAAAGTGTAATCTGAGCGCCCATATCCTTTAGCTTATCGACAAAGAAAAGCCTGCTTTCAAACATCTTCTGATGGATTAGCACACTCCCTTTGGCTTGTATAGCCGTAACCAAGACTATAGAAAGAAGATCCGGAGTAAAATTCGGCCATGGAGCATCATAAATCGTAGGGATAGAGCCATCGATCAATCGCTGAATTTCATAATGATCTTGTTCTGGTATTACAATATCATCTCCATCACGTTGTACGTTGATCCCAAGACGTCTGAATGTATCGGGTATCTGACCAAGTTCGTTGTACGCGACATCTTTAATGGTGAGCGCACTTTGCGTCATCGCCGCCAAGCCGATGAAACTGCCAATCTCAATCATATCAGGGAGCAATCTATGCGTGCAGCCCTTGAGCTCTTCTACCCCTTCGATGGTTAATAAATTCGAACCAACACCTTGAATTTTAGCCCCCATAGAAATGAGCATTTTACAAAGCTGTTGTAAGTAAGGCTCACAAGCTGCATTATATATGGTGGTTTTACCCTTTGCCATAACAGCCGTCATAATGACATTGGCTGTCCCAGTGACCGAAGGCTCTGTCATAAACATATCAACGCCTTGGAGGTTATCAGCTTTTACGCGATACATAACTTCTTTGGCATCAAACTCAAAAGAGGCTCCAAGTTGCTGAAAACCTAAAAAGTGTGCATCCAACGGACGTTGACCAATTTTATCTCCACCGGGCTTAGGAATGAAAGCTTTTCCAAATCGGGAAAGCAAAGGACCCATAATCATAATTGAACCACGTAACGATGCCGCGCGCTTTCTAAAATCGTCACTACGCATGTAGTCTATATCAATATTTTTTGCGCGGAAAGTATAGGTATCCGTTGATTGTTGTTCTACTTCTACCCCGATTGCTCTTAGCAAATCGATCAAAGCCAAAACATCTCGAATATGTGGGAGATTGCTGATTACCACCTCTTCCGAGGTAAGAAGCACCGCACATACTATCTGCAATGCTTCGTTCTTTGCCCCTTGAGGAATTATAGAACCTTTTAATTTATGCCCACCCTCAACGATAAATTCTGCCATAACGCGTTAGTTGTTGGCTAGCAAGTTAAGGTCTTTTTCTCAGCGATTATGGCGATTATTATTTCGTTTTCCACCACGTTTTCTGCGGTGTTTAGAAGCATATCCAGAAGATTCTACTTTTACGTCGACTTCTTCGAGTTTTACCTCTTCAGCCAAGGATAGATTACCCTCTGAAAGGCGATTCAAGTCATTTTTAATCACCTGGTCGCTGACGTGGCCTCTACTCCACTTTACACTGACAAGCTTCATGTAGTTGGCAATAATCAATTTACCCTCTTCCTTTTTCTCCCCTTCCTCCATGGCAGAAACCTTTTGGACAAGCTGCACAATATGGCTTCCGTAGTGTCTCTCCTTGGCATTTGTTGTGGGGTACACCACTTGATTTGACGAGGCTGTTTCCTCTGTTTCTTCCGAAGGAACACTTCCTTCTGGTGCAAATTCCACGAGACCGCCTTCTGCAATAATTCCAATGTGCTGCCAGAGTTTCGTCTTATAATCTTCCATTGAACGCACCGAAGGATTAAGCTGAGACATTACTTGAACAATGAGTTCAGTCCACTTCTTTTTTTCTTCATTGTCGGACAAATCCTTCGCATAGTTTGCCATATGTTGGACGTTACGTCCATACTCTCGAAGCCTTAAGGCTGTTTTGTCAGTATTATATTCCATGAAAATCGTTCGTAAACAACGAAGCTAGCATGTAGCTCCTATTATGCGACACAAGGTAACGAATTCCATTGAATTACGCGATAAAGGGCTTTTAACGCTTATTCGAGAATTTTAAGTTTGGCAAACTTAAGAATGAGCTTCTTCTCCCCAACACGAGCAAAATGAACACGGGCTGCACGATCTCTTCCGTGGGCTTCAATCGATAAGACTTCACCCTCTCCAAATCGTTGATGAAGTACGCGTTGTCCTTGCTGCAAGGTTGAAGTATCGTCTGGCACAAAGGAAGGGTCGGAATGTTGGACCGGAGCTTTGCGACGAATCGTGGTCTTTCGGGGAACTTTGTACGCAGATTTTGCAGAGTTTGGCTGAGACGATGGAGGAGGACTCCCTTGATTTCTTACCGCAAGAACATCCCGAGGTACTTCATTAATAAACCGACTTGGATCACAAAACTGCAAATTGCCAAAACGATAACGAGTATTGGCGAAAGAAAGCGATAAAAGTTTCTCTGCACGAGTTACCGCCACATAGAATAACCGTCTCTCTTCTTCCAAATCCTCGCGATCATAGATAGACATCTGATTCGGAAAGAGACCTTCTTCTAGTCCAACGACAAATACTACAGGAAATTCAAGGCCTTTTGCTGAATGGATAGTCATAAGGTTTACAGCGGGTTCATCGGACTTCTCATTCTCATCACCGGTTAACAAGGCAATATTCTGGAGATAGGCACCGAGGCTTCTATCATTGGAAAATTCTTCTCCATCTTGAACCGTATCCTCCTCGACAAATTCCTTGATACCATTGAGTAACTCTAGAATATTTTCATAGCGGCTAATCCCTTCTATTGACTTATCTGCATTAAGCTCGGCTAAAATTTTAGTTGTTTTGGCGATGTGAAAGGCTATATCATAGGCATTCTTCTTATCCAACATCGTTTGGAAACTCTGAATAAGAATTCCAAAGGCTTGAATGGACGCCCTAGACCGTCCCAAATCCTCAAACTCATCCGCTCTTGCTACAACATCCCACATTGTTGTATCCAGGGCATTGGCTTTGAGGTTGATACGCTCAATGGTTGTAAGGCCAATCCCTCGCTTAGGGTAATTGATCACCCGTCGAAGCGCTTCTTCATCATTTGGATTGACTAGAAGGCGTAAATAGGCTAAAAGGTCTTTGACTTCTCTGCGCTGGTAAAAGGAAAGTCCGCCATAGATGCGATAGGGGATATTGAGTCTTCTCAGCGATTCCTCAAACGATCGAGACTGTGCATTGGTCCGATAGAGTATCGCAAACTTATCTTTTTGAATTTGTTGCTGTAAGCTAAGCTCAACGATTCGATCAGCGACAATTTTCCCCTCTTCATTATCGCTTGCTGCCCGAAAAATCTCAATCGGATTACCCTCTGCATTGGATGTCCAGATTTCCTTTGGGATTTGGTTCCTATTTTCCTTGATGATGGCATTAGCCGCTTTGACTATGGCCTTCGTTGAGCGATAATTTTGCTCAAGCTTAATGGTTTGCAACTCAGGGAAGTCCCTCTCAAAATTTAAAATATTGTCAATGGTTGCACCACGAAATGAGTAAATACTTTGAGCATCATCCCCTACAACGGTTATGTTATGATGTACTGCCGCCAACTTCTTTACAATGGCATATTGAGCAACGTTAGTGTCTTGAAACTCATCGATAAGTAAGTGCTGAAAACGATGCTGATAACGGTACAACGCGTCAGGGAAGGAATTCAAAATCTTATAGAAATTGACCAATAAGTCGTCAAAATCCATCGCACCTGATTGGTGGCATTTTTTAACATATTGCTCAAAAAGAAATCCTGTTTTGGGGCGACCCGAACTAAGGTCTTCGGATTGTATCTCTGGGTCTTCCTGGTAGATGTCGTAGGTCAACAAGGAGTTTTTCGCTTGAGAGATCCGGCTAAACACTTGATTAGGCTTGTATTTTTTTTCGTCCAAACCATATTGCTTGACCAATCCTTTAATAACACTTCGGCTATCAGCGGTATCGTAAATAGTAAAATTGGAAGGATACCCAATACGTTGTCCCTCTACACGTAAAATGCGAGCAAACACCGAATGGAAAGTCCCCATATAGAGGTTTCGTGCTTCATCACCACAAATTTGGGCAATACGAGAGCGCATCTCCCCTGCTGCTTTATTGGTAAATGTCAAGGATAAAATAGAAAATGGATCAACGCCTTGTTGAATCAAATGCGCTATACGATAGGTTAAAACCCGTGTTTTTCCCGATCCTGGACCGGCTACAATAAGTAGGGGGCCTTCTTGATGAGTTACTGCTTCACGTTGCGGGTCATTTAATGCATTTAAATAGCTCTCCACGGCTGCAAAGTACTTCCTAAAGCGGACCTCTTAAAATGATTCTATGACATAATTATTCACAGTGATAAACAAATGACTATATTGATGTCCTTCTTGAGCAACAAAGTATGTATCTCATTGTTAAATCCTAGACTTCCTTAGAAGAAAAAAGAGTGAATTCAGACCAGTTTATACGCATCGAAGGAGCACGGGCTCATAACCTAAAGGATGTAAGCTTAGATATTCCTAGAAATGAACTAGTCGTGATTACAGGGGTAAGTGGAAGCGGAAAGTCATCGCTTGCCTTTCAGACCATTTATGCCGAAGGACAACGCAGATATTTAGAAACACTCTCAAGCTACGCCAAGCAGTTTATGGGAGGGATGGAACGACCCGAAGTGGACAGCATTACGGGGTTAAGTCCAGTGATCGCCATCGAACAGAAGACGGTGAATAAAAATCCTCGGTCAACAGTAGGGACAATCACAGAAATCTATGACTTCCTCAGGCTGTTGTATGCTCGGGCAGGTAAAGCGTATTCCTATCATACAGGTAAAGCCATGCAACGCTTTACTAGAGATCAGATTATAGAGCATTGCCTAGAACATCTGGTTGGAGAAAAAGTAATTATGCTGGCACCGCTTGTACAATCTAGAAAAGGGCACTACCGAGAGCTTTTCGAGGGATTACACAAAAAAGGCTTTTTAAAAGTCCGCGTAGACGGTGTAATTGTGGAAATCACCGAAGGAATGCAACTCGATCGATACAAAGTCCACGATATTGAAGCTGTCATCGATCGAATCATTATCCAAGGAGGTGAGAAAGAAAATCGCGTACGGGAAGGGATCGATCAGGCCTTAAAGATGGGCGACGGACTCGTAATCTTTCACTTACTCTCGGAGAAAAAAGACTTGATTTTTTCACAGAACTACATGTGTATGGATACAGGCATATCCTATGCCACACCATCTCCTAATACCTTCTCGTTTAACTCTCCATACGGTGCTTGCCCTTCCTGTCAAGGACTAGGAGTGGTCAAACATGTCGACTTAAAAAAGGTCATTCCTGATTATGCAAAAACCATTTTTGAAGGAGGTATCGTGCCTCTTGGAGCTCATAGAGACGTTACCCTGTTTCGACAGGTCAAGCGCATAGCCAAGCGCTATGACTTTAAAATCAATGAGCCTATAGCCGACATTCCTGAAAAAGCGCTTAACGTATTGCTTTACGGCAATGAAGAGGGATTAATCAAAGAATCTTCTGTATACTCTAGCGGAGATAAGTGGTATTCACTCAAAGGGCATGGCATTATCGGAATGCTCACACGATGCCTTCAAGTCACCTCCAGTGATGGTATTCGAAAGTGGGCTGAAGAGTTTATGGTGGAAGAGGTGTGCTCATCATGTGAAGGATTTCGTCTTCAAAAGGAATCTCTATGGTTTCGTTTTGACAACTTACATATAGGTCATCTTGCCCAATTAAACCTGCATGATCTTAAAACCACGGTTGAAAAGATGGCCTCTTCAATGGATGAACGACAATTTCATATCGCCGAAGAGGTAGTCAAAGAAATATTAGACCGTATCGGCTTTATGCTTGATGTAGGCCTTGGCTATTTAACCCTTAATCGGGTGACGCGATCTCTGTCAGGAGGCGAAGCGCAACGTATACGATTAGCCACTCAGATTGGGTCTGCCTTGTCGGGGGTTACCTATATTTTGGATGAACCCTCCATTGGATTACATCAACGAGACAACGAGCGATTGATCAAATCCCTGCAACGGCTGGTAGAAGCGGATAATACGGTGATTGTTGTAGAACACGATAAAGACATCATGCTTGCATGCAATCACCTCGTTGATATCGGGCCAGGCGCTGGCGTAAATGGCGGGGAAATAGTGGCCTCGGGAAAGCCGAAGCAATTGAAATCCAAAAAGACGATTACCTCCGATTATCTCTACGGACGCAGTCAAATAGCAATTCCCAAAGAACGCCGAACTGTTGACTCAGATCGAATGATTCACATCAAAGGAGCGAGAGGAAACAACCTTAAAAACGTTGATTTATCCATTCCTTTAGGCGTGTTTACATGCGTTACTGGTGTATCAGGGAGCGGAAAGTCAACCCTTATCAATCAAACCCTTTTTCCCCTAACGCATAACTATGTGTATCGCGGTAAACGAAAAGTAATGCCTTACGATAGCATCGACGGGCTCGATCGTATTGATAAGGTTATTGATATTGATCAAAGCCCCATTGGAAGAACGCCTCGATCGAATCCTGCAACCTACATCAAGCTCTTTGATGAAATTCGAAGCTTGTTTGCCCAGTTACCAGAATCAAAAATTCGTGGCTACAAACCCGGCCGATTTTCGTTTAATGTCAAAGGGGGACGCTGCGAAACCTGCAAAGGAGCAGGATTACAGACTATTGAGATGAACTTTCTACCCGACGTCTATGTAGAGTGTCCTACATGCAGAGGGCAGCGATACAATCGAGAAACCCTTGATGTTCGCTACAAAGGAAAATCAATTAATGATGTGCTCAATATGAATGTCGAGGAAGCCGTAGAATTCTTCGAAGCCATCCCAAACATTTATCGCAAAGCAAAAACCCTTCTCGATGTAGGGTTGGGTTATTTACGTTTGGGACAACCATCAACCACAATTAGTGGTGGAGAAGCCCAACGTGTGAAGCTAGCTGCAGAGCTTTCAAAAAGAGATACAGGACAGACGTTGTATATTCTCGATGAGCCCACCACAGGACTCCATTTTAACGACATAAAAATACTTCTACACGTTCTTCAAAATCTTGTGAACAAGGGAAATTCAGTCGTTGTAATTGAGCATAATATGGATGTCATAAAAGTCGCTGATCACATCATTGATTTGGGCCCTGAAGGAGGAGAAGGCGGAGGCCAAATTTTACTTCAAGGCAGTCCAGAATATGTCGCCTCGCAAACCCACACTGGACACACGGCTCGCTTTCTTTCGAAGGAGTTAAAACAGGCCAAGGCAGGCAAGAAATAACCAAAATATACCGGAAAAATTAGGGTGTACACAAAGAATATTACACCTCGTATAATCGAATCTTTTCGGATATATGCAAATCATTGCACAGAATTTGCTCAGGATAAGCCTATACAAATAATCGAAGATTTGGTTGAGGGTATATTAAGAACCTATTAGAAGTTTGACAGATTGAATCGCAAGGTAATTCCAGCCTGTGTTGTCGTGCTCGGGAACGAAGCAAAAGTCTTTGGAAGCGTCTTTTGACGGTTCAAGAAAATGCGAATATTGAGCTGCTTATTAATGACGTAATCAATCGAGGGATTGGCGGCAATAATTCGCGATCCTGCCGTCGGACGACTCTGCCCTTGATCAATCAAATGATTGACCGTAACCTGATCTCGAATAGAGATATCAAACCGCATATTTAAATCATTATGAAGGATGGTTCGCTTGCCTTTAAATTTGAGCCAGTTAAGCGTTAATCCTTTTACTTTATATCCCAATCCTACGGTAAATCCAGACGTTCTGTTTTCGATCATTTGGTAGTCGGAAAAGTTCATTGTCAGTGTTCGGGACGATTTGTAATCCACCTTGGCAATAATCCCATTTTTAAAGGTCATATCCACCCCGATTAATGGATTTAATTGCTCATTGATAATCAAATTGGGAATCGTATACAGGGTAAAGAAGTTGCCATTTAATGAATCCACTGTCGATCCCCCATCAATCGCGCCATTCCCGCTATAATCAAAATTCGTTTGGAAGGAGTTTATGGTAACGGTAGACTGATAGCCGTGGCTTATGCTAAAGTTGGAGAAGATATCCTTAGCCCAAGGGAACCTGCTCAGTCCATTATAGGTGATTTTCCAATTCGGTTTTGGTAATGCTCGCAATGGATTAAGTCCTATGGTACGGGCATCTTTACTTTGATACGCTGCCAAGAAAGCTGGGATAAGAACATCTTGCTGCACCGGACCATAGCCTTCATTAAACCCTGGGTTAGCCCCATTGATAGTATCACTTGGATTAACATATACGCCATTAGAATTTGGGTTGCCAGCAGCTAATCGATCTGAGATAATTGCGCGATTATCTAAGAATGCGGTAAAGGATTCATTGACCCAATTCTCATCAAACTGTTGGAACATGGTCTTCCATGAAATCGTACTTACCGTAAAACTTCCAATATCTGCAGGTACATAGTGGGCAAAGTCATCTTCAAAGCCTGTTGTCGTCTTAAACAGCTGGCTATGATTTTGAGAATAGGACCGATTCATTGTTAGGTCAATCTGTAAATCTCTCCATGGTTCAAGGGTTGCTCTGAAATCAATGGACTGCAAATAGTTTTGTGCAAACTTCTGATTTAACAAGGTATCCGTCGAGATATTGCCTTGCCTTGCCATATTCTCTATCCATGCGTCGCGTTGTGCGGGGTCAAAACCATTCCCCAACATAAATCCTGGTTGACCGCCAAAGACGAAGTCATAGCCTGGTGATTGGAGGTTTCTGTCATGACCAAAAAAGCTTGTAGACGGCATATATCCGGCCACCAACGTACTCCTTGTTTCCCTGTAGGTTGTCGATACTCGGCGTACCATTAAGAGGGGTTGCACACTAATATTTTCTCCAAAATTCGCAGGCTTACGTTGCTTACGCCGATCCTTTTTTCGCTTTTTAACTTGTTCTTTGAACGATTTGATTGATGCCTTAGCCTCTCCTATTTGTTTTACGCGTTCCTCGTCTGTTAAGGAGGTATCCGCCTTGATTTCTTTCAGTGCTTCTTTAGCCTTTGCCAAACGTTCTTGTAGTCGCTCAATGTCTTTGTCAATGCGTTCTTTTGCTTTGTCGACGGCATCTCTCTTTTTATCAAGCTCTTCTTTATTCCCCGCTGCTGGATCTCGCCGCAAAAATTTCTTGAGGTAAGGAGACTTGTTATACAAGAGCAGCATATTCAAATCTCCATTAACCGATAAATCCTGAGAATTATTCATCGTATTCCCCAAAGTATTTTGAGCAAAATTCCCTGTTAAATCGCGAATTTGAGGAGCAGCAACCCAGTTAAACGTGGAATTGTAGCCCGTTCGAAGATTCACAAAATCAAAGGCGGGAATCAGGTTGATAGGAACCTTGTAGGTTATACCAAGACTTTGATTAAAGTTTGTATTTCGACCGCCTTGGCGAATCTCTGACCACAGAGCGCGTCGTTCTTCATCGGTATCAATCCGTCCATCAGGTTCGTCGATTCGGGCATTATTGGTAGCCTGGTAGTTAATCGACATCGACTCAAAGGGATTGTACTGGAAGACATAGTTTCTTGACCAAGTAAAAAATTTGTTGAAGGAAGATGGTACGACAAACTCGTCCGTTGGCAACTGTAAAATGGCAAGCTCCCCAAACTTACGGTCCATCGTCGTGGTAAAGCCTAGTTGAGTAGGCAGTGGATTGAAATTGAATTTCTTGATGAGATCTAAATACTTTGTCTTGGCCTTAATCACCTTAGCAAACGGCTTGATTGACTTAGGCTGCATAGCGTAATTGTAGGCGAATGTGGCTCGGTGATTGACTTCCCTATCAAAGCGCGTAAAGGGATCGGTATCTTCCACTACACTGTAAGCGTAGGTTAATGCTATGTTTTCAGGACTAAAGACATAGAGTCGCTTTTGATTTTCTCCGGGAAGCTTTCGAACGTTTGTAAAATTGAATCCTTTCCGTGTAGTAGTCGTCTGAATTTGCCGTAAGTAAGTATTCGCAGAATCATTGCTTGTTGCGCGAATGGCATCTACCTGATCAGCAGAAAAGATATCAAATTGATACGGGTCATATTCTGGGGTGCTAAAACTCTGGCTGATATTAGCGAAGAACGGAATGCGAATATTTGATTTTACCGGAAGAAATCTTCCAAGTTCTAAAGAGGTTGTGAAGTTGTATTGAAAATATTTGTCCTGAAGACGTTGATCAACACGTTGTTCAACTTGCCCAAAGCCAATACCGTGCATATTAGCAGAAAAACTTGCTGTCCCTAAATCAGCTAGCTTAACATCAATAGATCCAAGAGCAGCTCCGCCTCCACGCTCATCAAATCCCTTTAATCGAAATTCGTTGAACCATACCTCACCGCACAAGGCCTCTCCTGCATCTTCTGGTCTTGGATTGTTAACATCCGATTTTGAGGGGTTACGTATACCTAGCATAGCGATTTGCACCAATCCAAGATCAGGCGTTCCTTTAATGGTCACCAAACGGCCAGAATCCGTCACATAGGTATAGGGTATATCGAAAGGATAATTTTCTTGGTTTCGAGCAATCTTAGCATTTACTAAATCCTGTAAAACGACCTCTATTCGGTTAGCATCTGGCCAGACAATACTTCGATCCCCTTCGACATCGTCATAACGGCCCTCAGGAGTAAATTCCAAAGGAACCTCATACTCGTAGTAATTCTGTTTAAAATCACTACCTAGTCGCAGGAAGGCCGTGAGGGCTCCGCTAGGAGGATCAGCCACATCTTGAGCAAAACGATTGGCATGAACATCAACCACCAAACGCTTGTAGTTTCGCATGTCTAGGTCAAGCGTTTTGAAGACAGCTCTCGCATCACCATCCTTTAGCCCACAGACCGTGGCGGCAATTGCTTGCTCATTTTGAAGGACTAAATTGGTACCGCTTCCTTGACCAATACCTTGCTCCCTCACAATACCCGGTGGAGTGACATAGTTTACAGGCTCCTTTCCACCATTTTCTTCAATATTTACCGAGGTAACATTAAAGGAAACCGCTTCCTCGTCTATAGGAAGGTTTTCTGTGGGGTTGGATAACTCATACTGATAGGTTGCCCACTGGTTCCTTACAAGCTCCATAGAAGCAAAGCGGAGAATGACCGAATCATTCCAATTGGTGAGGAACATTCGCATAAATTGAATCGATCGGAAGTCCGCGATGTTCCCTACACGCTGATCAAATTCTCGAACGGGTACTCTAAACTGATACCACTGGGCTTCGGGCTGATTCACCCCGTCAATTTCTCGAGCAGGACGAACCGTTGAGGTCACAATGTATGGGTGATTTTCAACACTCATCCCCGGAAATAAAGGAACGCGGTAGGCAAAGAAGCCTTCCGTCTCATTTAACGCATTATCTCTATTTAAGTCTTCTTGATCAGGAATATTCGTTCCCGCGCGGGCATCTCCTGAGACAATGGGTGAATTTCCATCAGGACCGTTAAAATTCTTGTAGCGGCGCAAAATGCTGGACTCTCCTGAAAGATTCCAAAAATCCTGATAGTTATCCGAGGCTGGATCAGCCTCAAATGTGGCAAATGCTTGTGGGTCGAGATTGATTTGCGCATCCCCCAGGGCATCCTGTCTGCGCACACGCTCCTCATCATCGTTGAGTCCATCAAACCCTACGTCCTGTTTTGATCTGAGGTCTGCATTGTTGTCAAAAGAGTTTACAATGGGAGGTGTCCTTGGCACCTTACCCCAGTAAGTGCTATCAACGTCTAGGTTGTTGTCACTCAGCCCATGTTCGTAGAGCATACGCGAGTCCTTGAGCACATCTTCGCTGAGATTCCCGAGATTAAAATAGAGATCGCCTCCATCCCGCGTATCGTCATAGACAAAGGGATCCAGGAGCCAAAACTCTATGTATTCAACATTGGCCGCCTCAAAATTCGTGTTGTCAATACCGCGCATAAGGCCACCCCACCTTGTTTCAGGATCAAGCAAACGTCCATCGGGATTCACCCCACGAGAGAAAGGCACCGTAGGTCCTGTACTTGATTCAAAGTTGTACACACCTCGTTCCTCAGGATAGAAAGCCAAATCCAACGTAGAAACCTGAGTATTAACCTGGCCTGTTAGGTCACACGCCGGGCAGATCTCTTCTCTAAAAATGGGACGAACAAAGTGGCTATGAATAACTTCTTTGTTATCGAAAACTTCGCTCGGACTAACTCCATTATCAAAGAAGGAAGGATCAATATTATACCACGCCATTTTGGCTCGGTTAAAATTGGACCGTATATCGTTACTCAAAGAACCTTCGGTGAAAAGCTCCTGACCATTGCTTCCCACATTACCCGTAGGCACGGAGCTATGTCTCCAAGCGCTTGCTGGAAACTTAAGTTCGTAAGAAGATGTAGTTCCCTCAAAGTCATCAACATACACGGTCGCTTCCTCACCTTTCCCAACAAATCGGTTGTTCCCTGGGCGGATATAGGCTGCTTCGCCCGCAAGATCAATCGTTGACATTTCGCTTGTGCTGTAGATTGGAAGTTTATCAAGCGCCTTGGTAAGCCAAGGGGCATCGGTTGTATATCGGAAATCAATACCATAAATCGTATTGGAAATTGGATCATCTCCAATATTCACCTTCTGAGTAAACGGACGCTCCGTCATCTTCATGAGCGTACCTCCTATGAAGAGTTGATCGCTGACCCGATAATCCAACCTCGTAGCAAACAAATTGCGTTGCTGAAAGCCAAAGAGCGCATTGTTTTCAAAATCGATTTTTACTTGCTGGCCTGAGTTAAGAATAGCATCATCAATGATGGTCACCGCACCAAGATTATAGTCTACTGTATAGTGCGTTCCCTCAATAAGCTGTTGGCCACCTAGAGAAACCGTTACAGAATTCTGAGGAATTTGAAAAGCCCCAAGCGATATCCGATTCCCTCCACTCCCCTGGTACCTGCCGCGCATAGTAAAGCGATTCTTTTCAGGAAACTGCTTAGCAATAAATAGGGTTGAATCATACAATTCGTTGTAGACATATTGGTTGACTAGGCTATTGTCACCCACTTCATTTAAACGATTTTCAAGAGATTGACCAAAGGGCTCGAGGACGGGGAAAGTAATTCGGCCATTGGACGGGTTAATGGTAAGGCCTGGTTGAAAGTCAAAGCGGCCATCGGGCTGAGGGTCACCTTGATTATTTAGATTATCTAATCCTACAACCTGTATTAACTGGGTTTCGCTGAGCGAGCCTTCAGGCAGTGTTCTGCGTAATCCTCCTCCTGGATCGATGTAGAAAATATCCAATCGGAAATCATCGGGACTAATTTGAAAAGCACCCAAAGAATAGACATTTTTCATCATCAAATCCCAAGTAGGTAAACGGGGGCTTTGCGTTGTGCTCTTTAGAAGCTTTAGATAGAGGACCTTAGGAACAGATGAAGAGTCTGGTGGTACATTTCGACTTAATTCACCCACTTGATAAACCTGTCCATTGTAATTGTATTTATAGGCTACAGCAAGCACTTGGTTAGGCTGTAACGTTGTATTGAGTGAGATGTAACCAAGGTTTGGTTCGAGGGTATACTCTGACGGATTCAGTTTGCGCGCGTAGAATTTTTCATAATCAGTCGAAGCATTCAGATCAAAGGCCCCGCTTTGCAGGACATTGATAATCTGATCATTTCGACGGTAATCTACGTTTACGGTAAGCCTCGAATAAAGATCATTGGCTCCATTATCCGGCACTGTATTGTTGCCAATCGCTTGAATATCGGAAGAGTATGGGCTTATTTCTCCCATATCCATAAAGGCGACTACATCCCGAACATTTTGCGTTGCATTGTTTCGATTGGTAATCCATACCTCCAACTCCTCCACCGTTGCCTGAGATAAGATGTTAGGCATTTGGGATAAAGCCCTCTCATAGTTGTTACGGAAAAAATCAGATAAGAAAAAGTGGCGATCGGCTTCATATTGATCGGCACGTAACTCAAAATTTTGAACCTGAGCACCATCCTCAACAACAATGGACTGTTTTTGTGAGCGTTGCTGAGAGACAACATTCGTCATCGTAAGTCGACCAAATTGAAGTTGGGCCTTCACACCAAACAAACTTTGGGCACCAGTAATAAGCTGAGTGGGCGTCTCAAAGCTAGTATTCCCAATTTCTAGTTGACGTAGAATATTATCTTCCTTTCCGTTGTATTGGAGATTGACTTGGTTGTCGAAGCTAAATCCTGTTTGGTTATTGTAGCGCAGCCCCATCTGCAAGTAGTCTCCAATCTTTCCTGTGACATTCATATTGATATTCATGTCGAAATCCGGTCCACCTTGTACCTGTGCTCGCTGAGGAAGGTTTGGATTATCAAATCGCTGGACATTCCCTCCAAGCGTTAATTCTAGATTTCCAGAAGGTCGTATATCGATTGAGCCTAAAATTTGCTGTAAACGGTCATTCTTTATGCTCTGAACTGGACCAGCCAACAGGTCAGGATCTGCGCCTTCTATGATAAGCCGCGTGCGTTCTCTATTACGTATGTATTCTTGGAAATCGACGATATCTCTATACCTGCGGTATTCTTCCTGGGTCATTATGACAGGCGGCGCGATCAACCGTCCATCAATTCGTCGTTCTATGGAATATGTATCCGTGTTGGGGTCATAGACCACATTTTGCTCAACAATCGAGTCAAGCGACAAACTCGGAGTCTCATTTTCAATCAGGTGTTCTACATTGGTTTGACTGCTATCCTGCTGTTGACCAAATGCCGTTAAAGAAAACAACATCATGGCAAGGAAACATCCTATGGAAAGTCGACCTATTCGCACCACTACATCCTTTTAAGCGCAAGTTTTATCAACTCCTCGACCGAACTAGAAGGGAGTTCTTGTAGAATGGCATCTAGTGTACGCATGATAGTATTGCGTTGAAAGCCTAAGGACAACAAAGCTTTTAACGCTTCATCCTTTGGATTATTACCTTCTAGATCAAAATGTTGACCATCATTGACCTTGTCTTTCAATTCTAGAATTAATCGTTTAGCTGTTTTAGGTCCTATTCCCTTTATTGCTGTTATAAACCCTTCATTGCCTTGATAGATTGCCTGTTGTATAGCATCAACTGGGTGTGCGCTAAGCATAGTTAATGCTAGATTATTCCCTATGCCACTTATGCTGGTCAGCATGTCAAACATGGATCGCTCTTCTACTTTTTCAAAGCCATATAAGACAAAGGTGGATAGATTTTGACCATCATTTTTTGCTAAGAACCTTGTGTATAAGGAAACCTCACTACTTGTTTGAATCGCTTGGAAAGTCTGAAAGCTAATATTTACATCAAATCCCACACCTCCGACCTCAAGGATAACTTGTGTAGGTGCGACTCGGTGGATTCTGCCTCGGATAAAATCGAACATAATACCTTACGAAAATAGCAATTCAAATACCCTCTCCTAATCCCAAATGAAGAAGTGCCAGATTAATATTCAGCATAAGGCGTAAGATGTGGTAAAAAGGGGTCAAAACCACAGGGCACTGTTAGAAAACTTTTCGAACACGGCCTTTTACTTCGGTTTTCATCATCGAAAACTATGGAGACATCCTCTCTACAGAATCGATAAAATCAAAAATCACTCGTTAATAATTTCTTCATTAAGACAGTAAACTGACTATCAATTTCATACCTTAGAATTAACCTAACGCAATGAAAGGAATAATCTTAGCAGGAGGAAGTGGCACTCGATTACACCCAATCACCTATGCAATTTCCAAGCAAATGATGCCTATCTATGATAAACCGATGATTTATTATCCATTATCGGTTCTCATGAAGGCAGGTATCCGGGAGATACTAATCATTTCTACCCCAGAACACCTTCCAGTCTTTCAATCGCTCTTTGGTGATGGTCGCCAGTTAGGATGTGAATTCAGCTATAAAGTGCAGGAAGTTCCCAATGGGCTAGCCCAAGCTTTTGTGTTGGGAAAAGACTTTATCGGAAACGACTCAGTGGCCCTAATTCTAGGGGATAACATATTTTATGGGGCAGGCCTTGATGCCACGGTTCAACAGGCAGTTGACCCTGATGGAGGTGTAATCTTCGCCTACCATGTTGCTGACCCTGAGCGCTACGGAGTGGTTGAGTTTGATGCAAGTAAACGCGCAATCTCTATTGAGGAAAAGCCTGCTCAACCCAAATCTAACTATGCGGTTCCGGGGCTTTATTTCTATGACAATAATGTGGTAGATATTGCACATTCCATAAAACCTAGTGCCCGTGGTGAGTATGAGATAACCGACGTCAACAAGGTCTACCTTAACCAAAACAAACTCAATGTTGCCATTTTAGACCGAGGCACCGCTTGGCTTGACACAGGGACCTTTAACTCACTCATGCAGGCTTCCCAGTTTGTTCAAGTGCTCGAGGACCGTCAAGGCCTTAAAGTGGGATGTATAGAAGAAGAAGCTTTTCGACAAGGCTTTATTAACCATAGCCAATTGGAAAAACTTGCGCAGCCTCTTATGAAAAGTGGCTACGGACAATATCTTATGGACGTAATGAAACACCATTCATGAAAAAGATATTAATTACTGGCGGAGCTGGTTTTATCGGCAGTTGTCTTGCTGATAAGCTCATGCAAAACCCAAACTATAAGGTCGTTATGGTTGACAATATGTTAACCGGTGATAAAGCCCGTCTACCTCAAGAAGAGAGTAATGAAGACGATAACTGGCGGTTTATTCATGCTGATTGTAACAACTATACAGACATTTCGGCAGTAATGATGGCCTACCGATTTGACTACGTATTTCACTATGCAGCTGTAGTTGGTGTACAGCGCACCTTAGAGCACCCGAAACTTGTCCTTGACGATATTCAAGGAATTCGAAACATCCTTGATATTGCGAAGTCGACGAATGTGAAGCGGGTATTTTTTGCCTCCTCCTCAGAGGTGTACGGAGAGCCTCATGAACACCCTCAAAATGAACATACCACACCCCTTAATTCTAGGTTACCCTATGCTGTGGTAAAAAATGTAGGCGAAGCATTTCTTCGGTCATATAAAAAGGAGTTTGACTTGGATTACACCATTTTTCGATTCTTCAATACTTACGGCCCCAAGCAAAGTATTGATTTTGTGATGTCAAAGTTTATTCTTGCTGCCTTAAAGAATGAGGATCTGACCATATATGGGGATGGTTTGCAAACAAGAACGTTCTGTTACTTCCAAGACAACATCGACGCATGCGTTAATGCCTTTGAACAAAACAAGTACGTAAACGATACGGTAAATATTGGCAGTGACTATGAGCTTACCATTTTAGATTTGGCAAAGACAATCATCAAGGTTACCGGTTCTTCGTCAAAAATCGTTCATCTTCCTGCACTCAAAGAAGGGGATATGCTGCGCAGAAAGCCAGATATTGGAAAAATGCGCCATCTTCTCAATCGAGAGTTAACATCTATTGAGTCTGGCATCGAAAAGATATTGGAAGAAGGACTCGCCTTGTATAATCCTAATACCCAAGAGTAACTTATATGGCTCGTATTCTTGTAACAGGAGGTTGTGGTTACATTGGCTCGCATACCATCGTTGACTTAGTAAAACATGGTTTTGATGTCGTTTCCATCGATAATCTCAGCAATTCTGATCAACGTGTCTTACACGGAATAGAAGCCATCACAGGGCAAAAGGTCACTAACTACAGGATTGATCTCACGGATGCGCAAGCCGTAAACAAAACGCTAGACGATATAGGTCCGATCGATGGCATTATTCATTTTGCTGCGTTTAAATCGGTTCCTGAATCTGTTGCAAGGCCTTTGCTCTATTACCATAACAACATTCAATCTACAGCCAACCTCCTCGCTGAAGTAAAGCGTCGAAACATAAGCAACTTTATCTTTTCATCTTCCTGTTCTGTGTACGGACAGATAAAGACTCTGCCGGTCAATGAAAATACCCCCTTAGGTAAAGCCGAATGCCCTTATGCCTATACCAAGCAAATTGGGGAGCAAATGATTTTTGATGTAGCCCCAACATCTCCGAGCACCTGGGTATCCCTCCGATATTTCAATCCTGTGGGAGCCCATCAAAGCGGATTGATCGGTGAGGTGCCCAATGATAAGCCAAACAATCTTGTGCCAAGAATCACAGGAAAATCCTCAGGGCGATACAGTGATCTAACCATTTTTGGTGGTGATTACGATACGCGTGATGGCACATGCATTCGAGATTATATTCACGTCGAAGATATTGCCCATGCCCATACAATGGCTCTGAATTTGTCGCGCGAGCAAACCACAGGAGTCCATGTTTTAAATCTTGGAAGTGGTGAGGGAGTGAGTGTGCTGGAAGCTATTCAAGCCTTTGAAAAGGCTTCTGGAAGAAAACTTGAGTATATCATGGGCCCACGACGAGAAGGCGATGTTATGGCTGTCTATGCAGATAACTCAAATGCTGCCCGGTTACTCCAATGGACGCCCAACCCTTCGGTTGAACATATGATGTCTACTGCGTGGCAATGGGAAGTCAATATGGCATCAGGAAAGTCTTTTCTTGGAGAGGAATACAGCATCGAAAACTTTCCTTTATGAGCCTCACTATGCTGCTAGCTATTACAGTAGTATACTTTGGTGTATTGTTGGCGATTAACTTTTGGATAAGCAAAAAAAGAGGGGTTAGAGCATTTTATGATGGGGATAAATCCTCTCCATGGTTCTTGGTAGCCTATGGTATGATCGGTGCTTCGTTATCGGGAGTGACCTTTCTTTCTGTACCCGGTCTTGTGGGAACTAAGGGATTTTCGTACATGCAAATGGTCTTGGGTTATCAGGTGGGATATCTTCTTATTGCCTACATTCTTATTCCGCGCTTCTACAATCAAAAAGTAGTCTCGATCTATCAATACCTCGAAGCAACTGTAGGTATGGAAGCACGTCTCGTTGGCGCTCTGAGTTTTTTGGCTTCGCGAGTCATTGGAAGCGCCTTTCGGCTCTTTTTGGTCGTCTTATTGCTTCAGCACTTTGTGTTGGACCCGCTACAGGTTCCTATTGAAGTGACCGTCATAATCACCCTGCTTTTAATCTTCGCCTATACCGCGACAGGAGGGGTTAAGACGTTAGTCTATACCGACACGCTGCAAACGAGTGTAATGCTTCTCTGCGCTGGAGTGACCTTGTTTTTACTCGCTCGTGAATTGGGAGATTTCTCGGGGTTACAAGCATCAATTAGCCAGACAACTTTTGATTTTGATGGCTTTCGCAACAATGACAACCACTTTGTAAAACAATTTATGGGTGGAGCATTGCTTGCCTTTTGCATGACCGGCTTGGACCAAGATATGATGCAAAAAAACCTTACCTGCAAGGACTCTACAAGTGGTCAAAAGAATATCATCACGTTAAGCCTTTTACTCATTCCAATCAATCTTTTGTTCCTTGGCCTAGGGTATTACTTGTCCACTTTTGCCCAAGAAGCGAACCTGTTGGTTGGCCGCCCCGACCATCTATTCCCAACAGTTATCTTCTCTTCAGGCACCTTTTCGGCAGCGTTGGGAGGATTGTTTGTGCTTGGCCTTATTGCTGCTGCCCTTTCTAGTGCAGATTCAGCACTGACTTCTTTGACGACTTGCTTTCAAGTCGATATTCTTCAGGACAAGACCTTTTCACCCCAAAAGAGACTATTGATTCACGGCAGCTTTGCCCTGCTCCTTGCTGCCATCATTTTAGGCTTTTACTACGCGCCCAATGGAGAAAGCATTATCAATCGAATCTTTACGGTTGCCCAATACACCTATGGCCCCTTACTTGGCTTGTTTCTTTTTGCAATGAGCGCGAAACGAAAGGCTAAAGTCATCTACATTCCCATTTTTTGTATGATTACTATTGGCCTTACATTTTGGTGCCAACACTTACTTACACAAAACCTGGATTTCAGTCCTGGATTTCTCCTTTTAGGAATTAATGGCACTATAATGTATAGTTTGCTCGTTATAACCTCCACTAAAGATCTTTCCTATGAAAAATAAATCATGGCACGAACACCAAGCGGAATCCTCTTGGTCAATGTTTAAAATCATGGCAGAGTTTGTAGAAGGCTTTGAACGATTGGAAAAAATTGGACCCTGCGTGACCATTTTTGGTTCCGCTCGCACCAAAGAAGAAAATGCCTATTACCAGCAAACTATGGATATTTCAAAGGCTCTTGTGGCTGAAGGTTTTGGCATCATTACTGGCGGAGGACCTGGTATTATGGAAGCTGGTAATCGCGGCGCACGTGAAGCTGAGGGAAAATCCGTAGGCCTAAATATTGAATTACCGTTTGAACAAGAAGCCAATCCATACATTGACTATGACAAACTCATCAATTTTCGATACTTCTTTGCTCGCAAGGTAATGCTTGTAAAGTACGCCCAAGCCATTGTACTCATGCCAGGTGGTGTGGGAACACTCGATGAGTTTTATGAGACCATAACCCTGATTCAAACCAAAAAAATGAAAGCTGTTCCTGTGATTCTTGTGGGAACTTCATTTTGGAAAGGCCTCTTGGAATGGATGAAAAATGTCATGCTTAAGGAGGGCAACATTTCCCCTGAAGACATGGATCTATTTCATCTAACAGACTCTACCGAGGAAGTCGTTCAAATCATCGACGATTTTTATAAAAACAAAGCCATTATCCCTAATTTTTAAACTTCCAAAAGTCTATCTTGTTACAAGAACAAACACATAGACTATGAGCCACTTAAATGCAGGAGATTCTGCGCCCCTCTTCGAATCCATTGACCAAAACGGCAATCCCCTTCGACTTCAAGATTTCAAAGGAAAAAAGGTTATTCTCTATTTCTACCCAAAAGACGATACTCCCGGTTGTACAGCCGAGTCATGTAACTTTCGAGATAATTATACTATGCTGCTTGATAAAGGATATGCTGTTATTGGAGCAAGCATACAAGGCGAAGCCTCCCATCAAAAGTTTATTGCCAAGTATGACCTGCCATTCCCTCTGATGGCTGATACCGATAAGTCGGTGCATGAGGCCTATGGAACATGGGGCGTAAAAAAGATGTATGGCAAAGAGTATTACGGAACGATCCGAACCACTTTTGTAATTGATGAGGAAGGTAAAATCGAACACGTCATTCGAAAAGTGAAAAACAAAGAAGCCACCGAACAGATCCTTAAATTGACAGAAGCTTCTTAACTTAAGGGAAAGTCATCTCTTATGAAACGATTAGTTCTCCTCTCTTTATGTTTTGCATTTTTTTCATGGATAGGCCTTCAAATAGGTATTTCTAATACAGCGGGAAAACCCGGTTTAGCCGGTGCTCCTGGGGATAATGGCACTTGTGGAAACTGCCACAATTCAAGCCCACTAGCCCCTCTCAATGAAAATATCAGTGTTACCATTAATGGAGACCCACTTACGGCAAGCTTTGAATATGATAATTCAGCTACCTATGCGATGAGGCTTTCCATTGACAATCCATTAAGCAGTCGCGGAGGCTTCTCACTAACCGTATTGGATGAAAACAATGAAATGGCGGGCGCACTGAGCACAATTGATGGCAATGCGCAATTGTACAATCAAAACAATCGCACCTATGTTGCACAAAACAGCAATGCAGCTACGGCTTGGGACTTTACTTGGGCTCCCAACGGAGTTAATGGAGAGGTAACCTTTTATGCGAGCGTAAACGATGCCAACAATAATGGGCAGTTCTCAGGGGATATTATTCGCCCCTACGAATTAAAAATTAATCCTGCACCGACTACATCAATTACTGCTTCAGCCCTTGAAAAGTCAATATCCATAGATGTTGTTGGAGATCAAATTCAAATCAACGTGGACAATACTCTGCCCTATCCAGTGACTGCACGACTGCTCAGTATGAATGGAGCGCAAAATTTTCCGAATACAACGGTTACGCCGGGGAGCTCAACGATTTTGGATGCATCGTCTATCTCTGTAGGTCTATATATCCTGCACCTTGATGCACGGTCATCTTCGCTAACCCAAATGATTAGCCTCCAGTAGTATGCAAGAAAAACCGGCGATTACGGCATTCCCTATTCAAGAAGCCCTCCAAAAACGATGGAGCCCTCGGGCATTTGACAGCAAGCCATTGACTAAGGAGGAGATTACTTCAATGTTTGAAGCCGCTCGATGGGCGATGTCGGGCTACAATGACCAACCATGGCGTTTTATTGTTGCTCAACAAGGTGATGATCACTACGACAAGGCTTTCTCATGTGTTGGTGCATGGAATCAACAGTGGGCGCAATCCGCTCCTTTACTCGGTTTTATAATTGCCGATGAAACCTCACCTACTTCTGGTGAGCACAACTATGCTGCCACTTTCGAAGCGGGTATCGCTGCGGGGTTTTTAGTGGTCCAAGCTGAAACGCTTGGTCTTCGATGCCATCTCTTTGGAGGAATTCATCGTGACGAGATTCGCAATGCATTCAATGTACCTGAAAAGCACAATATCATTTGCGGATTTGTTTGCGGCCATCACGGTGCACTTCAACAAATCCCTGAATCCTTCCATGAAGAGGAGGAGGCTCCTCGAACTCGAAAGGCACTCAGCGAAATCGTATTTGGTAGCACTTGGCAAGACCCCTATCTCTAAAAAGGAAGACTGTATATGAAGGTAAATCATATTTTAATTCCATTCGCATTATGCTTTTTATTAGGATGTAAATCTGGAGGCATTTTCTTGTTCTCCATACAAGATGATATCAACTTGGGCCAACAAGTGGATGCTGAAATTGAAGCCGATCCAACTATCAACATCTTAGAAGAGTATCAATATCCCGAGGCCTATGCATACCTAAACACCATGAAGGAGCTGATTCTTGAGACAGGTGAGGTGCGCTATAGAGAGGAATTCCCTTGGGAGTTGCATATAGTATATGACGATGAGGTGCTCAATGCTTTTGCCACACCTGGTGGATTTATATATATATACACTGGACTCATTCACTATCTTGATGATGCTTCATCTCTTGCGGGTGTTCTTGGGCATGAGATAGCCCATGCAGATAATCGGCATTCGAGCCGGCAAATGCAAAAGCAATTTGGTATTCAACTTCTTTTTGAAATATTGACTGGAGGCGATCCTGGAACATTAGCTCAAGTGGCCAGTTCGCTGTGGGCGCTAAGTTTCAGTCGCTCGGACGAAACCGATGCTGACAATGCTTCCGTGCGCTATCTATGTGAAACACCATTCAATGCAGATGGTGCAGCCAATTTTTTCCAAAAGATAATCGACGAGGGAAGTCCCAATCCGCCTCAATTTTTAAGTACTCATCCTAATCCAGATAACCGAGTAGAGAATATTGAAGAGGAAGCAAGCATTCAAAACTGTGAAACAGAAGTGATTGAGCCCTTGATCAATGGAAGGACCTATACAGAATTTAAGGCGCTTCTTCCTTAGCTAAGGCCTTTAGAAGGGGTTCACTATGCTTTACCGATTTCTTTGTCCAGTCGAGAAGGGTTTCTAAAAAATCCTCAGAAGTTAGTTGCCATAATGAAGGATCTTGACTTCGCAGTCGATGGTTCAACTGTTGAAGCAATACCGCACAGGAAACCGATACATTAAGGCTTTCTGTAAATCCATACATGGGAATCTTAACCCGTGTGTCTGCAAGTTCAAAAGCCGTTTCTGATAAGCCATGCCATTCTGTGCCAAGCATAATGGCTAATGGACGGTCCAAGGGAAGCGTTTCGGGTGTAAAGTCCGCCTCGGGGTGAGCGGCGGCAATGCGATAGCCTCGGTTTTTTAGGCCCTCGATACATTGCCGAACATCCTTATGTTTATTGATCTCTACCCATTTTGCGGCGCCTCGACTCATATCTCGGTGTATTGCAAATTCATTGATATTATCTATCACATGCATCTCCTGTAGTCCAAAACATTCGCAGCTTCTAAGCAAGGCATTGGCATTATGCTCTCTGTAAAGTTCTTCGGTTATCACCGTTAAGAACCGCGTGCGTTGGCGCAAAATATCATGCATTAAATCCCATCGATTATCGGTGAGATAGGGACGCAAATGATCAATGGCCTGTTGAGTGGAAATCATGACGTTATTAAAACTACGGAAGACGACCTAATCAAGCAAGATGGTCTGAGAGCAGCTCCCAGATTCGATCACCCATAGGAGGCAAAGCCTCAACATAGATGGCTTCTTTGGTGGTAGGATGCGGAAAGCGCAAAGAGCGGGCGTGAAGATGAATGGATTTATCCTCATTGGGCCTTGGAAAGCCATACTTTATATCGCCCTTGATAGGACAACCTATAGCCGATAACTGACAACGAATCTGATGATGGCGGCCAGTCACTGGATGAACTTCGAGGAGATGATACCGTTCTAAACTACGCTTCAAAGAATACCGCAGTATAGCCTCTTTAGCCTTTGGGCGGTCTGCTTTGCATGGCCTTGACTTGTTGGCTTTAGAATCTTTGATCAGATGATGAACAAGCTTACCCTCTAAATCTTTTGGACGCTCTTGGACCACTGCCCAATAGGTCTTTTGGGTTTGACGGTCTTTAAATGCAGCATTGAGTCTCGTCAGTGCTTTGCTTGTTCTTGCTAAAACGATTACGCCACTCGTTACTCTATCAAGTCGATGAACTAAGCCTACGAAAGCCTCTCCGGGCTTATTTTTTTCTTTTTTGATATACTGCTTTGCCCAATCAAGTAAGGTTACATCTCCCGTAGCATCGCCTTGCACAAGCATAGTAGGAGGCTTATTGACCACCAATAAGTGATTGTCACTGTATAATATTTCTGGATGGCTAAACAAAGCGCGCTAGGTTTACTTCAGGTAGAATGTCTTTTTGATTAAACATTGCGTCAAGCAACATATCTGCAAAATAAGGACTCAGCGAATACCCTTTCGTGCCCATTCCAGCGAGGCACGCAACCTGAGCGCTCTTTGGACTCCAGCCTATTATTGGGCGCCGGTCTTTGGAAGCTGGCCGTATTCCGGCAAGATGATCTAAGACACGGTATTCTCCTTGAAAGCTTTTGGCCAAGCGGTCAAGTAAGCCTTCTTTTCCCGCAGCAGTCGGCGCTATTGTTTCATCCTCCCAAGCATAGGTAGAACCGACCCAATACCTATCATTGCCCAAGGGGACAATATTGACTTGGTGGCCAACAATTACATCTTTTGGAAGGGATTTGCTCTCAATAATCAGCGCCTCTCCCTTATTGGCGCTCACAGGAATTTCAGGGAAAAATGGATTCGAAGAAATGGTATGCCCTTGGCAGAAAACGATATGCTTAGCACGTATCGATCGATATCGAACAGACGTCCCATCGTAGGTAAGCTCAGAAAGATCAAACACTTCCTTTTGATAACATCCTTTGGAAACCCAACGTCGCACTGAGGCGTCAAGCAGAGCCTGTCCATCCACGCGATAGGCCTTGTTAATGTAGAAGCCTCCGTGGGGTTGAACCAGGTCTATGCCTTCGAGGTGCGATGGTTGATTGTCTTGCAGATATTTGTGATACGCTGCATCCCCTAGACGCATTTGCCATGTGTTTAAGGAATCAATATCGGGAAGGACTTTAAAAAGGGGATGTGCATGTATGATTGGCTCGCTGAGATCTTTTTCAAGTAAACGATAATGGTCTTCTAAAAAGGGCCACAACGTATCCGCTTGCCAGGTTTTGACATACTTTCGACCGGTTATTGGATTAATCATACCGACAGCAACCTTCGACGTGCTGTGGCCTCCCTCGTCGATGACACAAAAAGAAAGTCCTCTCCTTTCGGCGAGATGGGTAAGATTACATCCTGCAATCCCATGCCCAACAATAATTATATCAATTAACGCTGTATCGATACTCTAAAGGTATACCCTTCCCCTGAGACATAGTACATTCCCTCTGGAAGCTCTGACACCTCGAGATAACCTTGAGGTGCTGAAGACTCAAGCATCAACCGACCATCCTGGCTGTAGACTTGGTAGGTTGAGCCCTGCAAAAGCCTTGGAACAAAAACACGCTCCATTGCCGGATTCGGGAATGCCTGAAATGAGGCATCTAGTGAAGACACATCTGTGGGAACATAGACAAAAGAAGGATCTTTGCTGAAGCGTTCAAAAAACCGCCAAATCTCCGTAGAACCGTCAATCTCATAGCTCACACCATCTCCAGGGAAGGCAATGGGCGTGCCGGGCCATGTATGCGTTGCATTGGTCAATTTGTAAAACCATAATTCTCCATTATCTAGGCAGTTTGGATAGATAAAGCGTTCGGCTGAAACGCCATCGTTATCAATATCACCATAGTCTCTGTAGTCTGCCTGGATATCACAACCATTGCGATCTCGTATCAATTCTACAGCGCCCTCAACACCTATGTAAAAGGGAGAAGGGAAGTATTCCACGGTAGAATCCGCTGTACCATGAACTTGCATGACAGGCACAGTGCGTGCTGAAGGGCAAGAATCTACAACAGAAAGAGGTGGCAAACCTGTAATGGAAGCCATTGCCGTAAATCGCTCACCCAGCGCACAAGACAGAAAGTAGCTTACAAAGCCCCCTGCACTCATACCACACGTATAGATTCGATTGGTATCAATAGCATAGTTTGCGATAAAGAAATCAATCAAGCTATCGACAAAACCCACATCATCTGGGATAACTGGGAAAATGCCTGGAGGACTTACGTCGTACGATAGGTTCCACTGACGGAGATTGTTAATGAATTCAGCATTAGGGTAGACTACTATGAAGTTGTTGAGATCCGCAACGCCATCCATTTGAGAATAGATTCGCTGTTGATAGGAATTACTTCCACGGCCATGCATATTGAACACCAATGGGATTTCCTCAGAGCCATCATAGGAGGCAGGAACATGAAATTCATACAGACGATTAAGTCCATCAAAGACTAACGTATCGATATCGGTTTGGGCTGATGCTGAAAAAAGAAACGAACTAAAGGTTAGGCCTAAAAAAAATCTTGTCAAGTTTTTCATTGCTTATAATACGTTAACTGGCATTCTCCGTATTGACTTCCAAAGTAATACTGCACATTTAACAGAATGTCTCCCGCCCCTGTATTGTTCAAATACTGACCAGAGACATTCGCCTGAAAACTTCCTCGATTCACGGCAAATTCAATGATATTGCCTTCATTGGCAGGACTGGTATATATAAATGCATCGACACTGCCTTGATTCATAAAATTTCCAAAGGTTACGCGGTTGGGATACGCGCCGTCCCATAGGATAAAATCAAAAGGAGCTCCTATGTAACTTCCTTGAAAGCAATTGGCCACTACGGTGTAATTCCCTACATATTTTTGGGCGGCTATAGTTTGACATTCCGGCCCTTCATAACCATCCAAACAATAACAATTTCCATTGATACAACTTTGATTGTTACCGCATACAACATCGTCACAAGATCGTCGATCACCGCAATTAGTCAGCGTTAGCATAAGGAGGGTGATGGGAATCAACAAGAGATTTCTAGACATCATTTGATTGGTTTTTAGATCTATAGTAGAATAAAAAGTAAAGTAAAAAGCCCATGGGCCCAGCCATTAGACTTATGGTCAAGATTCCTCCAAGAACAACTCTTCGTGTAATCGACGGATTGGGATTTTGCTGCTGTGCGTGGCGTGCAATCCATGTTCCCACAAAAAGATCAAATACAAGAAAATGTTGCCAAGCCACAAGCACCCCCAGTGGACTTGAAAAAAGACTGGTTAAGCCCGATAGGGTGGAAAACGCATCAGGAGATAGCGCTGGGCCTTGGGTAACTGCCCAGCAAAACAAAATACCATAAATCAAGGCAAGCAATGCATGGATACGAAGGGAAAACACCCATTGCTTCGTCAAGTTAGCACCCGGTGCAAAAACCAACAACCCCCATAGCGGCATCGGTAGTAAATTGATGATACGGTAAAGCGCTTCTAAATCAAGCATAGTATTTACATTGTTGTTTTCGGTAATGCCAAGATAAGACTTGTATCTTCGGAACGAAAGAACGATTGCCTCATGAATGCCATGTATAACAAATATGCCCACCTCCTTACCGACTATTGCCTAAACGTCCAAAAGGGAGATAGGGTTTATGTGCGCACCACCTATCTCGCCGAAAAGCTTGTTCAAGAATTAATGCGAGAAGTAACCAAAGCGGGCGGTCATCTTATCACTGACATTCAATTCCAAGGACAAGAGGAGATTTTTTACAGCGAGGCCTCGCAGCATCAGCTAGAATACATCAACCCCCTTAAAAATCATGTGATTCGAGAGTTTGACAAATACCTTGTCATTATTGCCCCTTTTGAGAGCAATGGGCCTCAAAAGGATTATGCCGATAAAAAAGCAATTGCAAGAAAGACGGGGGAAGAGCTTAGCAATCTTTATATGCAGCGCACGGGGAGTAAGGATATGGAGCGCAGTCTGTGTTTATTCCCTACGGATGCGAATGCCAAACGTGCTGGAATGTCTTTAGAGGACTATGAGCAGTTTGTCTTTAAAGGATGTGGCCTACTCGAAGAAAGCCCTAAGGATGTTTGGCTCAAGGTACGAGAAGAGCAACAAGCGGTTGTAGACTACCTCAATCGAGTAGATACAGTAACCTATGAAGGGCCAGGATTTTCGATAAGTTATCGATGTAAAGACCGTCTATGGATTAATAGTGATGGGCGTACGAATATGCCCTCTGGCGAGGTCTACACTGCCCCAATTGAAGATTCTGTCAATGGGAATATCAAGTTCAGCTACGATAGTCTTTATATGGGACGAGAAGTCAGCGGAGTGGAACTTACCGTAAAAGACGGCAAGGTCGTCAAATGGACAGCGGATAAGGGCCAAGATTTTCTCGATTACATTTTTTCTATCCCGGGAGCACGAATCTTTGGGGAAGCAGCAATTGGGACCAACTATCACATTCAACGTCCTACAAAAAACATCTTGTTTGATGAAAAGATGGGCGGCTCCGTTCATATGGCCATTGGGCAATCCTATCCGCAATGTGGAGGAAGCAACACCTCTTCGGTACACTGGGATATGATTACCGATATGCGCCAAGGAGGTGCAATCTACGCGGATGGTGTCCGTATCTATGAAAATGGTAAATTCCTAATCGGGTGATCCTCGAATTTTTAGAAAGCCTGCCCAATGCATTAAAGTTTTCCGTAATTGGCGGATCAGCTTTTATCATTGACCTAATACTGACTTTTTTTCTCAAGGATGTCATAAAAGTCAAGCCCATCCTATCGAATTCAATCGGCTTTGTTACCGGGATATTGCTGCGATTTTTTGGCAATCGCTATTGGACATTCCATCAGGATTCAATGGATAATTTTTGGCAGGATTTCTTTCAATATGTTGGCATTGAATCTGCCGGACTGCTTATTGTGAACTTTGCTGTATGGCAACTAGCTCAAAAAAGAAAAATAGTCTCTTTCTTTTGGGCAAAGGTTATCGGCATGTCGGTCTTTTACCTCTACAACTACTCGATGAATGCGGTAGTCACCTTTAATCGAGGAGTGTTTGAATAGCAAATACTAGAAATGATATCCAACAGATATCGTAGGATGAAAATTCAAATTAATCAATCCGCCTGCTCCGCGGAATTCCATACCTAAAGATGCGCCTCCAGAAACCGAAACCGGGTATTCGCTAAAAAGGTGCTGATAGCCTACACTCCCTCCCGCCAATAAAAGAAGGCCTCCTTTCGACCCCAGTCCTGCATAAGGCCCAAAATACAAGCCACGTAGAGCAACATCGGTAAGGTAAAACCTAAGTTCAGGCTTGATAAACATACCTAAAGTGCCCCCACCCGTAAAGAAGTTTAAGCCCCCATTGACTGACATATTGGAGTTCAGCAATGCCTCAAATTCTAAGGCCGTCATATACCCGGACTGTGTAACCGTATTGGTCGACATATAGAACAGTCCAGGGGAAAACTTCGCATTATATTCCTGGGCAAGGCTTACAGAAACACATCCGAGGGAAAAAAGAACACTAAAAAATAGACTTCGTATCATACCACGTTGCTTTGTATAAAAGTACGATTGAGCTCCCTCAATTATTGTTTGGGTTACGCACAAAGAAAATGTTTACATCAGTGAATAAGGATTTTAAAATGCCTTCCAACCCTGTGCAGTAAGAGGATAGTGTTGATTGGTTCTCGACGTTAAAAAGGAACCTTTCTCTTCCTTGTGGATGATTCCAATCTCTATGCAATCTGGCACTTCTTCTCGCACGCGATCAGCTAAAGAAGAATCAACGGTAAAGAGTAACTCATAATCCTCTCCTCCATTCATGGCCGAGGTGATGGGATCAATGTTAAGTTCAAGAGATAAATCATAGGTCTCTTGCTGAATTGGAACAAATTGTTCGTGGACTTCAACGCCCACTTTACTAGACTTGGCAAGATGAAGGCACTCTGAACTCAACCCATCACTGATATCAATCATTGCAGTTGGAACAATAGACGCTTTGGCAAGTGCTTCAATTACGTCATATCTAGCCTCTGGTTTAAGTTGTCTTCCGACAACGTAATCATGCCCTTCAAGTTCGGGTTGCATATCAGGGTTTTGAAGAAAAATCTGCTTCTCTCGATTTAAGACCTGAAGTCCCATGTACGCCCCTCCTAAATTTCCGGTCACAAAAAGTGCATCACCGGGATTGGCACCACTTCGAAGCACAAGCTGTTCTTTGTTAACTCGGCCGTAAACGGTTACTGAGATTGTCGCACCACTCAGGCTCGATGTAGTATCGCCACCCACAATATCGACATTATAAAATGACGCGGCACGCTCCATGCCTTTATATAATTCTTCCACCGCTTCCACCGAATACTTGCTGGACAACGACAAGCTCACAACAACATGGCTTGGCTTACCATTCATGGCATAGATATCTGAAATGGAGGAAACAATGGCTTTGTAGCCGACATGCTGTAATGGACAATACATCAAATCAAAATGTAAGCCCTCTACCATGGTGTCTATGGATAGCAATGTATAGTCTTCCCCGTTGTCTATCACAGCACAATCATCACCAATGCCATGAACGGTTGAGCGATAGCGACTACTTACCATAGACCCAATGCGGTCAATAAGGCCAAACTCTCCAAGTTCGGAAACATCTGTTCGTGTGGGCTTTGTCATATTCTTTTTGTTTGCCATGGCATCCTTAATGGAAAGTCCATAATTATTTAACAAATTTGAGGAAATCTAAGGCAATAAGCACTATCCAACCCCTTCCGATTCGTCAATTACTCCTTTTAGGGCTCATTACCCTCTTAGGAATGGGGGGACTTGGTCTTATTTTGCTGCCTTATACTTCGGAGATAACCTGGCAAATCCTCTTTGAAAAATCAAGTATTCACTTGTATTCTAGCCTTGCTTTAGGAGGAGGAATTGGTCTGGGCGCAAGCATAGTTAGCCTCTTTATTTCGCGTTCCTTTCCTACAAGTGATTTAGAGCGAAAACTTCGACAGCGCCTACCCCTTCATGCCATGAACAGTCTTACCATTGTATTTCTATCTCTCTGTGCAGGAATAGGAGAAGAGTTGCTGTTTCGTGGACCACTTCTTTTTGGCCTTTTTGAGTATATCAGTTTGCCTGTGGGTATTCTGCTTAATGCCATCTTCTTTGTGGGTCTCCATGGCTACCTTAACCCAAAACAGGATTTACCCTGGGTTCTCAGACTATGGCTCATCGCATTTGCCAGTGCATTAGGGCTTATGACCATAAGCCTTAGTCTAGTAAGTGCTATTACAGCTCACACCATTTATGATCTTATATTATTGCATGCTATGCGACGCGATTCACTTTCGGCGTAACATAGAAGGGTGAGCCTCGTACCAAAGCTTTTTATCTTCCGAGTAACCAAAACTCGCTTGAGTGAGCGAATCTGAAAGTTCAATATACAGGGCCTCCTTGTGTTTTAAAGGAAGATGAATGCGCTCTTGCACTCTGCCTATTGTCCAGATACAGAGTACGGCCTTTTTTGTGAGCAAAATGCCAAAGGGCTGTAACTGCACTTCTTCAAAATAGATCCAGCTTACTTTGTGCGCTTGATTTGTTATAAGCTGCCATACAGGGTGTCGATCAATATCAAAGGTACTTTTCATGCGCCATGCAATCAAACTAGATACTACGGCAAGCAACAGAAACAAAGCAATAGGTTGACGTTGAAAGACATAACCAATAAATGCACCAAGCATAAAAAGTAAGGCTAAAGCAAAAAGCAATTTGAAACGCCTTTCACGTCGAATGATTTTTTTAAGCAAAGGATAGTTTTTCTCCATAATCCATTCCAAGCCTTTCAGCCTAGAACTTCGGAGAGAAGGAGATTTTTACCCCAAATCGGTTGGGCTCGATCCCCGTACTTGGTAAGGCATCCAAGGCCGAAAGCCGCCAGATAAAATCGAGACGGAAAACATACAGGATGTTTTCAATTCCAAAGCCAACCTCAAAATAGGGCTTGTTTGCAATTCTCGTGCCTACAGGTAGATCAAGTACCTCTTTATTCCTTGCTGAGAAGTCTCCAATTAACACTTTACCAGTTAGGATGGTTCGAAGCTTTAATCGATTTATACCAGGAATACGATTTAAAATCTGACCATCGAAGTGATGATCAACCCATAGGGTAGCAAAGCGGTCTGAGATAAACTCGAACTCGCGAATCATGTTAAAACCTCTTGTTAAATAGAAGTACCCGTTGTTTCCTTCATGAATAAAGGTCAGAGGATAAGGTATCTCGCCAAAGACATATCCAGCACGCAACGTGTATCGAGTATACCCTGCTTTGTGGCTAAAGCGATGGTAGTAATTCATGTATATGCGCTGATACGAATAATCTCCTCCTAGGGGCGCGAGTTTGGAACCTGCAGGGGGCTTTATACCAAAAGCAAAGTCAAGCTCAATAATTGGTTTGAGTGAGGTAGTTGAAATTCTTCGGTAAGGAAACTGAAGCCAAGTCTCACCAAGTCCAATACGAGCACGCAACGTGACCTCTGACACATTAAACTGATCTAACGACTCGACCGTGCCATTCGTTTCGTCTGTGCGTATAAATTCAAGGTTGCCTGCAGTTGGAAGGTAAGAGCGTCTGGATAGCCTTAACTCAGTTGTCAAGCCATGAACCCATTCCCTTGTATATGCCCCGCGATATTCTTCTACTCGCATGATTTTGTTGAGTGGTCCATTTCGCAAGAGGGCCTCAACCAAGTCATCATGATCGGTAGGGTCATCGTTTTCTACATTACTTAAAAACCTAAAGTCATCTTGATAAGAAAGGAACAGGTTATGCCAACGTTCGTTGCGCGTAGGTAGGTTAAAAAATGCTCGCCCCAAATATTTCCAGTCGCGATCTTTCGTTCCATAGGCTGCATACCCCCACAACTGAAATGCCTCCGACAAGGCATCCGTTGTCCTAAGCGCTAGTTTGGGTCGAACGCCTTCAATCTCGTTCCAACTTACGGTCTCATCGATTCTTCCAACTTCAAGGATACCAAAAGGCATATACCCTGTAACCGCAAAATCAGCTAACCACTTCCACGTAGTAAAGGCAGGCTTTTTCTTGACGGAATCAATCATCAAGAAGATATTTTCTTGCTGCTGAGTCAGCTCTACGATGCGATTGTCTTGCCAATACCCTGAATCTCTGCTGTAGGCCGCTGAGTCAAACTGAAGCTTCTCTCCACGAAAGATGGTGTCGGGGATATCAGATCCAATCTGGATGTCCTCTTTCGTTTTAGTCTGTTGAAGCATGATTTGCATCTTCTCACGACGCTTTTGCTTTAAGCTTTTCTTATGCCCTTGGCGATCATAGTTAACGTTGTCGATCTGCGTTTGATAGTCCTCTTTTAACGTTTGCTTTTCCTCTCGAGATAGATCCTCATCTTTGAGTAGCATCTTGAGCTCGGATTTCAGCGAGTCCTTTAAGGTTTTGCAGCTATCTATAGAATACTTGATATCCTCTTTAGTCAAATTACGAATATCCGTGGAGCGCTTAAAGATGGAAAAGCCAACCCGCATATAGTTTCGCACATCAACCCATTGACTATCAATTTTTTCAAAGTCCTGTTTGACGTAAAATGTATTAACAAAATTGAGGTTAGCCTTAGGTGGCAAGACAAACTCAAATGATAAAAC
>JBMYZU010000003.1:0-176709 GCA_049610685.1 Chitinophagales bacterium
GCCATTCTTCTTACCTTGGCAGTGTATGAAGTACCTCATTGTCGGATTAGGTAATATAGGGGACGCCTACAAGAATACTAGGCATAATATTGGCTTTGATGTAATCGATTGCCTCGCCAAGCGATGGTCTGTCGAATACGAGGCTGGAAAGCTCGCTGATGTAGCAGAAAGCACGTATCGAGGACGCCAAGTCACATTGATCAAACCCACTACGTTAATGAATCGAAGTGGACGATCAGTTGCTCACTGGATGCAGCAAAAGAAAGTCACTTTAGACAAAGTTTTAGTTATCGTAGATGATTTAGCCTTAGATCTTGGTGTATTGCGCTTACGAGGAAAAGGAAGTGATGGAGGCCACAACGGGATAGCGAATATCAATGCGATACTCAATACTCCTCGCTATGCTCGTTTACGTTTTGGTATTGGCAGCAATTTTAGCCGAGGAAGGCAGGTCGATTTTGTTTTAGGGAAATGGAATAAACAAGAAGAGGAAGACGTTGCTTTTGGAATAGAGCGTGCAGCGGATGCCACAGAATCGTTTATTTTCAGAGGGCTGGCCAACACTATGAATGTCTTTAATACAAAGCCTAGCTCATGAAGATTTTCTGTATAGGAAGAAATTACGCAGCGCATGCGGAAGAATTAGGCAATGAAGTTCCAAGTAGGCCCGTGATTTTTATGAAGCCGAGAACAGCGCTTCTACAGGATAACAAACCCTTTTTTCTACCCAATTTTGATTCAAGTATTCATTATGAATGTGAACTGGTCTTGCGGATTGGAAAAAATGGAAAGGCCATTCCTGAGCGTGTTGCACATAGCTTTATTCACAGCATAGGCCTAGGGATCGATTTTACGGCAAGGGACTTGCAAAGCGAACTCAAAGAGAAAGGTCATCCTTGGGAGATTGCTAAAGCCTTTGATAAATCCGCATTACTGGGTGATTTAAAACCAGTGGACTTATTTGATTTAACGAAGCCCATTCAGTTTTCATTACATAAAAATGGGGAGGTTGTTCAACAGGGGGATACTAGCCTTATGCTGTTTAACTTTTCGCGAATCATCGCCGAAGTGAGTAAGTACTTTACGGTACAACAGGGTGATTTGATTTACACAGGCACGCCAGCAGGAGTAGGGCCCATTGAGATTGGAGATAAATTGCAGGGATTCATTGATCAATCCTCGAACTTTACCTGTGAAATTCTTTAGAAGTCTTACATTGTATACAAAATGTAACGATGCCGTATCTATTTACCTCTGAATCTGTTTCTGAAGGCCATCCTGATAAGGTTGCTGACCAAATATCGGATGCATTAATCGATCATTTTCTTGCCTTTGACCCGCAATCTAAAGTGGCTTGTGAGACACTAGTAACTACAGGTCAAGTGGTCTTAGCGGGAGAGGTCAAGTCAACGGTCTATTTGGACGTGCCCAATATTGCAAGGGATGTCATCCGAAAGATTGGCTATACAAAAAGTGAATACATGTTTGAAGCAGATAGTTGTGGAGTGCTATCGGCTATTCACGAGCAGTCTCCTGACATTAATCAAGGAGTAGATCGTGCAAATCCGGAAGATCAGGGCGCCGGAGATCAGGGTATAATGTTTGGGTATGCTTCTTCTGAAACACGAGAATACATGCCTCTTGCGCTCGCATTATCTCATAAGCTTCTCGAAGAGTTAGCACTTATCCGAAAGGAAGGTCACCCAACAATGCACTATTTACGTCCAGATTCAAAAGCTCAGGTGACTATAGAGTATAGCGATGATCATAAACCATTGCGTATTAATACCATCGTACTATCTACCCAGCATGATGAATTTGACGGGGATGATACGGTTATGCTTCAGCGCATCCTACAAGATGTCAAGGAAATTTTAATTCCAAGAACCATGGCACACTTTGGGGATGAGATTCGTGCCTTACTGGATGATGAGGTTATCTATCATGTGAATCCTACAGGAAAGTTTGTGATTGGTGGTCCTCACGGAGATACAGGATTGACGGGTCGAAAGATCATTGTGGATACCTATGGGGGTAAAGGAGGCCATGGAGGAGGAGCCTTTTCGGGAAAAGATCCATCTAAAGTTGACCGCTCCGCAGCCTATGCAGCGCGGCATCTTGCTAAGAATTTAGTGGCTTCGGGTCTGTGTGACGAAGTATTGGTGCAGGTGGCCTACGCCATTGGAGTCGCTGATCCGGTAAGTTTATTTATCAATACCTATGGGACGTCAACTACCGCGTTAACTGATGGTGAAATTGCGGATAAAGTCCAACAACTTATCTCCTTGCGTCCTTATGATATCGAACAGCGGTTCAAACTGAGGGATCCGATATACCTTGAAACAGCAGCCTACGGACATATGGGGCGTTCTCCAGAAGTTGTAACCAAGCGTTTTGTAGATGGGTCAGGACGAGTATTGGAGAAGGAAGTAACCTTGTTTCCATGGGAAAAGCTAGACTATGTCGATACGTTTAAAAAGGCCTTTGCCCTTTAGTATCTAAATTCTTCTTGTTTGTTTTTATCTGAGGCTCTGTTTAGAGCTTTTGAATGGCTACGGCCTCTTTATATCGCTTATTCCAGGCCTTTTCTTCAATGAGTACGCAATTAAAGGTTGGATAGGAGGCTTTTACTCGCTCTCTAAATGTATCACGGTCTACCCATTCCACTTGAGAGATTCCTTCTTCCTCTTGGGGGATAAGCTTGCTCGACGCATCACCCTTCATCATATACCAATGCGTCTTTTTGAGGATCCACTCATCCTTGAGCTTATAGGTGTGGTAGGTCTTACAAAGTTTGTCGTAGATGTTTATGATGCGCACACCCGTTTCTTCTTCAACTTCCCGAACGGCTCCTCCGCGAGGGGATTCATCGGATTCTAGTTTCCCTTTGGGTAGGTCCCATTTCTTCTTTCGGTGGATCAGAAGGTATTCGTCCTTTTTATTGCGTACGACGCCTCCACCTGCTTCAATCATTTTAAAACAGGAGAAGAATTGATTTTTGAGCTTTTTAATGTCCGCACTACAGAGAATGACATTGCTTCGAAGTGATCCTACCTCAATGGCGGTAATGATTTTTTTGATGGTAGCCTTGCCATTCACAGGGTAGATCTCTACAGGATTATCTTTTTTTTGCACCACTAGGGGAGCTTTTTCCTGACATAAATAGACAGAGATTCCGTTGAGGTATATTTTGTAATTTTCTTTCATGAATGATACATCAAAATCGTCCCAATTAATCGCTCATCTTCTTCTTAAAAATAAAGCAATTCAGTTAAGACCTGATAATATGTTTCAGTGGTCCTCTGGAATGCTTTCTCCAATATACTGCGATAATCGGATTTTGCTAAGTGATCATGATGCACGTTCAGCGGTCAAAAAGGCCTTTTGCACGATGTTGGAAAACTATCACTTTAAGAGCGTTGCAGGCGTTGCTACAGCAGGGATAGCGCATGGGGCATTGGTGGCTGATGCTCTGGGATTACCGTTTTGCTATGTTCGTTCCAAGGCAAAGGCCCATGGAATGCAAAACATGATTGAAGGGCGAGTTGAGCCTGGAAGCGATGTTGTCGTTATCGAGGATTTGTTTTCGACAGGTGGCAGTTCAATTCAAGCAGCCAAGGCCCTTGAGTCCGCAGGAGCCAATGTAGTCGCCATTGGTGCGATCTTTACCTATGGCTTTACTAAGGCAAGACAAGCTTTTGATGAAGCAGGCTATAAAACCTTTGCTTTAAGTGATTTTGAGACCTTGATTGGTCTTCCAGAAGTTCAGGATAATTTCTCTAATGAAAACCTTACTGTTTTGCAGGATTGGTATGCAACAAATTGCAAGTAGACTCTTTTGATGGTCCTATCAACTAAGTCAGTCCATAGCGTGTTGTATTGCTGAATAATCTAGTGGACTGAATGCGCGTTGCTTTTTCCCCTATTTACCGATATCCTCATTTACCGGAGAAACACCGCTTTCCGATGGAAAAGTATGATGTGCTCTACGAACAGCTCATCTATGAGGGGACTATAACTGAGGAGGATGTTTTCTCGCCGGATATCCTTTCTGAGGAAACCCTTTTGCGAACTCATTCTGAGGAATATTGGCATAAATTAAAGCACGGTAAGCTTTCGCGCAATGAGATTCGGGCGATGGGCTTTCCCTATACACCGCTTCTTATTGAACGAAGTTTGCATATTGCTGGGGGGACGCTTCAATGCGCACGCTATGCACTTCAAGGAGAGGTCGCGTTAAACATCGCCGGTGGCACACATCATGCCTTTAGAGACCGAGGCGAAGGGTTTTGTTTACTCAATGATTTTGCGATTGCGATCAATGAGCTTTTGCATACGGGTGAAATTCAACAAGCCCTGATTATTGATTTAGATGTTCATCAAGGCAATGGTACAGCAGCCATCTTTGAAGGGGAGTCACGAGTGTTTACATTAAGTGTCCATGGTGCAAAGAACTATCCCTTGCGTAAGACAACTTCGGATTGGGACATAGGAGTGGAAGATGGCATCGAAGATCAGGCGTATCTATCCATCGTAGAGCAAACCCTAAACGAAGTCTTCCAGCGCGTAAAGCCGGACCTTGTTTGTTATCTCAGCGGAGTTGACGTAATCGAAGGCGATAAGCTAGGCCGGCTGTCCCTCAGTATACAGGGGTGTCGTCGCAGAGATGAGTTGGTATTTGAATATTGTAAGCAGCACAGTGTTGTACCTTGTGTCAGCATGGGGGGAGGGTATTCCAAACGACTCGCCAACATTATCGAGGCACATGCCAATACCTATCGAGTAGCTCGTCAAGTATTTGGTTAGTGCTTAACACCTTCCTTGAAGGCAAAGAATATTTAACTCTGCTATGAGTTATTCTTTACTGTAAGGGTAAATACTTCGATAATTTGATTAACTTCGCAGTCCTTAAAAATTGAATTACTCGTATGCTAATCATTAAAGTACGTCCAGACGAAACTGTAGATCAGGCAATCAAGCGTTACAAGCGTAAGCACAGAGATGTTAAGACTATGCAGGAATTGCGTAAGCGTAAGCATTTCACTAAGCCATCTGTAGAGCGTCGTGAGGAAATGATTAAAGCGAAGTTTAAGCAGTCTAAGTCAAACGCTGCTGGATAACTCGTTACTCAACTGATCACTCCTCTTTTTACCAAATTCTCTTAGGGCATATCTAGCCCCAATCCACTTGTATACCTTCTATGAGGTGTACTCCCTTACAGTATACATTACTTTTTCAAGATCCGCATAAGCGCTCTTCCACCATCGTTACTTTCTATCCAAAGGAAATATACTCCTGCACTGAGGTCTATTGATTCACTAAGGCGCTGAATATTGGAATACTTGCGTTTGAAGACACTTTGTCCAATCGCATCAATTAGAAGGAGGTCAATTGCTTCGTAACGCATCCCAAAATCAATGGATAGGGATTCATTGATTGGATTCGGACGCAGAGTAGGCAAAATGGGTAGGGTGCTCATAATTCCTGTACCTGTCACATAAAACGGTAGGCATGCAGAAGTATCAATACAACCTTGATTGGATACAGCGACTGCATAGGACCCAGTGCTTAACGGAGTATAGGTTGGCCCCGTTTCGCCTACTAGGCTTGTAAATCCTGCAGAATCACACTCTAACCATTCGTAGCTATCGCCTAATTCCGTCGGAGCTAAATACCCGTTTTGACTAAAGTAGATGTCTGTCTCAAAGGAGTCTAAGGTAAAGCTCAGGAACACTGTGGAGTCGCAGCCAAGAGCATTAGTAAGGACAACACTTGCGGAACTATTTGATGAATCGTAGGTATTCCCATCAATCCAGGTAATGGGGCCACATGAGGTGATGTCATCGATGCTAGAGCTTTCCGGCAGAATCGTTAAATCAATCTGAACGATGGAATCACATCCAAACTGATTGGTGTAATAGGTATTAATCAATTGGCTTTGACTATATGTGTTTCCATTTACGGTGTACGACCCACAGGCTGTAACTGATACCGTCGAATTGGTAGAACGATTGATGATAAGTGTAGTTCGTATAATGCTGTCACAACCCGAAGGGAGAGAATACGTTTCGGTAACAGTGGTTGAGGCTGTATAGGTTATCCCATTGAATACTAAGGAATCACAGGCCTGAAACTGTTGATTAAGCAAATAAGGTTGGTCCACAATGATTTCTACAAGATGAATGGAATCACATCCGTTTACTGCAGAGGAGATTTCTGTCAACACCTGATTACTTGTGAAGGTTTGCCCATTGTAATCCACACTACCACATCCTTCAATTCGGCTATTGGTTACTACAATGGAATCAATTTGAATGGTAGTTGTAACGACAGAATCACACCCAGTATTTAGCGTAAACACTTCGGTTAGGACTTGGTTAGATGTATAGGCATTCCCATTATAGTTAACCACTCCACAACCCGTTATCGTTTGATTCGAGCTTGTTGAGTTGTTGACAACTATGCTCGTTGTACGCACGGTATCACAACCTATTCCTGGGAGTGTATCGATAACAGTTGTTGAGGAAGTATAGACCTGGCCGTTAAACACCAATTGGTCACAACCAGAAACCGTTTGGTTTACCGTAGGCTGACTCTCCACGATGATTTGGGTATAGACCGTGGAGTCGCAACCTGTAGCGGAAGTAAACACTTCAGTAAGACCTGTCGTGGCATTGTACGTATTGCCATTGTAGCTGACGCTGCCGCATCCTACAATACTTTGGGTCGTAGATACTGAATTGTAGACAATGATTTGCGTTCCAACAATAGAGTCGCATCCATTGACAGAAGTCAAGGTATTTCCAAGCGTAGTAGAACTTGTGTAGACGGTGCCATTAAATACCACTTGATCGCATCCTTCAATCACTTGACCAATGTTGTACGAAGGAAAGATGTCAATCGCAGTAATTACAATAGAATCGCAGCCCTGAGCCGTCGTTAGGGTTTCGGTGAGCGTAGTTGGTGCGGTGTAGGTAGTCCCATTGTAGGTGTAGGAATCACATCCTGAAAAAGACTGATTAGTAGTTACAGGAGGGATCACCACAATGTTGGTTGTGAGAATGGAGTCGCATCCATTGGATGCGGTGAGGGTTTCTGTGAGGGTTGTACTGCTTGTATAGGTAGTTCCATTATAGGTCACGCTACTACACCCTGATAGCGTTTGACTACCTGAGCTACTTGGACTAAGTACAAGATTGGTTATGGCAATCGAGTCACATCCAGACGAGGCGGTAAGTGTATCGCGAATAGTTGTTGATGTGTTATACACCTGACCATTAAAGGTATATGGAGCACAACCTGAAAGGGTCTGGTTGGTGGTCACGGGTGCTCCGCAGGGATCAAACGTACAAATCTCAAGGGTCCATTCATCGATCGTTGGGGTCCTTCCATTGACAAAATCAAAGACACGTAGATTCCAGTCGCCTGCCGCAAGCTCATTGTCAAAGGTTGAGAGAGGGTTTTCTGGATCATAGATTAAACCATCGGTAGGAGGGCAAGGAAGCCCATTGAGATTTAGTCCACCATCCTCTATACCATGATTCCAATCATCTTCTAGATTACAGTAGTTAATGTAGTCTAAGAGGATAATTTCTGTGCCGCTAGGAGCGACTAAGCGAATATCAATATCATTGATGCGGGTGATAAAACCTTGCATATTGGGTATGCTCACTGAGGATACTTGCGCAGTTGCGCTTACAGGCACGGTAATGGGGGATAGTACATCGGTATTGGCATTATTTGATCCCACATAATTTGTGGTGTTCGTCAGCGTAAGGCAACTCGAGGTCGTGAAGGAATCAACTCCTGAGGTAGCATTTCCGCAGAAATTGTTGGCCGTAACTTGATAATAATAGGTCGTTGCGTTGGCAAGACTATTGGATGTATACGTTGCACTTCCTAGACCCGTCGCCGTTTCAGCAACAGTGTTAGGATTGATGCTAGAAAAGATGGTGATATCATAAGTTGATCCAGGAGTAGAGGACCAGGTAAAGACGGTTGGGTTTGAAGCTGTTGCTCCCCCTACAGGTGAAGTTAAGGTAGGCGTAGCTGGTGCGGTTAAAACATCAAGCACTACGTCAAGGGTTTTTGTGCCAGTAGTGCTATTACCACTAATGGTAAAGGTGTTGGTGCCTGATGATGCTCCTGTAGTCGTTACGGTGAGGGTAACGGAAGTGGTAGGCGTAACATTACTTGTACTGAGGGAAGCGGACGTTCCAGGGCCTCCTCCGCTGACGGATAAGCTCACAGGATCAGCAAAGGTTCCAAAGGCCGTTACGTCGATAGGAAAGGTGGTGCTCCCTCCTGCACAGACCGACTGGTTGGCATTGGGTGAGGTGATGGTAAAGTCATTGGTAATGCCATTAATTACAAAGGTGTTGTCGGAGACGTCGAAAAATGTTCCATTGGCACACTGCACCATAATTAAGGCATTGCTTGAAGGTGTATTGGGGACGGTAATGGATTCGCTGCCATCATTTGGGACATTGCTTGCGATCACGCTAAAGGTTTGTCCTCCATCAAGAGAGAGAAGGATATCGACGGCGCCACAGCTTACAGGGCTGGACGAAGTATTGGCAACATCCCAGGTTATATTTTGGACCGTGGAGGCATCCCAGGTAATGCCCGAATTGTTTGGATTTAAAACAAGGAATGGCCCTGAATTGCCGTCGACATCGACAACGAGGTCATCATGATCATTACACCCTCCACCACTTGCATTATCGCGCACGGTAACACGGAAGTCCATCGATCGCGAAACCGACGGCAAGACTTCCCAATCTGATACATTGCCTGCGATAAGGTCTTGAAGATTTGGGAAATATCGTGTGGGTGAGGTTGAAGGGTCGAGTGAGCGAAACATTGGTCCTCCAGTAGACGCACTCGATGGTGGCATGGTAAAGCCTGTTTGGTTATCCATTTGCTCCCAACAATAGGTTAACACATCTGAAGGATCCGGGTCGTTGGCTACAGCCGTTAGGGCAAAAGGTGTATTCGCAGGAATCGTAATGGACGTTGATAGTCCTGTTAGCGTAGGTTCACTATTGGATAGAGGAGTTATGACAGGACATGTATGCCCTCCTGAAGTGATTAGTGCATCACATTCTTCTAGGGAGATGCCATGAAAGTAGTCGTCGGAATTGTTCTGCACGTTGGGTGCACAGATTCCAGCATAGCCCATAATAGTCGATGCGCTTCCCGGCTCAACGGCCGTTCCTCCATTGCGGTTGCAACTGTTGTTCTGGGTGTGATTCATATTGAACTGATGCCCCATTTCGTGGGCGACATAGTCAATGTCAAAGGGGTCACCAACTGGCGCACTAGAGCCCGTTACTCCACGGGCTTTTGACGAAGAGCATACTACACCTAGTCCTGCAAGTCCTCCGGAGTTTGTCCCGAAGACGTGGCCTATATCATAGTTTGCTGAACCGATGTTGTTATTACACACCGTTACATTTTCATTAATCATAGCCCCAGTATTTCCATTGGAGAATGGGTCACTCCCTGCATTGGTATATACGTTTAAGTCATTATTGGCTACAATGACCATAGTAATGGCTATATCACGTTCAAACACTCCGTTAACTCGATTCATCGTAGTGTTTTGGGCTGCGATGGCCTGGGCCTGCGTCCCTCCGTGGAAGGCAGTATATTCTCCTGTTGCCGATAGGGCTAAGCGATAGGTTCGCAGTTCGCAGGTTCCAAAGCGAGCGAGTTCTCTTTCTTCGTCAAGGCTTCCATCAAGCACGTCGCTGTGGAAGTCACATGAAAACTGTTCGGGAATGGCCGGACGAAAATCATCTCGATGATAACTGATGTACGTAGTAGGGTAGAGCGGCCCATGAAAGACAGGATCAATAAAGACGGATCCTCCTTCTACGCCTAAAATCATTCCGTGAAAGCCCTGAGGGGTAAAGTCAAACTTGCCATACCATTCGGGGTGATTTGGGCAATGGGCTACATAGGTTGAAATCTCAGGATATTGAGCAGCTAAGGAAGCCTCCATAATTGGGGATTCTGCAAAGAGGAAGGTTTCGAGTTCACCATTAGGCATAGGGATGCTCACCTGATATCCTTGACGCGCATCCAGTCGATTAACCTCCATGGGTATGCGAGCGGATACGGCAGTCCATAGAGAGGTATCCAGTTCAAAGTATTGAGCTTCATCAGCATAGATAAAGCGTTTCGCTCCGCTTGGAATAGAGGTAGGCTCTGCGCTTGGTTGCCACATCGATTGAGCGATGGTAGCAGGAATAAAAGCCAATAGGCATAGCGTTGTCAAGAGAATCTGTCGCATACGTTTTCTTTTACGTTTAAGAAATAACACGCAGGAAGTTGGAAAGGTTATAATGAAGTTACTTCTTGGATACTCTGTAAACGCAGTAAGGGCGTTCTTATTACTGACACGATTTGGTGAATAGTCTAGCAAAAGAAGAAACCCACAATAATGTTAGGTTGAAACAAAATTTGTTTTATTTTAGCGTTCCGCTAGAAACAGCGGTGGAAAAGGTCTGGTAGTTCAGCTGGTTAGAATACATGCCTGTCACGCATGGGGTCGCGGGTTCGAATCCCGTCCAGACCGCAAAAGGGAAGCTTAGGTTTCCCTTTTTTTATGCCCTTTACTCTCGGAATCAACCATTTAGCAACATTCTTAGTAAAATAGAAGAAAGGGAGATTAAGCTACTATTTCATTTTTCCGTCCACTATTCCGTCCACTCTTAAACCTAAATCCTATCTTTAGATTGATGAGAGCATCGGTTACTTTCTTTCTAAGGGATTACAAAGCAAAAGGTCAAACAGCTGTATTATGCCGTTTACGCTTTAATAATAAGTCGGTAAACATCCCTACACGGATTAGTATTGAGCCGAAAAATTGGAGTAAGGCAAAGAAGCGACCAATGGTCAATAAAGGTCCTGTGTATTCTGAGTTAAAGCATCAATTGGACGTCAAGGAAAACCGTATTCGTGAGATTCTCTTTGACTATATCAAAACAAATGGTCAATGGCCAGAGCCGAAGGTTATCAAGCAAGAGGTGATAGATGAGCTCTATGGTGATCCAAATAAAGTAAAAGGTAATCCAACGGACTTTGTGGCTTATTGGGAGCACTTCGTTGAGCAATTACAACATAAGCGTACTGGAATTGATCATACCAAAGTCACAAAGGCAACCATACAGAGTTATAATAATGTGCTATCCAAGCTTATCAATTTCTCGGAGTTTAAGAGAGTCCCATTATCTTTTCGAGGCATCGATAAAAAGTTCTTTTACGACCTACAGCAATATTTAGAGGAAGAGGAGGGTTTGGCCTTGAATACTGTAGGAAAGATCAACTCTAAACTTAAAACGGTAATGAAGGATGCTCATTCTTTGGGTGTGCACGACAATACCTTCTTCTTGAATGCTGATTTTAAAGTAAGCAAGGAACGCACCTCAAACATTTATTTACTGCCAGAGGATTTAGAAGCCATTGAGAATGTCGACCTAACCGATAAGGAGTTGGACAACGTAAGAAACCTGTTTTTAATCCTTTGCTATTCTGGGCAGCGTTACAGCGATCTTGAACAAGTCCTAAAGCAGGAAAAAATTGAAGAAATAGATGGCCAGTCATTTCTCAGAATTCGTCAAAGCAAAACGCAAAAGGATATTGCCATCCCTCTCGATAAGAAGTTAAAATCATTCTTAGCTAAAAACCCTGAGCATCGATCCAACCCTCATATCAATCGCAAGCTCAAAGAGGTAGGGGAACTCATACCATCCTTTCATCGCTTAGTGTCGAATAAGAAAACCAAGGGAGGAGAAGTAATAGCATCCCAAAAACCTTTTTTCGCTGAGTTAAAAACCCATACCGGTAGACGGACATACGCCACTATAAATTATATTCACAAAAGAGAGGTTATTAGTAAGGTAATGGCTGTTACTGGCCATTCTAAAGAAGCCACCTTTCTCGATTACATTCAAGCGAATGATATTGATAGGGTGCGGAGTTAAAAAAGTTGAGATGAATTATAAATTTTTAAAATCTACACTTCGTTTTGGCTTTGGTATTTCACTTCTAATGACCTTGGTTGCTTGTCCTGCTGAGCCAGATAGCTCCGAAGGGTCAGGAAATTCGGATGAGTCAAGAAAATCGCACCCTACAGAATCATATAATTTGTTCAACTATAGCAGATACGCAGTGATAGATTATAATTCAACAGCACAGTTGTTTGACCGGATTAACAATCCATTATGTGGAGAATTGTCTTTCTTGAAAGAGCTTCAATATGCATTTAATGACCTTTTTTTTTCTGTGCCATATTATCACGGAACACCAAAGAAGCAAATTACATTGAAAGGTCCTGTTCGTTTCATAGCGCAGCAATCAAAAACAAGATTTGAGGATAGAGAAACAACATATTCGTTTGATGAAAATAGCTCTCTTGTTAAACTTGATTATGTTAAAATCAATGGTAAAAATGCCGGTCATTATATTTGCTCTTATGATGAAAATGGCAATCTAATTCAAAAGTCTGTTTTTGATAAATTAGGCAATTTCGAATACCAAACAGGAATTGAATACACTTACAACTCCAATAATGAGATTCTTAGTATGACCATAACGCTTGCTGGGGATACAACCATTTATACCTATATCAAAGCCGAAGAGCATATTAATGGTTATCCTAAAACGATTAATACCTTCGCAAATGATGAATTAGTTCAAATTCTAAAGTTTGATATTGAAGGAAGACAAACCTTGGATTCTATTCAGGTGTGTATCGGATGTGATGAGTGGGACACTTATGCTACCATCTATGATTCAGGAGTATCGATAAGAAAAGAAAACAAGAACAACTTTTTTTTTGAAACGCAGTCCTTTTTTAATAAAGAAAAACAGCTAACAAAGGTGATATCCTTTAGAAATGATTCATTAGTTGGTGAGGAAATCTACGAGTATGACAAGGTGGGCAGAATTTCCAAGGCAATAATGCAGTATGATAAAATGACGTTTGATCTCGTAGCCGAATTCACCTACGACACAAAGGGAAACATTATAGAACTTAAAAACTCATATTATGTCGGCAACAAGCTCGACCACTGTGACTTACTATCCTTTAAGTTCTATGACAGTTATGGTAATCCTACTTTGTTTACATTCTACGAAGATGATATTCTCCAGGAGGTTTACGAACGTAAAATTGAATACTATGAGTAGGACCTCTTAGTAGTAGCGATAGTAGAATGGATCACCTTCGGCTTCATCGTATCCCTCTCTATGCCCCTCTTCGTGTCCTTCATCATATCCCTCATCGTATCCCTCTCTATGCCCCTCTTCATATCCACTATTGTATCCGTCATAATACCCATTATCATAATCATTTGATGAGCTTGAACTTCCAGCACCCATTCCTGTGTTGGACTCTCCGCTTTCACAGGATACTGTAATAAAGGCAATCAATAAGGGTAACAGGTAAATGTTATACTTCATAGATCTTTTTCTTTCGTAATGCTACCAAAATACAACCTTTAAGTATGAAGTGAATGTTGATTAAATAATTGACTTATAAACACTTAGGTTTTGATTTCATTGAAAATCAAGGAGTTGTAAAAAAGTGGATTTAGGGTGTTGAAAACAGACTAAAGTTGTTAAAGATTTCCATAATACGTTTGACTAAAATTTTAGATAAATGGAGAAAATCATTGTAACGACATCGAAGGAAATTGAGCAAATTTTCGAAAATGTAATCTTGCGGCATAAGATCGAGGAAAAGCCAATAACACCTACTCAGGATGATGTTGTGTTAATGTCTCGTAAGGAGACGGCAGAGATGCTCGGCATAAGCCTCCCTACGCTCTCTAAACACACTAAAGAAGGTCTCATACCATCTCATCGAATGGGGAACAGAATACTCTACAAGAGGAGCGAAGTTATCGAGGCTATTCAACAACGAAATTTTGGGAAAATATGAGAACAGGAGAAAAATTAGGTTGGTTTAAGTTCAACCCTACACTATGGATGGTAGATCGTATTTATTTAGAGTCATTAGAATTACAAGGACTCTACATCAATGTAATGGGTCTTTACTGGGTAAGAGAAGGTGATTTGCATAGTGATATGCTGATAGAGCGTTATCCTAAGCAACGAGAGAATTTGGAGTATCTATTTGATAATGATTACTTGGAGTTAAGCGAGGATGGATACGTAACTATTGACTTTTTAGAGCAAGAACTGACAGCTGCTCACGCTCGAATTGAAAAAAGTAAGAATGCTGCAAACAAGAGGTGGAGGAAGTAATGCTCCAAGCACTTCTTGAAGTAATGCCAATATAAAAGAAGAGAAAAGTATAGAAGAGAAGAGTAGAAAAGAAAAAAGAAAAAAATATAAAAGCTTAGAAGATAGCATTTGCTCTTAAGGTGTCTTTTCTTCGTCTAATGTTGGTATGCATTCAGCTTCCCAACTTACAATTAACGAATCAATCTTGTGCCAAGGATAGGTTTGGTCTCCTACTTTAATCGAGGATCTTGCCCTACCCCTCTCTCTCAAGTTGCTTCTATTTAAGGCCTCCTTTTGCAAATTACTCGCTTCAACAAATGGTGCATTATATATCTGCTCACATTCTTGAAGAACTAAGGCTGATTCATACTCATTATCCGCCCCATCATCTACTGGAAGACATTGATTATCTTGACTATTGGCAATGCAATTCCAGGCTTTTAAACAATCGCAGGCATCTGGTTTGCAAGAGCTCAGTCCTAAACAGAAGATTGGAAGTAGAAGGAGGAGTGTGTTTTTCATAGGGGAGCTAAAAATCCTTTGTTTCTATTATTCCATTTCTATCCTCGACATAAAAGCCAATCTTCCCTTTATACAAACTTCCAGGGCAACTGTAATAAGCTACATCATCTTCAACTTTATAGAAATTACACGAATTTTTGATGTCTGCAATAATCTTTTGATAAGTATAATACTCGTCATTCCAACCACCGTAACCATTGTCGATGACAAAAAGGAATCTAAAATCATCATTTATATAGTAAGAGGCCCAGATATATGCTAATTTAAAATCATCATAAGGACGATATGCATATTGCATTTTCCAAGTTACAGAATGATCTTTCTGTAAACCGTTTTCAATGCACACTCTCTGGAAGTCCTGTTCAGAATCAATCTTTTTAATGTCATTAAAAGTAATCTGTGAATGCACAGAAAATGGCAGAGTCAGCAGGAATAGGTATGGTATAATTTTCAAATCAAGAAGCACTTTAGTAAACTTTTTGTCCATCTATGTTATCTAAATATTCTCTGCCAACAGCTTTAAAAACGCTACTAAAGCCTGATAAGTCAAAAGTGAGATCTGTTTTTTTCCCAGTCTTTGATTCTATTCTAATCTCCAGCTTAGAACCGCTTTTTAACATCTCAGCGATATCCCAACCTTGTAATATTTTTTTCTCAGAAAGCCGAAGACCATAGCCAAACATAACCCTATTCGGATTTGATGATTTTGTGTAACGCCATTCAAACACTTGGCTTTTGTTTTCATCTACAGCGAAAAAGAATTTAGTTGCATCGTTTAGCCCATAATGATTTCGTTCTAAGCAAGACAGAGCAAAAACAAGTTCAAAAGTAACTGTTGTATCTCCTCCAGTTGGCGAAATTTGAGCAAGTTCGAAATGAAGCCCATAATCACCCTTTTTATCTAAAGCATATCCCAGGTAACGGTCTCCGTCAAATGTGTTATATTCTTTTTTCAAAATCCAACCGCTCTTAGTGTAATCAGCTTTTGTCCCCACAGCTTCAAGTTTCTTACTTATCTCATTCCACTGAAACAATTCATAGTCCTCTGCTGCAGCCTCTTCTTCCTCTGCTGCAGCCTCTTCTTCCTTTGCGACTGCTGAAGTTTCCTCATTTTCTGCTTCATTCTGCTCCTTACTTGAATCACAAGAAGAAAGGCCTAAAAAGAGTAAAGGAAGTAGTATATGAAGGAGGAGTGTGTTTTTCATAAGGGGTTAGTCTATCGAGCAATTAGGTAGCTTCCATTTAAGTTGAGAGATTTCAGATTTGGATAGCTCGTTGCCTTTTAAAGATATTTTTTTAAGTTTTGAAAGCTGTCCGATTTCAGGTGGAAGCGATGTTAACTTATTATTAGATAAGTATAAATACCCCAGATTAGCGAGTTGCCCTATTTCTGGTGGAAGAGATCTTAACTGATTGCCTCTAAGGTCAAAGAACTCCAGATTGGCGAGTTGCCCTATTTCTGGTGGAAGAGAGGTTAGCGCATTGTTGCCTAATTCTAAATCCATCAGATTGGCGAGTTGCCCTATTTCTGGTGGAAGAGATGTTAACTTATTATTATTTAAGTATAAAGTCTTCAGATTGGCGAGTTGCCCTATTTCTGGTGGAAGAGATCTTAACTGATTGCCTTTAAAGGCAAAGTACTCCAGACTGGTGAGTTGCCCAATATCAGGTGGAAGCGATATTAACTGATTGCCACTAAAGGATGATCTCTTCAGGTTGGCAAGTAGCCCTATTTCAGGTGGAAGTGATGTTAACTGATTTTTTCTTACGTCTAAACACTCCAGACTGATGAGTAGCCCTATCTCAGGTGGGAGAGAAGTTAGCGCATTGTCGTCTAATTTTAAAGTCTTCAGATTGGCGAGTTGCCCTATTTCAGGTGGGAGAGAAGTTAGCGCATTGTCGTCTAATTTTAAAGTCTTCAGATTGACGAGTTGCCCTATTTCTGGTGGAAGAGATGTTAACTTATTATTATATAAGTATAAAGTCTTCAGATTGGCGAGTTGCCCAATTTCAGATGGCAAAAAGTTAAGACCGTAATTATACAAATTCAAAACCGTCACAGTATCTGGATACTCAAGAGCCTTTCGAATTTTCGCAAAGGCTTCTTCTTCGGTCCTTTGCCCAAAGCTCAATAACGGAAGTAGGATTAGAAGGAGGAGTGTGTTTTTTTTCATAGGGAGTTAGTCGTGAATGATTTCGCAGTTAGGCAACTTCCATTTAAGTTGAGAGATTTCAGATTTGGATATGTCGTTTCCTTGTAAGTATAACCTTTTAAGATTAGAAAGATTTCCAATCTCAGAAGGTAATGAGGTTAGCTTGTTTCCTTTTAAAGCTAATCCTCTAAGATTCGATAACTTGCCTATTTCAGGTGGTATTGATGTTAATCTATTCGCAGAAAATCCCAAATATTGCAGATTAGAAAGATTTCCAATCTCAGAAGGTAATGAGGTTAATCTATTGTTATTCAACGATAACCATTGTAGATTAGAAAGATTTCCAATTTCAGATGGCAAAAATGTTAGCATATTGTCATTGATCTCTAATTTTTCAAGGAAATAAAGTTCACCAATTTCAGATGGTAAAAAAGAAAGACCTGTACCTGTCAAGGTCAAAACCTTCACATTATCTGGATGCTCAAGAGCCTTTCTAATCTTGGCAAAGACTTCTTCTTCGTTTTTATACTCAAGACAAAAAAATTTACACAGAAATCTAAACACAAGATGAAATTATAAAGCGTATTGAAAGTGAGAATTTGATATAATTACCAGTCGTCCTCTTCACTTTCTACAGGTTTATTCATTTCAGAGGTAAGGCTTATAATCAACAAAGACATTTCTGATTCAATTTGTGATTTTATGTCCTTCCAGACTTTATTGCTCCATCCCTTAGCCATAGCTTTAGGGTTTGGGTTTTCTTCATCATTAGTTATCATCCCTACGCTATATCGACTTATGGTGTTACTCTTGTCATACGGATCGTGAAAGAAGTCTGTTATTTCATATTTGTAGCGACCTTCTTTTGTAGATACTTTAATCATATAACTTACTACACCTCTTGTTGTTCCACTTCCTGAAAGAAAAGATGGTTCATATTTGATGTTAGCTTTTCCTATTATTACACCATTCTCTTTGTCTTCAAGTTGCAATACGTCATTATAACTGTTGTAAGACGCCACAAACCAAAACTTGGCTCTATTAAACAATTCTTCTTTTGACATACTCTCAACTTGTATCACCTCTTCATACGTAAGAGTTTCTTGACCACAGACTAAGACAGGAATTAGAAATGCCATATACAGCATTTGAAAAAATAAATTTTTCATCAGTTTAACTTGTTAAATCAAACATATCAAATACCTTTCACATTTTATGTTAATTCCGTCTGACAGCGTGTCTTTTGGATAGATTTTTGAGGCATTTTAAGCCAATAAAAAACCACCATTTATGCCACGACCACAAGGTTCACTAAACAAGGTTACTAAAGAAACAAGAGAAATGCTCTCAGAGGCTCTACAGGGCCATTTAAGCAACATAAACAGTGCACTTGAAGAATTACGAGAGAAAGATCCAAAAGCTTTTCTAACAGCCATTACAGCCCTTCTTCCATATATCACACCAAGACTGAAATCAATCAATGTAGACTCTGAGGAGTCGCAGCCAACTCAGATTATAATACAACCGGCAACGCCAGAGGTTGAGCGGTTTTGCAGGGAGAGTTTTGAATGTTAAAGGCAGGCAGTTGTTTCAATACCTCTATACAATGCTTTATTTTTAATGCATTAAACCAGATAAAATGAAAAAGTATTTAAAATGGATTGGTATTGGATTTTTGGCTTTAGCTGTTATAGGCATTTTTTTACCGGAGAGCAGTAGCGATTCTAATGGTGAAGAGAGTTTAGATTCCAAAGACAAAGCCGAGTCAAAGAATGAGGTTATTCACTGGACTCAAGGAGGATTTGTCGATGAGTTTGGCGATTCAAATGGTAAAAGATTCCTGAAGTATATCGACAATGAAGCGAGTTTTACAAATTCTGCTGTAACGGATGAAAACCTTATTGTGACTATACTTTTATCCGATGAAATTCAGGGTACAATAATTGAGAGCACTTGGGAAACTGTATATGATACTTTTCAAGTCTTAAGATTCAGATTTGATGAGTATGCAGATGGCAATCTTGAGACTTTTTATGGCGATTGGCGTTGCACATTCAAACTTAAAGATGGAACAAAGCGTTCAAGAAAATTGGAGGTTTTCTCAAATGAATTAGGGATCTCAAAAGAACATACTGAAGAAATAATGAATGAGCTAAAAGAGCAAAGAGATGTTCGTTTCTACATATCAGATGATTACGCTACTCGTTATTCTTTTGAAATCAAAGGATTCAATGGATTTAATGAGGGTATAGAGGAGTATGGTTGGTAGAAAATATAATTACGGACGTGTTCCGTCCACTAATCCGTCCACTCATAGGGTGGTAAAAATTATAAGTAACTGAATTGCAACAGATAACAAATTTCATTTGCAGTTCCGTCCAGACCGCAAAAGGGAAGCTTAGGTTTCCCTTTTTTTATGCCCAAATGTTTCGGTTTTGTTTCAGTTGGACTCAATGAAAATCGAAATTAGATGATATTAAAGAGATTTAGGGATAGGATTCGAATCCCGTCCGGACCACTAGGAGCCTCACATTTTGTGAGGCTTTCTTGTTTTCAGCTGTTTAGGAGCATGTTAGTTGTTCGATTCGGTTCGCCAGGAGACGTGACAAGACAAAAATTGAGGAGTTGGTTCATCTTGCAAAAAAATGATTTAGGCCATCTAATTGAACAACCTCAGTAAACTCAAGTAAGACGGTTATCTGGGATATGTTCTTCAACCTGAATATTAACCTCGCTGCCATTTATTAGAATATTTTTCTTGGTAACTTCTTTATTTGAAATAAACTTCAGTACTGCCTTACCTACTTGGTAAGCAAGGGGAACCGGTACACCATTACCAATCATTTTAAACTTCGCAGACAATCCTACATGCCTTCTTTCTTTACCGAGTAAACTCGGGAGCACATATTCATCTGGTACTCCTTGAATTCGTAATACCTCTCGTACCGAGAGTCTTCTTGGTTTAAATGGATGTAGATGTACCTCATTGTTGCCGTAACACGCTGTCGGGCTATAACGAAAACGATGAAGTCTTTTAAAAGATTGGCTCTTAGTATCACCTTCCTCTACTTGGTAAAATTTTTCTGAATAGGCTTTAAATACCTCCTTAGCATTGGCTATTGTTCTGCTTTTCTCGTTGACCAGACAAGAATTCACACACAATTCAGGAGGAATTCCTTTTGCTTTTCTCGGACGACCACCAAAAGTGTTCCTGGATGGCCAATTGAAATTGTCTAAAGGATTGTCATAAAGCTTCTCCGGCCAACGGAACTTATTAGGAACATCAAAATCTGCATTCACAAAGTGACTTCTGGAAAACCCCACAACAAAAAGTCTTTTTCTATCCTGAGGAACTCCATATTCTAAAGCGTTCAGTACGTTAGTGACAATGCAGAACTGATCGGAAATATTCTTTAATAATTCGAGTAATTTGTTTCGATTTTTCTTCACCTTCCACAGCCCTTCAACATTTTCCATAACGAAAAATGCCGGAGACAACTCGCTAACTCGTTCAAGGAATGTAGCTGTCAATCTTCCACGTTCACCATTGAAACCCTTAATATTTCCCGCTATACTAAAATCTTGGCAGGGCGGACCACCAATAATCCCAAAAATATCAGGAACATCATTACCAAATGCTGCCTTAATTATTTCAGGGGCAGGTATATCCTGTAAGGGGCGTTGATCAGAAATTTTTGCACTGTGATCCTCTCCTTTAGAGGTACGCCAACTAGTAATCCCTGAGGCGTACATTTCTGCAAACTGAGATTCAACTTCGTTCGTCCAAATTGTTTCGAATCCCGCTTGTTCAAATCCAATATCCATAAATCCGCCACCTGTAAAGCAGGAAATAATTTTGACCCTATTTTTTTTGTTGTTATTCATAAATCATTGTGGTCCTTCCAGCCTTGTACCACCCTTTATTCTCGGATGGAAAGACGTTGTAAATTGCTATTTGCGAGTTTAATTTGTTTCTAAGATGTTCCACTTCTGCTGTGGGAATATTACTGACAACAACTCGATTTTCATTCGTAATAATAGTTGCGTTCACGTTCCCATTTCTAAAAATCTTCACTTCTTCAAGGGTCCCCATGATATTTGCGTAGAAATTATCTTCTGTATTCGGTAGTTCCCAATGGTATTCACATGCTGGTCGATATAAGCAGAAGCTACAGTTGTCATGTGAAGGTTCCGCTAATTCTTGTTTGTTACCGAGAGATACGAGAGAGTTCGTTGCTGAAAGCATCCTTTTTGCTTCTTCGCCTGCTTCCAGGATGTCGCTTTCTGTAAACTCAATTTGATATACGTTTCGTTCTAAATCAACCAATACAAGCTCATTAGGAAATCGGTCATACATCGAATAATACAGGTATGCGTATAACTTAAGTTGGTCCTCATAATCCTGTTTCACATCCCCTTCATCTGCTAAGATTTTACCACTTTTAAAATCTGTGATTCGAACAAATGAATCCACCGTGCTAATCAGATCCGCCCTTCCTGCTATTAAGCCATCTTGTGATTCAAGCAATACTTCAGGCTCATGCTTAAAAGAAACACTTGAACGGGCATCTGTTGTAGTACTTTCGGGTCTATTCAGCAAGGAACGTACTTGCATTTTCTTAAGCGAATACCCCTTCTTCATAGATTTCTTTAAAGGCACCATAAAGTCAAACCCTCGTTCCACCAATTTGTTCTCCTCAACTACAATTAGATCTTGCCATTTTTGATTGAATTCTTCTGTAGTTTTCACGCTTCCTTTCAGCACTGCTCTTATGGCTTCATGTACCACAGTTCCAAAATGACCGTGAGGGGCATAAGGTAAAAGAGGATTTCCATAGGTGTTCTCAAGAATTACTCTGTAAGCGCATGCTTTGAGTGAAGTATACTTGCTCGGTGATATTCGATCAAGCGGTGCCAATGGTATTTGTTCAAGACTATTCACGAATTATTGAAATAGTTTTTGATAGCACCAGCCCGGTCTTCGCTGAAGATTAAACGTGTCGATGAATTTTATTCCATCGGTACCTCCTACACGCTGAATGATTTCAAATATCCGTTCACTTATCCAAGCATCCTCCGGTAGTTCTAGGTTTCCATTATCATCTATATGACAATCCCACATCGGATGAATTATTATTACGTGAGAGTTTCCAGTCCTAGTTGATAGAACAGCAGGAAGGTCGAATTCATCTATCACTTCAAAATCAAAACTCGAAGCAAAACTATCCCTTAGTCTGCGAGCTTCGTTAGGCCAATCCTGGAGTTCAAGATATTCCTCAAAACGACCATCAGCACCAGCCACGTAATGAGGATCCTGTAGGGATCTTAATATTGAAACCCCTAGTCTCCAATCCAACAAACCATGATAATTCATGTTTCTGAATACTTTCAGGCAGTCATAGCAAGCATCATTGCAAGAAGCCCTATGTTCCTCAGAATGTATGTTTCCTAGATAAGTATCTTCCGGTTGCTCGTTAACACACTCTTCTAAAATTGTCTCGATATTATCATAAAGATGCCTGACGAATCCGGATCCATTTGGCAGTTCATCTGTTAGTATCAGCTCAGCGGTATAAGCATCTTCATCTAATTGGCGCTTTCTAACATCTGCTATTTCTATCTCAGTTGGGTCAACATCAAGTCTATCTGCAAGAACCCTCTGTAACATGAATGCAGCTGAATAAAATCCTGAACGGATTCCTGCATATCCAATTCGGGAATGGTCAAACATATTAAGGTTTAATCCTTCAGGAATTGAAGATGGTCGTAGCCTTAAAATCTCTGTATTTTTGTGTGCAGCTAGGGCTATTGTTTCGAACTCATTCCCTTGGTCATTTGGACTAAAAACGAATCGACCATCCCAGTCTCTTTCAGCGTACTGCTCAAGTAACCATTGGTCGTTCAGATTAAACCAATGACCTGGTCTAAAGGGAAACTGATTGCCAACTCTGTATGTTTTACCCGTAAAGAAATTGTTCGAGTTTGTGTTTACACGCCAGGATGCATCTCGATCTGCAATGGAAGCTTTGAAATTATTTAACTCCTTTGAAGAATTATCCGAGTCAACATTGCTTTCAGCAAATATTGGTGGACGTGACAACATGATTTCACTATGTTCTTTTGAGTCGCTTCCAATTGACAAATTAGTACGGTATCCTTTAGGAGATTTAATTTGAAATACGTTATCTGGTGCAGTCAACGATTCTCCGCAATTTTCACAGACATACTCTAAAGGTTCTGTAGAACTTGGTTCAGGTTCTGTAGAACTTGTTTCGATAAATCCGCATGCTCGGCACCTTGTCATCCATCGCTCATTGTAAAACGGTCCTGAGTTAACTGTTACTGTTCTGTTCCAAGGTCGGTTGAGAATTACTAAATCGTCAGTAAATCCAATTGACGTATGTATGGCCTTGTCCTTCGTTTTTTGAGCACCCGGCGCGAATTCATAAATGGCCAGATCGGTTCCCCTATCTATAGATTTAGAGTACATGCTCTGCCCGTCATCGAGTACTTCATGATATAAATTTCTGACTGATGTCGGCATTCCGAACATTGGTAGTATTCCACCTTCAGCCAGTTTTTCGGATATATCGTTAGTTGCGATTTCATCGTTGTCAATTACGGCACATATTTTTGGTAACATACATCCGTCACTGGTTAAATCGACAACCCAATCGGTCAGCTCAGAAATTATTTCTTCGTTAGCTGCAGGTTGAAGTGCTCTTGAAATATTCTCGATGATATCATGGTTCTCAGTTATCCATGATCTGATGTGGGGTTCATATTCCACCCAGTAGTCAGTTTTTCCAAACTCTCCATGAACACTACTTCTGCGCTCGCTTACATCTAATTGGAGCAGGTGTTCCTGAATATCTCCAGCTATAGGTATGAACGCCTGTCGTAATACTTCTTTCGCAAGTAATCTCTTTGTAATTCTTAATTGTTGGAGCGCTAAGAAAGGGGTAGGAGGTGGATCACCCGTAATCTTATGTGGGTGGTTAAAGTAAAACTCATCATGGCTTCTACCTCTACAGAATGTAAGAATAGACGAGTAGGCTTGGCCTCTTCGTCCAGACCGACCAACCCTTTGTTGATAGTTGAATCGTTGAGGGGGCATATTTGCTAACATTACTGCTTGTAAGGCACCAATATCTACACCTACCTCAAGAGTAGTAGTAACGCTAAGAAGATCTATGGTTTTTGCCAATGGTTGACCCTCATCCTGTAATATGATATTCCGGAAATGCCTTTGACGTTCAAACTGGTCATCCGTCTGCCCAGTAAGTTCCTCGCAATGAAGCCGTATTGACTTTCTTTTTTGGATGGCAGCTTGGTAGGATAAGTAATTAGCCTCCCAAAACTCGGCACATGTTGTTTGGGATTGCTGTGAAATCTGAGTGGTTCGAGGATACTGAGTACATACTCCCGCGGCCCTGTGCAGGTGTGGACGTTTTCCTCGCTCACTTATCCACACCGGATCATCTCCTTTCGCAACCTTAATATACAATTCCCGAATACTGATGCCATTATTGGTAAGTGCATTAGCAGAAGTCAATGCATCTAGCACGGCATTACCAATTTCTTGTTCATTTGCATTGTGATGATCAGCTACAGCTCGAATATATCTTCGGAATTGTGCTGGAAAAGAAGAATACTCATTCACATTAAGAACAGATGGACTATTATCAAAATCATTTGGAAAGTATTTATACCTGTGCCCTATTATTCGAATAGAAGATCGTACAGTTTCCTGAAATTCAACCGCACCCAAACCTGATCGCCCAGCTGCTCCCACAAATGACTCAGCACCTTCATCAACGGTTAAATAACCAAGTCCAGAAGCCTCAATGGAATAGAAAAGATTTCCAAAAAATAGGCTGGCAAGACTAATAAATGTGCCGTTCTCAATGCTCTCTCTAAATTGTGCACTTGCTCTAACCCATTCAGTATTTTCAAAATCAAACATCTCGAACCAAGGCGCATTTGAGTCTGGCATCGTTTGTAGGTCTATTCTTGGACCTCCGGGATTAACACCGAGCTTAACAAACTCCTCAATTATCGGAGCACATCTCTCGCTATTCATGATATGAACGAGTTGTTCAACTTTTATCGTCCTGCGTTGAATTTTTTCTAGTTGTTGAACTGCCTTCTCTCTACGCTGTCTTTTGTTTGGGTTAGCAACATCTGCAGGAATTTGAGAATCCTCATACAATTCGTCTAACTCATAATATGCTTCTGGATCGGTTTCTTCATACCCACTAGCATCTTCACCTTCGTTTAACTTATCCAATATTTCGGCCTTGATTAACAGGTCTGAATGAAGTTCTCGTATTAGTATTTCTCTAATGAGATCCGTAAAATGATTACGTTCAATGCCATTTGCAATTTGGGCAGCGTCTTCACGACTATCCGAGAACACTACCAATTTTCGCGTTTCTGGGTTATCGGGGAGTTGATAGACTAACTCTTTTGCAAACAGCTGAGTTGTTTTTGCAAAACCAGTCCTGAATGCACGCACCGGGGTATATTTAGTTCTGTGCTGTTCATTAACCCCACAACCAGGACACACACAAGGCAATCCTTTATGAGTATCTTTTAAACTTCCATGCTCGAGGTTACGCTCGTTGTTCCTGTTAGCTACATCGACATTGTCGTCATCTCTGTTAATGACAAACAGCTTACCCTTAATCCAACGTTCAGGATGCATCTCAGCTTGAATATGCTCATACCTCACGTCACCAGAGTATCTATTCAAAGACGCATCTTGCCATGTGGCAGAGTAATCTGTTTGAACATGACCATTTACAGTGACTTGCCTCCAACGTCCTGCTGGAGGTGGATCATGTTCAGTAAAGTCCTGATTTCCTTCCGGCCAAAAAACTGCATATTCTTGATACGATCTTCTTTCTACTATCTTGGCAACCGTTTTTTCCGGTATCCCTTCTATGTTTGGATCAACAGGAAGCAACTCGGCCACTCCATCCTGACTAGTGCTTCTACTTCCTCCAAAAAATGTTGTACCACAATTGTCGCAGTATAATAGTTCAAGAACTCTATAACCATTTGTCGTTTTGATCCTGGGTGTTGAAAAAAGTTCTCCAGCCGTGCGTTCATCAGCGGTGTTATCAAACTCAGTCGATGCCCACATTCCTTCTATATTTCTAAAGAAGTAATGGAATCTGAACCGTGGTAGAGTTCTGCCTAACTCACCTGGAAGGTGCTTGTATTCGTCTTCGTCAAAAAGAGCCCTACTAATAAGAAGTCCACGAGAAGCTTCTCGTAATTCTTGTGGAGTTGGTGCCGTTCCGAAGATTTGTACAAAGAAGTACGGTAGATGTTCAGGATTGCTATCTCCTTCTTTTGGAAAAGTTGCTAAAGGTCTGTATTGTCCTTCAGCCTTGCCTGCAGCAAAAAGACGCTCTCTCAATTCCAAATCTGGATGTAAAAGGAACCTCATAAACCCGTCCATAGTTGAGACGGGGTCAATACTTATTCCGAGACTTTCCGCAATGTCATTGCCTGCCTGAATGCATACTTTTTTAAATGAAGGATCTTCTATATTAGAATTCGCTGAATTATAGCCGTCAACTATATTCAGAAATGGTTGAAAGGGTAATATGCTAGAATCGGTTCCAACCGAATCTACCGGGTTGTCCGATCCAGTGATGATCTCAAATTTTTCTCGAACATCATCTTCCCCCTCAAAACCAAAGAAATCGCTCACATACTCTAGGCTTTTAGGATCTCCTGATTCAAGAGACGCACTGGAAGCTAGTATTTTTAATTGTGGATGATCCGGACATAATCCCAATCTATTCAAAAGCAACTTGAGAAGGTATGAGACCTCGGTACCTTGAGTTCCTCTGTATAAATGCAACTCATCTATAACAAGGTGAAATACTCTGTTCGGTTTTTCATGTTCGCGCAAATTCTCTTCAATGTCAAGACATTGAAGCCAATCACGAGTAGCGCTAAACACGCGTTCATCAACATCCCGCATCAGCATTATACTAAGCATGGAGAAGTTCGTAATCAAAATATCTGGCGGAGCAGCTTGCATGTCAAACCTACTTCTCATTTCAGATCCATCTAGTCGCTGGAAAAACGCTCGTAGTTCGTGGGCTTCTTTTCCGCTCAGTGAATTTTTAGAAATAAACTGCTCAACCCTTTGAGCGTTTCTTTCTATTGCTTCTAGCTCACTACGAAGAGATCGGACTTTTGAGCTATTGACTTCACCATTTCCATCCTCGTTAATCTTCTGAAGTTTTCCAGCCACAGGTGTTGCGCCATTGTATCTACCAAAATAAATTGAGTTGTTATTGGCCTCCTGTCCAAGCCAATCGCGTACAGGATTAGAATCCAAAGCCAATCTGAGCCTGGTCATTTGATCTTCAACCAAAGCGTTCATTGGATAAAGTATCATTGCCCGCATAGCCGCTGGTCTTGTCTCATGTGATCTTTGCTGAACAGTAGCACTCATTCTGAAGTTGTCAGCAGCATTGACAATATCATTATCGTGAAGACGACTATCTGAATTCCACCAGCCATTTTGATGTTTGGATTCCTGACCTGGTCTTGCCCAATCCGCCAATTCTTTACTGAGCTGCGCAAACAATGGCAACAAGAAGGATTCCGTTTTACCTGAGCCTGTTCCGGATGTAATAATACAATGTTTACCTTCTAGTGACTTCTTGAGCATTTTCGCCTGGTGATCGTGCAACAAGAAGTAAGGAGGGGCCAGTCCAGTGTCTTCACCCCCTGTAACAAGCCCTCTAAAAGTAGCTAACTGGTCTTCGGTTAAACCAGGTACATCTTCAGAGGTTAAGTCTCTAATAAATTTTCCACTGCTTAAGTACTCCGGTAGCGGTTCAATCCAAGGCTCTCTATACAGTACTTTATCTCGATTAAGTAATTCCGAACGTTCAGCCTCCAAGTTTTCGAATTTCGTCTTAAATGCGGTTGTTACATACCGCATAAAATTGTCTTTGATCGTGTAAAAAGCGCCTATTGGATCCCGCATAATTCTTGAATATTTAACGCCACAAGAGATTGTCCAACTTTCATGAAGTAGTTGTGAGCAAATATGTGTGGAATGTTGATGTATACATTATACCAACGAGTAACACCATCTACCTCCATTCGCTTCCTTAGTGGAGCTTCACCACTAAATAAGGTTAGAGATTCTGCTAATAATCTTGGAAGTGGTAATGTGACAGGAACGGCAATTACGTCAATGATCGAATCTACCCGTTCGAACAATACTACATTTCGATCATGGTGATTAAGAACCATATACCTACCCCAGTTCTTATTTATCAAGTAAGGCTCACCGTCTTTCCAGAACCTATGAACGTATGTGTATTCGTTGAGTTGATACTCTACTAACGAATATGATCTATCAAGATCAGCCTCGTTAATTCGTTCGAATTTCAGTAATTCTGGATTAAAGACCTTTGTACTCCAGCCTTGATCATTGAACCGATGATCAACAGTAAGTGATTCTTCATAGTCATTTAACCTTCCGGAGAATTCGGCTAGTGAAAACTGAGAATATTCGCTGGCGTTATACTCTAAACCACATTGTTCAGCTACAGCACGAATCTTATCTTCAACCGCTCTGTTTCCTTCCTGATCCCACCCAGAAATTGTTACCGTGCTCGGAAGGATGAACTGATCAACCGATCTGTCCTGCGGCTTATATAAAAAGCTTAACCCCGCTTCTTCTGTTGCCATCCAGAGTTTCTCTAATAAAGCTGGAGTACGACCACCAATCAGCAATGCTCTTCTTCCTGATGATGCAGGTATTGGTACAAGCTGTGGAGGGTTAACGACTATTCTTTGAGTTTCGTAATCAAAATCTAAAAACCCCATGTAGTCTAACATGTTCAAAGACCATCGCTTTAGCTTTGAAATAGCCAAATGTGTTTCAATCTCGTCAGCTGTGAATCTTTCGTAATAGATTGTATCAAAAGCCTCTCTAAACTCTTTTACTTTGCTTACTACTTTCGTTGAGAGGCAGAAAAGTAGCATGTCATTCACAGAGCTTCTATCAGGAGTGTTCGTTTCATGTTCAACCGCTTCAGTTAATGTAGGCTGGAAGAATACCGAATAAGGACCACGTCTCAATGTAAATTGTCTTTCTGCTTCGCTAGTGGTTCTAATTACGTTACTTCCGGTTGCAAACTTCTCTTGTTCAGTTGTATCATCTATCACAACACCATATTCATCACGGATCGGCATATGCTCTTCATCGAACGGTTTTGCCGCGGCCTCATACGTCACAACTTTAATACCTGGATTTTGCTGAACATCAGCTCCATCCACATGAATGACATATTTAGAATTGTATTCTATTTGTTCAGGTAAAACCCATACAGGTCTCTCAACATCCTTTCTCATTAGATTTAACTCTTGATCTGAGTCTTCAGATTTCAAATACACTCTTTCATCTCCTCGACCATTTTCAAGAAAAACTTCAGGTAGGAAATGAGGCAGGTATGTTCTAATTCCTGTCTTTATTCCTCCGGTAACGAGTATTCTTTTGTCTGGTTTAAAACTCAGATTGGATATATCAGGATGGTCAATAGTTGGGTTTCTCACCAAAAAGGTTTGATACCCGGTTGGGAATCCGGAAAGATTCACTTGCGAGAATTCGGAATCTTCCATAATGCCGCCCCATTCTGCAATACTATTGCTCACTGATTCCTGTGCAACTAACAACATCTGAGATTGAGCATCCATTTGCGCTACTTCGACCCAACCACTCAGGTGGAAGTTTTCACCTTTTACAAGAATCCGTACACTTTTGTTGGGAATTACAGCTTTCCATTTGTTGTATTCATCATCGTATGAAGCTCCTTCTTCGAAAGGAATCCTCAAGGCCTTCGATAATCCATGAGATTGGTGATAACAAGCAAACTGATCTTCAAATTTTAAATCCTCAGGATATTCTGCAGGACTGTATAGTCTGAAAAATATTTGAAATACTTTTTCATTTGGAAAATCCGCTTCAACACACAAGCGAAGAGATGCCAGTGTCGATCCTCTGGTTGTAATATCCTCAGCTGAGTCATACGAGTCTGTTTCACCCTTCCAGTTTTGATAGTGTTTTTCGACAATTCTGATTATCGAATCTCCCAATTCATTTTCTTCGTCCTGTATAGCTCTTATCACACCTACATTCAGATCTAAAATTTCCACGCCCTGAGAAACCAACATCTCTCTGATTTCACCTCGCTGTAATTGCTCTCCTGGATATAATCCAAAATGCTCATATAATTGTGGAAGGCTGCTTAGCGAATAACTTGGGAAGATGCATTGGGATAAAGGTTTTCCGACATATATCCACCTTTCATTATTGAATCGATGCAATTCAAAATACCCTATCTCGGTATTCAATGTTGAGAATGACCAATCTTGAAGATCCTCCCACAGACCATCTATCCGGCTGAAGTTCTGCGTTGTGATGCGGGAGTTATGGATTCCATTATGAAATCCGTGTTCGTCAAAATAATCGTTAACCCTACCGTAGTAATTATTGTAATTGTAATTAGGATTACTCTGTCCTGTCAATGGCAAGATGAAAAGGACTAGATATGCTAGATAATATGGGTACTCCTCATAATGATTGGCAGAATTATTCCATTCTTCAAACAACTCTAAAGGTCGATCTATTGGAGAATAAGGGATTGACAAGTCTTCATCTGAAGGTGGGTTATCATATAGTAGTGCCCTAATGAAATTTTGAAAAACGACCGAATCATCACCGGATAGACCAGATTTTCGTCCAATACCTACAATATCATCCTCGGTGAGAAATAAGTAAACCTCCTTTTCAGCATTACTCTCGTTGAAGAGATGCTTAGATATTGCGATATTCCAGTCAGTATAGTTCAAACGAATCAAAAAAAAGCCAAGAGAGAAACAACCCTGATGGCTCTACTGACCATTATTCGGCACAATGTTTCTATGACATTATTGTCTCAGATGTTGATTCTTTGGCAGCTTCTAAAGTAATTATTCTTACCTGTAAATCCAGAATATTCCTGGGAAAAATTTGTGTGTTTCAACATCTTAGCTGCTTACAACCAATCTTCTGATTTTGATTACAGTACCTTTCGACAAATCGTGTAGCTTCATCAGCTTATGAATTGACAAACCTGATCTTACGTCTGGAAGTACATGTTTGTATTTTGCAAGATATTCCTCTGATGTCATCTTACCTTCAGGTCGGCCCAATCTAACCCCGCGTTCTTTTCTCAGGAGGTAAGGCTACAAATCTATTGTTAGATAAATCCAGTGACTTAAGATTAGAGAATTTGCCTATTTCAGGAGGCAAGAAACCAAGGTCAAAATACGATAGATTCAGTTTTGTCACTTTTTCTGGATACTGAAGTGCCTCTCTTAACGTAGCAAGACCCTCATCTTGGTTACTTTGCCCAAAGCTTATGAAAGGAACAAGGATGAGAAGAAGGAGTGTGTTTTTCATAGGGGGGTTAGTCGTGAATGATTTCGCAATTAGGAAGCTTCTTCTTGATACGTGACACAAGTGATTCACTTAGTTCATTTCCTACTAACTCTAACCATTGCAGGTTATCCAGAAGTTTGAGTTTGGAAGGCAAGCTTGTCAAATTGTTATAACCTAACTTCAGCATTTTGAGGCTGGCGAGTAGTGTTATTTCCTGAGGTAGAGTATTTATCTGATTATTTGATAAACACAATGAGTTAAGGTTTGAAAGTTGTCCTATTTCTATTGGGAGCGTTGTTAGACTGTTATAACTTAAATCTAATGAATCTAACTTTGACAGTCGTCCTATCTCTTGGGGTAATGAAGGGAGTTTATTCTGATACAGATTTAGTGTTTTTAAGCTTGATAGCTGGCTTATCTCGTGTGGTAGAGAAGTTAACCGATTGTAGTTTAAAATCAGCACCTCAAGGCTTGAGAGATGCCCTATCTCAGAGGGGAGATCCGTTAACTGATTAGACGTTAAAGTCAATGCTTTAAGTTTGTCAAGTTGCTTTATCTCAGTTGGTAAGACTGTCAATTGATTAAAGCTTAGATGTAATTCCTGAAGCTTTGAGAGCTGTCCTATTACAGCAGGCAAGGTAGTTAGCCGGTTAAAGCTTATGTTCAACTCTGACAGCCCCCCAAGCTGTCCTATTAATGGAGGCAAGACAGGTATTTGATTGTTACTCAAATCCAAAATATTAAGCTTCGAGAGTTGTCCTATCTCAGCTGGCAAGGACGTTAGACTGTTATAACTTAAATCTAAGCGTTCGAGCATTGTAAGTTGTCCTATTGCAGATGGTAACTCACTCAATTGATTGTCACTTAAATCCAAATGTCTAATATTCCTAAGTTGCCCTATTTCTGAGGGGATAAATGCAAGGTCCAATCCAGACAAGTTCAGTTTTGATACAGTATCAGGACTAACAAGCGCTTTTTGAATTAAGAAATATGCTGATTCGAATCCAGATAGCTCATAATCTAAATCTAACTCCTCAAGATTTTTGAGTCGAAAGATTTCTTGAGGAATAGATGTGAGTTTATTGTTTTTAAGATTCAATGACTTAAGCGATTTGAGATCTCCAACCTCTGTTGGTAGATATGTTAGCTCATTTGAGCTCAAGTTTAGCGTTTCAAGACTTGTCAACTGTCCTATTTCCATTGGCAAGCTTGTTAACCCAGTTGCGCTCAAATCCAAATGGATAAGGTTTGAAAAAAACTCAATATTGAAAGGCAGAGAGTAAATTTTACATCCTGATAGATTTAATCTTGTTATGGTATCAGGATACTCCATAGCTTTTTGGATTATAGGAAATGCCTTTTCAAAACCGAAGTCATCGACATTTAATGTTTCAATGTTTTTTAGCTTAAATATTTCAGGAGGTAATGAGTCTTTTATTCTTCTATTATCACTTAAATCTAAATACTCAAGTTCTGCAAGGTTTCCTATCTCAGATGGAATCGATTTCAGTTGGTTTTCCCACAAATCCAAGTACTTAAGTTTAGTGAGTTGACCTATTTCTTGTGGTAGAGACCCTAACGCACAGTTTTGCACAGTTAACTTCTCAAGATTTGACAACTGCCCTATTTCTTGAGGCAGTGAAGTTAAATACTCATTAAAGTCTATATATAATTCTTTGAGATTTAAGAGTTTTCCTATTTCGGAAGGCAAACAACAATCCTTGTGACTATGCAAATATAATGTTTCAAGCCTTGAAAGTTTTCCTATTTCAGGGGGTATTGGTCCAGCATACCAGGTAAGTCTTAATTCCTTAAGGTTACTTAGCAGCCCTATATCACCAGGCAATGGAATTAGCTTGTTACTAGACCTCCGCCAAAGAGTGTTTTTAAGCTCTAAGCTTACCAGATTGGGAAATTTACCCAACTCAGATAACAAGTACATCCCATATTTTTTCATTATAAGAGTATCTATACTTGCAGCATTTCTTTGCATTTCTTTCAAATCAAAATAGGCCTCACTGTAAGGAATGACATCAGAAGTGGTTAAAGGATAAGGAGCCCAGGCTTCCTCAGGTATAGAAATTTTCTGGCCATTACTAAAAACTTCGTCAGCCATTTTATAACCAATAACTTTAAAAACAAGATTGTTTTGCCTTCGTTTTATCGTTTCAGACCATTGGCTGTTTGAATCTACATCTCCATAGGAATCCGCAAAGAAAACATCTTCGAGGTTAACCAATTCTCCATAATAGTGATAGCCTACATCATAATATATAGTGGATTCCAATCTTTCTGGAACTATGGTAATAATGGAGTTGCTTAGCCACCGTTCCATTTTCAAATCGAATAAATCAGGATAATAGCCACGCATTAGGGCATTGGGGCAATCACTTGTCCCAACTCTTCGAGTAATATACTTTTCATTTTCGTAGATGACATTATTTTCCCAGTCACTATTAAAGTCGCTTGAAATATATGCGTCTTGAACTACGGCATATCGCCCTTTACTGATAGATCGTTTCCAATTACTGACATTAGTGCGAGTTTGCCCAAAGCTCAATAAAGGAAGTAGGATTAGAAGAAGGAGTGTGTTTTTCATAATAAGGTTATTGGTAACCAAGGTGTATTTCACAATTAGGGAGCTTCCATTTAAGTTGGGAGAGTTCCATAGGGTCTAAATCGCTAGTATGGCTGAAGTATAATTCTTTCAGATTCGTTAAAAGACTTAACTCCTTGGGAATAGAAGAAATTTTATTCCAACCACAGAGGCACATCTCCCCACAACCACTCAGATTTAATACCTCTAACTGCGTTAAGTTTCCAATTTCTTTTGGAATCTCATTGATCTGATTATCACTTAAATCTAAATGAGTAAGGTTGGTTAACTCTCCAATTTTCTTTGGGATTGAGTCTAAATTTGCACAACTTAAGTTTAGAATCTTAATGTTTTTGAGCGTCCCATTGTCTAACCAGGTTTCGTTAAAAGCAAAGCTATTGTGAAACTGATGTCTATGATTGTTTACATCTCCAAGATTTAGAACATTCAAATTCTGCAACTGACCAATTGCTGAAGGTATTGATGACATACCACTTCCATTTAAGTTTAAAACACGCAAGTTTTGAAGATTAGATAACCAAGCGGCAGAGTTAGAATCCGCATATAATATTGTGGTATTCAATTCCTCGAGGTTTTTGAGATACCCTATCCATTCGCCATATGCGGTTAGCTTTTTTAACTTGGGCAGTTGCCCACTATCTAAACTAAATGCGCCATCTAAGCAAAGTTCCTGTAGATTGTGCATTTGGGTGATTCCTAACGGTAAATTTCCTTCTATTGCATTTCCACATAAATTAAACTTGACCAAATTTGGGAGATTGGTAAATGCATCGGAAGAAATCTTGTTTCCACCATACTTTAATCTTCCTAATCCATCGGTTTCAGGGTACTTCAGAAATCCACCACAGTCAAGCTCTACTAAACTTGGAAGGGCATTCAGAACTTCAGGGGCATCTTTAAAAGAATTGTATGATAAGTTGAGGACCTGTAGTTTATTCAAGTTAGATAACTCTACAGGAAGGGATGTCAGCTGATTAGACGAGAGATTTAAGCTTAAAAGATTAGTTAGCCTTCCAAGTTCCTTGGGTAATGAAGTGAACTGATTACCGCTTAGATCAAGTTCTTTAAGGTTGACAAGCTGCCCTATCTCTTCAGGCAAAAACATAAGCTGATACCCACTCAAATCCAAAACCGTCACAGTATCTGGATACTCAAGAGCCTTTCTAATCTTGGCAAAGGCTTCTTCTTCGGTTTGCCCAAAGCTCAATAACGGAAGTAGGAAAAGAAGTAGGAGTGTGTTTTTCATAGTGGGTTATTCCTTGCAATATGTATTATACCATCCACAACCAATCTCATAGTCCAATTCACAAGATCTGTTAAAGTCATCGCAAGCAGACAAAAGTTGTTCTTGCATCATTTGACTATATCCTCTGATGGCGTAAGCGTCACCATTGTTTGGGTTTATTCTTATGGCTTCTGTGTAGTCAGAAATGGCTGCAGTTAAGTCTCCTGTTGCATAATGCACACCGCCTCTATACAGATAAGCCTCAGCATAGTTAGAGTCTAATTTTATAGCATCTGTGTAATAGATTAGGGCCATACCTAAATTACCTTCTTCTGCATAGCCCTTCCCTATCTTCATACTGTATTCGGCACTAGGAGCAGAGGTGTCTAGTATAGCCTCCTCTTCTTCTGCCTCAGCTGTGGCCTCCTCTTCCTCTGGAATGGCCGAAGCCTCCTCTTCCTCTGGAATGGCGTTAGTTTCCTCATTTTCTGCTTCATCCTGCTCCTTACTTGAATCACAAGAAGAAAGGCCTAAAAAGAGTAATGGAAGAAGGATTAAAAGGAGGAGTGTGTTTTTCATAGGGGGTTAGTATGTATCGATAATGATAAGATTAGGTCGCCTCCACCTAAGCCCAGAAATTTCAGACTGTGAAATTCCGCTTCCGGCAACATCAATCCATTTAAGATTGGCAAGTTGCCCTATTTCCGGCGGTAAGGCGCGCAGAAGATAATTCTTAAACAAGTTCAAAGAATCTAAGTTTGAGAGGTTCCCTATTTCGGGAGGAAGTGATCTCAATTCATTATAACTCAAGTACAAAGATTCTAAGTTTGATAGTTGTCCTAACTCAGGTGGTAATGATGACAAGTCGTTATCTGATAGGTCAAGGAATCTCAGATTGATTAGTTGACCTATTTCGGGAGGAAGTGATCTCAATTCATTATATCTCAAATCCAAAGACACTAAGTTTGAGAGTTGACCTATTTCTTGGGGTATTGTGCTCAGTCCATTCCAACTTAAATACAGAGATTTTAAGTTTAAAAGTTGTCCTATTTCAGGCGGCAATGTAGTTAGACGATTGCCGTGCAAGTGCAATTCTTGAAGGTTTGAGAGTTGTCCTATTTGAGGTGGCAAAGCGGTCAATTGATTTGTATCTAAGTGCAACTCTTTGAGGTTTGAGAGTTGTCCTATTTCAGGTGGTAAGAAGCTGAGACGATACCCGCTCAAATCCAAAACCGTCACAGTATCAGGATTCTCAAGAGCCTTTAGAATCTTGATGAAGGCCGCTTCTTCTGTCCGTTGTTCAAATCTTTGGCCATTAGTTATAGCAGCTTCTGCTTCCTCCTCTTCTGACCCATTTTCCATCGTACGGTTATTAGCGACGTGTTCAAGCCTTAGTTCACCTAACTCATCTTGTTGGCTTACCAACAAAGCCTCTTTGGAACTCAACTGGTGCTGTAAATCATCTCTTTCAAGTGATAAACGAGTGATTTCATTTTGAAGATTGGTAATGTTGGTTTTAGCGTCGTTTAAGCTATCTTCTGTGCTGGACAAATCTTGTTTGACAGCGTGCAACTTATAGTTTAAAATGTTCCGTTCATTTTGAAGATTGGCAATATTGGCTTTAGCATCGTTTAAACTATCTTCTGTGATGGACAAATCTTGTTCGATAGCGTGCAACTTATTGTTTAAAGTGTTCCATTTGTTTTGGACTCTTGAAAGAGAACTATTAAGGCGGTTCACTTCGTTAGATAAATCTCGGATTTCAGTAGTAGCTTCAGAAATTATCTTCTGCTGATCACTAATCAACTCCGCTTGATTGGCAGAATCCAACTGCATCGAATATATCCGTGCTTTTAAGTCTTTTTTGCTTTGCCCAAAGCTGAGCAAAGGAAGTAGGATTAGAAGGAGGAGTGTGTTTTTCATAGGGGAGTTAGTGCCGATTAAAATACTTCTAGGTATTGTCATTATAGTACTCGCAGAGGTTTCCAATTACATTGTTAATCTCTATTAAAGGCATAGGGGTTATATGGAGGGACTTCAATAAGACAATGTGGTAAATGCCATTTAAGTTTTTCCATTTCTTCGACCTCAAGTACTTGAAAGTTTGATCCGAATCTTAGAGTTTTAAGGCTAGTTAACTGCAATAGTTCATTTGGAATACCTTCGGTAAAATGATGGGTTATGTCAAGTAGATAGAGCTTAGTTAAATTTTTGATTGTGCTTGGAATTTTCAAAGCAGGTTCGTTGTTTATCATATCAATCCATTTCCATTGTTCCTTTACGCCATCTTTACAGAAATCAGTATCAGGACCTCTAACTATTATAAGTTGACCATTCTCCTGTCCTAAAGAAGATGAACAATCCTCTTTGTACAAGAGATAACGACTTTCATACACATCCGATTTTACTAAATGCAATTCATTTAGATTTCTAAGGTTTCCTATTTCTTCAGGTATATGAGTTATATCACAATTATTTAAGTTGAGAATCTTCAAATTTTTGATATCACAAACTTGTTCTGGGAAGCCTCCAGTGCTTCTTGATAAGTTAAGTTTTTCTAATCTTTCAAGGTTTGTTAATGATTTGGGAAGTTGTGCTAAGTCTATGTATTCTAGAGATAAATCTTCAATCGCAGTAAGTTCTGAAATACTTTTAGGTGGAAACCATAAATTAGAAAGCCAAGGCTTTACGTATAAAGACCTTAGATTCTTGAGGTTGCCAATAGTTTCTGGCAAACTATCAAGCCCACACGATATTAGTTTCAAAGTCTCCAAATTTTGCAAGTCTCCAATTTCAGGAGGCAAAAATTCAAGACGATTATTATATGACAAGTCTAACTCAACTAAACGTTTTAGTTGTCCTATTTCAGGAGGTGTTTCGACAATTACATTTCTTGTAAGATTAAGAATCTCGAGATTTTTTAATTGTCCAAGTGTTTTAGGAACACTATCGATCTTATTGTTGCTTAGATTGAGGATTCTTAAGTTTTTCAATTTCCCAATAGTTTCAGGAACTCTTGAAATATTGTTATTGCTGAGATTAAGGGATTTTAGATTAGGAAAATCACCAATTTCTTCTGGAAGATATGTCAGATTTTGACTACTTAAATCTAGAATTGATATTGTATCTGGATTTTTAAGTGCCTCTTTAAGTATATCTAGTCCTTTGATCTGGTCAGTTTCTTTAACATCTTCCGATGAACTCCCACAGGAGGATAAAAACATAAGCGCTAGAATGATAGTAAACAACTTGAAATATTTCTTCATTCGAGAGGTTTGTTCTAAGTTAAAAACCATCTTTCACATTTTATGTTAATTCCAACTGACAGCGTGTCCTTTGGATTGGTTTTTGAGGAATTTTAAGCCAATAAAAAACCACCATTTCATCCAGACCGCACTCAATCAAAAATGGGGAAGCTTAGGTTCCCTTTTTTTATGCCCTTTACTCTCGTAAGACATTGTAAAGCAAAACACTTTTTAGGCATCGAATTGAATGTTAAAATCAGGTAATATTTTGCACATCAAATGGTTCTGAAGTATTTTAAGGAAAACAACGGAATGCTTAAGCTTATTGGACTCTTTGCCTTACTATTCATCATTATTAAGTTGATCTATGGTGAGTGGGAACAAGAGGAACCGATAGCGCGCCAAAGACCACGCGGGAATACTGGAAGACGTGGAAACAATGGAGGGGGCGGCCCAACGGGTCCCTATGATCCCACGTTATACCCTTCTTCACCAACAGGTCCTGTAGCCCCCTATGAACCAATTGCAGGGCAATACCATGTGTCGTATAGTAACCCAGCCATCGATGTTGAATACATCCCGGACTCAGCAAACCCCATTCAAGAGATACATGTCGACTGAACTCGGTTTATGTAAGCGCTGAACAGTCTTAGATAATATGGTAAAAGGCAATCTTTAAGAAGTTGCTTGCAGAAAAGGTATATTCGAAAAGCCATGGAGAACATTTTCATTCATATTCCCAAAACAGGCGGAACAACCTTAAATTGTGTTATTCAGAAGACCGCGTGGCAAACGACGCCGGACTTTCATTATCGTCATATCATATACGATACCAAGCGCTCTAACTCAAAGGATATTTTCAATCCTAGCAATTACGATAAATATCTGGAGTACAACTTGTTTACCATGCTTCGTAATCCAGTTGATCGTATGATTTCTGAGTATTACTTTATGAAGGATCGGGCTGAATTTATGAATATGCTTAAGCCTAAGCCTCGTGATCTTTTGGGCTACATTAAACACCGCCAAACGCGAAACTACATGGTTGGTTTCCTTGTGGGTAATCGTATGTATGATGAAAAAGCGGCTACACGGGACGATTTAGACTTAGTACTCAATACCATTGATAGCTTAGGAATCAAGGTTGGTATTTTCGAAGAGTATGCAAAGTCTCTCGCCTACTTCAGTTCTATCACGGGTATTAAAGTGCCGCGTAAAGTAGAGGTAAAGCGTATTACGCTTAACAGACCTCCATTACATGAGGTTTCCCAAGAAGTTCGAGAATTAATTCAAGCTATGAATCCATTGGATATGGAGTTGTATGAAGTCTGTAAGAAGAAGTTTGATGCCATGGCATTAAAAGGGGGCTCGGTGTCATTTGATCACAATAAGTATAATTATATTCTCAAGTATACTCAGCGGTTTAACCTCTTGGAATTAAGGTTAAAGGAATTGAGTTATTTATCCAAGAACAAGGAGTATTTTGAGTCCTTGAACCTTCACTTTCATAAGGAAGTAAAGCTCACATCAGGGGAGGATTATGTGGCAAGTTGGAATGCTACGTTTCGCGCTGATGTACAACGTCTTTTTCCAGATTCACCTTTATCCGTTGCATTGCAAAATATTAATGAGCAGGATTCATTGGAAGAAACCTTTGCCATTGCTGACGCCCTTGATGTACATCTTAAAGGAAAGGATAAAAAGCGCTATGCTAAAGGACTCATTTATGATCGAGGTCAAGTTAAGGTCGTTCGCAAGAAGAAGGGTTTTTTTGCTTCCCTCTTTTCATGAGCATAAAACGCGAATCCTGGATAAAGATATTTTCATAGATTTATGTAGAACATTATTATATGATGAAGTATATTTTTAAATCAATACAGTCAATTTTTACACTCGCTTTGTTTTGGGCCCTTGCTGTTGGCTCGTCAGGAGATTCGTCAGATAGCAGTGAGCCAGAAGCAGCACAGAAAGTTGAGGAAACTGTTAATGAACCTGCGGAATACAATCCTCCAAAGCCTAAAGTGGAGGCGACTAACAACCCAAACAGAAAACTATTGAAAGAAATTGGCTCTCAAAACTATTTATGGGAAGTACTCGATCTGGAATCTTGGACTTACATGACAATGAGCTTCGATCTAAGTAGTTTTAGTGCAGAAGGTTACAAGGTTAATAAATACGCTAGACCAGGTGATTCAGATATGCTCGAGAAACTCGTCGATTTGAGCGGTCGATGGACTGTAATTGACGACTATACTATTGAAGGTATTTGGGATGGAAGTGACACTTCTACAGTTTCTTGGGAGTTTAGCAAAGACTATTCTACAATGACCAATTCTCGAGGTGTTGTTTATGACCGAAGAAAGACAAACTAAGGAGACTGCTGATTCATCCAGCTCATGACAGGCACGATGGATTTTTTTACAAGCCTTAGTTAATGTAATGATCTAGGTTGACTAAGTATAGTCGGTTACCCCCGTTACATCTTCCTTCAATTTTGGTAATGTTTACGTCACCCTCCCAGGATGGACAGCTATATTTCAGCCATACCAATTCGTTGCTCCAATCAAGTCCTGGATATTCGCCCCGAGGAAAGTATTCATAAACACTTACGTTTGTTGCCTGTAAATCGCACGAAGTAATGACATCCTGGTAGATGGTGCTATTATCTCCACATGAACCATGGGTCAGAGAGATTATGCCATCTCCATTGGTGTATACCATAGCTTCTTCTTCAGATGTAGTGCTCTTTGCGTAGTATGTTGTGATCTCTCCACCACCGTCTATGACATCTTCCATAAACCATGAATCTTCCGTATAGATTTCTTTTAGGAAGTTATCAATTACTTCATTTTCTGACCATTCCCATTTGGTAAGCTCGATAAGCTCATCGATAGTAGTCTGAGCGGTTAGTGGTCCAATGCTGATTGAAAAAGCAAATAGACAGGCTAAAATTCTCATGAGGCATACATTTTTGAGTTCATAATTCATCTATGATGTTAGTGAACTTCTTTTGAAATTCCAAAAAGAGCGGCAATGGATTGTACGCGTTTTCCCACTTTCTTTTTTCACCACATTGGCCCTATCAAGTCTTTGACCGTCTAGGAAGGTAGCGTTGAAGTAGGACCATTAATACCGCAAGAATCGCAGCATTTACCTCATAGGCAAAGGCATGCCAAGGTTCAATACCAAGTGCTCTACGAAGCATAACTGTGGCAACAATAAAGCCTGAGTTACGGATAACTTGGCCAAAGTCGTGCAAGTAGCGCAAAGAGACGACTAGGATTAAAACATCTACAAGAATTAAGGTGGTAAAGAATTCTGTGTAGAATACCGTATTAGGATCCATTCTTAGGTGGTCAGGATGAATGACTATATCATAACTCCACAGGGAGAGCGCATAGGCACTGAGCACCAATAAAAACAACATAAGTGCCGCGGCTAAAACACGCTTGAATCGCACAAAGTGTTGAAGATCGTTTTCCTCCATGCGTGCAACTTGCTGGGGGAGCACCCTGTAGAAGATTACCAAAATGCCCCCAAGCAGCAGTGCGGATAGGATATGGGGGAAAAAGGCAGCCTCCCAAGGCCATGTTGACGTGTTATCTAAATCTTTAAATACGGTCCTAATCTCTATTAAGGCAATGATTTCAATTTGCTTGCCCATAGATCGTCCAAACGAGGAGGGTAGATAGTAGACTAAGAGGTAGATTTCAGCAACTAAGACTACTGAAAAGGGTGTGTAGAGTATTTGCAGAGGACTTGAAAAGAGAGTGGATGGCAGATCAAGTGCTACATATTTGTTGAGAATGTACAGGGCTAGGTGTACTAAGAAGGCAAAAAGGGCGAAGCTCACAAAGCCCTTCTCCATCCGCTTTTTAATGCGCGGAGATAGCAAGCCTTTTGCAATGGGGTCAAGCTTATCTAAGAGGTAATTCGTTGCATACACACCATGTAAACACCTCATTGAGGGATTAGGTTCCTTATTGACCATAAGCATCACAATCCTGTTGGAGTTTTAACGTACATTTGACTGACTTTCATAGGCAACAACCCAAGTAAAAACCAATCTATGAAAGACAATATGCGTCCTGAGAGTTTAATGATGTCTTATGGGTATAAACCAGAGCTTTCGGAAGGCTCGATTAAATGCCCCATTTTTCAGACATCCACTTTTGTGTTTAAGAATGCCCAAGAGGGTAAGGCCTTTTTTGAAGTTGCCTACGGGAAGCGTGAACAGTTGCCTAATGAAGAATTAGGGCTGATTTATAGCCGAATCAATAACCCTGATTTAGAGATATTAGAAAATCGATTGTGCCTATGGGATAAGGCGGAGGACTGCGCCATTTTTGAAAGTGGTATGTCGGCGATAACGACCGTTTTATTGGAGTTCCTCAAACCGGGCGATCTAATCTTGTACAGCCATCCAGTTTATGGTGGAACCGATCACTTTATCCATCATTTTTTGCCTTCTCTTGGGATTCATACCCTGGGTTTTCAGGCAGGTCAATCCGAAGAGGAGATTATGGCACTTGTACGCGATTCAGGGCATGCAGAGAACCTGAAATTAGTCTATGTTGAAAGCCCGGCAAACCCAACCAATACGATTATCGACATTGAAGCATGTCGCCGCGTAGCAGATGCCTTCTCAGGAAATCACGACGTCGTAGTCGCGGTGGATAATACCTATATGGGCCCCTTGTGGCAACACCCTCTTTCCTTGGGTGCTGACTTGGTGATGTATTCGGCAACAAAGTATATCGGAGGGCACAGTGATTTAATCGCAGGAGCTGTTCTGGGTAGTAAAGCCCTCATGACTCGCGTTAAAACCTTAAGAACGTTCCTGGGTAATATGGCAGGTCCTTGGACGGGTTGGTTACTTATGCGAAGCTTGGAGACCCTTAAACTGCGGATGGAGCAGCAACAGAGAAATGCTATTGAAGTCGCTAACTACCTTAAAAACCATCCAAAAGTTGCCAAAGTCAATTACTTGGGACTTCTTGAAGAGGGTAGTCCGGAATATGCTTTATACAAGCGACATTTTACAGGAAGTGGGGCGATGATATCTTTTTATATACAAGGAGGAGAGGAAGAAGCTTTCCGCTTCTTAGATCATCTTGGCCTTATAAAGCTAGCGGTGAGTTTAGGCGGTACTGAAAGTCTTGCCCAGCATCCCAAGACGATGACTCATGCAGGGGTATCCGAAGAGCATTTAGCGGATCTTAATATATCAGATGCTTTAATTCGTTTGTCGATTGGAGTGGAGCACCATGAGGATTTGATCCATGATGTGGCGCAATCCTTGGAGAAGGTCTAGCTTCAGTGCGTGCCCGGCCAAAGAGCCTCTTTTGTTTTTTTCATGACATAGTACATTTCTGTCGCTATTTGTTGCGATCGATTGTCATACATAACAGCTTCTTGAGGGCTGTTATCAAAAGCCTTTGGATCCTCATATCGAATGGGAATTCTGCAATCAGCACCAAAAATTGTGGGGCAATTTTTATCGGCGTGGTCACAAGTCATTACCGCAGCAAAGTTATCCGTGGGATTGATGGGATCATCTACAACCTTTGAAAACAGTTCAACGCAATGCTCATTCTCCGCAGAGCTAACTAAGTAGCGTGGATTATCATCTCCTTGTTCTTTGCGTTCAATGATAAGGCCTGATCGATGGAGCGAATCAATGGTCCTTGGATTGCATGCCGTCACTTCCGTGCCTCCGCTGAAACATTGTACGGCTAAGTCAAAATGATCGGCGGCAAACTGCCCCCAAACTTGGCTGAACTGACTGCGTCGGGAGTTATGAGTGCAAACAAAAAGAATAGAGGCTTTTTCGCCCTGCGATAGTCTATGAAGTAAATAGCCGACTAGATCATCGAGTGATTTTTGTCTTCCTTCGTTGAGGATTAGGTTGTTTTTGTCTTGTACAATTGTTGTTAGAAGGGGATGTGGCATGTCGGCTGTGTATAAGTAAAAGGTTGTAACTGATTTAATTCCTAAATTTAAGTAAGCTTATTACCTGTGCGACAGCTTTATCGACTTTTTTTCTATGTCTTTCTGCCTCTTTTGGTCGGCTTTATTATTTATGTTTTCTTCCGAAAACCGGGTCTGCTTCTTGATCACTGGTTTCCTTTTATGGATGCCTTAAGGCCGCATATGCCTTATCGCCTTGGAGACTCCCGATTTGCAGAATTTGTTCTGTTCCAACTCCCTGATGCATTATGGGCTTTTGCTTTGATGTATGTTTTTCTAGTGATTTGGAAAGATGCTAAGAACTCAATGAAGTTCCTCTGGGTGCTTATCGGCGTGCTTTTTATCTACGGTATCGAGTTTTCCCAATATCTAGGTTCAGGTACGTTTGATATCTTGGATGTGATAGCAATTACCGTAGCAATGGGCTTAGCCTTCTATGCGAGTATGCGCTCGTTGCGCTTTGGAGACCGTTTAAATTAGGTGGTTTCTCTACGTATTAACTTCATACCTTTGAAAGGTAACCTCAGTAAAGCATTGTTATGGTAGCCCTCGGCTATTTGTTTGTTATAGTCATTTTAAGTTATGTTATCTGGGCAACGAGTGAGAGTTTTGAACGGGCCTCCTCTTACCTCGGACGCAATATGGCTCCTGGTGTTCGGGGAGCAACCATTAATGCCATAGGCAGTAGTATGCCTGAATTATTTACCGCAGTTTTCTTTCTATCTATTGCAGGTAATGAGGAAGGATTTGCGGGAGGTTTTGGCACCATGGTGGGTAGTGCGCTCTTCAACTTACTTATTATTCCAAGTGCTGTGATTGGGACATTGCTTTACACCAAGCAAAAAGAGGGTGTGCTTGACAGTTTGTCTGCAAGAAATTCTTTATGGCGAGATGCTGTGTTTCTTCTGATGGGGCAAGGTTTGCTTCTTGTTCTGGTGAGACCTATAATGTATTGGTGGAATGGATTGTTGCTTATACTCTTTTACGGGTTCTATCTTTGGTTTCTTTTGGGACGAAATAGGCAAGAATCAAAGGGAATTGTCCAGGCAACGGGGAAAGTGGAAATGGGTGTAGAAGAGGAAACAACCACCAAAGAAAGGTCAATGCTATCCGCCATCATTCGATTAGATATTTATAGTTTGTTTACCCAAAAAAAAGGTATTAATGGTGTACGAGCATGGACTACGCTTTTTATCTCGACGCTGTTTATGGGAATAAGTTGCCTTTTCCTTGTTTATCTCTGCGAAGAACTTGGTACGCACTGGAATCTTCCTATTCTTGTCATTGCTTTAGTGATTGCAGCTTCTGCGACAAGCGTCCCGGATTTGTTTATCTCCGTGCGCGATGCAAAAAAAGGAAACACTGAAGATGCCCTGTCTAATGCATTAGGTAGTAACATCTTTGATATTTGCTTCGCCCTTGGCCTTCCAATTTTTCTTTACGTATTGTTCAGTGATAGTGGTGTCCTATACGCCTTTACACACAAGGAGGAATGGGCCTTTTCAGTTTTACTACGATGGGTGTTGATTCTTTTGACAGTGCCTGCTATTTTTCTTTTGATTCTCCCAAGCCTCAGCATGAGAAAAAAATCCATTGGCCTCACAACGCTCTACGGCCTTTTCTTAGTCTTTGTGTTGAGCTACGGAGCTGAATTTGATTTTTTACAGCAAATCCTTCAAAGAATCATGGCTACGGATATCGCTCAAGGATTACTATGACATCTGAGCAACTTGTCTATTTTCATGTGGGTTTGGGAAAAACAGGGTCGACCTTTTTACAAGATCGCTTCTTTCCAAGGTTAATGGACATCAACTACCTCCCACGAAATCGGTTTCATCGTGCACAAACATTTATCGCTAACCATCCGACCTCTGCGATTTTAGTCTCTAGAGAATTCGATCAGCAATTGGAAATGGAGGCCCGCAAGTTCGCTGAATCATTTCCCGAAGCACGGCCCATAATCGTTTTGCGAAGACCTGACAGCTACATCGCCTCACAATACCGCCGCGCAGTGAAAAATGGATTTCGTGGGAGTTTTAAGGATTTCTTTGATCTTGATCAAGATGAGGGATATTTTAAGCAAAGCGATTTACAGTATGACGAGCAAATCGCAATGCTCTCTGAGCTCTTTTCACAACCCGTAAATGTCCTGTTCTACGAAGACATGAAGGCAGATCTGAATGGATATCTGGAAACTTGGCTTAGTCTCTTAACTGCTAGGGTAGATTGGTCAACCGTCAATCTAAAGACGAAACATGCCTCCTACACGGATAGGCAACTTCTTTTTCTGCAACGTATAGCTGCATTTGTTGACCTGCGGAAGAGACCACGTCAGGCATTTAATCCTATTTCCTTTGTAATGAGAATTATGCGAGCTAGTCTGCGCTACAGTCTCTTATTCTTAGGTAAGTTAAGCCGGTCTAACCAACTATTGATTTCAAGAGAAGCGCTTCAACGAGTGGAAGAAGCCTATCGGCCGATGTGGGTTGCCCTGCGCCGTCAGTATGCTAAGAAAGCCTAGTTACTTTCCACAGATGTTTCCATAGGTCTCACAGGCATAGGAGTCATGTAGCTCACATGCAATTTTTACGTGTCGACAGCCATCGGACGTCCTACCTGAGGTAATAAGCAAAATACCGTAGAAATGATGGGCGTCGCCAAAATCCGGTTTCATCTTTATGGCCTTACCTGCCGCATGGATAGCCTTATTCAATTCATTTGTCTTGTAAAAAACCTTTGCCCTGCTTAACTGAGCTCGGACATTATCTGGTCGAATACTCAGCGCATGATCAAAGTCAACAAGTGCTTCGGTATATCGTTCCAAATTGAGATAGGCCACTCCCCGATTTACATATTGTTCGGCAAGACTTCCGTTCAAGTCGATGGATCGATTACAACTTATCAAGGCCTCTTCGTACATTTTCATGTCCAAATAAGCAATACAGATGTTTAGGTGAAGCTTGTAATCATTGGGTTGGATTGCTAGGGCTCTTTGGTAATCAAAAAGTGCTGAATCAGGAAAGCCAGAAAGTCGATAGTAAAGCCCACGATGGAAATTTGCATGGTAGTTGTCTGGGTCAATACTAAGCGCTTGATCGAGTGGCTTGCGAGCCTCTTCAAGTCTTTGTTGAAGGATATACATTAATCCGAGATAGCTATGGGAAATGGAGACATTGGGGTTCATTCCTATGGATTCCTTGAGATACATCTCTGCTAAATCAAATTGCTTAATGTCAAAGGCGGCAATACCAGCCGTTGCATAATACTGTGCCTCATTGGGTTTCAGCTCGATGGCCTTTTGATGGTAAATCAATGATTCCTGAAATTGCCGTAAATCAGATAGGATGGTGGCTTTGTTGTGGATAGCCTCGGCATTCTTTGGATGAATCGTCAAAAACGTATTGATAGCACCTAGCGACTCCTCATAGCGTCGAAGTTTTTGGAGCACTACACTACGATAAAAGTAGTGTTCCTCCCACGTGGGATACATGGCCAAGGAGGAATCGAGTAGGTTGAGTGCTTCGGAGTACTCCATATCTTCTATGGCCTGCTTGGCTTGATCTAGAATACTAGTTTGAGCAAAGGCTTTAATACCAATGCCAAGGGTTAGTATGATACAAAGTATCAGCGTGCTATGTTTTGTATTCTCTATCATATCGAGAATTCTTTTCGATAGAATGGGATTAACCAATTTCATACCAAACTCAGCTTAAGTATACGTCATATAGATTTAATCGTAACATGTAGGCCACCGTAAGGGAAGATATCCAAGAATTCTAGGAGACGTTTACTATCTGAAATCAGTAACTGTAAAACCTCTTTTAGAAAGCAACTGTATTAGACCATCTCTTCCATAAAGATGCATGGCGCCCACAATAACAAAAGGCGTAAAGCCCTCTTGGACTAAAGGAAGAATATCATGCTCAATCCATGATTTGTTTCGATCCGTAAGGATCAAGTTGTAATCTGAAGCACTTTGTCTTGATAAGGCTCGAACAGAGCGGTTAAAAAATCGTGAATCACCGGTTTTCCAAGCCAATACGGTTTCTTCGATAGAAGCTTTCATGTTTAGCCCTTTTCGCAAAGATCTTTTAAGGTATTGTTTAGGCCTTTTACTTCCTAATCTAGAAATCATAAGGATTTGCTCTTCTATTGATTCAAGATAGTGCAAGGTGATTTGTCGATTTTCTGCATTGTAATCCAATAAAATCTCCTCCACTCCTAGACTGGTAAACCCATTGTCTTGTAAAACCATAGCTTCCATAAAAGCATCTAATAAACCGGGCTTAAAATTCATGTAAGGAAAGGCCCTTAGCATGGTCGCATCACAATATTGGGTAATCTTTTTTGCGAGTTTTTTGGGTATGACATCTGACAAACTAGAATCACTGGGGTAAGTCCCCATCGCTAGGTGAGAGTAGTTTATCTCAAGTTTTGAAAGGTCGGCTTCAATGACCAAATGATCAGATTGGTCTAATGCCTTGAAAAATTCATAAGGTATTGGTTGATCAGCGGGGCGCAATACATGGATGCTCCCTGCGAGATAAAAAAATTGCTGTGTTGATGAATTGGTCACCTTGTACACTTGCCCAGAAGTAGAGAGAGTAAGTAGGCTTAGTGCGCCACATGTTAATCCAACAAAAGCGCTTCGGAATGTTTTCGTCATGACGATTTTGGACTAAGCGTAAGGGGTATTGTGAGGATAAAGCAAGCCCCTTCTCCCTCCTTGCCATCTGCTTGGATAAAGGCATTGAGGATATCAGCAATTTTCAGTGCCGAAGCAAGTCCAACCCCAGTTCCTTCGAAGTTCCCTCGTTTTTCTCGATAGAACATATTGAATAACTTTTCTTTTGAGCCTGGGGCAAAACCAATTCCATTATCTCGAATGGTGATTTCAAGAAACTTCCCGATTTTTTTTGTTTCAATGGTCACTTTTGGATTGGTTTCCTCCGCACTATATTTCAAGGCATTGGAGAGGAGGTTTTGAATCATTAGGGAAAACATGCTATTATCGGATAGTATAGAGTAGCTTACTTCTTCGTGAATCCAAACAATTTGATGCTTTTCGTAACGCGCGTCGCCTTGGACAAGCAAGTGCGCAATGGATTTCATGGTCTCTAAGACATCAAACTCGAGTAATTCGATTTTATCTTGATCAATTCCAGTAAACTTCTGAAGCCCAGTCATCATTGCTTCCAAGCGAGCAGAGGATTCAAAGAGGTGGTTGGTGATCTGCTCTATTCTCGGGTTAGCATGAGGTTCTTCCTTAAGGTATCGCTTCAGCAGCGAGGACATGGTACTTACTTGCCGAGCTGGTGACTTAAGGTCATGCCCAAAGAGGAGTGATAACTGATTCTGTTCTTTCCCTTTTTCTTTTAGGTTATCGGAGATCAGTATGAGTTGGTTGGCTAACGTATCGTTAAGCGCGTTCACCTCATCGGTCATGGTTTGCAGTTTATCCCGTTCAATTTCAAGTTTGCGCTCTGTTTCGACGCGTTCTGTAACGTCTCTTCCGTAGAAGTTAACGTAACGCTCACTATGAATTGCGATAGCGGAAAAAGAAAAGATTTGATTCCCAATGGATAGATCTTCTACTGCAAACCCTTTGTCAATGCATTGTTCAATGATCGGACCAAAGGGACAATAATCGCCCGATCGTCCCTCTTGCTCAAGTTGGTTGACAATACGTTCTCCGGCATCATTGTAAAACAACATCTTGTTTTTAAAGGATAATCGCAGCACGGGATTAGGGTTCTCCATAGGAAAACGCGCTAAGTTCTGAATGCGTTTTTCAGTCAATACCTGGGTGGTAATATTTTTTACTACAAACTCAATTGCTTTATGGTCCTCAGTCGCATACGTAACACCAATTCCCTCTAGAAAAATGGATTCTCCAAACTTGGAGTTTAAAGTAAAGTTGATTTCATGCCTCGAGAAATCTGCACGACCCATCATGCTTTTCAATAAATCGATCATGGATTGATATTCGGAATCTTTGACTAAGATTTCTTGAAAGTTCATCGCGTCAATTTCCTCTTGACTGTATCGCATCGTATCCATCCATGCGGCATTGCAAAAAAGTATTTTAAACGAGTCATCAACCACCATTATTAGGTCATAGCTTTCATCCACTAAATGACGGTAGCTACTCTCTCGTGTCATCAATACATGCTTATGCATTTGATGTCTAAAGGCCGTGCCAAAGATGGTACCGAGTTTAGAGAAAAAATCAATGAATTCTTGGTCAAAGGCATTTGCTTCATCAGACGCTGCACCTACTGCTCCAAAGCATATTGTTTGGTCAAGTAGTGGAATCCAAAGTCTTGATTTTACCTCGGTCTTCCTTCCAAGCTCTGACGTGGATAAGCCCTGATAGTCTTGCGTATCGGGTATGTGTAAGATCTCCTTGTTTCGCATCACAAAACCGGGATGTCTATCTTCTGCAGATTGATTGGCTGAGCGTGCTTCTTCAATTTCGAAACCGTAGGCAAAGGGCATGTAAAGCCGGTCTTCCTCAATTTCATCTTTAAGGTACAGTCCTGCATATTTAATCTGAGGGAAATGATCAAAGACGGAATTGAGTAAACGAATAATTTCAAACTCGTTTTCGGCTTGTACGAGCCGTGTAAGAATCGTGGTTAAGTATTCCTCGAGATTAGAAAACTTGGATGTATTCTTCGTCTTCGACATAGTGCAAAAGTAACTATTGAGATGACTAGATTGATGAGAAGAAAGAGAAGGTTATAGTCAATAGGCCGTTAACCTTTTAAATTTCATAAATGACAGAGAAAATGTGGATGTGCGATTGGACGTCGTACCTTTGCCATGTAATCATATTGTCATGGGTGCTAAAAGAACAGATTATTATTGGACTGAAGAGCCAGAACCACATATTGGTAGACGCCGCGCTATTCTAAAGGATCATCCAGAAATTAAGAAGCTATTTGGCATCAATCCTTGGATGAAATATTCCGTATTGATTTTGGTCAGCCTTCAGGTTGGGGTAGCAATTTATCTTGGCCAGTATAATGTGCCTTGGTACATTTTCCTTGGCTTAACCTATTTCGTGGGGGCTACAATTTCTCATGCACTCTTTTTAGCAATCCATGAGATCACACACAACCTTGCTTTCAAAAAACCCGAATTAAACAACTACTTGGCCTATATAGCCAATATCCCAATTGTCGTTCCCTATGCCATGGGATTTAAATTTTATCACCATGAGCACCATTGGGAGCAGGGGAAGGATGGGGTTGATAGTGATATTCCCTTGCCGAGTGAGGCCAACTTTTTTAGAGGATTCATAGGAAAGGTATTATGGTTTATGCACCAAATATTCTTTTATGCACTGAGACCTATGTTCGTAAAGAAAGTACCCTTTGATAAATGGGTGATTATGAACATTGTCTTTCAGGTTATCGTGATGATTCCGATCATTTACTTTGCTGGCCTGCCCGGTTTAGGCTATCTCTTACTTTCACTTGTCCTAGCAGGGAGTTTGCACCCAACCTCTGGGCACTTTATCTCAGAGCACTACGTGTTTCATGAGGGACAGGAGACTTACTCCTATTATGGTCCACTCAATTTGGTGACCTACAATGTCGGGTATCACAATGAGCATCATGATTTTCCCAATATTCCAGGTAGTCGCCTTCCGATGCTGCGTAAAATTGCGCCAGAATACTACGATAACCTACACAGTTACAAAAGCTGGACAGGAGTCATCCTCAAGTTCTTGTTCTCTCCAGATATAACGCTGTACAATCGCACGAAGCGTCGCTAGATTGATTATGTAAGGTTTGTAACGGACTAGGTAGGGCTTTTGGGGTTTCTACAAGTTCTTCGTTAATGCTATTCACTGTAGGTCCGCGAGGACTCTTTGTCTGATGGACTGAGCATCCAGCTCAATCCAGTAGAAAAGAAATTCATGGTATGGTTTAACCCCGTGCCCAAGGAAAAGTCCCATTGCAGGTGGTTTTTCATGCGATACAAAAATCCTGCATTAAGGCTAACTTCTGCATTGGCAAACTCTTGCCAGTCTCCATAGGGCTCTATAAAGACCACAAACTTGTCATGGACTTGATGAGTTAGGGCAAGGGTATAGATCAGGTCTCCACTCCCTGTGCCATAATTATTGTATCCAATATTGTAACTGATGCTTTGTTTTGCACTAATGGGATGAGAAAACAATAGTCGATTTAGACTTCCAATTTGACCACTAGATAGGCGAGCACTACCCGTTGGAAAGATGAGATGGGTAGAGAAAGCCATAGTGGCTTTTGGTGAAGAAAATAGTTGAATTTTACTCCCAACTTGCCAGTCTGCAATACCTGCTCTTTGTTGGTCATTACTTGGGCGATATTGTTGTAAGTGGTTTGAGATCAAACGCAACTCGACACCCTTTAGCAAATTCAATCGCATGAGGACGTTGGGCATAGAGATTTCACGTATTCTTTGATTGGTCTCGCCGCTGTAACTTATGCCAAAGCCTGATTCAACTTGAAAAATCTGCTTAGGTAAAACAACCGCACTTTCGGATTGCGTGGGTCTATCGGTATCTATGGGAGATTGTCCATAAACTTGCACGCTAAATAAAAGCCCAAGGATTGCCCAAAGCGAGCGATTCTTGACTAGGTTTTTTTTGTAAATGCTCATAACTGATCTTTTCTGTAAAGAATAGTAAGATATGGAAAATCAACTGGTACTTGATTTTCGAGTAGTAAGGTCGCTTACTCAGGCTAGGGGGGCTTGCACAGGGGATGACGGGTGTTGAGTAGCGGCTTGTGATTTCTCCTGAACAAGTACTTTCCTATGCCCATTTATTGTCGCCTAAAACCTTTCGTATTGAGGCAAGTGGACTTGTGACAGAAATTGTCGATGAATTGTGATAAGAAAACAATTCCGTTTCTCGTTGAATTTGTAGTTTCGAACTATGGCTAAAAAGCGAACGTATTTAGATTTTGAAGAATCCCTGCGTAATCTCGATAACCAGCGTGAAGAATTGGTCGATCGTCAAAACGAGGGGAAAGAGGTTGACAAAGAGCTTGCCCAACTGGATAAACAGATTGATCAGATGCAAAAAGCCATCTTTGATCACCTATCTCCATGGCAGCGCGTTCAGTTATCCCGCCACCCAGATCGTCCGAAAACGCTGGAATATGCTAAGAATCTGTTTCAGGATTTTTGCGAGCTGCATGGGGACCGTCAGTTTGGCGATGACAAAGCGATGGTAGGTGGTTTTGCTCTTTTAGACGGTGATCCTGTAATGGTTATCGGACAAGAAAAGGGTTCGAACACTAAAGAGCGCCAATTTCACAATTTCGGCATGGCCAAACCCGAAGGATATCGAAAGGCTTTACGATTGATGAAACTTGCAGAGAAGTTCAATCGGCCGATTATTACCTTGATTGATACTCCAGGTGCTTATCCAGGTATTGGAGCAGAAGAAAGGGGCCAAGCGGAATCGATCGCTAAGAATTTGCAGGAAATGCTGAATCTCAGTGTGCCTATTATCTCGATAATCATTGGTGAAGGAGCATCAGGTGGCGCCATCGGTATTGGAGTGGGTGACCGAATTATGATGCTGGAAAACACTTGGTTTACGGTGATTAGCCCAGAGAGCTGTTCCACAATCTTATGGAGATCTGCTGAACATAAAGAAAAGGCTGCTGAAGCCTTAAAGCTAACAGCTCATGATATGCAACGGTTGAAGATTGTAGATACTATTGTCAAAGAAGGGCCTAGTGGCGCACACAGAAACCGAGAGGCAACATTTAAAAACGTAAAGCGACAAATCAAACGCTGTTTAAATCAGTTGAGAGAAATGACACCGGAAGAACGAAAAACGCATCGCTATGCTAAATATGAAGCGATAGGCAGTTTTATCGAAGTAGAAAACACAGGCTCTGTTGAAGCCAACGCTTGAAAAAATCACTATGGGACAATTTACGAGTAATGACTTAAGAGGAGTGGGCGTGGCCTTAGTCACCCCATTTACCAAGGAAGGACTCGTTGATTATTCTGCGCTTGATCAGTTGGTTAATCATTGCATTTCAGGAGGTTGTTCTTACTTAGTCGCACTCGGCACAACAGGTGAAACGGCTACCTTATCAATGGATGAACAACAGGTTGTGCTCAATAAAGTACTAAGTGCTGCAAAGGGTCGTCTTCCTATTATTGCTGGATTGGGTGGCAACAATACACAAGAGGTAATCCAACGCATTCCCTTTTTAAATCAAGAGGGCGTTGCTGGTTTTCTGTCAAGTAGTCCGCATTACAACAAGCCGACACAAGAAGGAATTTTTCGTCATTACATGGCAATTGCCGAAGCGAGTCCTAAGCCGATTGTTTTATATAATGTTCCTTCTCGTACGGGACAATCCATGGATTCATCGACAGTGATTCGCCTTGCCGAGGCTTCAAAAAAATTCGTTGGAATCAAAGAAGCATCCGGTGACTTGTCTCAAGCTATGCGCATTATAGCGCAAGCCCCAGATGATTTTGCGCTTATTTCTGGAGATGATTTTCTCACCCTACCCCTCATTGCTTTGGGCGCCACAGGGGTTATATCCGTTGCAGCAAACGCTTTTCCTAAGTCCTTTACGCATTTAGTTCGGGCTGCGCTCAACTATGACCTAAATGAAGCGCAAAGGCTGCAAGTCGTGCTCAATCCATTCTTTGAGGCGTTGTTTGAGGAAAATAATCCTGGTGGAATCAAGTGTGCACTAGAATCGATGGGCCTTATTCAAGGTCATCTGCGTCTTCCTCTTATTCCTGTGAGTGAGAAAAATCAAATTGAGATTCAAAACGCTCTCCGTATTATTGCCGAGTGGGAACTATAAACATTATGTCATATCGCCCCTTATTGACGCACGTTACGTTGCTGTTCTTCGTGCTTCTTACGTTAACTTCCTCCTGCGCTTTGTCCAAAAAGTCATTGGCAAGTAAAAGTCCTGAGGATAAGCTAGCATTAGCTATGACATATTATGGAAAGGGTCAATATTTTAAGGCAATTCCCTTGTTTGAGGAGTTGTTACCAGTCTATCGAGGTACAGATAAGCGCGCTGAAATTTATTTCTACTATGCCAAGGCACAATATGAAATGGATAATGCCATTATGGCTGGCTTTCATTTCAAGAGGCTATATGATCAACACAGTTTAAGTGAGTTCGCTGAAGAAAGTCTCTTCATGCATGCGGAGTCTTACTATGCCCAAAGTCCTAAGTGGTCGTTAGATCAAACGCCGACCTACGAGGCATTGCAAGCTTATCAGAATTTTATCAATATTTATCCTACGAGTGAGCGTGTAGAGCTATGTAATAATAGAATTGATCTTCTACGGGATAAATTGGAGCGCAAGGCCCTAGAAGCAGCTAATTTGTATTACAGAACAAGAGATTTCAGAGCGGCTGCTATTGCCTATGAAAATTTATTCTTAGAGTTTCCTGACATTGAAAATCCATCGGATTTATACTTTTTAGCGGCGATGTCCTATTACAAATATGCCGAGCGCAGTTTTATAGATAAGCAGGGTGAGCGCTACAAGATTGCCATCGATAAGTTGAAGCTCGTTCAAGCGCTCTATCCAGAGCATCCAGAGTTTAGTACTTGCGATGAATTTATCTATCGATCCAAGCTCGGTGTTCTTTCAGCCTCAGTGAATATGATTTACACGAGGCCACTTGATGAGCGGGTGCCTGCTGTCAATGAAGCGATTCAGTCCTTGGAAAAAGCGGTTTGGATGGATGGTAATGAGTCCTATGAATCTCAGCGACAGGAATTGTTGGAACGAGCCGCTTATATCAACGTACAAACGCATTATGAGTTGGCCCTTTCGAGTGAAGAAAATCAACAGTATCGATGGCATACAGACTTGGTGAACATTAGCAATTCTTACTTGGATTCCTTTGGTTCAAGCAAAAATGCACGTGAAGTCCAGAAAATTCGAGATTATTCTCGTACCTTCATCGACCGTTTCTAGACGAAACATAACATCATAGCATGGAAAAAATTCGCAAGTTTAAAGGCTTAGAGGCGCCAGAAAGCTCTCAACCCCAAGATTTGAATAAGCTTCAAATGCAATCGGGAAATCTATATCGTTCCTTGGCGGTTATCGCTAATCGGTCGAATCAAATTTCGATTGACCTCAAACAAGAACTAAATAGTAAACTTGAAGAGTTTGCTGTTACCTCTGAAGTGCTTGAGGAAATTGTAGAAAACCGAGAGCAAATTGAGATTTCTAAGTATTACGAAAAGCTTTCTCATCCTACGATCCTAGCCTTAGAGGAATTCAAGCGCGACGAGCTTTTCTACCGCGAACGCGAGGAAAGCAGCGAGGCGAGTCATGACGAACAAGGCGAGCAATAAAAAAATTCTCTTTGGTGTAACAGGGAGCATAGCTGCTTACAAGGCACCAAGCATAGTACGTAGTTTTAAGCAAAAAAACTACGACGTTCAAGTAGTGTTAACCTCAGGGGGATCTCGATTTACAACCCCATTAACCCTATCCACTGTTTCTGGAAATACCGTTCTTCAAAGTATGTGGGACGACCAAGGCACATGGCATAATCATGTGCGCTTAGCCAAGGAATCCGATTTGTTAATCATTGCACCAGCCTCTGCTAATTGCTTAGCAAAATTGGCCAATGGTCTATGTGATGAGATGCTTTACGCCCTTTACCTATCCGCAACGTGTCCGGTGATTGTAGCTCCTGCTATGGATTTAGATATGTGGAAGCATTCTTCGGTTCAACGTAATGTTGCCCAATTGGCTCAAGATGGAGTCCATGTTTTAGAACCTGCTACGGGATTCTTAGCGAGTGGTTTAGAGGGGCAAGGTCGACTACCAGATGTTGATGTCATCACAGCATTCGCTGAGGATGTACTAGGCCAATCCGCACAAGCTTCCTAAACGTGGCACGCATCCTTGTTACAGCAGGTCCTACTTATGAGCGCATCGATGCCGTTCGGTTCATTGGTAACAGAAGTTCGGGAAAAATGGGCTATGCTATTGCAGCAGAGCTTGTGTCACGAGGTCACGAGGTCACCCTTGTTTCTGGTCCATCTTCATTACCCATTCCAAAAAATCTACACTTTCATCGAGTAGAGTCAGCCCAGGAGATGTATGATACCATCATGCAACTTTGGCCCAAGGTTGATGGCGCAATAAAGGCCGCAGCTGTAGCGGATTACACCCCAAAAATTGTAGCGGACCATAAAATCAAAAAACAAGAAGCCCAATTGGCTATTGAATTAGTGCCTACCAGAGATATCCTTGCTGCTATGGGCCGAGAAAAAAGGGAAGATCAATGGTTGGTTGGCTTCGCCTTGGAAACGGACAATGCGATGGCCTACGCCAAGGATAAACTCAAACGCAAAAACCTTGATTATATCGTGTTGAATTCACTTGCGGATGCTGGAGCAGGGTTTAATGTGGATACCAATAAAATAACTGTGATTGATCGCGATCAGAATGTTACTACCTTCGGAGTAAAGCCTAAAAGTGAAGTTGCTCAGAATATTTGTGAAATCATTCAACCTTTCTTGCGTTAATTGCTATATGACGAGGATATTAGGCATAGCGGCGTTTTGCATTTTTCTTTTAGGTGCTTTATCACCTACTGCCTTGAGCGCACAGGAGTTACGTGCTTCCGTTGAGATCAATGCGCAAGCCGCAACCAGTGTGGATCCTCAGGTCTTTCAAGAGTTACAGCAAGCGGTTGCCTCCTTCCTTAATGAAAGGAAGTGGTCCAGTGATAACTTTGAAGATTTCGAAAAAATTGAGTGCAGTTTTTTTATCAATATTCTAGAAGAAAAAGGAAACAATTCATACGGTGCATCGCTTACGGTTATCGCGAACCGACCGGTCTACAATACGAGCTATAACTCGACCCTTATCAATCGGTTTGATAAGGACTTGGTCTTTACTTACAAGCAGTTTGATCCATTGGATTTCAATGAGAATCAGTTTATCAATAATCTTACGCATACCCTTGCTTTTTATGTCTACTTCATCTTGGGAATGGATTATGATTCCTATGAGCAGAATGGAGGAGACGTTTATTTTCAGAAGGCACAAGAATTGGTCAACAATGTTCCTTCAACTTCTGGATTCTCGGGGTGGCGGTCTTTTGATAATAATAACCAAAACCGCTATTGGCTTATCAATAACGTGTTAAATAGTCGTTATGCTCCTTTTCGGGAAGGCAATTATACCTATCATCGCTTAGGACTAGATCGGATGATTGAGTCAAAGGATACCGCGATGCTCTCAGTGTTAAGTGGAATGGTTAGTTTTTCTAAGGTGGGAGAGGATGCTCCTAATTTGCCCATTATGCAGTTATTGTCGGATACAAAAAAGTTGGAATGGTTAAATCTTTTTTCTGAGGAAAAAACCGATGTAAAGTCTGCAGCACTTGGCGCACTTGTAACCATTGATCCCAATAATATTGACGAGTACAGAAGTCGTTTTAAATAAAATAGTCTTTGCATGTTAAAGACGTTATCAATCGACCAATTTAGATTAATAGACTCTGCAAAGCTTGAGTTTCATCCAGGTATGAATGTCATCACAGGGGAGACTGGCTCAGGTAAGTCCATTATGCTACGAGCTCTAGCCTTGGTGACAGGGGCACGGGCAGATAAAGAGGATGTACGGAAGGGGAGTAACAAATGTGTTATAGAACTAGAGCTCACCTTGCCAGCTTCCTTTGAAACATGGTTTACCTCCAGAGATTTAGATTACTATCCGGAAACCATCTTGCGGAGGGAGGTAACAGCGAATGGACGGTCAAGGAGTTTTATCAATGACACACCGGTCGGCCTTAAAGAATTACAGAACCTCGGCAAGGCCTTTGTTCATGTCCACGGTCAGCATGAAACCTTAGCCCTTTTTGATCCTAAACTGCAACGAGAGATGGTGGACCTTGGGTTTGCTCATGAATCTAAGGTGCAAGAATATCACGTGCAGTACACCAAATATGTTGAACTTAAAAAGGCTTTAAAGGACTTGCTTGATAAGCGAGATTCTTTAGAGGCACTCCTCGAAAGTCGGCAGCGTGATCTTGAGTCCATTCATGACAGTGGAATACTTGAAGAAAACTTAGCGGAACTTGAATCGAGATTTACCGTCCTTTCTAATGCCGAGGTATTACATAGTGTTACGCAAGAGGCGCGGAACTTACTAGAAGGCGCGGATGCTTCGATCATGCAGCATTTGGCTCAAGTGATTCAGCAGCTTGATTCCGTGGCAAAGCATGATGAAGAGCTTTCATCCCTAGTCGCGAGGCTTCGTTCATCTCAAATTGAAATTCAAGACTGCTCATCTAGCTTGGAGGATCTTTCTGAATCGTATCAGTTTAGTCCAGAGGAATATGAAAAAGTATCGCACGCTCTTGATACTAGCCATCGTTTCCTTAAGAAATATCAGTGCTCGGATATTGAAGAATTAAAGGCACTTGTTACCTCGTGGGAAGAGGAATTACACAATCAAGGACTCTTCGAGATAAACATAAAGAAGTATTCCAGTCAAATCGATGACTTAGGTATATCCATGAATGCACTGGCACAGACAATTCACAAGGCACGCGTTAAGGCGTCTGCTGAGCGCTCAGAGGCATTGGTATCCCGATTGAAGACGTTATCTATGCCTAAGGCTAGGGTAGTCTTTGGATTAGAGGAAAAGGAGGATTTTGGACCTTTTGGGAAGGATGCCTTTACCTGGCTTTTTTCTGCCAATCCTGGATTTGAAGTTAAACCTATCGAACAAGTTGCTTCAGGAGGGGAGCGGTCGAGATTTATGCTTGCAGTGCGCTCTATATTAGGTAAAGCCCTTGGTTTAAGTACTTTGATTTTTGATGAAATTGATACCGGCGTCTCAGGAAAGGTAGCTGATCAAATTGGGCTGGAGCTGCTTGCCATCGCACAACACCAACAAGTGATTACGATAACGCACTTACCCGTTATCGCCGCAAGGGCTAATAAGCATTACCTCGTAGAGAAGGCTATGGATGACTACAGTACTTGGACTACCATCGAGGAAGTTGAAGGAAAGGCTCGCACATCGGCTGTTGCTTCACTCATCGGCGATCATCGAGACGCTAAAGTTTTAGAAGTAGCTGAATCGCTGCTTTCTGAAGGATCAAAACTATAGGCCTATGACAATGCAATCTTCGTATTGGGAGACCAATCGCGTGCTGTCAACAGCGAATCTACTCATTGTTGGTGGAGGCTTTACAGGACTTAGTGCTGCTCATTTCGCCCATATTAGCAATCCCTCACTGCGCATAGCGGTGGTTGATCAGCAATCTTATGGCCAGAGTATGGCAAGCACTCGAAATGCAGGATTTGCTTGTTTTGGAAGTCCAACAGAGATTCTTTCCGACATTCAGAATGAGGGGATTGAGCAAGCGATGGCTCGCGTCAAACTGCGCTGTCAAGGGATTCAGTTATGGCTTGAGATGTTCTCAGCAAGAGATTTTGATTATACTCCCGATGGGGGATTAGAAGTCTTTCATAGCACAGAGAGCTCTATCTATGAGAAGACATTGGACAAGCTTTCTTTGTTGAATAGTGAGTTAGAGCGTCACATTGGGCGAAAGGAAGTTTTCTCTCCTTCTCATGGAATAAATGATTCTCTATGTTACGGGATTGGCATCGCAGGAGAAGCTGGTTTGCACCCAGGAAAGTTGCATGCCTGTTTGCTTAGGAGCCTCCAAAGCAAACCCATAGCTTTCCTTAACGGTATAGCTATTCCCCCTCTTAAACATTGGATTAAAAAGAAGGATGTTTGGCATATTCCAACGACGTCTGGCTGGATTTTATCAGAATTTGTCTTGTTGGCAAACAATGCCGGCTTGAGTCAGTTAAGTGAGAACACTGTGCCTGGAAGAGGTCAGGTAATCTTAACAGAACCTTTCGATCATGGATTACCTTCAGGGACATATCATGCTCGGGAGGGATACATGTATTTTAGAACGCTGGGTGATCGCATTCTTTTGGGAGGGGGGCGAGATGCTTTCCGTCAGCAAGAAGAAACCCTAAATACCACTGGTACAAAAGAAGTCAAACATTATTTAGAAGATTACCTTACCACGCATATTTGCCCAGATAGGCAGGTCTCTGTTGCGGAGCACTGGGCTGGAGTAATGGCTTTTACAAAGAATCAGCGCAAGGAGTTGCTCAGTAAGTTCCTAGAGAATAAGGTCCTAACGGTTGGGCGTATGGGGGGAATGGGGGTTGCCATTGCTCCAAGAGCTGCTCAAGATGCCGTGCATCAGTTATTGAGCTAAATTGCCTACCTTCGATATAACAAAATTCAAACAACAATGGCCGGTTTACTCGAAGGAAAAAAAGGAATCATTTTTGGAGCATTGGATGATCAAAGTATCGCTTGGAAAGTAGCACTGAAAGCGAAAGCCGAAGGAGCTGATTTTCTATTGACCAATGTCCCTGTTGCCTTACGAATGGGTAAGATTCAAGATTTAGCAGAGCAATGTGATACGGAGGTAGTACCTGCAGATGCTACGAACCTAGAAGACTTAAATGGACTTTTTGATAAGGCTGCCGAGCGTTATGGTAAAGTAGATTTTATCTTACACAGTATTGGTATGTCACCCAACGTGCGTAAAGGGAAAGCCTATACTGATTTGAATTATGACTGGATGCAAAAGTCGCTCGATATTTCTGCCATCAGTTTTCACAAGGTGATGCAGGTGGCCTATCAAAGAGATATGGTAAACTCAATGGGATCAATTTTAGGGCTTTCTTACATTGCTGCGCAGCGATCATTCCCTGGCTACGGTGATATGGCTCAAGCTAAGGCGATGCTCGAGTCTATCGCTCGTTCCTTTGGGTATTACTGGGGAGCTAAAAATGGCGTCCGAGTGAATACAATTTCTCAAAGTCCAACGATGACCACTGCCGGAAGTGGTGTAAGTGGTTTTGATGCATTCTTTGATTTTGCGGATAAACTAAGTCCGTTAGGCAATGCTGATGCGGAAAGCTGTGCGGATTTCTGCTTGGCTATGTTCTCCGATTACACTCGGAAAATCACGATGCAAAATCTGTTTCATGATGGTGGATTCTCTTCTGTAGGAATGACGGAATCCTTTATCGAAAGTTTAGGCGAAAGCTCAGAGAGCTAGAGTTTAACGGGATTACGCTTTACTCTTTGTTGTCTTTTTCTTCTTTCTCGTAGTGGACTTAGCTCTGCTTTTCTTCACTACAGCATTGGGTCCTTCAATGAATTTCCCATTTTTAACAAGGCCGAGATAAGCAACTTCTTTCGTGCGCTTATATTCTTCCATTGCGCTATCGATTTGCTCTTTAGACTCTCTGCGGATTTTAATTCCTCGTTCTCCGCCGTTGTTTCTTACTTCCATATAATATCCGTCCTTAAGACGCTTTTCACGTGTGCTAGGTCTTGCCATGCTGAATAATGATGATTTGGTTAGAAGCGCAGAAAAATAGAATGCGCTAAAAGAAAAAAATAAGTCGATATGTGTTCAGAACGCTGATACATTCGGTGTCGGAATATACAAAAAACATGCCGAATTGTCAAATTCCTTTCCCGAGGATTACGGTTCGAATGGTGAAGAGAAGAATCTGAAGATCAAAAAATATGCTTTGATTATCGAGGTAAATTATGTCATATCGCATACGCTCCATGATTTCTTCAAGATTACGCGCATAGCCGAACTTAACCATTCCTAGTGACGTTAATCCTGGCTTGGTAATATAGATTCTGGCATGAAGCGCCTCCTTTTCCTGTATTTGTTGTACGTAGAAGGCTCGTTCTGGCCTTGGGCCAACGAGGGACATATCTCCTTTCAATACGTTCCATAATTGAGGGAGTTCGTCAAGTCTCCATTTACGCATATGCTGGCCCCATGAAGTGATGCGGTCATCTTTTTCACTCGATAATTGAGGCCCATCTTTTTCGGCACCAACGATCATGGAACGAAATTTATAGATTAGAAATGGTTTCTTATGTAAGCCAATTCGTTCTTGTGTATAGAGTATTGGTCCTTTAGAAGTAGTCTTTATTCCAAGAATACAGAGCACGAACAGGGGAATGCCAAGGATTAGACCTACAAGGCTTAGGCTTATATCCATTGCTCGTTTACTAGCTTTCTGCCATCCACTAAGGTGGGGTGTTAGAGGTGCGCTATAATATCTTCCTAGGGCATAGTCCATTGACTGTCGAAAGGGGTAGTTTTCACTAGATCGGTGGTATAGACGAAGCTCTATTTTGTTTTGTACTAAGGAATTAATCTGTTCAGCGCGGAGTGCCTTGAGGTCCACTGGTTCGAAAACTCGCCATACTTCGTTTGCCTTATGATCAGTGTGTTCCCATTCTTTAGTATCAAAAATTTCTGTTGTTGCATTACGATATAGAATTCCTCGTTCTCTCCTCGAATTGATTTCCTCTTCAATCCTTCCAATATCACGCACAATCGTATGGTATTTATCTTGTGAATACTGCACAATTAGCAGCATCTTAAACACTCCATTGGATAAACTAACAAGCGTTAACTGAAGGCAGGCATAGGCCAATATAATATGATAGTAGTCGCTGGGTGTAGTTATTCCATCGTCGATAAACAAAATGAAGTAGAGTACTAAGCTGGATAGTAGCGTGGCGGCCAAGAGATTGATAAGTTTAGCAAGCCGACCTTCTACAAATACCTTATGATATCGCCCTGTTATAGAGCTGACTAGAACCCAAAGGATTCCGTTGGCAACAATACCCAAGTATAGGTTTTTGTCTTGGAAGGAGGATAGTCCTTCTTGGAGGACCAAACCGTCGATGGTTAATTTTCTATAAAGAAAAAATACAATCCATGATGCACTAACTGAGAATATCTCAAGTGCCACTTTAGCCAAGCGCCATGTTTTATGTTGTAATTGATTTTCTTGCATCAAAAGTGCACTAGTTTGACATTGTCTATAGCAATGAAACTGCTATCCAAATCAGGGTATAGTGAGGTTTGTAGATAGAATCGGTAGGATTCTGCATCGATTTGTCCTATATCATTACTTACGTCTAGATAGAGCTTTTCCCATCGACCCTCCTGCGTAGGAGGAGCATAGTAGATAAAGGCATCAGCCAATACATTACCACTTTCTTCTCCGCGTAATCCAATCGCAAAGTCGTTGGTACTGCTATAATGCATTTCTAGAAAAATACGTTGACCACTTGGAAGACCCACTGCACTCAGCATAGCACATTCTGCACTAGTTAAAGAAGAATTCAAATGAATAACACCTGCTTTACCAGACAATGGAATAGGAGGGTTTTCTGCATTGAGGTTGCTGAAATTGTTTGAAACTTCGAAGGTTTCTCTCAGACTAAATTGAATGCCTTGTACATACCTGAAGATGGGGTCAAGTACAAGGGTATCAAAGAGAGTAAGCGTGGTGTCGATCTGAATGATGTCATAGAAGGGATATACCTCTCGTTGGAGAAAATCACCATTTTTATAAATACCGGGTTCTAACAAGATGAGCTTTTCTCCTTCGGCAAGGACGGCCACGGTATTTGGCCATCCAATGGCTCCTCGATCATCTCCCTCTATTTGCATCCATACATCATAGAGCCCGCTAAGTGTGTCTAGCACTCCGTCTTCATTAAAGAAGCTCACCTGGTTGACCTTTATGTAAGAGGGTAATCCATCATTAGGTACTTCTTGGCATGAACTTATTCCAAGGATAAATCCCAGGCATATGAGCGTAACAGAAAAAAAAGTCTTCTTCATATCGTTTTAAAGATACTTTATTGATGGCGTTTTGATATTCTTGAATGTATTCATCAACGCCAAGCGCTATATCAAGAAAGTGATTACAAAAAAAAAGCCCTCCAATTGGAGGGCTTTTTACTTAATAAGTGATTAACGGATAAGACTAAGTGTTCCCGTTATATTATCAATTTCGCCATTGGCATAACGAATTTGTAGGTAGTACATATAAGTGCCTGGTTGTTGGTCTTGATTATTCCAACGACCGTCCCAACCACTTCCATCATAGCTGTAAACTTGCTCACCCCATCGATTGAAGATATCTAAGCTTACGATATCTAAGCTTGGGTTGGATGGAGCAAAAATATCATTAAGACCGTCACCATTCGGAGTGAAGGCGTCAGGTAGTAATAACTGAATGATATCTCGAACTACAATATCTGTACTTCTTGTTTGTTCAACACAAACTACTGTGTCGCCAGTTGGTGTAATCGTTGAACTAGTGACATCGTAGAATACCGTGTAGGTACCAGGAACATCAGAAGTTAATCCTGTAATGAATCCATCTGAATTGGTAAGGATGGCATTGAAATCATCAACAGTCCAATTGGACTCATAGCTGGTAACTAGAGCATTTGGATCAGTAGTCACAGCAGCTTCAATACTGTCGCTCAATTGCGTGATGAAGACAGAATCCATAGCAACCGTTAAGTCTACGTCATTGCAAATTCGTGTTACTGTAATTGTGTCAGAGACTGATGCACAACCAAATGCATCAATTAAAGTAAGTACGTAGTCACCGTCATTATCAACTATAGTAGTTGGCGTGTCATCACCATTTGACCAGAGATATACTCCCACTGAGTTAGGAGCTACTTCGGTTATTGTAGGTTCAAGGCTCAACTCTCCATCACAACATAGATAGGCTAGTTGATCGGTGAAATCAATGGTTGGGGTAGTCAACCGGAAGACCAAGGTTGAATCTTCACCTGTACATATATCAGAAGAAATACGCACTGTGTAGAGTCCCGTCGAGGTTAACCCATTCCAAACATTGCTTGCTGGACCGCCATCAAGCCACTGGTACGTGAACTGCTCTCCGTTGGGGTTAAGCGGTGCAACTAAATTGAAGGTTCCTGCCTCTTCGCAAATGTAGGTCGTATCGGGTAGGAGATCCTGTTCAGAGTTGATTTGCTGAATTTCAACGGTATCAGTAGGCCAGTCACATCCATCAGTTGTAGTAACTGTGGCATAGTAAGGACCACCAGCATTGATGGTAATTGAATCGGCATCTACTCCAGATTCACCTGTATTCCAAGAATAGAAGGTGTATCCACTTGGAGCGGATATAATGGCTGAGGAACTATTACAGATAATCGGATTATCGGTAATAATTGGCACAATTTGTTGCTCAATGACATCAACAAAGACATCAAATTGCTCAGCGCATATTCCGCCTGGCCCGCTGATCTCAACGTTAAGTGTGATATCAAAGGCAGGGCTTACAACCTCAGTGGAAGTCATTCCCATACCTGGCGAAGCATTGAACAGGTTAGCAGGTTCCCAAGTATACTCGTAAGGGCCAGCGAGCTCAGTGTATGAAATCTCCACTGGACTTGCAAAGCAGGTTTGTGTGTCCGCTGGCTCTACTACTTGAATATCTACTACCGTAATGGTCGTACTTAAATCAATTCCGCCTGGAGGGCAGTTTAAGGAGTCTACATTGACAACATATGTAGTCGTTGTCGTAGGATATACATCAATAAAGTTTTGACCAGTAATACCAATAGGTGCATTGGATTCAGGTGCATTGGTCCAATTGTATAGTAATCCACCAGTTGCCGTTAAGGTAAGTGAGTCACCAATACAAATTGCTGTGTCGGGTGTTAGACTTTGTGATGATGGACCATAGTATATAAAGATGCTGTCACTGCTTGCACATGTTGTGCCACTTGCTGTGACTGTAGCTATATACCAATCTCCTGCAGCAGGACCGTTAGGTGCCGTAGGATTCACTTGATTCCCTGGAGAAACAAAGGTAGTATCACCAAGAATTGGGAAGAAACTAAAGGGTTGTGTTTGTGCAGACCAAGCAACATCAAAGTTTCCACAGCCAGCACCAGAACATCCTGTTTCAATAGAAACATTATCTATACCCCAATCATCATTGATGCCAGTAGAGTGTGCTGGTTGGAACCATCGAATGATTGTATTTGGAGTTTGCGCACCTGTCGGAATCGGATAGGTAAAGAATTGCGTGAAGTTTGTCGCTCCAGTAGCTAACGAATAGTTATCGATTTCAATCCACGTGAGACCTCCATCGATTGAATATTGAAGAACGGGAACTTCCGTGCTTTCATAAGCATTTTGATATCCAGCATAAAAATCAAATTCTATACTTCCTCCATTGGATAGATCTAATGGCACAGTCTCAATGAAACGCCCTGTACCTGAAGCACCTTGCGTAGCGTGAAGCGCATTGCTCACTCCATTGAATCCATCGATAATTACATTGAGTGTATTACCCCAGATCGCTGGATCGATAACTCCTGACTCCCAATCTTCAAGAAATCCAAAAGTATCGATCACTTGAGCAGTCAGAAGGAGAGGAGCACCTCCACAATACACCGTTGAATTCGTTCCAGTGAAGAAACTGATGCTTGGTGGAGCGGCGCCATTAACCACAACAATGGCTGTGTCATAGTTTCGACAGCCGTTGGCTGAAGTCACCTCTAATGTGTAGGTATAGGTTGAATCACTTACACTTGGCGTAGAGCTTGGATTAGCAATTGAATCAAAGTCTAACTCACCTGTACCTCCCCATGCAAAGGTGTAAGGTCCTGCAGCGATGTCAGCGACGACATTGAACTGCACGGTATTGTTTAAACAAATTGTATCCTCTGATTGAGATAAGGTGTAGTTAAAGTCTGGTCCAACATTAACAAAGAGATCTTCTTGCGAAGAGCAAGTTGTCCCAATTGGTGTAACAGTGACCGTGTATGTGGTAGGAGTTGTTGCACTGACAATTGGGTTGGCAATCGTTGGATCACTTAATCCTGCAGCGGGTGACCAACTATACTCAAACACTCCGCAAGCTGGTCCGCAGCATCCTGCAGAGATAGTAACATCATCAATTGCCCACTCGTCGCAATTCGTACAAGCACTGAATTGTATTTGAGCGAACCTGAATTGAGTCGATGATGTTTGTGCAGCAGCTGGGATAGGCTCAGAGAAAAATTGGAAAGTTGGGTTAGTCTCCCAAAGGGCTTCGTCATAGACTGCGATATCTACCCATGTTACCCCTCCATCAATTGAATATTGCAGGGCAACATTTTCACCAGCATCGGCATTTTCACACCCGGATCCTGAAGTAGACGAGCTACCAATGATCAGCCAGAAGTCAATGCTTCCACCTGAGGATGCGTCAATAGGAAGCGTTTCAGCTACACGATCTGTTCCAACGCTTGTTCCACCGTCGAAATGTAAGGCATCACCAGAAATAGAACCGCAATCTCCGTTTAAGTCATAGGAAGTCACGTTGGCCCAAATACTTGGGTCGAATCCACCATCGAAGTTATCCGACAAGGTCACCCCAACACATGGCGTTGCTGTGATCTCAACACTATCACCTTGGCATATGAATGGATAGCCGTCAAACTCTATTCTCGATGGAGCTTCTCCAGCTACAAAAATGTTGAAGCTATCTAAGACGGCACAATTGTTAGCCGCAGTGATTAGAACGTTGTACGAATTTGTTCCATTGGCAGTAGGTGTAGCCACTACAGAAGCTGCATCATTTACGTCTAAGTCTGCATCAGGAGTCCAATTATAAGTATAGTTTGATCCTGAAGTTGGATTGACTGTCAAGTTAACTGCCTGGTTTCGACATACTGTATCATCACTTTGTGAAAGGGTGTATGTGAATCCAGGTACTACGTTGACATCAATTGTATCTGTCGCAGAACACGTTGTTCCTTGAGGAGTAACGGACACTACGTATTGTGTACTAACATTACCAGTAAACAATGGTGTAGGAGATGTTGGGTCGTCAAGTCCCGTTGATGGCGTCCATAAATATTCATAGACATTAGCTTGAACGTAAGGAATGAAACTCCAGGCATCATTTGATGCATTCCAATCTGATGCATTCCGGTTAGGAACTGGAGCTCCATCGACTGGGTCAACGAGCGTGTTATTTTGGATTCCTTGGGTCATATTGCCTCCATCATTAATGATATCTGAAGAGATGATATCGATGACACCTGTTCCTTCATAAAGGATAATCTGACCGGTTACTCCCTGGCCACCTCCAAAGTGAGGAACACCGCTGTAGTCAATGATAAAGCGTCTATTCGGAGCGCTACCTTCTATACAGTAAGAAATGGTTCCACCACTATTGGGGTTAAGGTCATTCCATGCCAACGCAATGAGGTTGGTTGGGTCAAAGAGGCTATTGTCAACGTATAAATCCTCACCAGCACAACAACCACTCGCTGAGCCTGGGTTAAAGGTCACGAAACCATTAGACGACACATAGATATCAGTATAGGTGTTTCCGTAAAAAAGGAAGGGAAATCCAATAGGAATTGCTGCACTTACTTGGTCATCTGAGAGACTGAGCGTTGTAGGAGAAGTACATGCTACTGGAGCATAAGGTATTGGTGTGACTACATATTGACCTGAAGCGGGAGGCAGCACCTCTGTAAAGAGATTTAATGAGTCTCCATCACATAAAGTCGTGTCATTGGAAGAGTTGATAATTGGCTGGCTACCAGATACCACGACTTCTACCGTGTCAAATACATTACAACCATCTACTGATGTAACTTCAACCACATAGGTAGTCGTTGAGGCAGGTGAAGCAACAACACTCAAGGTTGTCGCATCATTTAAACCGGTTGCTGGTGTCCACTGAACGCTGCCAATTGGAACAGAAGCCGGGCTTGGAACCGCAGTTAATGTCGTGGTACCAAACAAGCAGATGGTATCATCTGGAATTGGAGCGAGATTTATGGCAGGTACTACATCTACAAGTACACTATCCTCTCCACAAGCCGATGTCATGGTGTAGTAAATGTCATTGGCCGGAAACACAGTTGGCGTTAAAGTATTGGCATTGATAATATCTTGGTTAGGAGTCCAAACAACATTGACTGCACCACTACCCATGAGCATTTCACCAGGACCTGTTGGATCACAGGCTGCAATCACCGGTGGGCCGGCATCAGTTGGATTCATGGTGTAGGAGACCGTATCCGAACAGGTATCGGTTGATCCATTGGTGTAGAAGACTACGATAGTGGAATCAATAGTTGGAATTACAACTCGTGTATTGGTGTCACCAACGAGAGGATCATCCCAATAATAAAAGTATGTGCTGTCATTACCAGTGATTTGGATATTATCCAGCCCCCAGTGGTCAAATCCAGCCCCTGAATCCGAGGTTTGAATCCAGCGAATTTGGGTACTTGTCGTCCATGCTGCTGGTGGTAAGGTGAAACAGTAATTACCCCACGCAGTAAATCCACAACCAGCCTGTCCTCCACAACCGTTAGTATCTGGATTGAAATAGTCTATGGTTACCCAAGTAAGGCCATTGTCTGTGCTGTATTGTAGATACACTCCCTCATCCGGCAAGTCAGGACCTTCACATGGTGAGGCTCCACTTTGTATCGCCATTCTCAAGTCAAAACAGATTAATGCTCCTTGAGTTGTATTAAGGCCATTGGTTGTCAGTGATCGAGGTACGGAAGCCAAGTCACCCATCCATAAATGGGGATCATTGGCCGCGCCTGATGGACCGGGCCCACAAGGATTGGAGTATGTCGCCTGTGAAGTAGTTTGCCAGTTTGTGTCAAGCGGACCGGAGGGACCGAATAACTCTACTACAAGTCCTTGGCCGTATCCGGCAGCAGTGAAGGTTATTGTGTCCTCACAGTCTACCTGTGCAGAGGGAGAGCTTGTGAAAAGGTCAATAATACAACCCTGGTTTTGGGCAGTAGCTGTTGACACTAAAAACAAACAGCTGAATAGAAAAGAGAGATGTTTCATAGTTTTTTTTCGTAGAGGTTGTTGGCCTTATTTTAATTCGATGTTCGTGAACTTAAGATCAGTTAACGTGCTGTAATTGTCTAAATCGAGGTGCTTAGAAAAGACGCGGAGATAGTTTTCCGTTGTTTCACAAGTACCAGCAATAGTCTCCAAAGGTTTTAGCGTTAGAGAATGATGTAAGCCATCGTCTTCGTTGTTGCATGTTCGACATACGCCATTGAGATATTTTTCCATATCAAAATGAAGGGTAATCTCTTCATTGGTCTTGTTTTCAAAGGTCACAAGAGCGTAGGCCCGGTGCAAACCGTTGGTTAAATCATGGCAGTCTTGAACTTCGTATGAGATCTTGTAGTCGTTTGATTCTACGACACTTTCTTGAGCATTAGCAGGTTGAAGAAATGCTATTCCGGTAATAAGTAGGGTAAATAAGGTGTAACGCATAATGTTTTATTCCTTTTGAAGATAGGGTTAATGGGCAAAATAACCTAATGTTTCTCAATTGTTTCACGAATAATTGCAAAATCTTTTCGTATTGGAAAATCTATGTGGATTTGTGTACATATCATGGGCTTTTTGTTAGAAAAAAGAGAGCGTCTGATGTAAATTCACTCACTATGTCAAATACTTCAAATTATAGTGCGGATAATATTCGGGCTCTTAAAGGCTTAGAGGCCGTTCGAATGCGACCAGGAATGTATGTCGGAGGAACCGATGCGCGTGCGCTTCATCAGTTAGTATGGGAGGTTTTAGATAACTCCGTCGATGAAGCGCTGGCAGGCCATTGCGACACCATTAATATCGTTATTGGTGTCGACGGAAGTTTATCGGTAAAAGACAACGGACGGGGGATTCCGATTGGCATGCACAAGGAAATGCAAAAGTCTGCCTTAGAGGTTGTTATGACGGAACTTCATGCGGGGGGTAAGTTTGATAAGAACAACTACAAAGTATCCGGGGGATTAAATGGAGTTGGGGTTAGTTGTGTCAACGCTCTATCGAGCGCTATGAAAGTGGAAGTCCACCGGGAAGGAAAGGTGGTCGTGCAAGAATACAGTGCAGGTAAACCGTTATACGATGCTAAGCAAGTTGGTGAAACAGACAAGTCGGATACAGGAACGACAGTAACCTTCATGCCTGACGCGACCATCTTTGATGATACAACCTTTAAATATGAAACGCTTTCCAATCGTATTCGGGAAATGGCCTTCCTCAACAAAGGCATCAATATCACATTGACCGATGAGCGACGTAAAGACGCTGATGGAAACTACGTTACCGAGCAATTCTTTTCGGAAAATGGATTAGTTGACTTTGTTCAATACCTCGATAATACGCGCACAAGCCTTATTGAAAAACCCATCTACATCTCAAGCGAAGAAGATGGTGTAGCGATGGAGGTAGCCATAAACTACAATACAGGCTATGCCGAAATGATTCAGTCTTATGCCAATAACATCAACACCTACAACGGAGGAACGCATGTCAGTGGCTTTAAGCGAGCAATTACCCATTATTTCAAAAAATATGGTGAGCAAAATGGTTTGTTCTCAAAGCTAAAGTTTGCCATGAGTGGGGAGGACTTCAGAGAAGGTCTTACAGCAGTTATATCTATTAAGATTCCCGATCCGCAGTTCAAGAGCCAAACCAAAGACGAGGTAACGAACTCAGAGTTAACCGGTCTTGTGTCAAACTGCGTGGGTAAAATGCTTGAGATTTATCTTGAAGAAAACCCTAAACAGGCTCGACTTATCGTCGAGAAAGCCGTTCTTGCAGCGACGGGTCGCCATGCAGCGCGTAAAGCACGCGAGATGGTGCAGCGAAAAAATGTACTTACAGGAAGCGGTCTTCCAGGTAAGCTTGCGGATTGCTCGAGCAAAGACGCTGAGAGCTCTGAGATCTTCCTTGTGGAGGGAGATTCGGCAGGGGGTACAGCAAAGCAAGGCCGTGATCGAATGTTCCAAGCCATCCTTCCTCTTCGAGGAAAAATTCTCAATGTAGAAAAAGCCCTAGAGCATAAGATGTATGAGAATGAAGAGATCAAGAACATGTTTATGGCGCTTGGGGTCAAAATCGGAACAGAGGAAAACGACCGAGCTCTTGATATTACAAAGCTTCGCTATCACAAGATTGTCATTATGTGTGACGCCGACGTAGATGGAAGCCACATTGTGACCTTGATTCTAACCTTCTTTTTCCGTTATATGCGCGAGTTGATCGATAGAGGATATATCTACATTGCTTCACCACCTTTATACCTTGTGAAAAAAGGAAAACAATTCCAATACTGTTGGGATGATGGTGAGCGCGATGCGGCTATTCAGCGTTTCAAAGGCGATAAAGAAAATGTATCCGTAGGCGTACAGCGCTACAAGGGTCTTGGAGAGATGAATGCTGAACAACTCTGGGAAACTACTATGGATCCCGATACACGTAAGCTTAAGAAAGTCACTGTAGATTCTGCAGCTGAGGCTGATCGTGTATTCTCTATGCTAATGGGTGATGAGGTGCCTCCAAGACGAGCATTCATTGAAGAAAATGCCGCCTACGCTAAAATCGATGCTTAGAAGGCCATACGGAAGCCGAATGTCGGTGTGACGTATCTTCTGCTTGCATAGGGCGTTTCAATTAAGTTCATTTCTAGACCTGCAGTGGCCCAAAAGCGGTCGCCCACTTGGTATTGATATCCTCCTTCGAGGTAGACATTCTGAGTGCGAGCTGTGGCTCGATTACCTTGTTGTCGCTGAATCAGAAAAAATTGTCTTGCAGAGGCTCTGACGTAGATTCCATCAAAAAGAAAGAGCGTTGCATAAACCTGCCCCCCAGTTTGGATATAATGGAATTTAGAAAACCCACTCCAGTTGTGATAATGCATAAACATAGGGCCCAATCCAACCTCAAAAATTTCTTCTAAAAGTTGATACCCAATGGTCGGCTCCAAGCCATAAAGCATTTCATTGCCGTAAATAGAGAAGTTGAATTTTGTGCCAAAACGAAGCCCTTGTACAAAGGTGGATTGACTTCGATTTCCTGAAGATTGGCGTTTAGGCCCTTTGAATTCTTCTTCAAAGGGTGCTTCGTCATAATTCCCTTGGGCATACGACGTTAAGTGCATGCTCGTGAGCATTGTGCACAATAAAAAGGTTCGGATTTGCTTAGTACAGGTCATCTGGACAATAAACTTGTTGACGTTCTTTGGTATTTTTTCTTAAGCTGCCAATATGAATTAGCGAAATTTCCAATCCGCCATTTCCTCGACTTGCTTTCGACAGGGAAGATAGGTTGATATCGTAATTCATCAAAATTCTAGTCCGAGCTATTTCATAGCCAATCACCGGAATAATGGCATCAATGGCTCTGTAGTGCAATCCCCACCAAAGTCGCTGTTTTGCGGTAAATCGAGTTTGATTAATGGGCATTGAAAAATTAGTGCCTAGCACGAATTCCAAAGCTCCTTTCTGTGTGGTAAAGAGCATAGAGGGATGAATGGTAAAGCGATAGGGCCCTTGAATGCTTCCTTGAAGGGTAACCATAGGCCTTAATCCAATACGATTGTCACTGTTTAAAAAGGTTTCCCTTGGTCGGTTTATATGGTGGAGTGATAGATTTATAGCCAACCCATTATCGTTCCAAAACCTATGGCTGGTCTGGACACCTAGTGCTAGATCCCAATAACGATCGATAAATCCGTTCTGAGAGAAAAATTCACCAGAGGGAAGGTTCAGGTCAAACCCTGTTCCGTTTCTCCACTGACTATTAAATCGAAACGCCTCAAACTCTATAGTACGCCGATTAGATATCGCGTTAAATCCTGCAGAGATGAAGTGTCTTCCTTCGCGATCGAGTTGCTTGTGAAAGGCTATAGAAGCTCCGTATTCTGTCATTCTGAGCCTCCCATCGCCGGCGATATCGTGTAATGTGATTAGCCCCACACCGAACCAATCTTTTTTCTTTCTCTTTCTTCCTCGAATACGCCACTCAGCAAAGGCTGATGAAGTATTGTAATTAAGAAACTGCGGTTCGATCGCCCAAGGCCACTGTTCTTTATGATTTACCCCAACTCGGTAGTCCCCACGAAAGAATCCGGTGGATGCTGGATTAAGTGCAAGGGGACTTGAAAAATGTTGCGTGAAATGCACGTCCTGTGCCCTGACATGCGAATTACCGAAACAAGCGATAACAAGGCCCGTGATATAAAGCCATTTGTTCATCGAATCAAGGTTAAATTTCCGCGTAATACTTGTCTACTGTCATCAATAAAGCGAGCTTCTACCACATAGACATAGACTTCCTGTTCTTGCAACACTCCTCTGAATCGACCATCCCATCCTAGATTGATATCATTGCTTTCAAAGACAAGTTCCCCCCAACGGTTGTATATCCTGTAGGATAAATCGGCAATATGACGACCCTCAACATAGGCCGTATCATTCAGGCCGTCACCATTGGGAGTAAACGCATTGGGCATACCTAAGAGCGGATTAACTTCTATAATGATTGACTTGCACAGGGTGTCAGCACAAGGTTGTCCATCGATAACTGCTTGTAGACAGGGCTGGATTTCTCCAAAACGCTCATAGAGGTATTCAATAACTTCTTCATCATTGATCTGGTTGCCATCTCCCAGATCCCATATAAGTCCATCATAATCTTGGCTCAAATTGGTAAGGGTGACTAAATTTCCATACGGGATTATTGAAGAATCTATGCTAAAATCTGCTCTCGGGTTTCTATAGACTTCAACCATTAAGGTGTCTGAATCTTGGATATTACAAGACGTTGAGTCGGTTAAGGTTACAATAACTTCATAGACTCCAGGTCCTCCATAGATATGGCTTGGGCTTGCTAGATTGGATATTGCCCCATCTCCAAATCGCCATTCAATGGCATTAAATGAGCCAGCCGCAAGTATAGGCTCAATCGCCTCTTGATCGCAAACAGGCCCAAGATTGAACGATGCCTCAAATCTTGGGCGAACGATAAACGGAAAAAACAGTGTATCCGATCTTCCGCAGAGTAAGCTAGGGTCAGAGGCAATGTAAGAAGCAGTGTAGGTTCCGGGACCATAAATAGTTGTCGCTGAGGAATCAAGAGAGGTGTTGCCGTTGCCCCACAACCACTGGTGAAGTATACCACTATCTAGGCTTGACCCTTGAATTTGGAGCTCATCGCAATCAAAAAGTAAGGTGTCAATTCGTGCTTGCGCAGAGAAACTATCAATTCGTGTTTGAACTAAAGCTATGGCTGTATCACTCGGTATACAACCACTTGTATCATAGGCAATCAGTTGAATTTGGAAGGTCCCGCTATCCTGAAAGGTGTAGATTGGATTTAGCTGAATGGAGGTGTCCCCTGTTCCAAAATCCCATAAGACATCAGAAAAATTTATACTGGAATTCGTAAAGTCAATGGTAATGGGTGCGCAACCTACCGTATCCACGAGGTTGATAGATGCTACGGGAGAGGTTGGAATCGTTACATTCGTAGTAAAACTATCGGCAAGGGAGCAGGAGTTACTATCTAAGAGAAAAAGGGATACAGAGTAGGTTCCCGGGCTGAGGTAGGAATGGACAACTACAGAATCTGTGGACGTAGTTCCATCGCCTAGATCCCAGTCATATTGGGTCGTGGGTAAAACAGAGGGTGCTCTGAGAATGACCTGATTGGAATCACATATAACGGTTAAGACTTCGTCAAAGTCGGCACTAAGGCTATCATCGCCTACTTCAACCTGTAAGGTGGCTGTGTCAGTTATATTACAAACCGTCGTATCAATTCCAATCAATGTGACCGTATATATTCCTGTGTCTGTATACGTATGCAATGGACTCGGTCCTGTAAAAGGAGGACTTCCATCGCCAAAGTCCCAGATTAATTCTTGAACATTAAATGCACTATCACTAAACTGTACGGTTAAGGGAAGACACCCGGTAGCTCTTGGGAAAGCTTCAACGGTTACTTCAGGCTGAGGTATACCTACATCAACTTTTAAAAGGGCGGTATTACAGCGAAAACTAGGAGCCATTCCATTGTTTTCTGCATAGGCACCTGTTGTAGATGGAAACAGACTTCCTCCTGTTCCGCAATCAGCACAAACGGCTTGATAGATTACCCCATTGGCATCAAATCGCGAGGTTCCTCCATCGACGTGTTCGGTGCTTCCATTTCCTCCAAAGTATGAGCCAAAGAGGTGGCCTGTCATGTCTCGATCAAAAACGGTAAAGTAAAAGTCGCTTCCATCCTCTGGGTTTGGATTGAACTGATCTGGGGTAGTGACGAAACCCGTGGTCGTCCCTACGTTGGCATTTCGATTATTGTTTACAAGTCCACCCCAACCACTGACATAGACTCTTTCACACTTATCGACCAAGAAAGCAGTAGGGGATAACTTTACCTGCCCATTGCCAGGACCAAAAACCGTCGAGTAAATGGTAGTGGTTAAATCAGGACTAATTTTATGTATGAAGTGGTTACCTCCTGCTTCAATGTAGGCAGCATTGGCCGTAGGGTAGTTTCCTTCGGATTGCCCTGTCACATAAACATCACCATCGCGATCAATCTCCACAAGATAACTTTGGTCATAGACTGTCGTCCCCAAAAAAGTAGCGTTTCCTTGGCTACCGTCTCCGGCATCAAAAAAGCCTATAAAACCGTCGGTTACTCCAGAAAAGCTTGGCTGTATTGTGGTGGCCGTCGTCGGAAAATCTGCACTTTTTGTCCCTCCGGTTACGTAGACTTGCCCACTCCCATTGAGTTTAAGTGAATAGCCTCCATCATCATCACTTCCTCCAATGTATCGGCCGTGACGTAATGTTGTTAAGTCACTCGATAATGAGGCTAAGACAGCATCTTGTTCTCCACCTAGCCCGGTTGTTAAGCCATCACCTCCTAAGGGGAAATCAAGAGAGTTTGTGGAGGATGCAATGAAGACATTACCGGTGCTGTCAAGGATGATTTCACCGCGGAAGGCATCGCCATAATTGTAATGAAGATCTGTCCCGTTGTATTGGATGTTAGCCACATTATCATTGTCATCATTTAATCCATCATTGCCACTGCCGCCTAAAAAGGTGGAGGAAAGCATGGCACTTCCCGTTGCATCAATTTTAAACACCACCATGTCCGATCCTTGGGTAAACAAGATTCCATTTCCGCTAGTAAAGTTTGCTGCAGGACTACCTGCGGGATTGTTAAAGGTGATATCAAAACCACATTGTTGAGCGACAGGGCACATAGGAAAATCATTCGACCCTGTGGTTCCTAAGACATAAAGTTCTCCGGCATCATTGACAATCATCGAATTTGGTAAGTCCCCATCGCTTCCGCCAATAATCAAGCTATAGAGTATGTTCGCTCCGTTGGGATCAAATCGAGTAATCCCTATATCTACATTTCCTTGGTAGCTATTGAAAACCCCTGATGTAGTGGGGTATTCTCCTCCGGCATTTTGTGTATTGAGCAACATGCCTCCCGCATAACCATTCCCATTATTGTCATAGGTCGCTGTGAAGCCAAAGTTATCACGCTGAGACCCAGTATAGGTGGAAAAGATCAACGTAGGGTCGATAACTAAAGGCTTGTTTACATCAAATGCTGCTAGGTTGTAAGTTATCGTATCCTGTGTCAGCTCGAAGGAACAAGGTATTTTTTGTTCTGCTCCAGAGTCCAATTGAAAGGCCACAGGATTTTCTTCAATCATAGTGGCTGCTGAGGTATTAAAGACAAGACCATCTTGGTTTTGCTGAGGGGTGATTCCGTCCACTGCTATCCTGAGTAAAGAGGGGTCTCCACCTGGATGAACAATAAAGCTGTACTTCAGGTTGGAGGCATTTCCATCAAAGACAAAGTCAATGTTAGGGTAGATGTTGTGTAGGGTAACTTGCTCATGGTCGTAAGCCACTGCCCCTCCTGTAGAATGCGTTGACGACGTAAAGTAACGAGTGGGTATAGGGCCGGCATTACCCCAAGTGATATCATCTGGAGGATCACTGTCTAAAAATCGCATCGAAAATTGATGCCCCTCTAAGGCACTAATGGTCTCGTGGCCCAGGTTATCATAAAAAACAAAGACTAGTCCATCCTCCTCAATCCATATATCTCCAAAGCTTAAGGGGATGTTGCCTACAATTTGATCACTCCATTGACCAGCATTGGCGCGAATTTTTCCTTGAGCTATAGCATTATGAACCATCCCAAGGAAGAGGCTGAGGTAGATAATCCATCGCATAGGTCTTTCCAACATTCCTTGTGTTGGAAAACAGCTTCTATTCAACGAATCTACCATGACTATAAAATAGTAAATTTCAACCTAGAGACGAAGTATTTTAACCTAAAGCAATACCATAGTGCAGAGTATATCATCAAAATGGCCTAAGGGGATTCCATATATCATTGGTAACGAAGCGGCAGAACGCTACAGCTTTTATGGAATGAAAGCAATTCTGATTGTTTTTCTGGTCGGTCTCCTCCAAGAATCGGGCATGGCTGAGTTTGAGGCCAATGCCAAGGCTTCCTTCTGGGTTCATTTATTTGTGATGGCAACCTATGCTACTGGGATAATGGGGGCACTGCTCAGTGATATTCTTTGGGGTAAGTATCGAACCATCATCAACTTGTCTCTTGTGTACTGCGTAGGTCATTTTGTCTTGGCTTTTTGGGAAACACCGCAAGGATTTTTTTGGGGATGCACATTGATTGCAATAGGTGCGGGAGGAATTAAACCTTGTGTATCTGCTCATGTGGGGGATCAGTTTGACGCTTCCAATAGTCATCTGATTGAGCGCATGTATAATTGGTTTTACTTTTCAATCAATGTGGGGGCTATCATCGCGTATCTCAGTGCAGAGAGAATTCTCAGCAATCCCTATTTGACGGAAATTGGTTGGAATGCGCGCGTAGCCTTTGGGCTCCCTGGTCTGCTTATGCTCATTGCCTTGATTGTGTTTTATCTCGGAAGACGAAAGTACATCTCGGTAAAACCCGCGGGGTGGTCGGTGTACAAAAAAGAGATCTTCTCCAGCAAGGGAGCTTCCCTAGTTGGTCGACTTTTACCCTTCTATATCTTTCTTGCCATTTTCTGGTCGTTGTTTGATCAAACGGCCACAAGTTGGGTAATACAAGCTCAATCTGATTTGATGATAAAGACGGTAGATTTTGGATTCTTCCAATTTGAGTTTTTACCTTCTCAGATAGGCTTTGTTAACCCACTCTTTGTCCTGTTGTTTATCCCTTTGTTTACCTATATCATTTATCCTCGTTTAGGAAAAATCATGCCCCTCACGTACTTTAATAAGATGTGCCTCGGCTTTTCCTTTGCCGTATCGAGCTTCGCCTTAGTCGCCTGGGTTCAGGTGCAGATGGATAGTGGATATTCTATGAGTTTTCTCTACCAAATTGCCGCCTTTGTACTCCTAACTTTTGCAGAGATTTTGATATCAATTACTTCCCTAGAATTCTCCTACACCCAAGCCCCCAAGGTCTTAAAATCCTTTATCCTTAGTTTTTGGCTATTAGCCGTTGCCTTTGGAAATGGCTTTACGGCACTTATCAATGGTCTGATTGCAGAGACTTCGTTAAACCAATACATACAGAACGGAGAAGCGGAGTACTTTTTGTTTTTTACGGCCTTAATGGCTCTTGGAAGCATTGGATTTTATATTGTAAACAGGAATTATAAGCAAACTATGATTCTTCAAGAAGCATCGGATTATGAAATGGAATAGATCCCTAATTGTTGTCGCCACCGTTACTTGCTTTACTTGGCTTATGGTAGGTTCTAATGGGTGCACATTTTCCCAGGATGAAAAGAATCCTAGTCCATCCATGGATTCTGATGTAAAGGAGGATGCGATGGACCAAGAAGGTGGTGAAGATGGCTCGGCAGGCGAAAGACGCAATGAAGATTGGCAGGAAGAAGTGGACCGTGAAGAAGCCATACGGGACTCTTTGCAAAAGGCAATGGAGGCTGAAGAAAAAGCAGCAGCAGAAAAGCGGCTAAGAGAACGAGAAGAGGCCTTTATTCGCAATGCGCCCACTAAGTTGCTAGAGGCTCTATCGGGATTGGATATTCCGATAGATATCAAAGAACGACTGACTATTCTAGAGTTGAGCTACTTTGGTATGGATGGTGTCTATCATCACGATGGATTATTGGTGGTAGAGAAATCAAGCGCTCGGGCAGTTGAAAAAGTATTTAATCAGCTCAAACGCGATAGCTTTCCGATAGAATCAATCATACCAGTTAATGCCTTTGGCTGGGATGATGACAAATCCATGCGAGCAAACAATACCTCTTGCTTTAACTACCGAAGTGCTGTAGGGTCGGGCCGCTTGTCCGAACATGCTTATGGGCATGCTATAGATATTAATCCGTTGATTAATCCCTTTTTTAAGGGTGGAAAGGTTTACCCGAGTAACGGAGTTTATGTCGACACGATTCCGGGCACTATTCTTGCTGGAGATCCTGTGATCCAATACTTTGCGGAGATTGGTTGGAAGTGGGGTGGTGATTGGAAGAACTCTAAGGACTATCAGCACTTTTCAAAAAATGGCCGATGAGTCATTCTGTGGCATGGCTTGGTTTAACTGTAGTGCGATATGTTAAGTCCTAAGCATTTTTTCAGAGGTTCAGCGCTTGCGTTGGTCGGTCTTCTTATTCTTGCATTGCTTGTTGTTCAATATTCAGAGGAGAATAATGATCAAGATCGAGACCGCTCATATACCGAGGCTGATCAAGAAGAAGAAAATGGAACGAATAAAAGTTCAAGTGAAGCGCGCAGCCTGCCTTCTGACGGAGGCTCGTCCTCGCCGCTATCATCCAATCATTTAATTGAGACAAATGATTTGCTTCCTAAGCTTCGTCAGGGAGAGAAACTTGTTCATCACTTTGCCTATGATTTAGTCTACAACGAAATGCACGAACAGGCCCAATGGGTTGCCTATACATTAAAGCCTGAGAGTCTTGTAAAGCGATGTAATCGAACGGATAATTTTCGCCGTGACCCCTTAGTAAGAACGGGAACTGCTGATGTTGCTGATTACCGTGGTTCAGGCTATGACAGAGGCCACTTAGTACCTGCAGGCGATATGGTTTGGTCAACGACTGCGATGTCAGAATCCTTCTTTTTCAGCAATATATGTCCTCAAAATCCAAGTTTTAATCGGGGTATATGGAAAAAGCTTGAGGAGCTAATGCGAACATGGGCAGCCGATGCGGACTCGCTCTGCATTGTCACGGGTCCACTGCTCAGTGAAGGATTACCCACTTTGGGTGGGAATAAGGTTTCAATTCCTAAGGATTTTTTCAAGGTGATTCTCCGATTTAAACAGGGACAAATGGAAGCGATTGGCTTTGTCTTGCCGAATCGCAGAAGTTCACAATCCCTAAGATCTCTGGGGTTAAGTGTCGATCGTGTGGAGTCATTAACGGGACTTGATTTTTTTGCTGGGTTACCTGATGCCAAGGAAGAACAAGTCGAAAGTAGTTTGTGCTCTTCCTGCTGGACCTGGACGGCCAATCGAAATGTTTACCAGTATGAGGAATCCAGTGGCCAAGGCAATAGTGAACGCTCGTCAACATCAGTGCAATGCTCAGGTACGACGAAAAAGGGTAGACGATGTCGTAATCGAACTAGAAATGCCAGTGGATATTGTCACCACCATGTTGGCCAGCGGTGAGTGGGTATGGAAGTGATTTGGTATTGACACCCCGTTCGGCCCCCTCGGGGGACAAAATAATTCATCGTAACCAAAGCATAGTTTGGCAATGAGTAATGCTATCCTCCCACTGATTCTTTGCTATTGCTTGCGTGTTATGTGAAAAATGTAGAGTATAAAAAAAGCCCCGCAAAACGCGGGGCTTTGAGTTTGCGGAGAGACCGAGACTCGAACTCGGGCATCGCTATTAGACGATGACGGATTAGCAATCCGCTGCATTACCACTCTGCCACCTCTCCTGTAGGATATCCTAGCGGAATGCGAATATACACCATCGGCGTTACATTCGCTATCTATCCAATACTCATTTGAATTTTCTTCTCGATTTCATCGACCTGCTCTTTAAAGTCGAGGTCGGTATCGATAAGGTTTTGCACTGCTTGGCAGGAATGAATCACTGTACTGTGATCTCTGCCACCAAAGTGCTTTCCAATAACCTTGAGGGAGTTTTTAGTATAACTCTTCGCAAGGAACATTGACAACTGACGTGCTTGAACAATGGCACGCTTGCGTGTTTTTTCTTTGAGTTGCTCTTGAGGTACTTCGAAAAATTCGCAAACAGTCTTTTGTATGTAGTCGATGGATACTTCTCGAGAAACACTCTTGACAAAGTTTTTGATGATTTTTTTCGCAAGATCTAAATCGACTTCCTTATTGTTGAGAGAAGACTGTGCGAGTAAACTGATTAAAGCTCCTTCAAGCTCTCGTACATTAGAATTAATGTTGTAGGCCACAAATTCAATGACATCTCTGCTTAGCTCGATTCCGTCCGAATACATTTTCTTCTCAAGAATGGCAATGCGCGTTTCGAAATCAGGCTGTTGTAAGTCTGCAGAAAGTCCCCATCGGAAACGACTTAGTAGACGCTCTTCCATTCCTTCAAGATCTCTTGGAGGACGGTCAGAAGTCATAATCAATTGCTTTCCATTTTGGTGGAGGTGATTGAAAATGTGGAAGAAGATATCCTGCGTCTTAAGCTTGTTGGCAAAAAACTGGATATCGTCCATGATTAAGACATCAATGAGTTGATAGAAATGCACAAAATCATTTATGGCATTATTCTTTAACGCATCGATGAATTGATTGGTGAACTTGTCACTGGTAACATAGAGCACCGTCTTGTTACCATAGAGACGTTTGATTTCGTTTCCTATAGCCTGAGCAAGGTGGGTTTTCCCTAGTCCAACGCCTCCAAATAGCACTAATGGATTAAAGGCAGTGCCAGCAGGCTTTTGGGCAACCGCGTATCCTGCTGAACGAGCAAGTCTATTACAATCCCCTTCGATAAAGTTATCGAAGTTGAAAGAGGACTTGAGTTGCGAATCAATATTGACCTTTTTCAGTCCTGGGATAATAAATGGGTTTTTTATTTGAGTTCCAACAACTAGAGGCACCGTAGACTCCTGGTTTTTCGTGTTCCCTGTATTGTAGTTAGGGTACTCAACAGTGTAAGGCCCTTTATTTACATCGCTATTTTCAACGACAATCCGATACTCTAATCGAGCATCTGCTCCTAGTTCTCTTTGCAAAGTTTTACGAAGGAGTCCTACGTAGTGCTCTTCAAGCCATTCATAGAAGAATTGGCTAGGAACCTGAATGGTAAGCACGTTGTTCTGTAATTCTACAGGAAGAATCGGCTCAAACCATGTTTTAAAACTCTGTTCGCTGATGTTATCGCGAATGATGTTTAAAACACTGGACCAAACTGATTCAGGAGTCCTTGACATAGGTTTTTTTTAATTAGTGTTACAGAATTGGTTTTTACCGTAGCGCATTCGAAAATGGGAAAAAGAAATCAAAGAAAAAAATGAAATTCATTTGTTTTTTAAGAAAAAATTTCCCTATTAATGGCCGAGGTCATCTTGCCTTTGAATCGGTCGAATATCAGGTCCACTCTTCCCAGTTGTACCCCTCCCCAACCTACTTGATTGATAATCACAGGATTGCCCTCTAAATTTTCCACTACGACGGGGTCTTCTAGGAAGGTGTGGGTATGCCCTCCGATGATCATATCGATGTTTTTTGAATTTTTTCCAAGGACTAAATCGGATACTTTTTTTGAGGAATAATCAAATCCAAGGTGGGATAAACAGATCACGAAGTGACAATTTTCTTCGTTTTTGAGATGTGCTGCAGTTTTTTCAGCACACTCCATTGGATTTTGGTAGTGGATTTTTCCATAAAGTTCTGGTAAGACGAGTCCTTCAAGTTCAACGCCTACTCCTGTGACGCCGATTCGCAGATCTCCTAATTGAAAGATCTTATACTCCTGGACTTTATCGTGAAGAGGAGTATCGTCAAAGCGATAGTTAGTGTTCAAAAAAGGAAAGCTTGCATGGGGTAGTTGTTTAACAAGCCCATCAATGCCGATATCGAAGTCATGATTCCCCAGGGTAGCTGCATCATACCGCATTGAGGACATCGCTTTGAATTCTAACTCACCGTGGTAAAAATTAAAGTAAGGGGTTCCTTGCCAGATATCCCCGGCATCTAGAAGTAATACATGTTCTTCTGTTTCCCGAATCCTTGATACGATTTTGGCACGTGCAGATACCCCTCCAAGGCCAGGAAACTTGCTATCGCTTGGAAAAGGGTCAATTCGACTATGGGTGTCATTCGTATGAAGAATGGTCAGTTTTTGAATGTCTTTTCCTTGCGCTAAGGCAATGTTTGGAGCCAATAAAATCCCCCCGCCTGCTAAGGTTAACTCTCTAAGAAATATTCTTCTTTTCATCGTAATACAATATGTGGGTCTGGCATAATGGCTTGGCCCGATTGGTGGATCATTATGAAATATTCAATAAAAGCATCGCGCAACCCTAAGCCGGTATTCTTCTGCTCAAATTGCTTGAGGATGGTCATCTTATCTCCACCATTAGCTATGTAGTCCGATAGAGCCACTTGATACAATTGCTGACCATTAATGGGCATACCGTCAATCTCAATATCCGTGGCTCCTTCATCATCTATTTTATAGGAAATGCCATAGGCTGGCCATCCTCCTTTTCGGGCGACAACATCGAGTACTTTTTGCAAGCTATCTCCCGGTATCTCTAGTACTACGAGATAATTGTCAAAGGGCATTAGTTCGTAGACCCTTCCGAGTGCTAAAGGTCCTGCTTTGAGCACGGGGACACGTATGCCTCCTGTATTCATAAAGGCACAATCAACCTTTTGACTCAATCGAGCTTCTGCTCGATTAATCATCGCCTTGCTCATTAGGATACCCAATTTTCCATTGGCGCCAGCTTTGAGTAAATCTTCTTGAACTTGGGCAATGGGTTGAGCCATACTATCCAAAAGAAGGTGTTGATAGGGAAGTAAAAGCGAATCTAGAAAGCCCAGCGTGTTTCTCGTCGTGCTGTCCATCTCAACTTCTATATCTACTGCTTCAAATCGTACAACTTGGAGGGAATTTTGGCAGGCATGAAGGAGGAATGCAATGCCAATTAAGACGAATAGTTTTTGGCTTTGGATCATACGTCGAACATATGTTTAACCTCTACTTGAAGTCTTGTAATCACTTGTTCTGTAGTGATTACGTTTTGGTCATTTTCGATATAGAATTCTAAAATTCTTTTTCCCAATTCGAAGCCTGGCGCCTTGGGGTCTAAGTCTGTTGAACATTGCTCAATAACTTGCCGTAAGCTCTCCTGGTAGGCGTAAATTGTCTCCCATGCGGTTCTTGATAGATAAATCTGCTGGGTAATGTTATGTTCAAATTCAGCGCGCATTGTGGTAATCAGAGCCTGTTTTAAGGTGCTCGCTGTCATTTTGGGGCTTTGTGTTCTTCGAATGAGTTCAGCAGGAGACATTCGATGCATGAAAAGCGCCATACGTTCATAGGCCTGAAGTCGAATTGGAATAAGGTCTTTTCGAGCAAGTTCTCCCAATTCGCGCTTCAATTGAATCTCTTCTCTACGAATTTGCTTTTTCGTCAGGGTATGTACCATGGCTAAACTGATGCCGCCGATGAGTAGTGCAGGCAAAATACCTAGTAAAAGGAACAGGGTTAAATTATCCATTTTTGTAACTTTCCGTTAAGGTAATTCTTATTCAGTCGATTATGGCAAAAAACCTTAAAACATTAGCATCTGCTTGTCCGGTTTCTTTCACGCCGATGGCGCTCAAAGAACTCAAGCGTTTAGCATCAGATGAAAGTACTCCACTGCGCATAGGCGTCAAACGAGGAGGTTGTGCAGGTATGGAGTATATCCTCAATTTTGAAGCCATGAATGAAGATGACGAGATGTGGACTTTTGAGGAACTTCAAGTCATAATGCATAAAGAGCACAGGGAAACACTTCAAGGCGTTGTCATCGACTTTGAAATGGGACTTTCCAATCGTGGTTTTACCTATCAAAATCCGAATGCATCAACAACTTGTGGCTGTGGTACGTCATTTAGTTAAGATTCTAAGTTGCCTTTGGGTGACGAACCTACTTGCTCAGGAGATTGTCCCACCCCTTCCCAATGATTATGCTCAGGTCACATCTTTGAATTATTGTACTAACGAGGTTATCATTCAAACATCGTCGATCGGTGCTTTTACTACTCCCGGCAATGAAGTTATACTCATCCAAATGCAGGGGGCTCCAAGAGATATCAGCGATGACCAAAATCATGGGAGACACCTCCCTGATTTAGCCACGGCAGGATACTATGAAATTCATGTGATCAGTCAGGCACTCACTACGTCAAACCCAGGAGAACTACGATTGCGTTTTGTACATAATATAGAAGCAGTCTTTGACGTTAGCCAATCGGTCCAAGTCGTCACTTTTCCCAAATACACCTTGGCCAATGTAAGCAATGCAGTCACTGGACAATCCTGGAATGGGACAACTGGAGGTGTTGTTGCCTTTCAAGCGGAGGATAGCATTTCTATTGCGGCTACGATCAGTATTGCAGAAGGAGGCTTTCAGGGTGGTGCCGTGCAGCCCGACTTTGATTGTTTTGGCATTTTTGGTTTCCCAGGATTTGATGGATTGGCACTAGATAATGGAGGTAAAAAAGGCGAGGGGAGTGGCGATGCTTGGACGCAATATGGACGCGGAAGAAATGGAAGCGGTGGCGGCGGTGGTAATGACCATAATTGCGGCGGTGGTGGTGGCGGTAACGCTGGTCAAGGAGGTCAAGGTGGGTTGTCTTCTGGATTCTTTTGCAGTGCTGGTTTCGGTGGTTTTGGTGGGGATTCTATTCCGTCCAACCAAGGCGATAGACTCTTTATGGGCGGCGGCGGCGGTGCTGCAGACGTGGGCAATGGTGATGGAACTTGGGATGGTAATAATGCTGGTAATGGTGGGGGGATTGTGATTTTATCTGCGCCAACAATACATGGACTTAATGGACAGATTACAGCAAGCGGGGCTTCTGTAACTCAAACAACCAATGATGATGGAGGCAGTGGCGGTGGGGCTGGAGGCAGTGTCTTCTTGGAAGCAGAAACCTTATCAGGTACACTTACTATTGATATACATGGTGGCGATGGGGGTAATGTTTTTGACGGTATTCGGTGTCCCGGACCTGGCGGTGGTGGAGGTGGTGGTGCTGTCCTTAGTAATTTGAGCAGTTTGCCTGCATCTTTCGCAGTAGATCTTAGTCCTGGATTAAATGGAGTAAATCTTGTGGCATCATGTGATGATGTGACAGGGGGTGCCAATGCAGGAGATCATGGAAAGGTTTTTATCGAGCGAACCTTATCTCGAATGGATATTCCCTTTCAGCCAATCACGTTAAATAGTTCTTTATTATCGGATACGCTTTGTCCTGGTGATTCAATTGTTTTAGATGCCAGTGCCACGGCAAGTCATCCATTGATTTGGTCCTGGAGTGATAATACTTCGACAGAGTCAACGGCAGTCTATCAACCAAGTAATACAGCATTGATTTCTACGACGCTTTCCTATGCAGATCTCAATGGATCTTGTGATTCTTCTTTTGATGTATTGATTACGGTCAATCAGGCCTTGATTTCCTTTGATCAATTTCCTGAAGACCCATTACAAATTGGGGACACGGCGAGTGTGACAGCTAATGTAGCCTCAAGCGAGCCCATTGCTCACTGGAATTGGGACATGGGGGAAGGATTTCTTAGTGCCGATAGCAACTTATTATTAGTGAGTCCACCCTACAGCCGATCGTTTTGCTTAGATGCCATCGATGAAGAAGGTTGCCTATTCCAAGCTTGTGAATCGGTTTTTATTGACCGAATTCTTGTAGTCCTTCCCGATGCCTTTAGCCCCAATGGCGATGGATTAAACGATGTCTATGAAGTGTTTCCTCATCCCAATCTCCAAGTCGTTTCCCAGAAAATCTATAATCGTTGGGGAGAAGAGGTGGCGTCTATTGATGGCCTCAACTTTTGGGATGGTCGATGGGAAGGAGAGGACCAACCTGCAGGGACTTACCTCATATATATTGTTTCGGAAAATATTTACACGGGTTTTCGTCAAACGCAGTACGGTCGCTTGAGTCTTGTTCGATAGAGCAATCGAGTAAAATGTATTACGAACATTTAACAATTTAACAAATGTTCATATATTCGATCAATGAAAGTTGCTGAACTACATGACATTGCATTAGAGGATATGGCGCAGACCTTAAAGGTGATAGCCCATCCAGTGCGGCTTGAGATCTTACTTCACCTTGCCGATAGCACAAAGATTGATGTAACTACCCTATGCGATAAATTATCTTGTGGATGTGAGGCTTCTATGATGTCTCATCATCTTACGAAAATGAAGGCACATGGCATTCTGACTTCAGTCAAAGAAGGGAAGCAAGTGTATTATCAAGTGGCTAGAAAAGAGGTGCTGAACCTGTTTCAGTGTATGTTAAATACCAATTTATAAGCTATGGAGGGAATTATGCTTATTGGGTATATAGCAGCGGTCTTAATTGGATTGGTTGTCGGCTTAACAGGTGCCGGCGGGTCTATTTTGGCCTTACCTATTTTAACCTATTTTTTTGGCGTTCCCGTAGAACTCGCCACAGGATACTCCCTTTTTGTTGTTGGATGGGTCGCTGCCGTTGGGGCTTTGCGCAATGGTCAGAAAGGCAATATTGACTATAAGATAGCCACGGTCTTTGCTCCGCCGACGATTGCTGCAGTCTACTTCACTCGAAAAATTATTGTACCTGCTATTCCTGAGACCATTATTCAGTTTCAAGGACTTGCTCTCAGTAAAGACTTAGCGATAATGCTGCTTTTTGCTGTTATCATGCTTTTTGCGGCTCTGTCCATGTTGCGCAAGAAAACGCAAAACACTTCGGATTCTAGAGGCTTACGATGGGATGTATCACGTGTACTGAAAGTAGTCACTGAAGCTATTGTAGTCGGTGTGCTCACTGGTTTAGTCGGTGCAGGAGGTGGCTTCATCATTGTACCTGCGCTTGTCCTATTGGCTAAGCTTCCTATTCATCGGGCAGTGGGAACATCAATGTTTATTATTGCGAGTAAATCGCTGATTGGTTTTTTAGGGGATGTTATGAACCCTAGTCTAGTGATTGACTGGGCCTTTCTCATTGGATTTACCTTCATCGCCATGCTCGGTCTTGCCGTAGGACTTCCTTTTAGTGCCAAAGTGCCTGCACCGAAACTCAAAAAAGGTTTCGGAGTCTTTGTACTTGTTATGGCCGTCTTCATATTAATTGATAAAATTTCTTCTTTATAAACCCTGTTATATGCCAGCTACAATACAACAGATCTATACTAAATGTCTTGCCCAAGGTGCCTACTTTTTAATGAGTGAATCAGAGGCTATAGTTATTGATCCTTTGCGAGAAGTTGAACCTTACTTGACGCTTGCTGAAGATTATGGGGTCAAGATAAAATACATCTTAGAAACACATTTTCACGCAGATTTTGTGAGTGGACACCTCCATCTTGCCGAAGCAACAGGAGCTACTATTGTCTTCGGACCAGAAGCTAATCCAACCTATGAAGCGCACATTGCAAAAGATGGGGAGGAACTTTCTTTTGGAAAAGCCAAAATTCGTGTCCTGCATACCCCAGGACATACAATGGAATCTACAACCTACGCCTTGTTGAATCAGGAAGAAAAGGTAGAAGCCATATTTACTGGGGATACACTCTTTTTAGGTGATGTGGGTCGGCCTGATTTAGCGCAAAAAGGAGCGGACCTCACCATGGAAGAACTTGCTGGAATATTATATGACAGCCTCCGAGACAAAATCATGCCCCTCGGTGATGAGGTCATTGTGTATCCCGCCCATGGCGCAGGCAGTGCCTGCGGTAAAAACATGTCAACGGATACTTTCGACACACTTGGTAATCAAAAGCGCGAGAACTATGCTTTACGCGCGGACATGACAAAAGAGGAGTTTATTCAAGAAGTTACAGATGGCATTCCAGCGCCTCCCGCCTACTTCCCTCAAAATGTGGGTATGAATAAGCATGGTTACGATACCTCTCATCGTCCTGATCTCACTGCGTTAGCGCTAAGTATTGATGCCTTTAAGGAACAAGCGCTTGAAGAAAATATCATCGTTTTAGATGTGCGAAGTCGTGATGAGTTTGTGCAAGAATTTATACCAGGGAGTCTTTTTATTGGCTTGGATGGGCAGTTTGCTCCGTGGGTGGGTTCTCTTTTGAAAGATGTCCACACGCCGATTCTTTTAGTGGCTAATCCCCATCAAGTCGAAGAAGCTGTAATGCGCCTAGCAAGAGTTGGATTTGACCATGTGCAAGGATATCTTGATGGAGGAATTGCGGCATGGAAAGCAAGTGGCGGCACCTTGGATTCGATAGCCTCTGTGTCGGCAAATGCCATTGAACCAAGCTTGGAAGAGGGTGGTTTGCTTTTAGATGTTCGCAAGGATTCAGAGTTTACAGCCAATCACGTCGTCGGTGCGGTAAGCGAACCGCTCGACTATTGGATAGATCCTGCCATGGTCGCTTCATACCCAAACAATACAACTTATGTGCACTGTGCGGGCGGCTATCGGTCGGTTATCGCATGTAGTTTACTTAAAAAGCTTGGATTGTCAGATGTGATTAATGTAGAAGGTGGAATGGATGCCATTGCACTTACGCCAATACAACGCGCGCAATCTTCTTGCCTCTAAATCCCACTAATGGAAGATAAATCAAAGCCATTTGATCCGGACTTGCTGAAGCGCATGATGATGGGAGATTTTGATCCCAATACCAATGAGGATTGGTCACCATCTAAGAAATCTTCTCGTACAAATTCCAGAAACAAGGCTCCTTTACCGAGTATTGATCTTCATATTCAAGTGCTTAATCCAAACCTTAAAGCGGCGTCTGCTTTAGAGATTTTTGACTACCAAATGGAAGCGTGTCGTGGATTTCTGCGGGATAGTAAGGTACAGGGTATAAAGAAGATTAAAGTAATTCACGGTGTAGGCAGTGGTAAGCTTGCAGATGCAGTAAGCAGGATAGCCAAGGAGGAGTTTGGCGCATCTATGGTGAGTCGTCATACCAAGAAGAAGTTGCGTAGTGGAGAAACGGTTATCGTATTCTAGTTAGCTTTTGGTTTCATGACCAGGGTTAAAAAACCCATCCTAAGCTGAAGGTTACATTTCTTGGATCACTGGGAAGAATACCCGGGCCGGGATATCCAGAGGCACGGCGCGTAAAGTAAGTAGTGTTTAGGGCATTGTTTACATTGATTTCCGCACTGAGCTGTTTCCATTGGGCTTTCGCATAGAAATCTAAAATTTGATAGGAGGGAATGAGGCCATGCACGGCATCCGGAGAGAAGGTGGCATTGGTAGCATCGGCAAATTGCTCTCCTGTCCAAGACCACTGCATCCCGACCGTGTATTTATTATCGTAGGATACCGTTAGCGCAGTTCTGAAGATTCCTTGGGGAACAAGTTCAATTTTCTTGCCATCAACGGCTGGATTTTCTTCAAGGGCGTAGCGTCCATTGGAGTAACTGTAGTTCAGCATGGTAGTGAGTGACCACAATTGTTGCTCATCCCCGTATGATTTTAGGTGAAGCCAGTCGATTTCAAGCAGCGATTCGATGCCATAGGTATTGCTTTTACCAATATTGCTACGAAAACGATAGGTAGACAGCAATTGAGAGTCGACTTGAAGCAAAAATCCGATGCGATTTGCATAGCGGAGGTAGTAGGCCGTCATATCAAATCGTATTCCTTGATAGCTTCCGCGAATTCCAAGGTCCATATTGTAGCCTTTTTCGTCTTCGAGGTTAGGATCGATGCGAAAATTTGGATTGACAATGCGTAAATCATTGAAGTTTATCGCACGATAGTTCTGCGACCAGTTTGCATAAAAATCTAAGCCATTGGGTAGGGTCTTGCTGAGGCCAATTCCCAGCAAAAAGAAGCTTCTTGGGCTGGAAAACGACTCATTTATAATCGTATCATAAAGTATATTACCGGCTAAGTCCGTATTAAATTGCCGAAATGACCCTTCTCCATTGCTCTTGACAAATTCATAGCGAATACCAGGAACAATCTTCCATGATTTGGGTAGTCGAAAAATGTGTTCGGCGAATAGTGCATGGTTAATACTTGGAAAATCATACTGCGATCCATCGACGATATCTGGTGTTAGATATTCATAGCTTGCCGTGCTCAGTGAATCGGTTATGCCTTGTCGCTTTGAGGTATTCCCCGTATAGTTTCGAATCCCAATGAGAAAGCTTTGAGGGCGATCTGACCATGTCCATTGACTGATATAACGGCTCTCATGGCCGAAATTTCGGTATGTATCCTTGAGTAAGTCTCGATTTTCGCCAAAATCGACGCGTGCAACGCTTCCAAGGAAGCCAACAGCGTCTCTACCCGCCCTGAGAATCCAAAATTTCGTATTGAATCGGCCGTTTTTCCCAATTTTCGCATTCAGCGTTACTGCAGGTAGGTGCCAATACACTCTAAAATAGTTCCTACTTCGAATCGATTGGTTTGGATTTTGGGCAAAAAGGGCATCGGTTAATCCACCGGGTTGCTGGGCTTCGTAGAGGTAGGTCGTATGTTCTAATTGCGCTGTCCAATTCTTTGATAAGACAAAGGCGAGTTGGCTGTGATTAAATCCCGCTTGGAATCCACTGTTAGGTCTCCAACCATTACCCTGTCTGTAATTTCCAAAGGTGTAGAAGGCTACCTTATCTCCTCCGTAGCCAAAGCCTAGGCTCTGATTGTATAGACCGAAGCTACCTATTGAGGAGCGTATTTCATGACGCCATCCACTGCTGTATTCTGCACCTTTTAGATGATAGTTAATTGTCCCTCCAAATTGCGGTCCATATTGAAGTGAAGATGCTCCACGCACGATATCGATGCGCTCAATAGCCTCAGCGGGTGGGACGTAATACGCATCAGGATATCCTATGGCATCGGCCGCAATATCATATTGATTTTGGCGTACGTTAAAGTTGCTAGATCTGGCGGGGTTCAGGCCTCGTGCACCAATTTCTGTGTTTAGCCCAGACCCACTACTTTCCCAGATGTTAAGCCCTGCTACTTTGGCATAAATCTGTCGCTGAATACCAATGGCTTTATTACCTGTTACCTTATCTAAATCGATACGTTCCGTTTTACGTGCTGCATAGATTCCCATACCGTCAATGTCTCGTAAATAGGAAGAGGTGACATCGGTTACTGTTGTTTCATTCAAGCTCTCCGATTGAATGGCGGGAGGCCTCCGCATATAGAGTTCTAAGGTGTCTTTTGATCCTCCTTGAATCGTAAGATAAAGGTCTTCAAAGCCCCGGTGTTTACATTCGATAAAGAGATCTTTTGTCGTCGTGATTATGCAAGGTTTTGTGGGATTGCTTTTGCAGATTAGGCTGTCTTCATAGACGTCATACACACTAACATTGCGCAGGGAAGTTGAGTCCTCATGGGACTTGACATTTAGCATTACTTGCGCCTTGCTTAGAGCAGGGAGTAGGATAAACAGCCAAAGGATGATATGGACTCTGTGCAAACGCATTATTCGAAGGGCAAAATCCATGTTTTCGGGGAAAAACTGTCTTTTTCTTTTGCAAGATTTACGTCAGAATTGATGTAAGGTGTACTACCTCGTCCGTTGAGTGAGCACCAACAATGTGCGTAGACTTCTACCTCAGTTTGCCAATTCTTGGAGTATTCACGGCTTAGGTGATGCGCATATTGCAAAATTAAATCCGGTTGAGTGGCCATCATTTTTTCTTGCTGTGGATTTAGGTCGTCACTTGGTCTGACCATCGTATGGCGATTACGCGCTGTATCGACAACCTCAAATTCACAGTAACCCGCTTTTTCCATAAGCATTACGCGCCATGAAAAGCGAAAACCCTGCTCATGCCAGAAGAGGTTTCCGCTGTAGAGATGATGTCGTAAGGGAATAAATACTTGCAGCATAAAGTATAGTGAGAGTACATAGGGCACGATGGATTGTATTAGGGGGTTAGCAATTTGCTTAGAACTTGATTCGGATGAGATCCGATGCGTCAGTTTTGTCCATGGGAAATAGACGAGGGTGCCTACGATCATAACATAGGGGAATACACCAATTTGCGGGAAGATTATGGCGGTGAGTCCATGAAAAACTGCGGCCACGATCCAGGTAATGGTTCGTGTTTTGGGAATCAGCAAAAGGAATCCTGCCAAGACGTCAAATAGCATGCCTCCCCAACTCATTAGATAAGCCGTTACTTCATAATCGAGTAGGGGTCCAATGAGTGGAAGGTCGGTACGTGCCTTTAACCAAATGCTCAGAGGCATGGCTTCCAAAAGCCAATCTGACTGAATCTTCGCGATGCCGGCAAAAAAATATAAAAGGGTAAACTGGATTCTTAGCGCGTAAATCGTCCATGCGGCGACTTCCTTTTTGGGCTTCCATCCAAAAAGCTTTTGGTCAAGCGAAAACGCATGATGGGCGGGAATAAAGATCATTAAGAAAGCACAGCAGGAAATAAAGTAGTAGTGATTTAGATAATAGGTGGCGTCAAGCAGTTCAAAGTAGGTAAAGAGTACAAAGAATAACACTGACGTAATACGATATAGAAGGCCGAATGCTACGCAAAGGGCACTTATCATAAGAAGAAAGAAAAGCCCGTAGAGCACCTCGGGCTCGGCCACACTTACCCAATGAAATCCGAAGTATTTGAAATGGAATGCACTTTCGAGGAATTGCTCTTTAATCCAACCATTATGATAAAACCTCACTAAACTCATAAAGGCCATAAGTCCAAAGCCTATTCTAAAAACAACAAGCGGTCCTATAGAGAGGGACCGCTTGAGCATAGCTTGTGTTTGTGGGATGAGATTAGTCACCGTCTGTATCTTGATAGGAAATCAGAATTCCTAAGGAAGAGGTCATATCCACTTTGAGGTAGACAACTAATTGCTGAAGGTCTGTATACAATTGATCGGCAGCACCTGCTTCTTCGACGAGCCAAGCTTCCAAAGGACGATCTATTGCGTTGACTTGATTCATCAAGTCGTTGATGTGATTACGGATAACGCCTGATAGTTCTGTTCCGCTATGTTGAGCTCCTACGTGATTCACGTATGTACTGAGTGAGTAACTACTTCCTTCACTTCCTTCAATAAGTTGTAGAAGACCTTCTAAACTTGCGTTTAAAAGTGCTTTTGAGTTGCCACTGTAAGGGGCTTCGACATGACCGGGTAACGGATTTCCCAGACTTCGTATCCCTAAGGGAATGCCGACCTTACCATCTCGAATAAACTTTTCAAAATCTAAGTTGAGGCTATTGATAACCATGCCGAGCGATGACCCTACGTCTGTGCCATCTTGTTGGATGTACATCGTCGAATAAGATGTCCATTCATTGGATACAGTTGACGCTATCTCTTGGCAACGCGCCGAAAGGGCGGTGAGGTAGTCACGGCGGTTGTTGTCATTGCTAAGTGCATTAAGAATATCAGCATCATTATTGGCACTCCATAACAGGTATTCTATTGCTGGAAAACCTTGGGCATCGAGGTTAGAGATGCTTCCTAATACATATTGTCCTGAGGCAATGTTTTGCTCAATAAGCACGGAGTCGCTTGGAAAGGTGTTGAGTTCACTGCGTAAAGCGTAAGAGTTGGACGGACCAAAACTGCTAAAGGGCGAGCACTTCTGATAAGCCAAACGCGCATCAAAAAGATTGCTTCGAGCCTCTTCAAGATTGATTATGCTAGGATTAGCAATCAATGTATTGATGCTGTTGTCAAGCGATTCGCAAGTCGTGGCTAGCTCCGAAAAGTTAGGTAAAATTATATTGTTTGCCTGATCTGCTAAGACGCTACCACGATCAAAATCAGGGGTAGTGCTACCATCATCAGGAGAACAGCTTGCCATCCACAAAAGAAGAGGTAGGGCTAAAACAATTGCGTTATAATTTTTCATTAGTAACATAAGAGGAGGTAAAAGTAAAAATCTAGGGGAGCATAAACTCCCCTAGACTACAGAAACACGTATGAAATATGGTTATTTTACAATTGGTCTTTAACTGCTTCTAAACCATAAATAGAAGCAAGCTGGTCTTTGATAGAATTAAGATCAGCAACTGATACTCCCGTAAAGGAAGCCTCTCCATTAACTTCTATAAGTGCTAGCATTGCTGCCCAATCACTCGTTGAAATTAAACGATCTTGGTTGTAAGCTAATCCTTGAATGAAGGTATAAGCTTCTGACAACTCATGGTAGAATTTCGCATCATCGCCAACGTTAGCAATAGCGCCATTGAGATAGTGTATTCCTGTGGTTACTGAAACCATTTCCCAATACTGACGTACTTCGGCAGCTGCCTCATCACGCATAGTATAGTCCATGTTAGAGATACCATATCGACCTTTGATGAAAGAACCTAAAAGATTTTGGAATGTTGGAATTCCTACAGCTTCTCCCTTTTTAGCGTATTTACCAAAATACTTAAGGTTTGCGCTTTCGAAGTTAGATGCAGTAGCATCGGTTGGTACACCCCAATATCCGAAAGCTTCATCCCAATGGTGCTCCATATCCGTTCCTTTACCCGGTGTTACGATTGTATTGTCCACAGCATCTCCAATCTTACCTTCACGTGTATATACTTCACATGCTTGATAATAGAAGACGGCGTGCATCAAGGTTTTCTCAATGATTTCAGAGTACTCTACACCGTCAGCATTAAGGAAATACGATCCTGATCCGTCAGCTTTCGTTACAATACCGGGTTGACCGGGTGACCATGTTGAGTCTTTATACATTGCAGCATCTTGTGCAAAGGCATTGATGTAAGCTTCAATTTCATTCGCATCGATGGCACCTAGACCACTGTAAGTTTTACTTTTGAGCTGCTTAGTAGAAGCATTTAAGGCTGGATTACTGAAAGGGCTGTTCTCGTTGGCATACATGTTTAATAATGTAGTAGCATCAGGAGCTGTGCCAGAAGTTACTTGATCTATGGTGCTTATCATTTCAGATAACATGTTGAGTCTATCGGTTTGTCCTGAGAAAGACACATTGTCAAAGCTGTAGGATTCTGGAGGATTGTAGGGTGCCGGTAAATTACCCTCATCATCACTGCAAGCTGTAATAAGAAGTATAGAACACATTGCTACTGCGGCAATGGAATTTGTTTGTTTTAAGTATCGCATAATTTTTAATATGCTGTAAACTTATGCTAATTAGAATGATTCTAAATAAGATTTTGTGTCAAGGTATTGTCATAATTAGAATGATTCTAAATAACGTGACTTCTTCCTCAATGGAAAGGATTACATCCATTCAATCTTGGATGTTGCAGGATCTCTACGGCTCGTATCCCTTCTAAGCGGCATCGAGGCGTCATACTTGCCGAGATAGAAAAACCCTAAACACCGCTCATCACTTTCGAGGCCTAGGAAGCTATGAAGATCTTCGCTGTATTTTGGTGAGCTCCAATAGCCACCAAGACTAGAATCCACACATGATATCCAGAGGTTTTGCACGGCCATGGCTGTTGCGGCAATCTCTTCCCATTCGGACACCTTGTCCTCATGCCTCTTCATCACAATACATAGGATGTGGCTTGACTTGTCGAATTTATACTGAAGCCGCTCTTTCTTGATGTCATCGTAGGCTGGATTTAGGCGAAAGATTTCCTTTAAAAGTTCTTGCTTACTTGATCCACCAAATATTTTAAAAAGCCAAGGTTGAGTCAATCGGTGGGTCGGGGCAGTATTGGCATTTTGGATGAGTTCTTCAACGACTTCCTTATCGATTACTTCTCCAGTAAACAGGGTAGGATAGACCGACATGCGGGACTGGATGATTCGGGATACTTCGGGGTTTAGCATAGTGAAAGCGAATATAGGAGCAAGAAGGTAATCGCGAGGAATTCCTACCTACACTTCAAAGTCCTCTTCGACAATTTCTAAAGAAACTTGACTCAGTCGACAAGCTTTTTCTATACTCTTGAGATAGGGTGAAATGTTAGGGTCAATGCGAACAGGCCTCGTGAAAAACGTCACTCGTTGAATGCCTAGGTTACTCAGTTGTCGAGATAGTAGTTGAGTATGCTCATTCAGCGCATCACTTGTAAGCAGATAATCATAATTGTCGATCTCTTCTTCAGCTTTGATTAAGCCATACTTACCACTTAAAATAAAAAAGGCCTCTCCATGCCTTTGGGCGCGTTGGTTTACCCATTGAATACGACGGCTTGTATAGCGTTCGATGGCTGGAATTTCTCTTGGTGTGCTTGATTTTTCCGCAGAGCAGTAGGTAGCGTGAATCTTCATGGAATCCGCAAAATAAATAAACCGATACATTTGATATGTACACCGATAAGCCGTACGTCTAAAAGGCTTCTATTTTAATTTCGAAAAACATCAGAAAGTACTTAACATACAACGTCCTAAAGCACATTGCCCTCTGGGCGATTTATCTAATTTTCCCATTAGTCATCACCCCAAGCCCAGAACCTGAGATTCATATTGAGAGTCCTCAATGGGTATTGTTTATCTATTTCCTTTCTAGTTTCTATTCCATTCTATTCTTCTACACTAACTTTTTCTGGGCAATTCCAAGGTTAGCGTGTAACCGCAAAAAATGGAAATATTGTTTCGTCGTATTGTTATTCATTTCCATTTGCTTCGCCCTTAATGGAATCTTACCTACGGTATTTCCTTACGCGTCAGATAAACTTTTGATGCTTCAGCTTTTGGGAGCCCTCCTCAGACTTCTATTTGTAGGTATTGTAGCCTGGATTCTCTTTCTCTACAAGAGAAATCAAGAGTATGCCTTATCTAAAAATGAGCATGAACTAGCTAGTTTAAAAGCGCAGGTAAATCCTCATTTTTTATTCAATGTGTTAAATAGTATATATGCATTAGCGCTGAAAAAATCAGATAATCTCGCTGATGCAATATCCAAAACATCAGATATGATGCGCTACAATATTGAAGAATCTAAAAAACGCTTTGTATCACTAGAGCAGGAGTTAAGGTATATCCAGGACTATGTTGCTATTCAACAATTAAGGCTTACGTCAAGGACAAAAGTTACCTGCAATATTAAAGGCGATTTTAGTGGTCGACACATTGAACCCCTATTGGTTATTGCCTTTATCGAAAATGCTTTTAAATATGGTGTAAGTACAGAGAAAGAGTCTAACATTGCACTAGATATAGAAATGGACGGAGATGTTTTTAAGCTTACGATTTATAATGATAAGGTTCGGTTGGTTTCCGATACAATCGGCACAGGAATAGAAAATACCGTTAAGAGACTGAATTATACATACAACGGCCAGTATGAATTAGATATCAGCGATTTGGAGCATCATTATACCGTTAATTTATCGATCAGAATGCCATGATTAAAGCAATTGCCCTTGACGATGAGCCCCTTGCGTTAGATGTGATTACCTCTCTAGCCCTTGAGGTGAGCTATGTTGACCTGAAACGAACGTTTACTGATACTGCGAACGCCATTCGTTATCTAAAGCAGTTTCCCGTTGACTTACTATTCTTGGATATTCAAATGCCAGATATGGATGGTATTGAATTATGTAAATCCATTAATCAGGATATTATGGTGATTTTCACTACTGCCCACAGTGAATATGCTGTTCAAGGTTTTGAGTTAAACGCTATTGATTATTTGCTAAAACCAATCCATCAGAAAAGATTTCAGCATGCATGTCTAAGAGCGTTTGACTACAATGATTTTAAGAACAGAAAATTAAAAAGCGAGCATAGTTTTATCTACGTGAGATCGGAATACTCATTGGTTAAAATTGCGCTTTCAGATATTCTTTTTTTTGAGACGGTGGGAGACTACATCAAAATTATTCGGCACAATGATAAGCCCGTACTTACCTTAATGAGTATGAAAAAATTGGTTAAAATGCTTCCAGAAAACAAGTTTATTCGGATTCATCGATCCTTCACTGTTCCATTAGAAAAAATAGAATCCGTAAGAGCAAAAACCATACATATCGGCGAGTTTAAGCTACCCATTGGTATTACTTATGAGAAATCATTTTTTGATTTTTATCAGTAAAGTGATTCTCAAATTCGATTAAACCATTTGGATCAAGTCCTCGATTAGCCAGTAACTTTTTATTTGATATTCATAAGCGGCTCATATCCTATGGGTATACTCCGATTCAATCTCTTTGTTTCCCGACATATTTTGATTGACGGCTCGGGGTTGTTCAAATTCGTTTTAGTAAATAAAACAAGTAATATGATTTTCAATCAAACTTTACTATGCACGATTTGGCTGATTGTGGTAAGTTTTAGCGCGATTGCTCAAGAGAGTGTGTTCACCGATGATGAGAAAATTCAACTAGCGAAAAGCATTGAAGCTTCTTGTGTACAATTAGAATTATCCGAAGAGCAGATCCCAAAGTACACTGAAATTGAAATGAAGTTTGCACTTCAAATGCAATCTCTAAAATCCAGTGATCAAAGTCGAATTTCAAAGATTAAGCAACTCAAGACTATAGTTGATTCAATGAATAATGAAATGAAGGCTTTACTCTCTGAAGAACAATATCTCGTCTTTGAAGAGATTCAGAAGAAAAGACTTGGGAGTTTACGAGAAAACAGGCAATAGATAGATAATATGGTCGAGGCTTCTTGACATTTAAGGGATGTGTTATTCGAGATTAAAAGAAAGGTATGTTTAGGTGTATGATAGCATTTTTTTTCATTGTGCAATCTGCCAGTGCAGTTTTAGGTCAGAGACAATACAAAATGTATGGGGGAGCTGATTGCACCCTTGATTACCTCATTTTTTCTCCTTCAGGCAAAAAAAGTGAAGCAAATCCCAAAATCATTCTGTTATGCGACCACGATGAAAATCTATATGATTGCTTCGAATCTGATTCTTTAAGAAGACTACCTGAATTCAAGCAATATGATTTTTACTATATCCCAAACAATCATAAAGCAGTATTGGAAAGACTGGACTGCTTAGATGTAGTACATTATAAAGCTACATTTAGCACAAGCGCTTCTCTAAAAGCAAATGAGGCTTTTCTATTTATTGGTGATCCTGCGATTTCCTCTGATTTTTTGGCATCGACAACTTTAAGGGATCTATATACCAACATTACATTGATCTCAGATTTGGCGAAATCAGATGATCAGCAAAACGAAAACATTAAGATTGACTACAAAAAAGTAATTGATGCCTTTAAAAGTCCGGATGAGCACGAAGGCTTGTTTCCCCAATTCAATGGATCTGCGCAAAACTTCAATTATACTCTATCAGGTAGATTAATGGGGTCTGAAACAAGGGAATCTCTTCCTTTTGCTGATATAGTAATCAAGGGCACATCAATAAGCACTACAACAAATATGGATGGTTATTTCACGTTACATAATGTTCCATCTGATACTTCGACGTTAGTGGCAAGCTACCTAGGTTACATTACTACAGAGGTTAATCTGAACCCCAACTTATCAAAAATCAATCTATTAATCGAAATTTCGCCATCGTCATTAAATCTGAGTGAAGTTGTTATTACTGGTCAACGAGAAGATATTTTACAAGTCTCAACAGAAAGTATTAGTACCATTAAGATGACACCAAAAAAGCTGAAGCAGCTACCTAATCTCGGCGAACAAGATATAATGAGATCCTTTCAACTTATGCCAGGTGTTTCGGCGAGTAATGAATCTTCATCGGGCATGTACATTAGGGGGGGGACGCCTGATCAAAATTTAATTGTTTTTGATGGATTTACTGTTTATCAGGTAGATCACCTCTATGGATTCTACAGCGCATTTAACTCAAATGCAATTAAAGATGTCCAGCTTTACAAGGGTGGCTTTGAATCACGATTTGGAGGCAGGTTGTCTAGTGTCACAGAAATCACGGGAAAAGATGGAAATCAAAAGAATTTCAATGTAGGTGGTAGTGTTAGTCTCTTAAATATTAATGCTTATGCTGAGGTTCCTATGAGCGACCGATTTACTTCAATTGTAAGCTTTCGTAGATCGTATAAAGGCTTTATATACAATACGATTTTTGATAAGTTTACTACCGATAATGTAACCTCATTCTCCCAATTTCAGAATCGTTTTGCAACTACAGTAAGCTCCTATTTTTATGATTTGAACGGTAAATTTTCTTTAATGCCAACGGATAAGGATATACTATCCCTCAGTGTGTTTAATGGTAATGACAACCTAGATAATGGGTACAGTATAAACACCCCTCAAAGATTACTAGACCTAGGAATAGATTTCAGTTTAAACATCTCTGATTTAACAAATTATGGAAACTTCGGAACGGGTCTAAAGTGGTCTAGAAGATGGTCGTCTAAACTTTATGGAAATACGGTTATATGTTTGTCTAATTATTATAGCAACAGAGAATTCGTTCGGTCAGGAACGATAACTAATCAAAATGAATCACAGAACATATCCGGAGGGTTCTCAGAAGACAACAACTTAATAGACTACAGTTTTAAATCTGATTATGAGCTTGATTTATTGCAATCCGTTCAAATCAAATTTGGAGCTTTTGGGACAGCCTACAATATTAAATATGATTACACTCAAAATGATTCAACTTCAGTAATCGCAAAAGATGATAATGGCAAAATTGGGGGTGGCTATCTACAAACACATTGCAAAGTTTGGCAGGATAGATTAAAAATATTACCAGGCATACGATGGACATATTATGATGTAACTGACAAATTTTATTTTGAACCACGACTTAGTGTAAACTACAAGCTTTCTGGTAAGTTGAAACTATCCTTTGGTTGGGGGAAGTATTACCAGTTTGCTAATCAAGTTACACGTGAAGATCTATCTTCTGGGAGTAAGGATTTTTGGGTGCTATCTAATGGTAATGAAATCCCAGTTAGCTCATCTGAACACTGCATTTTGGGGCTTTACTATGAAACTTCCAAATATTTGTTTAGCGTTGAGGGTTACTATAAAAATTTATATTCTGTTTCAGAATACAATCAATACATCCAGAGCAGTATAGATGGAATCACCTATAATGAAAATTTCTACAACGGGAATGGTTATTCAAAAGGTCTTGAGTTTCTAATTCAGAAAAAAACGGGCAAACTGAACGGTTGGTTAAGTTACACTCTTGCAGAAGCTAAAAACAACTTTGATATCTATGGCAGTGATTATTTTTTGGCCAATCAAGATGTTACACATGAGTTTAAGGCGGTTGGTATATATAGCTATAAGCGATGGGATTTTTCGGCGACTTGGGTCTATGCAACAGGAAGGCCATATACTGCACCAGCAGGTGCTTATTCTCTTACCTTACTTGATGGAGAAGATCAAGATTATTTTACAACAACAGATAAGAATAGTGTTCGATTAGCAGCATATCATAGGTTGGATATGGCTATCAACTACAAATTATATAGAAATACATATGGTCAGGGAAATAAAGATGAAATTGGTCATATCGGTTTCTCAATTTTCAATGGTTACAATCGAACAAATACTTGGTACAATCAATATGAAATCATTGAGGGAGAAATAATCGAGACAAACATAAATCACCTGGGCTTTATGCCCAATATAACTGTATCGCTAAATCTTCGATAATATGAATAAGATGGAATTGTTTCGAGTAATGGCTATAGCTTCCTTAACTCTCTTTAGTTGTTCGCAAGAAAACACAACTCCTCCTTTTGAGGATATACCGGTTGTTGAAGGATACCTTCATGCAGGAAAATCACCAGAGATAAAAATTTCTCGGCAAGTAGCCTATTCAAACCATACTGTGAGTATATCAGATAATTTGGACTCGTTATTCGTGAAAATGTTTGATGGTAGCCAGTTTTATGATCTTTATCCAATTGGAGAAGGAGTATACACTAATCCAATGATTACAGTAGATCCGCTGGACTCTTTTGAAGTTGAATTATACTTTAACAATAAAAAGATTTTTGCCAAAACGACAATACCTCAAAAACCCACGAACTTTTTATCATCAACCTCAAATGTCTTTGTAAGCGATGATATTCTGACGCTCAATAATCCAGACGAAATCCAATTTTCATGGGACAATTCAGATGGTTCATACTACTATATTTTGATTGAAAATATTGATTCAAACCCTGCTCCCGTCTTCGATAATGATAATGCATTATCTATTAATCAATTGTTTAAAATGTCACCTACACTTTCTGACAGTTACTCGATGAAAACGCGACGTTTTTCCTCTTATGGACATCATCGGATAGTGTTGTTTCATATCAATCCTGATATGGCAGCTCTCTATCTAGATAGTGATAATACTTCTCAAAACATAAGCAATCCCTCATCAGAAATAGCCAATGCTTATGGAATTTTTAGTGGAATCAATTCAGATACAATCTACGTTAATGTGTTGCCGCAATAGCATCTGCTCAAAGGACAGGTATTCTACATAACTCAATGTAAAATGTAAACCTTGGTTTATATCTTACGGATCGAATCAAATCCTAGGATATACAATCAATACTTTAGCTCCAATCAGAGACTATGATTAAGTGGCAGACCGGGCAATACCATCCTGTAGTTCATCTCCCAGAAGACTATGAGATAAGAGACTTTACCACAGGTAACTATGGTCCTTCAGAATATGAATTCGATATAGGAAGGTATGATGAGTTGCGTCCTGGAATGTATGCTACTGATCTATTCTCTGATGGCCGATTTTTACATATTGGCATTGACATTGGCGCTCCAGTGGGAACACCTTGCATGGCCTTTGATGATGGTGAGATTTCCCATTTTGGATACAATCCGGCGGACGGGGACTACGGTTATGTAATCATCACAAAACATCTTGTCGGAGAGCATACTATTTGGGCGCTCTATGGACACTTAAGCGCTGATTCAATCAAGGGAAAACAAGTGGGTCAGAAAATCACTCGAGGCGAAGTCATTGGCTGGCTGGGGGATAAACATGAGAATGGAGGCTGGGAGCCCCACGTACATTTTCAACTATCTGTGGACGAACCTGAAACGCATGATATGCCTGGTGTGGTGAGTCCTGAGGATCGAGACTGGGCCTTGCAAAAATATCCTGATCCGAGACGCGTCCTTGGGCCAATATATTGAGTGTGGAGATTTTGATAGGTCGGCATTACCTTTCCCCATCAATCAATATCCAAAGATCTCTTCAAGGCTTAACTCTTGGAATTCCCCCATACTACGGAGAACGTCTAAATCAATGTTCTCCTTTTTTCCAATCACGCAGATGTGGTAGCTCTTTCCTTTGACATGTGCGTCAAAAAATGCTTTCAAGTCGTCTAACGTTATGTTTTTGATTTCTTCATAAATCCGGCTGTTCACGTCATAGTCTAAACCTAAATCGCGGACACTTTCATACTCCCAATAAACACTACTCCCTGTTACCCAAGTACTTTCCAGTTTTTTTATAACGGCTTCCTTCGCCGCGTTAAACTGCATTTCGGCTTCAGGCATATTGTTCATCAACTCAAACATCGCCGCGGTTGCATCCGATAGTTTATCGGCTTGTGTGCCAATGTATGCATTCAAATAATGACTTTTGTCTTTGTTGCTCGGTGTAGCCATATAGCTATATGCAGAATAGGCTAACGCTTTCTTTTCCCGAATTTCTTGGAATACAATGGAAGAGAGTCCAAAACCGAAGTACTCATTAAACACGCGACTAGCTGCTAAAAGCTCAGGATTGAACACTTCGTCTTTGGAGAGAAAAAGTAGTTCTACTTGTTGCATATCATAAGGAGCATAGAATACTTTATTCTCGGAAGTAGCTAACTCTACATACGCTCGCTTCTGGGGTAAAGGAGTTAAGTCACTTGAATTGGTGTGGTGCCTTGCGATTATCACTTTGGCGTCCTCTGCAGGCATTTGACCGTAGTAAAAAATTCTGTGCTCCGATGTACTCAATGCTTTGATTTTCTCTACGAGTCGACCTACATCCATGCTTTCCAACTCTTCGGTGCTTAAACGATCCGTAAATGGGTTCTCAGCTCCGTACTTTGCATAAGCACCCAAGCCTTTGCCAAGGATAGTGCTCTTGTCCAACTTTGCATTGAATCTAGATTTCAAGATGTCGTTCACTAACTCCTGATATACGAGTGAATCAGCTTTAGCATTTGCCAAAACATGCTCAAAGAGTTCTATGCCTTTGTCCAAGTTATCTTCTAAGCCTGTTAAATAGACAAAAACTTGGTCACTCCCCGCATTGACACCAAATTCCAATCCATAACGATAAAACTCTTTCTGCAAGTCTTCTGCTGAATATCTATTGGTGCCTAAATAGGGCAAATATTGGATGGCCAATGCTAACTCTTTATCCGTGTTACTTCCGATATCGAATAGGTAGTATAATTCGAAAATCTGATTGTTCTCATTTTGGACATAACTCAACTCAATGTCATTCAAGGAAGAAACACTAATGGAAGATTCATAGTCTACAAATTTTGGAGTTAATCTTGCGGAGCTCACGGTATCGAAGGCAGCGTAAAAAGCTGACTGACTCTCTCGATCTACTTCTACAGCGGTAATCTGGGGTTTAGGTACGCTGTGTCGATCAGACTCACCCATACGCTTGTAAGACACTACATAGTTGTCGGTGTAATGCTGATTGGCGAAATCAATAATATCTTCTTTGGTTACGGCTGCCATACTATCCAATTCAAAAACTACATCAGCAAAATCCAGTTCATTGATGAAGGCGTCAACCATTGCAAAGGCTCTATTTCGATTACTCTCCAGTCCCTGAATTCGGCTAAGTTTTAAGTCATTTATGACAGCTTCTAAAAGCCAATCATCAAAATCACCCGCTTTGATTTTTTCAATTTCAGCGAGTAACAAGTCCTTTACCTCTTCCAAAGTTTGTCCTTCTTTGGGAATGCCATATAAGAAGTGTATGCTGTGATCTTTCATTACAGAAGGGTATGAACCTGCACCAAGCACTTTCTGCTTAAGGTTTAAGTCGATATCTATTAATCCAGCTTGGCTGTTGGCAAGAAGCATATCGATAAGGCTCATCATTTGAGATTCTTTTGTTCCGGCTCCGTCAAACTTAAATCCCATATAGACCATTTCTTGTTGTGGCCCGAAGGTTTCTTTAACTACTGGCTCATTCAAGTCCTTATCGACAGGCATTTGAAATTCTGGAACATCTTGCGCTTCCCAATTCCCGAAGTATTGTTCAATCCAATCAATCGTAGCATCTGGATCTAAGTCCCCTGAGAGGCAAATAGCTACATTGTTCGGGACGTAATACGTGTTAAAATATTCATGGATGTTGTACATGGACGGATTCTTCAGATGTTCTCCTACGCCAATCGTAGTTTGTGTCCCGTAAGGGTGGTTGGGTAACAATCCTTCTAATACACCTTGATATACCCATCGTCGATCAGAATCCTGTGAACGATTAAACTCTTCGTACACCGTTTCTAATTCTGTATGAAACAGTCGAAGAACTAAGGTTTGAAAACGTTCACCTTCAACCATCAACCATTTTTTCAGTTCGTTTGAAGGGATGTTGTTGACGTAAACCGTTTCATCATTGGATGTATAGGCATTCGTGCCTGTCGCACCCAAGCTGGAAATCATTTTGTCGTATTCATTGGCTATAGAAAACTTAGAGGCTTCTAATGACAAGCTATCTATGCGTGCATATAGAGCCACTTTTATTGCTGAATCCGTTTCTTCCTTATGTGCTTCAAATGTTGCCGCGATCTCATCGAGTAGAACTTTTTCAGATTCCCAGTCTTTAGTTCCCATTCTATGCGTGCCTTTAAACATCATGTGCTCAAGGTAATGTGCTAGTCCTGTTGTCTCACTTGGGTCAAATTTTGAACCTGCTTTTACCGCTATCAAGGTTTGAATGCGGGGTTCCGCTTCATTAACTGAAAGGTATACGCGTAGGCCATTATCTAAGGTGTGCATCAGCGTATTACTCGGATCACCTTCTACCTGCTCAAAACTGTGCTTATATTGTTGAGTGACCCGTTTATTGGTTGTGCATGATGCGATACATGCAAGTGATATGAGTATTAAAAGTTTGTTTTTCATCGTTATGAATCTATATTCTTTATATATCTATTAGACTAATCTTACCTTTTTGCTTGGGTTACTTTCCTATACAGAAAGTAATAAGTGTTACTAATAAACACTTTTAGGTGTACGAGGTACAAATAGGGTACAAATCTTCAAAAGAATTAACCAATGCAACCATCTGGAAGGGGCTCTGGAGGTATTACCCATAAATCCTTTCCTGTCCAAATAGCGTTACCACTTGTAATTTCGTAAGTACCAGCCCTTTGAGGTTCTATATAATCCTCGATATAGACCATTTCATCTATCTTAACATCCTTAGGGATAAGGTAAGCTGCGTAGGGAAACGCTGGATAAGATGGAAAATTTGATGTCCCCTCAAACAAAACTTCCCATTCTTCACTTATTCCAGGCTTTTCTTGGTGTTTGTTTTTAGATAGTAGAAAGTAAGATTTGAGTCTTTCAAACCACTTCATTTTAGCCCGCCAAACGCCTATCTTCCGGCCATTTTTTGGCTCAAAATGAATGATTTCACCTGTCTTTTTGTGTTGACACACTGAGAATTTGGTTTCAGGAGGAAAATCCTTTGGTTTCATTTTAAACAGAGGAATATAGCCTTCCTGTAACGCTTCATTAATACTTATTAAATCTCTTGCAGTTCTTATCACACGTAACTTACTTTTCTCACCTTTCGCCCTCCTATATTTTATTCTTTCCCTGTTCCTAAGGTCTTCTAGTTCTTTGGCTTGTGCCTTTGCTCTGTCGCTGCTTCTTGGGCTGATAGATCTTGCATTGCTTTCTTTCTCATAAAAAAGATCAAATTCCCCTTCGTCTATCTCGATGTTATATTCATCGATAATATCCTCGTCATTTCCTACACTTGGCCAAGTTCCCAATTGCCTACCGCTATCCTTAACTCGTGGTTGGCTGCACCAATACTCGAATCGTAGCTTTTGATGAATGTTACTCTTTCTTCTAAATATCATTAAATGAGATTTGAATGTTACTTTGATTAAAACCAACCCTTAAACAGGTATTTGGATTATCCTTGACCATTTCTAATACAAACTCATCTGTAAGACCTTTGGTATTGATTACAGAGTGATTGCACTTGGTACATTGTCTTGATGTCTCATTACCGTGCAATTCAGACCATTTAACATTGAATGGGCAATGCAACTTCTTTATGAATTCGTGCTCATCAGTAAACAGATCTTTTGTAATTGGATTAAACTTCATTAACTGAGTTTTCCTTAAAATACTTCAAGCAGATTTTATCTACAAGCGACTGCCTGCCTTTAACCTTCCACTAACTCTGTGCAAGCATCCTCAGCGGCTTTACTTAGGTTATTTCCCTATACAGAACTTCGAAAAGATATAGCCAAGCACTTCATCATTAGTGACTTCACCGGTAATGTTACCCAGGGCGTTGAGGCTCTGTTGGATATCCGAAGAAAGAAGGTCACCAGTTAACCCAACTTGAAGGGCCTGTTCAACTTTTTCCATAGAGGCAAGGGCTTCTTGCAGCGAGTAGACGTGTCGGCTGTTCGTAAGAATGACATCACTATGAATGTCGCCAAGTCCTTCTAGGACTGCTGTGATTTTATCCTGAATCAAGGAGATACCCTCTTCGGTGTTTTGGGTAAGCGAAACAAGGGTAATCTCTGGAAAGGTATCTTGCCAAACTTGCGTGTCACCGCATTCATCCATTTTATTTCCGATAAGTATCACCGCGCTGCCATGTTGTAGACTTTCTACATGCTCGCGTACCGAATGCGGACTTTCTTGCCCTGCGTCGAAGACATAGAGCATAAGCTGTGCCTTGGCCAATTCTTCCTTGGCTTTTGCCACGCCAACTTGCTCAATAACATCATCGCTTTCTCTAAGTCCCGCGGTATCGATAAGCCTCAGGCGAAAGCCTTCAAATTGAATGACTTCCTCAATGGTATCCCGTGTTGTGCCTGCGATGTTCGAGACAATTGCACGATTGTCTCTAAGGAGGGCATTGAGTAGTGTAGACTTCCCCGCATTGGGCTTACCGGCAATTACGGTAAGGAGCCCTTCTTTGATGACATTCCCCAGGGTAAAGGATTCGGCTAAGGGTTTAATGACGGATCGAATCTGTGCGATTAAGTCGAGTAGGTCTTGGCGTTCCGCAAACTCCACGTCTTCTTCCCCAAAGTCGAGCTCGAGTTCGACAAGGGCTTTAAACTTGACTAACTCACTACGTAGATTTTTGAGTTGATTTCGAAATCCTCCTCGCATTTGATTTAGGGCTATTGTCCGATCATGTTCGCTTTTAGAAGCAATCAAATCGGCTACGGCTTCTGCTTGGGTAAGATCAATGCGTCCATGGAGGAAGGCGCGTAAGGTAAATTCACCGGCTTCGGCAGGAACAGCTCCGGTTTGAATAAGGGTATTTATGATTTTCTGCGCAATGACCATAGACCCGTGGCATGAAATCTCAACACAGTCCTCAGTAGTAAACGACCTTGGGCTGCGGAAGACGGTTATAAGCACTTCGTCAATGCGTTGGATGGCCTTGGTATTTGAGCGATCTACAAAGTACCCATAATGTGCGCTGTGGCTTGGGGCATCTAAAAGCGATTTACCTTGAAAACATTGATTGGCAATGGCAATGGCCTCCTCTCCACTCATGCGGATGACATGAATGGCTCCCATTCCTTCGGGGCTTGCGAGTGCTACAATGGTCTCTTGCCGTAACATAAGGCCACAAAGGTAGCCAATAACCCTGTAGGCCAAGGCCTCACTGAAAAACTTAGGAAATGAATGGTTTACTCAATGAGGTGAGGGATATGCTTATCGGGGTTAAATCATTGGTTGGGGAGGTGTATTTTGCCCTTGGATGGGGGCCGAACGGGGTGTCTACACCCAATTTCTCCTTTGTTAAAAGCCTACCTTTCGTTAAAAGAACTCAATAAAGTCTCCGTATACCCAACCTTCTTCTCCGCCTTCCGTCTCAACCTTATACCAGATTTCTCCATAGGTTGAGGAAATATAACTTTTAGGCACACCATAAAACAATTTGTCCTCAGGTAGATAGATGAGGTCAACTAAATCCAAACTTTTATCGGCATGAAGTACATCCAAGACCGCGCTTGGATCTTTAACGATTTGAACAGCATGGTTTTTTCGAAGTTTAGTTGGACCTTCCTCCAATCCGCTATCCCACGCATACCATTCGTAGGTCTTTTTCATTACCCCTGCATTGCGATCAGTACATTTATATTCATCAACAACAACGACGTTTTGATTTTCTGTCAAGGTTTGGATAACATTGCCATCGCGGAGCTCAGGATTTTTGCGCATATTAACTTTGTCGCCAGTGCAATAGGCATTTGGAGTAAAGGATGGCTCCTCAGCGATGTCGTCGCAAGGATCTCGTTCATCTGTGCCATCTTCACAATCGCAATGCCCATCGTTGACATATTGTACCTTAATCTCTCTTCCTCCATCACAGGTAAAGCCATCATTGGAAGGAAGATCGTTTTCACCCGAGTTTTCTTGCCCCCCGCATTGCACTAATAAAATGGAAAGACTTAAAAGTAATATGTGATATAAGAATTTTGTTAGGTTAATCATTGTCAAAGGCATTATTAATTTGAAAAATAAAATAATTTTGTTTGAATAGTTTTTTTGATTTATGAAAAGCTACAAACATGCGTTACTTTTTATTGGCATTGTGATGGCCTTTCTTATTGTGTATGCTCAACTTTTCATGCCCAATAAAAAAGCATTTGAAAAAGCAAGGTCTACCCAACAAAAGGTTGCCCAGCAAAAATCCCTTGCTAAAGATAGCCTTTCGATAGAACAATCAAATTTAGATTCATTAACCGCAGTTCGGGAAATCAAAACACAAAGAGTTGAAGAATTTAAAGCAGATACAGGGCTGTATTGGTTGATCCAGGAGATTGACAAATACGATCGACTTGCTCGACGCGCAATAGATTTGCAATCACAATGACCTTCTTAAAACGATATGGATTACACTTGGTATTGGGCTTGCTTGTTGTGGGCATAATCACCATGGTCGTGTTATCTCTACAGTGGAAGAATAATATTGTGCATCTCAATGCCAAAGTGTCCTCGGTTAGTAAAGAACAAAATTCCTATATACATCAAAAAGATTCGATAGACAACATCATCGTTGCGTTGACAGATTCTGTAGGGGTTTTAGATAGTGTGATAGACTACTATGAATCATTGGATTTCCAACTGGAAACTGCTCGTAGTCAATATGGGAAGGCCATTTACGCCTTAGAAGAGGAGATTTTAGCTGGGGATAATCCGACTAAAATCATGTACTTGACCTTAGATGACGGCCCATATGACCGAACCCATGATTTTCTTGACATCTTAGACAGTTGTTCAATTGATGCCACCTTTTTTGTTTTAGGAAAGCCAAAGATGAAGGCAGTCTATGAGCGCATTCTGCGCGAAGGCCACCTTTTGGCAAACCATACCTACTCCCATAGAATTCGAACAGGTTTGTATCGAAGTACCTCTTCATTTATTGAAGACGTGGAGAAACTTGATCGTTTTATCTGTGATGAATTCGGACTCCCTACAAATAATGTTGTGCGGTTTCCGGGCGGTTCGTATCAGGCCTTTTCCCTAAGACGCCCCATTATTGACTCCTTGCATGCTATGGGTTATCAATATGTTGACTGGACAGGATCTACGCATGATAGTTCAGATAGTTGTCTAACAGTAGATTCAGCTTTTTTCAATGCCACGCTTGATTGCGATCACGATATTGATGTGCTTTTGATGCATGATTTCAGCAAAATAAGTTTGGCCGCATTACCTCGAATAATCACTGATTTTCGTGAGCGTAACTACACCTTCTTTCCCTTGGTTAAGGAGAGCCATGTGATGGGTAGATAGATAGCTTTCTTCTATTGTCTAGCACCTTTTGTTACTCGGTAAGTGTAGAGTCTTGGATTGTTTCGACTACTGGGTTGGGAACACTACCTATTCCTAAAATATAATGTTGAATCACATCCATTTCTTCAGCGTGTTCGCAGCCTGAAAATTCTGGTATATCTCCATAGGTCATTAGATGTACCATGTCTTGCGTCATCTTTTGTCCTGTTGGATAAAAGGACCAATGCCACGTTTCTTCTTGGTATCCCGTTCGACTTGTGTCGCCATCATAACATTGATAATAACCAAAGCGAAGCGCATTTTCTTTTAGCCATGCATATCGTTTGTTGTCTTCGATAGTCGCTTTATGGTATCGATTTCCAAGACCATCGATATCGACTTCTGTACCCCAATGATGTCTTGAAATACCCGGCATGGCCACGATCTTCATTACGTCTAAACATTTTTCGACTCCTCGCTTACTGGTTTTTTTCCAATCTCGATTCCAGAAATAACATTGCTGTTGGTAATCACGACTTGCCGATCGGACCAAAAGCTTTATACCATCTTTTTTTGCTGCCTTGCACATCGCCTCTAACGAATCACATGCTTCTTGCCGCAAATAGAGCGTTCTACCTCCATAACAATAATCTCTTTTGATGGCTCTGAAGTTAGTATCCTCCGCAAAGTCTATTTGACCTGTTAACTCTTCTAACGAGAATGTCGGCAAGTAGAGCGAATCCAATGAATCGCGGAGGTAGATCGCATACAATGAATCATAGGTGTATTGATTATGACCCATACTATCTCCCTGCAATTCGTGTTGAGGAGACGGCGCATTAGACGACCCTTCAAGTTGGCATCCCATAAGCCATAGCATTCCTATTCCAAGAATCCAATAATGTTTTATGAACTGATAATACATTGACTTTTGCTACCTGCTTACGTTATTCAAAAATACAATCATTCTTTGTCTAATTCTTGTGATGTACCTTTGAGGCATGGTAGCAATAATAATGGGCAGTAAAAGCGATTTGCCGGTGATGCAAGAAGCTATTGATATACTACATTCTTTTTCAATTGAAACGGAAGTTAAAGTGGTCTCAGCGCATCGTACTCCTAAGGCCATGGTCGATTACGCGGAGTCTGCCGTAAATCGTGGGATAAAGGTCATTGTTGCCGGTGCAGGTGGTGCGGCGCATCTACCGGGCATGGTGGCCTCATTAACCACTTTACCTGTGATTGGTGTTCCCATTAAGTCAAGCAACTCGATTGATGGCTGGGATTCAATACTGAGTATTCTTCAAATGCCTTCTGGCGTGCCTGTGGCTACGGTAGCCCTAAATGGAGCTAAAAATGCTGGAATTCTTGCCGCTCAAATTATTGCGGTGTCTAATGATGGGGTGCAGCACGCAATGCAATCGTATAAAGCCTCATTAAAGGAAAAGGTAGCGGCGATGAACGCTGAATTAAATCAGTAGCCTTCCTAAGACCAAAAGGAATGTTATTTTTTTCGTTTCGACTTCCTTCCTCCATCTCGTTTTGCTTGCCGTCTAATTTTATGATTGACCAAGCCTGCAGCGCCAAACCACCCGGCGACTAATAACAGTCCTCCAATTGGCCTTACATTTCGTAGAAATCCGAAATCAATATTTGGACTCTCGAGGAGCATTCCAGTTTTGACATAAAAGAACCCGCAAAAAAAGATGATTCCGGCAATCAGAAGATTAACGGGCCATTTTTCTGGTATGTTACATTGCTTAAATACAAGAAGCATAAGAATACCTCCGAGACTATGATAGATCTGATAATTCACGGTGGTGGTCCAGAGGGATAAAAGCTCTTCATCTTCTGTTATCTCATAGATAAAATGACTTCCTAGAGCAGCTAGTAGAACGGATAATCCAAGAAGAATAAAAAAGAAAACGATATAGTTTTTCATAGTGAGTTATGATTCTAAGGACCAATTAATCGGTCCCTGATTGGTTTTTTGAAGATAGTCATTGCAACGTGAAAAATGCTTATTGGTCAAAAAGCCACGATGAGCCGATAAAGGTGAGGGGTGAACGCTTTCTAGGATAAAATGATCTCCTTGGATTAGTTGTTTTTTTTGTTGAGCAAATCGGCCCCATAACATAAAGACAATATGATTGTGATGCTTTGATAGTTTTTCAATGACATAATCTGTAAACTGTTGCCATCCGATATCTCTATGGGACGCGGCTTCATGTGCCCGTACAGTTAACATTGCATTGAGCAATAGAACACCTTGATCTGCCCAAGGAGTAAGATCACCGTGATTTGGTGCAGAAATACCTAAATCCATAGTAATCGCCTTGAAAATATTGACTAGCGATGGCGGAGGTTTGACTCCTTTAGGAACAGAAAAACTTAATCCGTGAGCTTGTCCTGGGCCATGATAAGGATCTTGTCCAAGAATAACCACCTTGACATCATTCAATGGCGTGGTGTTAAATGCATTAAATATCTGTGATCCAGGAGGGTAATGTATTGTTCCCTCAGCGCGTTCTTTGAGTAGCTGTTGTTTTAACTTTTGAAAGGAGTCTTCTTGAAAGGCCGGGTTAAGCAGTTCAAGCCAAGAAGAATGAATCGTTATGTTACTCAAAATAAATCGTGGAGTTTATTGCAGGGCAACACGTAGATCATCGATAAGGTCCTCTACATCCTCTATTCCAACACTTAGTCGAATAAGATTATCATAAAGCCCTATAGATTCTCGTATTTCTTTGGGAACCGAGGCGTGCGTCATGATAGCGGGGTGTTCAATCAGACTTTCTACTCCACCAAGAGATTCAGCTAAGGCAAACAACTTTACTCGTTCTAGAACAGTTCGAGCTGCCTCAATATCCCCATCAATATAAAACGTTATCATACCCCCAAATCCACTCATTTGTGCCTTGGCAAGCGCATGCTGTGGGTGACTATTTAAACCCGGGTAAACGACCTTTTGAACGCGCGGATGATTTTCGAGAAACTCAGCAACTTGTTGGGCATTTTCCGCATGACGTTGCATACGAACACCGAGGGTTTTTATTCCACGTAATACCAACCACGAATCAAAAGGGCTCGCACACGGGCCAATGGAGTTTTGAAGGGTGAAGAGCTTGTTGTAGATGCTTTCATTGTTAGTCATGATCGCTCCACCAACGACGTCGCTGTGTCCATTGATAAACTTCGTGAGCGAATGATAGGCAATATCTGCCCCTAATACAACGGGATTTTGGAAATAGGGTGACATAAAGGTATTGTCGACAACACTCAGTGTATTGGTTTCTTTGGCGAGGGAGGCAATGGACGCGATATCGCTGATTTTGAGGGTGGGGTTAGTGGGGCTCTCAAGCCAAATTAAATCGGCTCCCTCTTGTAATGCCTCTTGGACATCGCTAAGGTTGGTCGTGTCGATAAAGGTGAAATTATGACGATCTTGAAATACCGTCGTAAAGAGCCGATAGGTCCCTCCATAGACATCATCTCCACTGATCACTTTACTTCCCGCGGGCAACATATGCATAATCAAGTCAATCATACTTAATCCACTGGCCGAAGTAAGGGCATAGTTTGTTTGCTCCAATGAAGCAAGGTTTTCCTCCAATCGACTCCTTGTTGGATTATGTGACCTTGTATACTCGTACCCTTTATGCTCCCCTGGGCTTGATTGCACATAGGTAGAGGTTTGATAAATTGGAGGCATTACAGCACCCGTCTCCTTGTCCGGATGACCTCCTGCATGGATTGCTCTTGTTGAGAATCCTTTATTCGACGAGTTTTCCATTGTCTTGAATAATGTTTAAAATAGCTAGGTCTTTTTCATCGCGCTCACGATCTAGCGTAAAGTTGTTTTCTTCCATCCATCGATCGTTATACACTTTCGAGGCATATTTGCTTCCGGCGTCATGAAGGATAACTAAGATTTTTTTGGGTTCACTTAGTCCTTGAGCGTAGCGTATGGCGCCAACGACCGCCGCACCGCATGACCCACCGGCATAAATTCCTTCCTGCTGACAAAGCGCTCTTGTCATATGAAAGCTCTCTTCATCCTCAACCATTACAAATTCATCGATAACGTCGAAGTGAACATTGCCTGGGAGAAAATCCTCTCCAATTCCTTCAAGTAGATAGCCATGGGCTCCACTCATATCCCCTGTCTCATGATACTTTTTGAGAATACTTCCCTTGCAGTCGACTCCGACCACTTGTAATCCAGGGATATGTTCTTTAAGATATTTGCCTGTTCCACTTACGGTTCCGCCTGTCCCCACGCTTGCCATAAAGACATCGAATCCTCCTCCGGTTTGTTGCAGAATTTCTGGACCGGTCTCCATGTAGTGACATTCGGCATTGTAGATGTTGTCATATTGGTTGACATGAAAGGAATTGGGTAAGGACTTAAGGCTCGCCGCCACGGAGTAATAGCTTCTTGGGTCTTCGGGCTCAACGTGGGTAGGACATACGACTACCTTGGCTCCAAAGGCCCTTAGCGCATCAATTTTTTCCTGCGATTGCTTGTCGGCCATCACGAAAATGCAGTCAAATCCATGGGTGTTTGCGTACAGCGCTAAGCCTATACCTGTATTGCCCGAAGTACATTCAATGATAGTTCCTCCAGGTTTTAAGTCACCATTTTCCACGGCTTTCTGCGCCATGTAAATTCCCATACGATCTTTTATCGACCCACCTGGATTGAGGTATTCTAGCTTGACATAAATCTCTGAATCAATATCTTTTGCCACGTGGTTCAACCGAATAATTGGTGTATTTCCCACGGCATCAATGATGGATGAATGTTTAAATGCGTCCATGAATTCTTACATTTTTGTTAAGGTACAACAAGGCAGTATTTTATCGCTTTGTACAAAACCAACTAATCGAGGGTCTTTTGGATTTCGTCTACTAGAATAGACTTTTCAGTTAAGCCATTACTTCTCCAGACCTCTTTGCCCATGTGATAAATTGCAAAGACAGGAATACTAGTAACGTCGAAAGCTTTTCCAAGGCTTGGGTTGGCGGCAACATCAACACGCTCAATGCGAATACTGTTGGCGTAGCTCTTTTCAATATCGTCAATAACTGGGGCCATTGCTTTACAAGGAGCGCACCACGGTGCGTAAAAGTCAATAAGCACTACATCATGCTCCTGGATTATTGTCAATAGTTCATTTCTTGTAATCGCTGAGCTGCCAAGGTCATTGAGCGCCTTGGAAACAGGGAATCCTGCATTTTGCCATGCATACATACCACCTTCTAAATTGTAGACTTCTAGAAAACCCTGCTCGGCTAGAATTGTGGCCGCTTGACCACTTCTTCCTCCTGAAGCACAATAGACTAAGATGGGCTTAGACTTTTCCATTAGTTGAATTTTTTCCTCAAAGCCATCCTCATAGAGATTGATTAACGTGGCCCCCTCTATAATGCCAAGCTCAGTTTCTTCCGGTGTCCTGACATCAAGAATTAAAACGTTTTCCTGCATTTTCTTGGCAAAAACATCGTTCGATACGTTTTCTAAAATGCCGCCTTCTTCTGGATGTTGTCCTAGGCTATTACAGGCAAAGAGGAAGGTTGTTGCCCATAGTAAAGAGAAAAGACGGAAAGGATGAAAAAGCATGGTCCAAGGCGTTTTTTGAATGAAGCGAATAAAAGATAAATCTACATTGACTAAGAGAAATGTATTTGTACTATTTTGTAACAAAATATTTCTATGAAAAGGATTGTACTCCTAGGGCTTTTTTTACCCCTTCTCTCTGTAGGCCAAATTTTGGTGAATGTTCCACTTTCTGATGGCGTATTGCCAGCGACCTGGCAAAATGTTGATGTTGACGGTTTTGCCGCTGATGTTTTTTACACAGACCAAGGGATTTGGGCGGGTTCAACAGCTTGGGAAGAGGTAAATTTCTCAAGCTATGGCCGCGCATTTTACTCCACGTCGAATTTTGAGACGGCTACGGGCAATGCCAACGATTGGATGATAACCGATGCCATCTCGATTACTCAAGCTACTCGACTTGATTTTGAATTGGTTTCTTCTCAGTTTAACGGGCCGGAAAGCCATACGGTGTATGTAGCTGACGCCATTGCTGGTGCTACGCCGCAACCAAGTGACTTCGGAGCACCTGAACAAAACTTCACAACAGTTCCTGGCCAATGGTCCTCCAACGAAGTAGACTTGTCGGCCTATATCGGAAGTACGATATACATCGCTTTTGTGAATGATAATCCTTCTTCAGGGAATATTCAGGGAATAAGAAATATTATTGTCCGAGAGCTTTTAGCTAATGACGTATCGATTGAGGCATGGAATTCTAATGCAGTCAATCAACGCACGCCTCTAAATTCTACGACACGCTATTCGGTATTAGATTATTCAAAAACTGCTGCCTTCCAACCACAGATCACCCTCAGAAATCAGGGTCTTAATCCGTTGGATTCTGTGGTAGTTACTATGAATATTGATGATGATGTAACAGGATATACCATTTCTGATACCTATGCGTTGTCTCCAGCGCTTGCTGCAGGCGATACCACAACAATTTCTTTAGCAACTATTGGGCTGGACACCTTGTTTCCTGCGCTGCAGTCGAACCAAGAATTAGATGTTGAGATTTTTACAGATTTTTCTTCGAGCAACGGCTTAAGCCTTGCAGAGGATACTGTCTTTTCCTTTATGATTAATCCTCGTCAATATTTTTCGCCGCCTTACACGACGTCTTTCGAATATGTCCTCGGGGGATCGTCCTTTAGTTGGGAATGGAATGAATGGGGATGGAAGTCCTTTGATGTAAATGATGATAATGACGCTATCCTTGTTGATCAACAATCGAATTATACAGCAGCTGATGGTGCTTACATGCTTTTCAGCGGGGTACGATATTCCGGTGCCGTAACCGATGGAGATGTTGGAGACTATGTAGAGACTCCAGAAATGCAATTTGATGCTGGTGATTATGTGATTTCTGTGTTAGGGGCAGCAATAAGTGGTAATGGATCATCATTAGATGTTGACCTTGTAAGACCCAATGGCTCCTCGCTTTCGTTAGGCCAACTAAGTACTGGAGGAGGCTCAACGCATCAAACGGTCTCTTTGGCTTTTAATGTTCCGACTACGGATTCAGGGTATGTTCTTCGATTTACTGAGCGTACTGGTGATAGAGGGTCATGGGATTTATTATCTATCGAAGAGTTAACGCCACCTGTTGCGGGAGGAAATCTTGCGGCCACAGATGAGACGAATCCATTTGTGGAATATTGCGACAGAAATGTAATCTTGACGAATACTTCGGTAGCAATCGGTGGTGGATCGACAGTAGATTGGGGCGATGGAACGGCCGTTCAATCGATGGCACCTGGAGCGAGCCTACAGCATAGTTACTCAAGTAATGGCAATTACACTATAACGGTTACCGCTACGAACCCTGCAGGCAGTGATCAGTTTACCATTGACCTGGCAGTAACGGACCCCCCAGCATTAAATGCAGATTTTATTGTGATCAATCAGGGTAATGGGAATGTGAGCATTACTCTTGAAGAAACTTTCCCTTGCGGAGGAGTTCAAACGACAATTGATTGGGGTGATGGCACAGTGAACTCTTCGACAAGCCATATATATTCTTCGAATGGAACGTATACCATTACACTGACAGCACAGACAGCCATAGATATTGATCAAGCCAATAGTTCAGTGACCATTGCTGGCCTAGCGACGTCAATTGATGATGACATCTCTGCAGGAATTCGCGTAGGCCCGAATCCAGTGCACGATGAATTGCAGATATCGTGGGAGACGCCAATTGACCGCATTACCATCATGGACGCTCAAGGGCGTATTATGAAGGATTGGATGTCTTCAGGCAACACATCAAGTGTACATTTCAATTGTAAAGATTGGCAGGTAGGAAGCTACATTGTTCAGATTCAAGAGGGTCAGAATATGCGAGCAATTCCGATTCTTGTTGAATAAATCTTACATCACTAACTGTTTAAATAAAAGGGGAGCGAGAGCTCCCTTTTTATTGTCCTAAAGTGTGTGGACTCACCTTGCAAAATGTGATAAAGTGAATTAGGTTGATTTATTCTTCTCGTGTATCTTGGGTGGATACGGGAAAATTATGGTTAAATCATCGATGCATTATCTTACTTCTATAGCATTTGTATTGCTATGCACTCTTTCTTCTTTATCTGCGCAGACCATTCATCAAGATTACGTTGATGGAGAACTATTTGTTAGGACCCATTCGGCGCTAAGTCCCAATGATGTTTGGAGCAAACAAAAGACTCGATATACGGATCTTCAGGCTGTTTTATCAACGCTTGATGTTACAGCAGTCGATTATCTCTATCCTGTATTACGCCATCAAAGTGAGGAATTAGACAATATTTTATGGGTGAAGTTTAGTCATGCATCTGCTATTGATCCCGTACTTAAGTCACTAAACGCAATGGATGAAGTGGATTACGCTGAGCGCGTTCCATTAATGAAAACAACGCTCGTGCCTAATGATCCAGGAACAAATCAAGTCTATGCACTGAATTTAATCGATGCTTTTGATGCCTTTGATATTCACACAGGAGGAAATTCAGTGATTTGTGTAGTAGACAATGCTATTCAAATTTCTCACCCTGATTTGGCTCCAAATGTTTGGGTTAACCCGGGAGAAATTGCAAACAATGGTATAGACGACGATAATAATGGTTATATAGATGACGTCAATGGGTGGGATGCTGCTGACAATGATAACGACCCTAATCCACCAAATTCCTCCTTTAGCCACGGAACGCATTGCTCTGGAACGGCTGCTGCTGCGACAGATAATGGTACTGGTGTGGCGTCCATAGGATACAATTGTAAGCTGATGTCCGCCAAGGCGACGCGCAGTAATAGCAACAACCAATTCTTAGATAATACCTACGGCGGAACAGAGTATGCCATTGCGGCAGGGGCAGATGTTGTATCCATGTCTTTTGGTGGTGGTGGATTTAGTAATGCCTATCAATCATTATTCAATTTTGGCCATGGTCAGGGCATCACCTTCGTGGCTGCTGCAGGAAATGACAACACCTCTCAAGTCTTTTATCCAGCGGGTTATAACTACGTGATTTCTGTCGCTTCTACAACGAGTAGTGATAGTAAGTCAAGCTTTTCCAATTACGGTACTTGGATTGATATTGCAGCTCCAGGAAGTAGTATTTATTCTACAATTCCCAATAATACCTATGGTACACAAAGCGGAACCTCTATGGCTTGTCCGCTAGTGGCAGGGCTGTGCGGTTTGTTGAAATCCTATAATCCAGCCCTTACACCAGACGAAATTGAAAATTGTCTCGATCAATCTGCGGATAATATTGATGCACAAAACCCATCGTATGTCGGTGACTTAGGGGCAGGAAGAATCAATGCTTTGGGTGCCTTACAGTGCACCAATCCAACCAACCCACCAGTAGTTCAATTTATGTCAGATGCCAATGGGCCGCAATGTACAGGAGCTACCGTGCAGTTTATGGATCAGTCGCTGTACAATCCAACCTCGTGGTCTTGGAGTTTTCCTGGAGGAAGTCCAGCAACATCGACAGCGCAAAACCCGACGGTAACCTATGCTAATAACGGCCTCTATGATGTCACGCTTACGGCAACCAATCAATATGGATCAACCACTCTTACGGAGAGCGCATACATAGAAGTCGGCCCTAATGGAGTAGAAATTTTCTTTGATGAGGACTTTGAGTCAGGACTCAATGCTTGGACAATCGAGAACCCTGATGGAGGAATCACATGGGAAGTAGTTACTGTTGGCGGCACGAATAGTGGAAGCCAAGCGGCTAAACTCGATAATTATAATTATAATGCCTCAGGACAACGGGATGCTATTGTTTCCCCAGCGCTTGACTTTACGGGACGCTCATCACTGCGCTTGACCGTTGATTATGCACACAGAAGATATTCTCAAAATGAGGCAGACTCATTAATACTATCGATTTCTACAGATGGTGGAAATAGCTACACCCGACTCTTTGCCGAAGCTGAAGATGGGTCAGGTACTTTGGCAACAGGATATACCACAACGGCAGAGTTTATTCCTTCTACACCTGATGATTGGTGTTATGCGGGTGTGTTGACGGGATGCATTGATCTTGACTTAAGCGCATATGACGGACAGGGCAATGTTCGGCTGAAAATCGAGAATGTAAATGACTACGGTAATAACATGTATGTAGACAATGTGCAGCTTTCGAGTAATTGCTTTATTCAACCAGGTGCTCCGACAGCTCAATTCTCCTATTCGGCAAGCAGCGGATGTCCTCCAATAACCGTACAATACACCGATGAATCCTATGGTAATCCTGCGCCATCCTCTTGGTCTTGGTCATTCCCAGGAGGCTCTCCGTCAAGTTCTACTCAACAAAATCCAACAGTGACATATGGCACGGATGGAACCTATGATGTATCGCTAACGGTTTCTAATGGCAATGGAAGTGACACCTATACGCAAACAGGAATTATTACGGTCAACAGTGCGCAAACGACGCAATTCTATTTCGAAGATTTCGAAGTGGCAGGCCAATCAGGCTGGACGCTGACCAATCCTGATGGAGATGTATCTTGGGCGGCTACCACAAATGCAGCTGGAATCAATGGTTCTCGAAGTCTTTGGATGAACTTCTATAACTATGATAACGCGATAGGCGAAGAGGATTACCTAAATAGCCCGGCTCTCGACCTTTCTGGGCAAGATAACGTGGAACTGACTTTTGATTATGCCTATGCTCGTTACGTTGATGCGAGCGGAGCGACAACTGCTGATAAAATTGAGGTCTTTGTAAGTACAGACGGTGGTAATACTTACCCTGATTTGGTATTTACAGGCGAGGAAAACGGCTCAGGTAATTTCTCGACAAGTGCTGATGTTCAGGCAGCCTTTGTGCCGAGTAGTGCTGGCGACTGGTGTGGAAGTGGTTTTGGTGCAGCTTGCCCTGTAATTGACTTAAGCGCCTATGATGGTTTAGCTGATGTGCGATTACGCGTCACTTCGACCAATAATTACGGTAACAACTTTTACATCGATAATATTGAATTGAGCAGCGGATGTACTCCAGCAGCAACTGGACCAACTGCTAATTTCTCTTCAACGAATGCCATAGGATGTGCGCCATTTTCTGTAACCTACACCAATAACTCATTGGGCTCACCTAACTCTGAGCAATGGTTGTTCCCAGGAGGGAATCCAGCAGCGTCTACTTCAAGTCCGGTCACAGTAACTTACAATAATGCCGGTCAATATGATGTGACCTTGATTGTGAGCGATGGGGTAGAAAGTGATACGCTTTTGCGATCGAATTACGTCGACGCGCAGACACCTCAAAACGCTGCATGCCAGAATACAACAGTCGCACTGAATGGTAATGGAATCTACTCGTTAAGTGCTAATGAAATAGATGTAACACCCACTTCGCAGTGTGGCAACCCTACTATTAGTTTGACAGGAGTTACGACCTATACCTGTAGTAATGTGGGTCAAAACGACGTTGTATTAACCTACGATTATGGAAGTTTTCAGTCTTCTTGTGTAGCAACAGTGACTGTCGTTGACAATCGTTTTCCTGATGTGTATTGCGCCAATACAACGGTTAGTCTAGATGCGAATGGTGTAGGAGTGCTTTCTCCAGATGATGTCGACAATGGGTCTACGGATAATTGCTCGATTACCTCTCGCACATTAAGTCAGACAACTTTCACATGCGCTGACATCGGTCCTCAATTTGTGGTCATGGATGTTACGGATGCTTCTGGAAACACAGAGTCATGCTCGATATTGGTCAATGTCGTTGATGGCAATGTGCCTATTCCAAGTTTTGGCTATGGGTTGAATGGCCTCGAAGTAAACTTTAATAATGCATCCTCTGGAAACTGGGTGACGGCAGATTGGAGTTTTGGAGATGGAAGTACGGCTCAAGGTGATTTGGTTTCGCATACCTATGCAGCACCAGGCCAGTACATTGTGTCCTTGACATTGAACAACGGATGTACATCTATTACTGAGGTCGATACCATTACTGTCTTTGGAAGTCCAAATTCAATTGAAGATTTCAATGTAGGACGTGTTACGGCTAACCCAAATCCAACGCAAGACATTATTGAACTATCCTATTCTGGGCCACTAACCTCAGTAGACTTAGAGTTGCAAACCATGCTAGGGCAGACATTGTGGTCTAAGTCTGCGGTTGCTCTTGGTGGGCAGTTTAATGAGAGAATTTCCTTGGCCAACTTGGCAGATGGAAATTATGTGCTATCAATAATCGATGTAAATGGAAGTCGTTATAACATCGTAGTAAGTAAGACTGAGTAGGACTTCTATTTGATTAAAATATAACGCTCGCAAAAGCTTTCTGAGGTGCGCTTGAAAAGTAACCCTTAGAATCTCGTGCAACTCAGCCTGTCCTCAAATACTAATTGACAAAATATTATTGCTTCATTCCTTCGTAGATTGATGGGTGAGGTGGGTGGGGGAGGCCCCGCCTCAGTTAACTAAGGTAGTTGAGTATAATCCAACATCGACTTAATCCCAATTACCAGCTCATACACTCCTTTTACTTGCTGAGTTCAGCAAACCACTAAACGTCAAAGAATTCCAACTTTGATTCTCTTCCCTTTACGGCATAAATCAATTCTATGTCTGTAAAAAAATCCTTTCTCGCCACCTGCCTTTTGCTTTCTGCTTCACTTAATGCACAAGTTAACGCCTCCTTTTTTCTACTCTACGAAGATGGATTAGATATTCACTTCCAAGTGTCTGAGCATACAAAAATGGCTCATGTACAAGCATCGAGCCCTACCTATTCCAATGATGATAACATATGGTATTCGTTTCATGCACTTGATCCAAAAAAGAGCCATTACTTCCTGCTTGAGTATGGGTCAATTTATGATACGCTTATGATTGAGTTAGAGGATTCGGTTAGATGGAGGTCCCCCACAAATGAATTGCTATATGCTTTAAATCGCTTGATGACTGATGGTCAAAATCAATCGCTTAATGATTGGGCCATCCGTGCCATTCAGAACAAAGGTCTCTCTGAACATGAGGTTTTGAGCCTGTTGCAACAGCTCACGGAGTATACATATTTCTATGATCGCCAGTCCACTTATGAAACGTCCGTTCGAGATGTAGTCGAGCACCTTGCACTGATGACAACATTTAATGAGAATAATTCTCCTTGTGCTTGTATCCAGTTGAACCATTTTGCTGATATAGCACCCCGTTCGTCAACTCGTGGGTGGCCTCTTTACGACGGTTATACTTTTCTTGATCCACCAGACTTTCGATTTGCCGAAGCACATCCTCAATACTATACACATGCTACGCAATCGCCTAAGTTTCATAAATGGTATCGGTATGCTTTGGGTCCAGCGAAAAAAATATCCCTTCACCTCTACGATAAGGGCGGAGCAAACGCTGTAATACTCAATGAAAAAGAAGGGAATGACTACGCCTTGGCGAATCATGCGTATCTCAGTTATGCCTATCTCTGCATCAATCGAAATACGGGGTATTTGGATGACTGCAAATGCTCTAAAAGAGTTCTTGTAGATTACCGTTATGACACGAGGCACATTGCCATTGCGGAGCGACTAAGGCCATTGGCAAAAGTCGAAAGCGTTGTTGAAGAGTATGCCATGCTTCTCAAGAGTACGCCGGGCAATGTGCGGGTTTTGGATGGACGTAGCGCACGCACGGAAACATCGTGTCGAGGATATTTTGATTTCGACTTTCTAGTAGATGTCGGAGAGCTAGCTATACAAACGATTGGATTGGTCGAAGGATTTCAAAATAGTCAAGGTTTGTCCTCTGGAACGCTTCAGAACACCTTGCCTGAAGTAACGGATGCACTGACTAATGTCTTTGATGAATCACCTATTCGCGTTGAGGGGGATTGTGAGCGCAAAGATGTTCGCTTAGGTATGCTCCAATCGTGGTTTTATGATACATTAATGCCCAATACACCTGTGCAATACATTCTTACTAGTCGCAGTGCTGTAGCTGGCGGAGGGAAGAGGAAGTGGGATATCTATGCAAAAAGCCAAAGTGACTTCAGCTTATCCGGGATTCTTGATCAGGGATATGGAGACTCACTAAATACGGCTTCGTGCTGTAATGCTCGTCTTATGAATTATAGTCTTGCCTCTATGGATGGCCCCATGGCAAAATCAGATTTGTTGGGACGAATCAATATGTTGCATAATATCAGTGGTCCGTGGGATAACTCGAATACTGTGGGATATCTGCAATCTATGTCTTCTCGCAGTAATCGCGGATTTTTTACCTATGGATTTAATGATACATCCTGTGCTTGGTCGCTTCCTGAACCACTTAAAGAGGGGAAGATGATATCGGAGAACTTTTATGAAACGACTAGCGATACATTTTCTGATATCAGCCTGCATAAGGCTATTCAAGAAGCAACTATACATCAATCCATAGAGCTCTATCCTAATCCATTCTCTAGCGAATTGAACTTGCGTTATAATCGTCCGGAAGATGTTGAGCGCACACTGATTGTTGATTTTCAAGGAAGGGTCGTTTTAAGTCATTCAGGCTTTCTTGAAACGATCGACGGTTCTGCATGGCCTTCAGGAATGTATACGCTCATTGTCCAGTCAAAGGATGGTGAAGGTTGGGTGCAACGTCTTGTTTTAAAACAGTAAAGCAATGGTGCGATTTATTACGTTACAGATTGGTCTTATTACAGTATGTATGTTAGGGCTTTTCGGTTGTATGGCTGATGACGACGATGGGTTAGTTATTCCTCCCTCACAGCATGGATTAAGTATTGATGTAGACAGCTTGGCAGCCCTAGGACATTTGCATTGGATCTTCGATTCCTGTTTTTGTGCTGATGATTCGTTATTGCTCTTTTGGACAGACACAAGTCCTATTCAAGGGTTTTATTACTGGTCTTCTTCGCAGCAATTACAGCCATGGGTCAGCAAAGAGGATACTTTGAATATGTTTGAGGTATTTGTCCCCACGCTACCTGCATCTTGTGCACATCAAGATTGGGTCGAAGTGACTATAAGGAGGGTTGAAGAGTCTTTCCAATATATTCTAACGAATGCTTTTAATTGGGCTCAACCTTGTACGGGAGAATTGTGATTACCTTGTACGGGACAAACTCAGGATTCAATATGCTTAGAATGAAGTGGCTTCAAGGCAAAATCTTTTTATTGATTGGAATAGCGGTTTTGGCATTCATTCCTTCTTTTACAAGGGCTCAGGCCTATGCGATAGGTAGTACGACGATAACGTTTAATGATGCAAGCCGAAGTCGCCCCATCGAAACAAAGATCTTTTACCCTTCTGATGTCGGCGGAATAGATGAGGTCATTGCACCAGGACAGTTTCCTGTATTAGTGCTAGGTCATGGATTTTTGATGGGCTGGGATTCATATCAAGTCTATTGGGAAGAGCTCGTGCCCGAAGGTTATATTGTTTGTCTCCCAACGACGGAGTCGGGTCCATTGCCAAGTCATGGAGACTTTGGTCAGGATTTGTCATTCATCATTGCTGCTATGCAGGAGGCGGGTTTGAATACAAACTCTTTGTTTTACAACGCTGTGTCTTCTCAGGCTGTTGTCATGGGACATTCCATGGGCGGTGGGTCTTCGATATTGTCGGCTTCTGCTAGTCCCTTAGTCACAGCTATGGTCAACTTTGCGGCTGCGGAAACCAATCCGTCCGCGATTTCAGCGGCTTCAAGTATCACGGTACCATCTCTTATCTTTTCGGGGGATGATGATTGTGTTACCCCTGAAGCGCAAAATCAAGATCCTATCTACAATAATCTTGCATCATCGTGTAAGTATCAGATAAGTATTATCAATGGGGCTCACTGCTTGTTTGCTGATAACAATTCAGTTTGTTCCTTAGGAGAAACCTTTTGTAATCCAACGCTTTCAATTACACGAGAAGAACAATTAGATATTGTGTTTTCTTTTCTTAAACCATGGCTTAAAGCAACATTGTTAAATGATGCCAGTGCTCGAACTGAGTTTAGCGACTCTTTACAAGCATCAACGAGGGTAAATGTCCGGCAGTCATGTGAGACAACTGGCATAGTAAGGGATGTTTCTCAAGATCAATGGAGGGCTTATTACAATCGTTCAGAGGGGATAATTTCATTATCATGCACCGAGGCGATGCTAGGAGGATATGTTGAAGTATTGTCGCTGTCGGGTTCTAGGGTGTTAAGAGTCAGAATTAAAACTTCTTTAGCTGAATTTGATGTTTCGTACTGGCCAAGAGGTTTCTATTTTATGAATATTATCGGTCCTAAAGATTCAGGGGGATTTCAAATTTTGGTTCGCTAAACAACGAGGTTCTCTCTTGTTTCCCATAACTTATATTAAGCTGTAGATGTTATATTTGGCATAACACACAACCTAAATTCCCCATTATGTACAAGTTAAAATTGGCATTTTTTGCCGCCTTGATGGTTCTCTTAATGTCTTGTAAGTCTGACGACACTCCTACGAGTCCTCCCAATATTGAAGGCCGCAAAATCCTTATGATGGGCAATAGTTTTTTCCGCCCTTATGCAGAAAATCTCGCGGAGCTAGCCTTTGAAGCCTCTATTGAAAATCACAGTAGTATAGTTGTAACTAGAGGAGGTGAAGGGGGGTGGCCAAGAACTTTATGGAACAATTCTACGACCGAAGAGCATCAGCAAATCAAGTCCGTTCTTGATGCAGGAGATGTTGAAATTTTTGGAATGACGGCAGGGTATGATACTACTGCTGGGGCAGATCTCACTTATGGACATCGGGCTTGGATAAACTACGCAGTAGAAAGAAACCCTGGAATTACAGTATTTATAGCGATCCCACAAATTGATTATCCCGCGAATTGGGAACAAATGGCTGCTGATTTCGGCTACACTACAGTTCAAGATTTTTACGGCGCATTTGTAGACTTGGTACATGACTCCATAGTTGATCCCCTGCGCCTTGAGTTCCCCAATACTAAGATTTTTTCTATTCCTACAGGTTGGGCTTCTGTTGAACTTACTCAAATGAAGTTGGACGATGCTCTACTAGATGATATTGAACTTATGGGCCCAAAGCCTACCTCTTTGTTTACAGATTTAAAAGGGCACCAAGGACAAATCATTATTGAGACAGGCAGCCTTGTGTGGCTGAACAGTATCTATGGAGTCGATTTGAGTACCAATACTTATAATACTGGGTTCAACACCGATTTACATGCCATTGCTCAGCGAGTTGTGGATAATCATGATCCAAACTACAGGCAGTAGAGCTTACTCAATCCTTGAGATACTTTGCCTCGAGATAAAAGGTGCCAAAAGGGGTTAATGACGCTAAAAAGACCATTACGCTAAAGCGAATCTTCCATTGGTACTGTATTGCACACGATAATCCTACAGCGCAGTAGAGTAGAAACAATAGGCCGTGCGCCATTCCAACAAAATAGTTGGGTCCAGGCATGGCATAGAAATACTTCAAAGGCATAGTTATTCCTAAGAGCAAGAAGCTTATCCCTTCAAGTATCGCGATATATCGGAAGGCTTTTAATAAGGTCATGGCGTACGCTTTTATTAACTAAAGTTATTACTAGGAAGAAACTACTCGACCTGTATTTAGTCAAAGTTTAGATTGGAAAGTGTCCTTGCTAAAAACTAAAAAGCCCACCTTAAGGTGAGCTTTCTTTTCTTGGTGACCCAGGGAGGATTCGAACCCCCAACCCTCAGAGCCGAAATCTGATATTCTATCCAGTTGAACTACTGGGCCAGTGGATGCCGAAGATACATCAATTATTGTGTACTGCATAGCAAGAGTGGCCAACAAAAAACGCCCCATTACGGGGCGTTCAAATTTTACTGTGAAGCGCTGTTTTAAAAGAGCTTCATGTTGTCAAGCACAGCCATAACCTCTTTGACGTGGTTTGCACTGTTTTCAACCATTGCTTTTTCTTCATCATTTAGATCAAGCTCAATGATTTTTTCAATTCCTCCTTTGCCGAGCACTACAGGGGCTCCGAGATAGATGTTGTGTAATCCGTACTCTCCGGTCAACCATGCACAACACGGGAAGATGCGTTGCTCGTCCTTCATAATGGCATCTACCATTTGCGCAGCAGCTGCACCAGGGGCGTACCATGCTGAGGTGCCGAGTAGTTGAACGATTTCACCACCGCCTTTCTTTGTGCGATTTACAATAGCTTCCAACTTGTCAGCTGCGACAAACTCAGTTACAGGAATCCCACCTACCGTAGTATATCGCGTTAATGGAGCCATCGTATCCCCGTGGCCACCCATAAGCACTGCTTGAATATCTTTTGGAGAACAACCAATTTCGTCGGCCAAGAAAGCTTTGTATCGCGCTGTATCGAGAATACCCGCCATACCGAATACCTTGCGGTGGTCGACCTTAGCGGCGAGGTAAGCACAGTAAGTCATAACATCCAAAGGATTGGCTACGACAATGATGATCGCGTTAGGGGAGGCGTCAATAACCTGCTCGGTAACACTTTTTACGATGTTCGCATTCGTAGAGATTAAGTCGTCACGGCTCATGCCAGGTTTTCTTGGCATCCCGGAAGTAATCACTACGATATCAGACCCTGCAGTTGCTCCATAGTCATTGGTCGCTCCTACAGTTTTTGTTGAGTAGTTTAAGACGGCAGCCGTTTCCCAAATATCGAGGGCCTTGCCTTCGGCAAATCCATCTTTGATGTCGAGGAGTACTACTTCTTTTGCTACATCATAGTTTGCGAGTACGTTAGCACATGTTGCGCCTACGTTCCCAGCGCCGATTACAGATACTTTCATTTTACGTTCAATTTTGTGCAAATATCAGCATTTATTGACGTTTTCTTTAGGGAGGATTATGCACATTTTCTTAACTTTCCATTAACATTCAAGTATTTAATTCACTTTCCATGAGGTTTCTTCTTTTAAGCGCTCTTGCGCTGTTAATCAATCAGTTGTCTTTCGCTCAGTCCTGCGGAACGGTCTGGACAGAACAAGATCAGCTGGAGCATTTAGAGCGATTGCAGACGATGCGAGCGAACCCTCAACCGAAGGCTGACATCGATTATGTTGTGCCTATTTTTTATCACATTATTGGTGATGATAATGGAAATGGATATTTCTCTCAAGATGATCTCTGGAGATTACATTGTGAGCTGAATGAAGACTTTGAGACCTTAGGCATTCAGTTTTACGTTTTTGATACAAACTATACGGCGAGCAATAACTTCTATTACTATGAGCAGTCCAATGCAGGGAGTACTATGTTTAATACGCTCAACGCGAGCAATGTAGTCAATGTATACATTACTGAAGAGGCGAAAAGTGGTGGTTCAGTGGTCTGTGGCTATTACAGTGGTTGGCCTAGCGGAGGCGGAGTTGTAGTCAATAAAAGCTGTAGTGGGCCAGGGAGTACCACACTAACTCACGAAATGGGCCATTACTTTGGGTTACCCCACACATTTGTTGGTTGGGAGGGACGTGACTATGATACTAATCCCATTTCAGTCAACAATTGGGAGCGTGTTGATGGATCGAATTGTTCGTCAGCAGCAGACGGATTCTGTGATACACCTCCGGATTATGAATCCGATCGATGGTCATGCTCACCAGGTCCTACTTTTGCAGACCCTAACGGGGTAGACTTTATTCCGGATGCGACCCTCTTTATGTCGTATTCACTGGATAACTGTCAGAATCGATTTAGCCTTGAGCAGCAAGCCTACGTAAGCTATGTGCTCACAGACTTCAGACCATACCTTCTGAATTGGCAGATTCCTGATACAACAACATTTACGGCCGAAAATGGGATTTATCCTATAGACAACGATAACCAAGTCAATACAGATGTAACGCTTGTTTGGCCTTCAGTAGATGGTGCGGAGAGCTACCTACTTCAAGTTACAACGACAAACTTCTTCAGTCCATTTCTTGAGGTCATGGTGGAGGATACGTCGTATGCATTGTCTAATCTCAATTTATTAACCACGTATCGCTGGCGTACCAAGCCAATTAGCTTTGGCTACACCTGCTCACCTTACAGCGACGGTGACATTTTTCGAACGGCAGGATATGAGGCCACGCTGGATCTGACGAGTCCATCCTGTGTTGGATCGGATGGTGAGGCTTCTGTTACGACAAGCGGAGGGGGATCAGTGATATATAATTGGTCTGCCGAAGATCCTGTCATCGATGCTCAAATTGGTGGTATTCTTACCAATTCAGTGAATAATCTACCTGAAGGTGCCTACACGGTAACAGCCATTCGCAACTTAACCGACACGTTGGTAGTGCCCTTTTTTCTTGAGGCCGGGAATGATTTACAGATCACCATTATCCCTACGGCGGACTCTTTAGTGGCCACTGCTTCAGGAGGTGATGCGCCATATTATTTTAACTGGAATGATGGCTTGGATTATGGCTCTGGGACAACACGCTTGCGCATTGGAATGAACACCATATCTGTCTTTGATAATTCGGGTTGTCAATATGCCACGACCTTCTTTTATTATCCAGATTCAGCCTTGACTTATCCGAGCAATGGAAGTACGAATACCATTAACAACTTCGTGTTTAATGGAGATTTAGTCAATACCTACAGCTTGGATGTCTTGGAATCCTTAATGAATATTTACCCTGTACCCGCAGCAGGTAACTCAGTAGCTCTGAAGTGGTCAGGACCTATCGAGGGTGCTCATTACATTATGGTTGATGCCTTAGGCCGTGAGATGCTCAAGGGTTCGCTTAATGCACCTTCAGTTGTATTAGATCTAGCATCGATTCAGCCTGGGGTATACCATGTTATTGTTGATCTTAACGGTCAGCAGGTCAGTAAAGTATTCTTGCGGCAGTAGCAATTTGCTAGGCTTTCCAGCGAATCTCCAAGGTAGGAGCATTGGGCTTAGGGGTAAAGCGTGCATCGATTCTTTGCCCTAGAATACCGAGTATTCGTTCTTCGGCATCACACAAAACAATCCGTTCTTCCCTTAGGGATAATGCAGTGGACTGATCATTAAAGTACGCGCCTAGTTTTCGCTTTTTGGGCTTGCTATCCTTGTTGGGAAGATAGAGGTAGTCACCAGGCTTCCGAACACGTAGGCAAATTGGCCAAGAAATCTTGGCAGCATTAAAGTGCATGATTCCCTCAGCGTATAGGCTCTTCATGCGTTTTCCATCCCGCAGTCGAAGCGATAAAGACCCCTGCGCGGAAAGGTCTACTGCAGTTTCGTCCTCATGAATGAGAATTGGGTTGGCAATATCCGATACATCTTTGGAGAGTACAAGATGGCGATGATCAATAAGTAGTCTAGCAGTGGGACCTTCAAGGACAGCCCCATAGGATGATTCATCCATCATCTTTTCGAGCGATTTGATTTGCTTAGCCGTATATCCGTAGTGCTTAAGCCAGGCTGATAAAAGAATGTATCGATGCTCATGACTTTTGATCCAGGGCAAATTGAGCCATTCTTGGCCACGGCGAGTTTCAATTTTTTTTGAAATCAATTCTTTAGCCCGTTCTTCTGCAAAGGCACTCCATTTTTTTAGCTTGTCACTCTGCTGTGCTAATCCGTTAAACCACCGAGGATGTCGCTCACGTAGGGAGGGTAGTATCTCATGCCGTAGGTGGTTTCGATCATACTCTAAGGAGGAATTCGAGATGTCCTCTCGCCATGAAAGGCCATATTGCTCAGCATAGGCAAGCAGATCGGCACGGGGTATATGGAGTAGTGGTCTACAAATATTTCCTTCTATTGCAGCCATGCCCGCTAGGCCTTTAATCGTTGATCCGCCAAATAATTTGAGTAACACAGTTTCTGCTTGATCATCTAAATGGTGAGCTGTGACAATCCAGGGTGCATTATGGTCGAGGGCTACTTCTTGAAAAAAATTGTAGCGCATTTGTCGCGCTGCATCTTGAAAATTACTAGAGGACTTAAGGTTTTTTCCATTTACCTCTCGAAGCACAAACGGGAAGTCATAGGACTTGGCAAGTTGCTCAACAAATTGGGCATCCTTGTCACTATCCTTTCCACGCATCGCATAGTTTACATGGGTCACAATACAAGGAATGTTTTGCGTATGCAAGGCATGAAGAAGTACGCATGAATCCATTCCTCCACTAACCCCTAGGACAACTTTTTGATCCGCGGTAAACTTTGCTTCTATGGCTTGCTGAATAGCATTCACATTGCAAAGATACGGCAGATAGTGTGTTCACTACTTGCTATTTGACCAAACGTTTGGTAAATTAGAAGAGTCGTGGACAAGTTCCTGATATGTTGACCTCAAAATGATGGTGTCTGATGTATCTTTCTTTCCTAGACAGAACAATTCGAAAACATTTAAAAAGTAAGCATGAATATTCTTGTTCCTGTGCGTAAGGTGCCTGATACGACGGCAAAAATCGCCTTTACACCAGATGGTAAGTCCTTCGATGCCAATGGTGTACAATTTGTTATGAATCCTACCGATGAGTGGTATGCCCTAGTGCGTGCCGTCGAGCTTAAAGAGAGCTTTGGTGGCAAGATTACTCTAATTAATGTGGGAGGTATAGATAATGACCAAATCATTCGAAAAGGCCTTGCTATTGGGGGCGACGATGCCGTGAGAATTGAAGGAGATGATCGAGACGCGCATTTCTGTGCCAAAGCAATTTCAGCCTATGCCAAAGCGAATTCCTTTGATCTCATCATTACGGGTAAAGAAGCCATTGATGACAACGGTTTCCAATTGGCTGCAATGATTGCTGAGTATATGGATTGGCCTTTTATCTCTCAGGCTACACGTCTTGATGTAGAGGGAGATGTATGTCATTTATCCCGTGAGATTGAAGGGGGACATGAGGATATCGAAGTTTCCAAGCCCCTTGTGGTTTCAGCAAGCAAGGGTATGGCCGAACAGCGTATTCCAAACATGCGAGGAATTATGATGGCGAGATCCAAGCCGCTCAATGTGATCCAAGCAGAAGATTCCTCAGTAGCTAGTGAAGTAGCAAAGTATGCTCTACCTCCAGCAAAGGGTGATGTCAAACTTATTGATGCAGAGAATATTGATGAGTTAATCACCTTATTGAAAAACGAAGCAAAAGCAATTTAAACGAAGAGTCATGAATGTATTAGTATATCTTGATAGTGCTGATGGCAGAGTCAAAAAGCCAGTCTATGAAGCCATTAGCTATGCCAAAAAATTAGCTCAGTCTTCAGGTGGGCAAGTACACGGCCTTGTTTTAGGATCGTCAGATGAAGCCGATCTTAAATCCCTAGGTAAATACGGGCTTGATGTAGCTCATCATGTGGATGATGCTCGGTTTTCTTCTTTTGATAGCCGCGCCTATTCAATGGCCATTGGTCGATTTGTCGAAGCGAATCCATGCGCTCATGTAGTGTTTGCCTTTAATCACCGCGGTAAAGCATTAGCACCGCGAGTGGCTGCTCGACTCGACTTAACCTATGTGCCGGGTGCAATGGCACTTCCTGCTGAGGACGGTACAGTGGTTCGCGGAGTAAACTCAGGAAAGGCCTTTGCTCATGTCAAGGCAAACAAGTCTGGGATGGTTTTGGCTGTAATGAGCAATGCTGCGGGACTTCTGGATGAATCAACTGAGGCTAGTCTAGCCTCCTTTGATCCAGGTCTTGGTGATGATGTGTTCTCAGTCAAGGTGGTCAAGGTTGAGAAAATGGAAGGTGGTATTCCATTAACGGAAGCTGATCGGGTGGTAAGCGCTGGTCGTGGGCTTAAAGGTCCAGAAAACTGGGGCATGATTGAAGAGCTTGCCGATACGCTGAATGCGGCTACTGCTTGTTCTCGTCCTGTATCCGATGTTGGATGGAGACCTCATCACGAGCACGTTGGTCAAACAGGTATTACTGTGCGTCCCAACCTCTACTTTGCCATTGGTATCTCTGGTGCGATACAGCACTTAGCTGGTGTGAATCAGAGTAGAACCATCGTTGTTATTAATACGGATCCCGAGGCTCCATTCTTTAAGGCTGCTGATTATGGAATCGTTGGGGATGCCTTTGATATTGTGCCTAAGTTAAATGCAGCCCTCAAGGCTCATTTCGCTGCATAGCGCCAATGGTATGGCTTTTTGCCAAGGTTTTGTAAGTTTTAATCCTTACTTTCAAGGCACATGAAACGTGTAGAGCTAGAAATATTAGCCCTTACCAATAGTTTGGCGCATAACAACTCTTTTACGGTTATCCTGGGTGAAAAGGATGGACCAAGACGATTACCAATCACCATTGGGCAGATGGAGGCTCAAGCCATTGCCATTGTCATGGATGATTTAAAACCATTTCGGCCACTGACTCATGATCTTTTTATGCAAGTATTGCGTAAACTCAATGTTAAGGTCAAGGAAGTCTCTATAGAGAATCTTATTGACGGTATTTTTTATGCCCATTTAACAATTGATTATGACGGGCAGATTTCTTCGCTCGATAGCAGAACCTCTGATGCTCTTGCGCTTGCCATCCGTGATAAGGCACCGATTTACATTGGACAAAAGCTTTTCGATGAGATCGCAGTGCGCTTTAAAGAGGAGGAGGTTGATGAAATCGATACAGGGGAGGAGTTAGAAGATAAACTATCTGATATAGAAGAACAGCTTCTTGGCGACAATACAGGACAAGACTTATCCAAGCTATCTGTCGATGAGCTTGAAGAGTTATTACAACAGGCGCTTGATCAAGAGGACTATGAGCGAGCAGCGACCATTCGCGACGAACTTTCCAAACGATAAATCATGAAACACCGAACCATCAAAACCTTACTTCTTCTTTTTCTTTGCCTTCCTCTAGTCCTTTGGTCGCAAGATGTAGATTCTGCCTCAGCTGTAGCCGACTCTCTCAAAGCTGTAGAATCATTGGCTGATGGTCCGATGGATTCTGCTATGGACGTTCTCGAAGTAGAGCTTGAAAATACTCCTGCTGAAGATTCATCAGGTGTGGCGATTCAAGAGAATATGTCTACGCAGAATACCGATGGGATTATACAGAGTGAGGGCTTCACCCTAACAGGCCTTGCAAGGGGAGTGTTAGGTATGGCTATGCTTATCCTACTTAGTGTTGTCTTTAGTAGCAACCGTAAGGCTATTCGCTGGCGCAGCGTGGGCATAGGACTCTTTGCTCAGTTAGTATTGGCTGTCGGGGTCTTAAAGGTGAAGGTTGTACAAAGTGCCTTTGAATTGGTAAGCAAGCTCTTTGTTAAGACCTTAGAGTTCACCGAAGCGGGCAGTACATTTCTTTTAGGGAATATGATGAATGATGCGCCATCAGCTCCTTTTGGCTATATATTCTTGTTTCAAGTTTTGCCTACGATTATCTTCTTTTCTGCGCTAACCTCTGTATTGTTTTATCTCGGGATTATTCAAAAGGTTGTCAAGTTTATGGCTTGGATTCTAACGAAGTTGTTAGGTATATCGGGAGCAGAAAGCCTGAGCGTTGCCGGAAACATCTTCTTAGGTCAGACTGAGGCACCTCTGATGATTAAGGCCTACTTAGAAGACATGTCAAAGTCAGAGATTCTACTGGTTATGGTTGGTGGTATGGCGACGGTGGCAGGTGGTGTTCTAGCAGCCTATATCGGCTTCTTAGGAGGCGGTGACCCTGAACTCGAACTCTTTTATGCAAAACATCTTCTTACGGCATCGGTAATGGCTGCTCCTGGAGCGATTGTAGTCTCTAAAATTCTCTTCCCTCAAGAACAAGAGGTGAACAATGATATTGTTGTGTCCAATGAAAATATAGGATCAAATCTTTTGGATGCTATCGCGAACGGAACAACGGAGGGAATCAAATTAGCAGCTAATGTCGGTGCCATGCTTTTAGTATTCATCGCCTTTATTGCTATGGTGAATTTTGGCTTAGGTAAACTAGGTGATGTCACTTCTTTAAATGCATGGGTTGCAGCAAACACCACATATTCTTCCTTTTCACTCGAGTTTATCTTGGGATACACCTTTGCTCCGCTGATGTGGCTCATTGGAGTTCCGCTGCAGGATATGGCCTTGATGGGTCAGCTGCTTGGCATCAAGCTTGCAGCAAGCGAATTTGTGGGCTATATCCAGTTATCGTCTTTGAAGGATATGGCAAGCGAAGTACATTTTAGCTACCAGAAGTCGGTGATTATGGCTACCTATATGCTTTGTGGATTTGCGAACTTCGCTTCGATCGGTATCCAAATCGGGGGTATAGGTTCGTTGGCACCTGGACAGCGAAAGACCCTATCTGAGTTTGGTTTGAAAGCATTAATTGGTGGAACCCTTGCCTCCTTATTATCCGCTACGATTGCGGGGATGATTATAGGCTAAATTCTCTTAGTTCGATGTAGGAATGGGAATCATTTCTACAACAAGAAAGCGATCTTCTGGCTTGATCATTTGGAAAAGAAGGATGTCGCCGGATTCGGTTCCAACATATACTTCATAAAAGAACATGCCGCTCTGTGGATCTTGTAGCTGTGAATAATTATTAAAGCTAAGTCCTCCAGATTTTCCCACTTCGTCTACTACATATTCCGCTTCGTATTGGGCTGCTTTTAATTCTATGCGCTCTCCAGGGTCAAGGCTCGTGCGCATAATGCGCGATTCATCAGGTCCAGTATATGCTCTGTGCCTAGCGACTTCCTTATAGTTCTTTTCTCGACAAAAACTGAGGTAGTCATAAACGGCTTGCTGGGCGGGTAAAAGGTCTGTTGATGCTAAGGAATCGATATATTTTCCTGCTTGATCGAATGCTCCTCGAAAGTCATAGACTGTAAAACTATCGAGTGCTGGCGTCATCGTTGCTAACGCATGAACACCTAGTTCGATAAGGGGAGTAGTGATCACCTCAGGGCTCTTGTCTTGGATATGCTCAGCGATGGCGATGATATCGTACTTGTCAAGTGCTTCACCGCTAATGAGCTTTTCTCCTGCAAGGGAGGTTGGAGTCTCTTCTATATCATCCTCAGAGGTAACTTTTTCTGTTTGTTCATCCTGGCATTGCACTAGGCACACTAGGAAAATGAAACACCCAATTACAAATGATTTATACGGCATGTAAACAGTTAAAAATTTCTTGTATTAAACTGGCTCTTGACTTTCACGAATCTTTTGATTCAGCGCTTCATCGATTGCCCAGGTATCCTCAGATTGAGTAGGATTGATGGCCTCCTCAACCGTAGCTTCTACTTCTGTAGCTGGCGCGCCATGACCTTCGGCATCCGCCATTCCCCAAAAATCTTTGAGAATTGGGGCAATTACTAAACCTAAAAGACAAGTTAGTTTGATTAAAATGTTCATTGAAGGTCCCGAGGTATCTTTGAAAGGGTCACCTACAGTATCTCCAGTAACTGCTGCCTTATGCGCTTCAGACCCTTTATAGGTCATCTCCCCATCGATCATTACCCCTTCTTCAAAGCTCTTTTTAGCGTTATCCCATGCACCTCCTGCATTGTTCTGGAAAATAGCCCAGAGAACACCGCTTACGGCTACACCTGCCATGTAGGCGCCTAATGCTTCAGGTCCCATGGTAAAACCTATGAGAATTGGCATAACGAGGGTAAGGGCCCCAGGTAAAAGCATTTCTCGAAGAGCAGCCTTTGTTGAAATTTCAACGCACTTCTCGTATTCAGGTTTTCCTGTTCCCTCCATTATACCTGGAATCTCACGGAACTGACGACGAACTTCTTTAACCATGTCCATAGCAGCTTTACCTACTGAATTCATGGCCAATGCGGAGAAGACAACGGGAATCATTCCACCGATGAAAAGAGCAGAAAGTACTTTGGCTTTAAAGATGTTGATTCCATCAAGAATTCCTGCCATGGGGACATAGGCCGCAAACAAGGCAAGCGCTGTTAATGCAGCTGATGCAATGGCAAAGCCTTTACCGATTGCCGCTGTTGTATTTCCAACAGAATCCAAGATGTCTGTGCGTTCACGTACCTCTTCAGGTAACTCACTCATCTCGGCAATACCTCCTGCATTATCTGCAATAGGTCCGAAGGCGTCAATCGCTAATTGCATGGCAGTTGTAGCCATCATAGAACAAGCAGCAATAGATACCCCGTAAAATCCTGCACATTCATAAGCTCCCCATATGGCGGCAGCAAATAAAATGATAGGGCCGAACGTTGAGATCATTCCTGTGGCTAGTCCAGCGATAACATTTGTACCTGCTCCTGTTGCTGATTTGGCTACAATATCCATGACAGGTTTCTTGCCCTTTCCTGTGTAAAATTCTGTCAGATAGCTAATGGCACCTCCAACACCGAGTCCAATAAGAACAGACCAAAAAACGCTGATACTGCTTATCGATCGAGAATCTTCACCAAAGAAGTCCATCATCATAGTTTCAGGTAGAACCATTTTGATTAATAAGAAGGACGCGATAGCGGTAAGTCCTATTGAAATCCAGTTACCTAGGTTTAATGAGGCTTGAACGCCGCTCTCTTTGGAGTCGTCGTTTGCTCGAACAAAAAGTCCTCCAATGTAGGAAAAGATGATCCCTACAGCCGAAATGAGCAGCGGTAGCAACATGGTCGCTAAACCACCGAATGCATCGTCATACCCTTCGCCTAGTACGAGGTAGTTTCCAAGTACCATAGCAGCGAGAACTGTAGCTACATACGATCCAAACAAATCAGCACCCATTCCGGCAACATCACCCACGTTGTCCCCAACATTATCCGCAATGGTTGCCGGGTTGCGAGGATCATCTTCTGGAATACCTGCTTCTACTTTACCTACAAGGTCAGCTCCTACATCTGCCGCTTTGGTGTAAATACCTCCACCCACACGAGCAAAGAGCGCAATGGATTCAGCACCTAAGGAGAAACCAGCCAGTGCTTCTAGAATAAGCGTTGCAAGATGAAATCTCTCCGATGCCGATTCACCGCTAAAGTGCTCGACTCCGGGGATAATAGATGTTTTTAATAAGACGATAAATAGGATGCTGAGACCAAAAACGGCAAGTCCAGCTACGCCTAGTCCCATGACCATACCTCCGCTAAAGCTCACTTTAAGTGCTTTACTTAAGCTCGTTCTAGCCGCTTCAGTCGTACGTACGTTGGCAGCTGTAGCAATGCGCATACCAATGTTTCCTGCTAATGCGGAGAACACTGCACCAATAACAAAGGCTACAACAATAAACCAATGCGTTGTGTCAACGACGGTACTCAAAAGTCCAAGTAAGGCTCCAGCAACTACTACGAAAATGGCTAATAAACGGTACTCTGCACTCAGGAAGGCTAGTGCTCCTCGGCGGATATACATTGCGATTTCAGCCATTCGCTCGTTCCCCATAGATTGTTTGTTAACCCAAGAAGACTTGAGATACATTACTACTAGAGCTAATAAGGCTACTGCCGGTACGGCAAACAGAAGGCTATCTACTGTCATGATATAAAAGTTTAGCGCACAAAAGTACGAATATGCAAAGGAACTAATGGAATATTAGCCCCAAAAGATTGCGTGATGTAAGGAAAATATTTTAGCGAACAGGGAAGTCAAACGACATATCTCTGACACCACTATTGTATTTAGAGATGAAAGAATCGTTAAAACGCATCGGACGGATGATTTGAATGAATTCCGCAGCTTCTTCAGGAGAGGAGAAATCTCCAAGTGAATAGCGCATTGTTCCGTCTACATTCTCATAACGCATCACAAGACCGTTATTGATTAAGTGAGATAAATCACGCTTGTCATAAAATCCAATCTGAATGCGATAGGATTCTCCAGATGGTGCTTCGGTGTTAATGGCTACAGAAACACTCTCATTACCCCCAGCGGAACTCTCCATGCCTGATTCATCATTTGCTTCAGAGGCTGAGCCTGCTTCTGAATTCTCACTTGAACTGGCAACGTCACCAATGATACCATTGTTAGCTCCCATACCACCTTGTTTACAATTTTTCAACTGCTCGTCTTGGAAGGCAACAACCTCTTCTAGCTGAGCAATTTCTGCTTTGGCATTGTCGATCTCTTGATAGAGTTCTTCAACCTCGACACGATAGGATTTATTTGTTTCAATGAGGTTTTTATACCGCTCAGGATTTTTCTTTAACTCATTGATTTGCTTGATTAAATCTTTACGTTCCTTTCTGCTCATTTCTTGACCAAATGAGTGTTGGCTGATTAGTAAACAGATGAGGATTGAAAAAATGGTAAAGTAAGAACGCTTCATGGTATGCATTTTTAGTTTTTCGTTGTTATTTGTAGTTATTGAATCTTGATTGTATCAAGTTTCGCCTTCAAGGGTTGAATATACTCTAAATAATCTTGGATTTGATCTGTAGGCATGGGTAAGCTTTCTTTTCCGATCTCACTATATGGATCAATTTGTACGCCATCCTTCCAAAATCGATAGCAAACATGAGGACCTGTTGACAGTCCTGTACTGCCCACATATCCTATGATTTGCCCTTGTTGCACCGGAGCCCCTTTGGTTAAGCCCTCCGCAAATTTAGACATGTGTAGGTACTGTGTGGAATATGTACTGTTGTGTTTGACTTTGACGTAATTACCATTGCCACTAGTATACCCGAAGGTTTCTATTGTCCCATTGGCAGTTGACAAAATAGGTGTTCCCGTGGGGGCGGCATAATCAGTACCAAGATGTGGAGAGTTGCGTCCAGTTACAGGGTGCCTTCGGCTATGGGTAAAGCGCGAACTGATACGTGAAAACTCAACCGGGGCTTGCAGAAACATTTGCTTCATGGTGTGCCCCTTTTCATCAAAATATTGAAAGCCACTTAGCGAATCCCCATAGGCAAAGGCGTAATAAGGTTTCCCAAAGTGCGTAAACTTCACCGCCGTTATGTTCTGAGCATCAAGGACCTTTCCGTTTTGAGCCACGACTTCATCAAAGAGTACTCGAATCGTATCATTCGCCTGTATTCGGTAAAAGTTAATGGACCATGCAAATATATTGGCGAGTTTAACGGAAAGCACTCCATTGCTTCCTTGCTTTTCAATGGTTGCCCATAAAGACGACTTGATTACTCCTCCAAGTTCTTTAGAACGGGTCGTGGTGGGGACTTCAATAATCTCTCCCACAACATCTTCCCAATAGATTTCATAACTGTAGTAGGAGAGTGCATCGCGCTCGACAAATACGTGCGTCACTTCGCCTGTCGAATCACGGAGAACAGCAAACTGCTGTCCGGGATAAACATTTTTCAAAGGGGGCACCTCTTCGTATTGCGGTTTTTCAAGCCGAAGAATGGCATTGTACGGCAGATGATCTTTGAGGAGCTCAGACAGGGATAGACCTGTAGATACAGTCATCGTGTCTAAAAGACTTTTGGGATAAGAGCCATAAAAACCAAGTATTGTATCCGGAATCTGAATTTCGGTTTCATTGCTTGCGGTAGAATCATTAAGACCTTGTTCAACATTACCACTTGCGTTATCAATAGTACCCTCTTTATCGGAAGACGAGCAGCCATTCCCCATTAGGAGAATACTGATTAGCCATAGGGCGTGGAGGAATCGACAATGCATAGCGCGGAAACAGATGGCTATCTATTTGGATGCTCGTGTCCAATTTTCCGTTCGACCCAAGGCGGGTATGCCCACATAGCCTCTTACGTCAAGTTCATTCTCGCTAATTACAGTAATCACGCACTTGTATGTTTTGCCATTTTTGGGATCATAAATTGTGCCACCGGAAAACTTGCCATCTCCATCAGCGGTAAAGTCGCGTAAGACGCGCAATCCAATAATTGGTTTGTTTTGGTCAGAGGCGTTGGGTGCATTTTCGTTAACCTTTGGTTTTCCGTTTTCGTCATTGGGCTCTTCCAGCCATACAATCTCTCCGAAGTACGCGTTGCCCTCCTTGAATATTTTGATTTTACCTGATTTTTCCGTGTTGTACCATGTTCCTGCGATATCTTGGGCCTGAAGAATGTTGCTGAATGCCAAGAACATAAGGCTTGTGCTGAGGAGGATCAAACTTCTTTTCATAGAGTGTTTTATGGGTTATCTGTGCAAATGCACTTGCAAAATATCCAAAAACTCGGCCAATTGCATCGGGTAGGCTCCAAAGTTTTCCATCAAGGTAGTGGGGATTTGTACATCAATCAGTTCAAAATCCATTTGAGTACATAAATGATGTAGTGCAACTTTGGATGCTCCACTTTTTAGATAAAACATAGATTCTCCAAAAAAAATTGGGCCCATAGCCACTCCATAGAGGCCTCCTATCAAGTGATCGTTTTCCCATACCTCTACAGAAATGGCGTAACCCATTGCATGTAATTGACAATAGGCTTCAATCATTTCAGGATGGATCCATGTTCCATCTTGTCCCTTTCTAGGAATAGAAGCACAATGTTGAATTACCGTATCAAAGGATGTGTTAACACGAACAGTCCATTGGCTCTTTGCGATAAATTCTCGCGCACTTTTCGGAAGATGGAAATGATCTTTTGTAATGACGTAACGCGGATCCGGTGCATGCCATAGAATCGGTCCCTCTTGGCCATACCATGGGAAGATTCCGTTTTTATAGGCATGAATTAGTCGCTTAGGATTTAAATCTCCTCCAATGGCTACAAGTCCGTCTTCACCCAATAGCGGATTGGGTAGGGCATAGATGTCATCATTGAGCATTACGATCGGCATGGTATTCTAATGGCGATAGTTGATTTTGCGATGTTTCCCTTTGATGTAGAAGTGTTCTAGTCCTTGACTCAGCACTAGGTCTTTCCAAGCTTCTTGATGTTCACCTTGATAGAGCGGCTCTCGAATGATTACTTCTTGTATTTGTCCAATGACTAAAATTCCTTGACTCGATGGAATGGTTAGGTGTTCTTCATATTTGCAAAAGATTTGGACATCTGAATTTTTTAGTGCGGGAATGGGGAGGTTGTTAGGATTAGTTGGCTGAATATGCTTCCCTTCAAACTCCGAATGATTGGAAGGTAGGTTTTCCGAGCAAGCCACTACCTCTTCAAGATCTTCCTCGCGTACAGAGTTGATAGAAAAAGATTGATGGGCTATGATGTTTTGAAGCGTATGTCGATGGCTGTTGTCTGGTCGGCTGATGTATCCGATTCTCGCTGGATTCGAACTGATATGAACAATGGAGTTAAATGGAGCAATATTCAGTGTATTTCCATCATAGGTGATTAGGGCAAACAGTGATTTAATACCCGATAGTCCTTGTACAAATTCCGTCCGCTGACGTTTGGGCATGGCTTGCAAATCGTCTGCAAGGAAATGCCGGTAGGACATTATTCTATAGTTGCTTGAATACCTCTTTCCGTTAAAGCCTCGCGTTGAGCCTTCAGTTTGTCTTCACTTCCTGTTTTTACAGCATACTTTCCTGTGAAATGGATAAGCATGGCGCATTGCTCCGCTTGAATTGAACTGTGACCACACACTTCAATCAAAGAAGAGATGACCCAATCAAATGTGTTTACCTCATCGTTGTGTACAATAAGCTTAGCACCGAGGTCTTCGAGCACATCTTGATCATAGCTCGGGTTGAATTCGGTATTGGGATCCGAGTGATTCGAAATCATCGCAATTCGTGCGTTGAGTAAGGAGTTGTTTTGAAGAATTATTGGCATTGTTTTTTGAATATACTATCTTTTAAGCATAGGATTCTGCCTTTTTTCGTAAAGTTTGAATCATGGAATGCAAGCCATTGGATCGCTGTGAACTGAGGTGCTCGTGCAGGCCTATGGCCTCAATAAAGGATAGCGGGTGTTGTTGCACTTCTGCTGGACTTAATCCATCGAGTACGCGCACTAACATGGCAATGATTCCTTTCGTTATGGCTGTGTTGCTGTCCGCTTGTAATACAATATGGTCATCGCGGTATTGGACATCTAGCCATACGGTGGATTGACAGCCCTTTACAATATTATCGTCTGTTTTTACTGCTTGGTCCATTGGAGGGAGCTCCTCGCCAAACTCAATAATGACCCCATAGCGATCTAGCGGATCATCAAAGGCAGTCACTTCATTATATATAGCTTGTTCTCTAGTATCCATAGTGCACTCCCTACCTAACTCAAACAAGCAAAGCGTTGTTCAAATCCGTTTTCAAGTTGCCGAGTAGTATTCTTTACATCCTCTTGAGTCTGATTCACTTCAATTTTTTGAGCTAAGGTCACACAGCCCATTGTGGGATAGCTGTAAGATTCTCCTGAGAGAAGGCTTGCGAAATTGCTGATTCCTGGATTATGACCTATAATCATACAATGCTTTTCCTGCTCAACTTCGTGCTCGTAAAAATCCAATAACTCATACTCGGAGGCATTGTAGAGATTTTTCACAATCCTAATTCTATCATAACTCAATTGTAACTCCCGTATCAATATCATGGCCGTATGAATACTTCGCTGAGCTGGACTGACATAAAAAATATCAGGTTCAACACGTTTAGCGCACATCTTTTTCGAAAAGGCAATGGTTTGTGTGATTCCAAATGCTGACAGAGGCCGATCGATATCCTCCACACGGGCGATATGTGATGGTGTGCTGTCGGCGTGACGTGCAAGAGAAATAAAATTCATTAAGAGAAGTTATGGAATTTTTTATGGAATACCATCTATAGGTCAAATAGATTTCCATGACCGCTAATCGACTTAGACCCTTTCTGCAGGATGCACGGCATTACCAAATGACCTACTTATCGATTTTTTTACTGACAGGTATCCTATTTCTTGAATGGTATGATAACCTATTACATTATGGGGTCCTTATTGTTGCTGCATTATGTGTCCAGAGTATTGGGATGCTCGCCGTCAATAAGTATAGTGATGGATGGTGGAAAAGTGCATTGATCACCTCGCTGGGTCTTTGCCTGCTATGCAAAACAGGATCACTTCAGACCACGCTTCTTGCGGCCACGCTTGCCATTGGATCAAAGTTCATTATTCGATTTCGCGGCAAGCACCTTTTTAACCCAGTAAACTTTGGGTTGATTGCCACGAGCCTCATTACCCAAGACTCATGGGTTTCTCCGGGACAATGGGGAAGTCATCTCGTCCTTTTGCTTGTGCTGGGTGCTCTGGGCTTTATTGTATTGGCCAAGGTTCAGCGTTGGGATGCACCCCTTACCTTCTTTATCGTTTTTGGTGGCCTTATGTATGCCAATATAGTTTGGTATAAGGGATGGGACTTCAGCGTATTCCTTCATAGCATCACGAGCGGAACGCTTGTCCTCTTTGCCTTTTACATGATTACCGATCCTATGACCACGCCGAATCATCGGACTGGGCGAATTCTATGGATAGGTCTTGTGTCGCTTCTTTCTTTTGTTCTGGTAACTCAATTCTATTTCTATTCTGCTCCGATTTGGGTGCTCTTTTTTATGTCTCCCTTAGTTCCACTTATCGATAGGTATTGGAAGGCCCCAAAGTATGTATGGGCGTCTAAATCCGCTCTAATTATTCATTCTTAATCAAATCAATCTTATGAAAACAATCGTTTATATCCTTTTATCCTGTATCGCTTTCGCACCTCATTACGTCTATTCGTTTTGTGGATTTTATGTGGCCAAAGCAGATACTGAGCTATTTAATGAAAAATCAGAAGTCATCTTGACCCGTGATGGCTTTGAAACGGTACTGACAATGTCCAATGATTTCAAAGGAGATGTTAAGGATTTTGCCATGGTTATCCCAGTGCCCACTGTTCTTTCGCGAAACAATATTAAGGTCGTTGACCGATACATCTTTGATCGGCTGAATGGCTACTCTGGACCTCGACTAGTAGAATACTATGATGAGCACCCATGCTATCGTTACGACTATCGGATGATGGATAAATTGTATGCACCTGCAATGGAAGTCATGGAAGATGCCAGTGGGTCTATGGAGTTTGATGATTATCAAGTGACCATTGAGGCCTCCTACACGGTCGGAGAGTATGATATCTTACTTCTGTCTGCGGAAGAATCATTAGGTCTCAAACGCTGGTTGGCGGATAATGGCTATCAGATTCCAGAAAAAGCTGAAGCTATTTTAGAACCCTATTTGAAGAGCGATATGAAGTTTTTTGTCGCGAAGGTTAACCTAGAAGAGTACGGGCAGTCTGACTACCAAAATCTAAGACCCATTCAAATCCGATATAATCACCCACGGTTCATGTTGCCTATTCGCTTGGGAATGGCCAACGCTAAAGGAAGTCAAGACCTCATTGTATATGCCATGACCCCTAGAGGAAGAGTAGAGGCTACAAACTATCAGACCGTAGACATCCCTTCAAATTTTAACATACCAACCTTTGTTACGGACAAGTTTAGCGCATTCTATAAGGATCTATTTGCCAAGGCTTATCGTCGCAATGGCCGCAATGCCGTCTTTGTAGAATACGCCTGGGACTTATCATCTTCGAATTACACAAAGTGCGATCCTTGTGCGACGACTCCACCGGCTTATTCTGAACTTATTGACGCCGGTGTTCATTGGATTGACTATGAAGATGTATCAGGGTGGGGTGGTGCAGATTACGCTGGAAATCTGTTTTTCACTCGTCTACATGTTCGTTATGATAATCTACACTTCCCTTCCGATCTAGAGTTTCATGTTACTTCAAACATGTCGAGCCATCAAGGCCGTTATGTGATGAACCATATGTATGACGGTCCTATCGATTGCGAGGGGGATACAGACCTTCATTATTATCTACAAGTCAAAGATCGAAGAGAAGATGAATTGGATAACCTTGCGTATTATGCAGGCTGGGATAAGAATAAGTATCGTTCTTATGTGTCATCAATCGATGCGGACTTAAAGCGTGTTGATCCTAAAGGAGAAAGAAACAACGTAATGTTTTTGTTTAAGCATTTCGGTCGAAACATGTTTGATCACAAAGTAACTCCTCAATACCAATATGCAGTTGCAACCTTAATAGGCCTCATTGGATTAGTCTTTATGCGCCGTTTTGCCCGTCGCAAAAAAATGCTTAGAGTTCAATAAGCGTCTCAAAAAAACGATCGAGATAAAGTCGCAAGTTTGCATTGTTGCTGACGTGGTTATTGATGATTAGGGAAAAGGATAACCATTTACCCTTATTGGTTTGGACTATGCCGGTGTAGGAGAGGACACCGGTAAGTCCACCTGATTTAGCAAAAACTCGTCCAATAGCTGGACTACCTTGGGGTACTAATTCTTCTAGTGTACCTGCTCTTCCTAGAACGGCGAGGGACCGCTGAAATGTGCTATTTGCTTGATTTTGTGCAAAGTGATTGACCAACTGAGTCATTTGGTTGGCGGATATAATGTTTGATCGGCTAAGTCCTGAGCCATCCATTATTCTGCAGCGTAATCCTTGAATTCCATGGTTTCTGGCATAACTCTCTATAAATTCCTGTGGGGTTTCAAGACCTGATTTCATGAGCATTGTCTTCATCAGGGCGTCGGCGAAAATGTTGACACTCCATGTGTTTGTTTGCTTAGCAATGTCAACCAACTGTGGACTTTCGTGGATGGATTCGTGGATTAAGAGATGACGATCTTGGTCGAAGACATCTCCTAGAATGACTCCTTTGTTACCCATGGCGCGCAGTTTGTCTTGCAGAATGGAAAGCGCGGCAAATTCAGGGTGGTGAAGGGCAGATTCTACTCGCATTCGCCAATGTCCGTGTTTCATTTTACCATGCACAAACAAGGCTTTAGAGCCCACGGGATATTGTATGGCTAGGGATGAGGTTGAGGCATCTTCCACATCATATACAATGGTGTCGAATTGAGTTTCAATGTTGGGCACAAATTCTAATGACCAAGGTGCATCAAAATTCTTTTCTCTCTTCAAATATGTCCTGAGTACATTTTCATTGAGGTTAACCGAATGGGCAACGGCTCCATAGTATTGACCAAGGTCTTCATGCCCGTAATCTGCAGGTATTGGGTTAAAGGGCCACTCCCCCGGATCGAGATAAATTCGCTTGATAGCACTAGCCTCTGTTGTTAGGAGTAGATCATCTAGAAGATTGTAGAGTACTTCTTGTCCATTGGCTTGATACGTAAAACGCATAGATCCGAGTGTTGGATCTCCATTTCCTCGTAAGACTAAACAGGTGTCTCCCTCCTCTATGGTTAGAGACAAGGTGGTCTCATAGGTAAAGGATGAGCCCAGTTCCTCTAAGGCCATTCCCGTTGTAACAGCTTTCAGTGAAGAGGCTGGACATAGGTTAGCTGCTCCATTGTGGTCATATACAAGGGCGTTGTTCGATAAATCTCGTACGCTAAGGCCTATTGTTGCTCCTTGGAAGGTTGATTTGTTTTGCCAAGAATCGATTAAAGAGGATAAGGACTGGGAAGAACCATTCAAGATGGTAAATACTCCCAAAAACAGGATTAGGGTGATTCTACGAAAGCAACTTTGCATACTCTTTGATTGTTAAAAAGTAAATAAAGTCGTTTTTTCACGAATCGTGTTTCTTTACACTGATGTTTATGCACAATCTTTGACTATGGAAGATTTAAAAAACGCCATCATTGATCAGATAAAAACAGTCTTCGATCCGGAGATTCCGGTGAATATTTATGACTTGGGATTGATTTATGAAATCAATGTGGATGAAAAAGGACAGGCAGAAGTAATAATGACCTTAACTTCACCTGCATGTCCTGTGGCAGGGAGTCTGCCCGGTGAGGTGGAAGAAGTTGTTATGGGGGTTGATGGCGTGGAGGATGCGGTAGTTGAACTTGTTTTTGACCCACCATGGGATAAAGAAATGATGAGTGAGGAAGCTAAGTTTGAACTTGGCTTCGATTAATAATGTTGTAAGATTTACAAAACGAAATTTAGTACATGTACCCACAAGAGATAGTCCTTCCGATGAAGGCTGAATTAACCGATAAAGGCTTTCGCCAACTTGAAACCCCTGAAGCTGTAGATGCTGAGCTTTCCAGTCAATCAGGAACTACGTTTGTAGTGTTTAATTCCGTATGCGGATGTGCCGCGGGATCAGCAAGACCAGCGGTGATTGATGCTATTCAACAGGACATTAAACCAGACCATTTAGTTACCGTTTTTGCGGGAGTAGATAAAGAAGCTACCGATAAGGCAAGGTCCTATACGCAGCCTTATCCGCCATCGTCCCCTTCTATGGCGTTGTTCAAAGACGGAGATCTTGTTCATTTTATTGAACGACATCAAATTGAGAGCAATAATGCTGAAACGATTTCAGCCCACCTCAAAGAAGTATTTAATCACTTTTGTAAGTAATGGCAGATTTTCATTCTCTTCAAGTAAGCCGGATTGATCGATTAACCGATCAGGCGGTAAAAGTTACCTTGGATATTCCTAACGAGTTAGCGGATTCCTTTTCATTTTTGCCCGGTCAGTACATCACCTTAGACGTAGTGGTGGGTGATGAAAAAGTACGCAGGTCTTATTCACTATGCAGTGCCCCAAGTATTCAGGGGTCAATTAGTGTGGGCGTCAAGGAGATTCCTAATGGTAAAGTTTCTCCAGTGCTTAATCGTCAAGTTAAAGTGGGTGATTCCATCGAGTGCATGGCTCCCATGGGTAATTTTACCTGGACGGAAGAAGCTCAGGGAAGTGCCCATGTTGTGCTCATTGGTGGGGGTAGTGGTATCACTCCTTTATTGTCTATTGCCACTACGATCTTAGAATCCAATACCTCATCCAAGGTTTCGCTTGTTTATGGTAACAAGAACGGAGATTCAATAATGTTCTTAGAGGATATCAAAGCTTTTGAACAGCAATATTCTTCTCGTTTTGAAGTTGTCCATGTCTTTGATCAACCGAGAAAGAAAAAAGGTTTGTTTTCTTCAAAGACAATGGAAACCATCCCACATAAGGAAGGGCTTATTAGTAAGTCACTCTTACTCGGGTTGTTAAACAGTATGAATGTGTCGACGGATTCGGCACACTTCTACATCTGCGGGCCAAGTCCAATGATGCGTTCCTGTCAGCAGGCCTTAAAAAATATTGAGGTAGCGGATGAAAGAATTCATGTTGAGTTTTTTACCGAAAAAACAGATGAAGACAAACAAGCTGCTCTGTTAGGGGATAGTGACGAAGGTTTTGAGGGAAAGGCCATGGTTCAAATTCAGCTTGATGGCAACAGTCAATCCATTGAAGTGGAGGAGCGTGATACCGTGTTAAATGCTGCACTTGATAATGGTATTGATGCCCCCTATGCCTGCATGGTTGGCGCTTGTACCACCTGCAAAGCAAAACTTGTCAAAGGTCAGATTGAAATGGATGATCAAACAGCCCTTCTTCCAAAGGAAGTTGAAGAAGGATACATATTAACTTGCCAATCTCATCCAAAGTCCTCTTATATTGAGGTGGATTATGATGCGTAAGATTCGAGATTTCTTTACTACCGCAATTGTTGGGGGCATGGTCGTTGTCCTGCCTATTGCCTTGATTGCCTTTGCTTTTAAATGGCTCTTTTCATTGATTTACTCTGTGACAGAGAGTCTAGCGAAATCCCTGCACATTGTAGAAGCTTATCCGGATGGAGCGGCTTACATTACCATGGTGCTCATCGTAGTTGCGATGTTTTTTATTGGCCTAGCGGTTAAGACACGCATCGGTAAATTTCTTTACCATTATTTGGAGAAATACTTACTGAGTAAAATTCCACTTTACTCGGTGTTAAGTGAGACCGTTTCTACTATTGCGGATAGAGATCAAAAGGCTTTCAGTAAAGTAGTGCTAGTCGATGTATATGGATCAGGCGTCTACATGACAGGCTTCGTTACCGACGAGACAAACCCAGAATGGTATTCCATCTTTGTCCCAACAGCACCTAATCCAACCAATGGCTTTGTATTCTCAACACGGCGTGATGCTGTGATTGAAACCGACCTTAAGCCAGAAGATGCTGTGCGAACTGTAGTGGGTATGGGCGCGGGGTCAACTGAAATGCTTAGCTATCTCTCCAATAAAAAGAAGCACTAGCTCTTTTTACTTTATAGCCCTTACAAAGCGATTTACTTTACTACTATCCTCATATATAGAAGTGGCATACCCTTGGTCCTCAAAGAGCTGGGCAACATCATTTCCTTGCGTAAATCCACACTCTACCCATATTTCTCCTTTTGGCAACAAGGTTTTGTGGCCAAGCAGTCCGATGTGTCGGTAGAAGATTAGCGGGTCCTCTTCATCGACAAACAAGGCAAGTTCAGGCTCGTAGGATAAGGTAGTTTGTGCCATTATTTGGCGTTCAGAGGGCGGAATATAGGGCGGATTAGAGACGATATACTTCAATTTTCCGCCCTCCCAGTCATTTAGTTTCAAAATATCGCATTCTCGGAGGATTAGGCTGAGATCATGCATTTGGCTATTCTTTTCAGCAATAGCAAGGGCTTTTGGGCAAACATCTATGGCATGGACTTGGGCTGTCGAATAGCGCTGCTTAAGGGCTAAGGCAATACATCCAGACCCTGTTCCAATATCTAAAAAGCTTGCCTTAGCTGTGTTTTCACTTGGAATATGCTGAAAGATAAGTGCCATTAGATCTTCTGTTTCAGGACGAGGCAGTAATACATCCTTAGAGACATGAAGTTTTAGATTCATGAAATAATCATAGCCTGTGATATATTCAATGGGTTCGTGATTGAGCAGACGTTGAGTAATTGCTGTCCAAGAAATATCCCCGTTACAGTCTTCTTCTATGACCTTCATGACGTGTTGGATTTGTCTTGATGTCCATCCTGCTCGATTAAGCTTTTCAATTGATTCTTGTCTAGTCATAGAATACACTAGCAAGGTTGTATCTTGCCAAAGTGCAAGGTAATAAACGTCATCAGTTTTACATGGATCGAGCTTTTCAGCTTGCTGAACTTGGTAAGCCCTATATTCGGTCAAATCCTGCGGTAGGATGCGTAATTATACATAATGATACGATAATTGGTGAGGGTTATCACAAAGAATTTGGTGGTCCTCATGCAGAGATAAACGCTATTTTATCCGTAAAATCAGGCGATTTGGATAAGCTAAAGGAGGCTACTTTCTATGTCACTTTAGAGCCATGCTCATTTGTTGGGAAAACCCCCTCTTGCGCTAACCATCTTATTGAAACTGGAGTGAAACATGTTGTGATAGGCAGCTTAGATCCTAACCCAAAAGTCTCTGGGCGAGGAGTAGAAATGATGCGTGAGCGGGGTGTGCATGTTGAGGTCTTAGATTACGCTCAGACCAATGCCAATTTGAATCCTGGATTCTATTCTGCAATGCTTAATGGTCGTCCCTATGTCACCCTTAAATGGGCGCAATCAAATGATGGTTTTATTGGTCAAAAAGGTCAGGGATCCATGCCGATATCAGGTCCTAAGAGTCGACAGGTAACGCATACCTGGCGAAGTGAGCATCATGCAATCTTAGTTGGAAGCAATACGGTATTGGAAGATAATCCTCGTTTAGATGTTCGATTGGTCGAAGGGGAAAGCCCTCAAGTCATCGTTTTAGACCGACGTGGACGCCTCACAGGCAATGAAACGATATTCTCATTAGGTAGAGAGGTTTGGATTCTTTCTCATCAAGAAAAGGAGATCAAGAATCATCGCTGGATTACAGTGGATTCCGTCCAACCTTTGATTCCTGAAGTTTTTCAAACTATGCTTGCCCATGAGATGAATACACTTTTTGTTGAAGGTGGGCGCCAGATTCATCAAGCTTTTCTCGAACGGCCTATGTGGTGGGATGAACTTCGTTACTTTACAAGCAGAGAGAGACTAGGTCATGGCATTGCTGCGCCCGCCATACCCGCTGGTTGCGCTCCTTATGTTACGGAAAATATAGGCGATGATGAAATGGTAATTTTACGATCTAAGCAAACATGGCAGAATTTTATCTCATTGTAAGCATCCTATCCTCGGTAGCGATAATGCTCGTTTTTGGCATGTTCGATCGATATAAGATAGATACCTTTCAAGCGGTTGTTGTGAATTATCTCACGTGCATTGGTTGTGGTGTCGTTCTTGATGGAGGTATTCCAAAGTATTCCATGGAGTCTACAGCCTGGTTGCCGTATGCACTTTGTCTGGGAGTATTATTTATTGGTTTGTTTGTATTGATTGGTATCACGGCTCAGAGGCAGGGTGCGGCCATAGCCTCGGTTTCGATGAAATTGGGCTTGATCTTTCCTATCCTATTAGCTTATTTTCTTTATAACGAAGACTTTACGATTCAAAAGTGGATCGGCATCGTATTGTGTTTGGCGGCCATTATTTTCGTATCGATTCCTTCTAAAGATTCCAAGACTGAAGGAAAATCACTTTCGTGGAATTGGTCCATGTTTTTTCCCTTAATCATTTTTTTGGGGAGTGGTATTTGTGACTCTACGGTGCAGTTTCTCGAGCAACGATTTTTTTCAGAGGGTGATATAGAACCCTTGACAATTGCCCTCTTCGGAACAGCGTATGTTATCGGAGGAAGTGTTTTGCTTCTACAAGTGATGCTGGGAAGACGCTCATTTGACTCCAAATCACTGCTTGCTGGTGTCGTATTAGGACTCCCCAATTACGCCTCGATTTACTTTTTTATGATGGCATTATCCCACGACAAATTCGAAAATGCGTCGTCTTTTGTCTTTGTGATCAACAACATCGGGATTGTGGTTATGACCACGCTAATGGGTATCCTTATCTTGAAGCAAAAGCCTAACCAATATGGATGGATAGGCCTCAGCCTTGCAGTAGGAGCCGTACTTCTGTTATCTCTTTAACGACGCTTTATTCGAATACTCGAATATCATCCACTTCCCAAGTACTTCCGTCTTGGTCACTACCTGTGTATCGGAAGGCAATGTGAACGTTTGAACTAATGAAATTGCTCAAGTCCACCGTCGCCGTCACAAAGGCAAATCCCCCTTGTGATTGCGTGTAGCTCAACTCTGTCCATGAAGCATCTCCAACAGATGATTGGTTGTCGAAGTCCGTACTTACGTAAAGTTGCATTGTTGGTCCGCCGTAGTTGTAAGCGTTTCTAAATTCTAAAGTGGCTGACTGTACTCCGGATAAGTTCATAGATGGTGAAATAAGCCAAGCTTCGCTCGCATCATTTCCTTGTCCATTCCAATTCGAAAGAACAGCATAGTAGGAGTTACCTCCTCCTTGGTTACTCGTTGACCAATCGTGGGGACCTTCTACGACTTGTGTCGTCCATCCTCCTGAACTGATTTCTTGGTCTTCAAAGTCTTTATTTAAGATAAGGTTGTCAGCACCGTCACAACGTGGGTTTTTCATGTCTACGTCGTTGGTGTCACGAATCGTGAATTGATACTCGTCGTTGTAGATTCCAAGGATCCCAACAATTGATCCATTGCCGATAGGAAGTGTATCACCTGCAAATGCAGCATAATCACTCATTCGCACGATAACGCTTCCGCCATTACATCCGTTGGCGATTACATCCTTACCATAGGTTGGGCTGACAGGAATATTCGCATAAGTCTGTCCAATAAATGATGGATCAAACTCGCAGTTTTCAATGATAAAAAGCTTATTGATCATTGATGGATTTAATCCTCCGTTTAACGCAAGTACTTCAGGATTAGGTTCTCCGACAATATCCCCTTTCAGAATGTGTTGATCAATGAGCGGTTCAGCGATGCGTTCGATGTCGGACCCATCAAGCCCTCCGCCAAGGGTAGGCTGACACGCAAAAACACCCGCATAAAGCCCCTCAAGCTTCACATAGACCTCGCGCCCAACTGGAAACTGCGCATTAAGGTTTGTGGCATCTAAGCTTAGCGAGATGGCTCCAGTCGCATCCTGAATCACAAGGGATTTGTAGAAGTTGCCTGCAAAGTCATCGGACGTCACGACACCTTTAATGTATTTGCCTTCATAAGTCGCTCCTGACAACAAGGTGGGAGAAACAAGATCGCAGTTACCCAGTAGATTGTTGGATGTTAAGAGATCACCAATATTCATGACCTGACTTGCATCAATGCTAGGTGGAATGTACACCGGCGGGGTGTCAAAATCATCTTGAATACATGAAGACAGCATGAAAACTGCTGCGAATAGTAATATGAGGGAGTTTAATCGATTCATGGTCATAATATTAGCCGAAAATAAAGGAGATCATAGCAAAATAATTTGTGCCAAATCCGTAGAAATATTTGTTTTGAAACTTATCAATACGTCGTTCGTCAAAGTCAAAACGACGTTGTTCAAAGCCATTGGTTATAAAGTTTTGATTGTTGGTGAGATTGTTTACTCCTAGAAGGAATCGTATCGACTTCCCGTAGCCAAGCGAGTAGGAATAGCCACCAAAAAGATCCATAGTAAATTGGGCTGGAGCTTTTTCTTGTGCGATGATTTCGTTGTAGGTTGTTTCATCAAAGACATCTTGTGTGGCATCAAAGGTTCTTCGAACAGGGTTGAATTGCATCCAAATACGATCCGTCCAGTTAAAGCTCAAGTTGACAAAGAAGCCATAGCGACTTCGGTAGTTTAAGCTTGTGGTAGAGGCAATCTCAGGTGTTCCCGAAACATGGAAATTTCTTGCGTATACCGTTTGCACATCGACAATGGTATCTACATTGTCTTGGGTAATCGTCGCATTGGGGCGGCTCGTATAGATGTTCTCACCAAGACTCAATGCTGTATTCACAGAAAGTTCAGAGTTAATCTGCCATAAGGTGGCAAATTCTAAGCCGTAGTGGCGCTTGTCAATACCTGTTTGGGTGTAGTTGACGAAGGTTTGCTCTTCATCGTGATAGAAGCCAATGGTTTCGATTTGATCTTTAAACTCTACAAGATATCCGGTCGCTTGAATCTTAAAGGGCTGGCTTCGGTAGATATAGCCTCCTTCTAAACTCAAAATTTTCTCAGGAACTAAATCTTCGCTATTCACTGTCTGATTACGCGTACGAGGACCTAGGAAAACATTTTGAAATAGCGGAGCGCGACTCTCTTGCTGGACATTTACAAAAAGATAGTTTCGACCGTTGATTTTCCAAGTGACTCCCCCCTTTACGCCGTATGTGTAGAAGTTGATGTTGTCCGACTTTCCAAATGAGTTATCAGGGAAAAGGCCTACGCGATAGTTTCCTATGCGCTGCATGAGTTGGTGAGTGAATCGACCTCCCCAATGAAAGTCAATCTTAGAATAGCTGTATTGTGCTTGGGCCCAGGCTTCATTGCGATAAACCCTTGCATTGTAGTTGTATCCAAATTCTTCGCCTTCATAGACGAGGTAGTTTGGATCATCGATGTTGTTTAGCCCTGCCTGTGGATTCGTCGGGAAATCACGCTCAGCAAACTCGTTTAAATCCACATAAAAGTCTCCACCGAGTAAGTCATCAAGGACTTTGTAATTTCTTGTGTCTTGGTATTGAAGAATCAATCCGCCTTGAAACAAGGTGTGATCTCCGATGCTTGTGTAATATCGAGTGGCAAGATTTGCTCGCTGAACATCCATCACCTGCTCCTCAATTACATAACGAGAGGCAATGCCTGTGGTAGTGCTTCCATCAGGTAAAGTAAAAGTTTGCGCGTTTGCAGGATCGGTATTGACTTGATAGAATCGATCCCAATCTAACTGAAGCTCGTCCGGATTGTTTTGGAAAAATGTTTGAAGTCTATCAAACTGATAGGGGTCGTTGTAGTAATAGGTTGGTAGGTATCGGTAGTAATCCGGTCTTGGATCGGAGGCATTGTACCAATCCATTCGCGTATTGCTCTCCTTTCCTCCTTGGTACATTGCTGTCGTGATAAGCGAAGATTGCGGACTAAACTTAAGCTCATGGGTGAGCGCTACGACAGGTTGGATTCGAGTATTAACTCTTGAGTTTCTTTTTTCTCCATTTTGCCATCCCCAATTAGGGTTATAGAAATTACTTCCTGCTAAATCATAGGCCTCTTGCGTGGTAGGCATCATCTTTCCCCTGCGTGTAGGGCTTCCGAATGCTGTCATAGCCAGGCGGTGGCGTAGGTTAAATTTCTTTTCAACGCCTACAAAGGCAGCATACCCTTCGTAGAATGTGCCCTCAACATAGCCCTCATTTCCAAGGCGGGTACTCAAACAAAAGCTAGCAGCCCATCCTTTTTTATCAAAACCAGACGACCATGCTGCCATAAGTCTATGGTCGTAGCTTCGATTAGAATTCATGTAGGACGCTTGAATTCCGGTTCGTTGGTTTCCCGCGCGCACATCGAAGTACGTATTTCCTGCAGTCGCAGAGAAGGCGAAGGTTGCTGGAGCAAGACCTTGTGTACCGTAGCTGCGTCCATTAAACACAGAGTTTAATCCACCCCAGACCCACCATTGGGCTCTACCTGTAATGAGGTCGTTCATAGGAACACCCATCAACATATTCTGCGTGTATTCCATGTCGAGACCCCGTCGACGAAACCAGGCTTCTCCTCCTAAACCAAATCGAGCAACATCCCCATAGATGTCTCGCCAATCGTTTAATAAACTCGGCGCAAAATCAACTACTTCGGATTGAAGTTCCTGTAATTCGAAGAGATTGGATCCGGTATCCGATTCAATAGTAATGGTATTGACGGTTTGTGCATTAAGCACCGACACCAAGCTGCAGATAAGTATACTGAGCCAGGAGCGACAAATCATGGTTTTCATGCCTTAAATATAATCCTTGTCAAGCACTAATTTTTGCAATCAATGTCAAGTTGGTCTACTTTTTGCCTTCCCTTGTTCGTATTGGTTAATTCGCTGAGAACTTACCTATATTTAACCTGTTAAGAATTCCTATGAAATACTCACTCATACCTGCTCTTTTCCTTGTTTTGGCCTCCGGAAAATTATTGGCCCAGCAAGAATATCAAGTGGTCACAGTAGGCTTTTACAATGTCGAAAACTTATTTACGCCTCAAGATGAAGTTGATGTTATTGTGGTGGAGGATATGATTAAAGGCGATCGCAGTTCAACCCTAGTTCTTCCCAAGACTCCAGAACTTGAGGAAAAAATGCGCAGCCAAGAGTATTACAGCCTATCATCTTCTGATTGGACAGCGATTCCTTATGACACCATTTACAGAGATACTAAGGATAGTGATAACACGCCAGATGGAGATCGAAAGTATGATGAGACAGTCTACCGCGATAAATTGGATAAGTTGAGTTATGCCTTGGGTCAAATGAAAACAGACATGGCACCCGATGGTCCTGCGATCATTGGTATTGCTGAGATTGAAAATCGTGAAGTGCTAGAAGATTTAGCCGAGGTGATTAGTTCAGAAACAAGACAGTATGGCGTAGTGCACTACGATTGCTTGTACAGCCGGGGTGTCGATGTGGGCTTTCTTTATGATTCAACCTTATTCACGCCGATTTCAAGTCAATCGGTGTATGTGCCACTTGATCGACATGAAACCAAGGATAAGGGGCGCGTACTAACGCGAGATATACTTGTCGTAGAAGGAGATTTGCTTGGAGAACGTGTCCATATTTTAGTAAATCACTGGCCGTCTCGAAGTGGGGGACAGGCTCGATCGAATCGCCTTCGAGTAGGAGCGGCTGAGGTTTGTCGAGAAGTGGTAGATGAGATTTTGTCAGGCGATCCTGATGCGAAAATTATCATCATGGGTGATTTAAACGATGACCCTGTGGATGAAAGTGTAGTAGATGCTCTAGGGGCTACCGGTGATCGAGATGCCGTAGTCGACCTATATAACCCTTGGGTTGATGATTATAAAAATGGCCGAGGAACACTTGCGTATGGTGGCTCTTGGAATCTTTTTGATCAGATTATTGTCTCAAAGAGTTTTATCGACGATGACACGAAAGGTTGGATGTTCTATAAAGAAGCGCGCACCTTTGACGCGCAGATGCTTGTGCAAGAGGGAACCTATAAAGGAGGCCCTTTTAGAAGCTATGCATGGAATAACTATATAGGCGGATACAGCGATCACCTCCCTGTTATGGTCTATCTCGTTCGTCCATTGAAATAAATTGATATGAAGAAATTACTTGGAATCCTTACGGTAGTTGTTTGCATTTGCTCAGTTCTATATGCTCAGCCAGGTCCACCACCTGCCTCGACTACAATTAATGCATTTAGTATTGAATCATGGCAGTTTAGCATCTCATGGCAGCCTTTTAATGATGCCGACGGTTACGTTGTTGTTCGTTCTACTTCAGCAATTACTGATGAACCTATTGATGGCGTAATCTACGATGCAGGAGCGCCTCTGGGACAGGCTAAAGTGATGTATGTTGGAAATGCCTCAGGGTGCGTTATTCGTGAAGTTGTAGCCGACCAGGAATATTTCTTAAAAATCTATCCATACAAGGATCAAAATGGCTCACCAGATTATTACTTGGATACCGTATACCTCGGTAGTGTGACTTCAGGTGATGGAAATCCAGGTAGCTATTACAATTCTATTGATGATGGTTCTGCTTCCTTCGTAATGGATTTGACAGCCTTATTAAGTAATCACGTGACCTTAGGTTATTACCCATTTACGTCAGATTACGCCGACATTTTTCTTCAACGCGATACGACAGGAATTGATAAGGTCATTAATTGTCAGTACAGCAATGAGCTAATCTTCTTTGACGAAGATTTTAGTGATGCTGGAACAGGATACAACCGTGAACACCGTATGCCGCGTTCATGGATGAATTTTAATAATTTTTCATCTTCTGAAATGCAGAATTCGGCAGAAGGAGCTGATTATCATGGCCTAGCTGTCATTAAAGGAGAAGTGAACTCCTCTCGTTCAAATTATGCTTACGGAGAGGTGACAGGTAATCCTTGGTCTGGTAGTTATATCGACTATACCAAAGGACAGGACTACCGCGGAATCACAGTAGCTGAGCCAAGGGATGACCGTAAAGGGGATTGTGCACGTGCCTTAATGTATATGATGGTAACCTACAACGGAAAGTATAGTCGAAACTGGGGGATGGATAATTTGATTTCAAGGGCTTCAGATCAAGAGTTAAGCGTGTTGTTGCAATGGCATGCACAAGATCCGCCAGATGCTTTTGAGATCGCTCGAAATGATTTTATAGCGTCTATTCAGGGTAGTCGAAACCCATTTGTTGATTTTCCGGAGTGGGTCGACTGCATTGATTTCTCCAATGTATCGATGAAGACGGAATGTATTGACCCTTCGACGTCTATTGATGGGGTGTCAGGCGATTTAATGATTCCGAATCCTATCTATGATAATCACATCATGCTTCCAAACTCAGTGGATGAATGGCAAATACTCAATGCTAGTGGTCAGACAGTCCTCAAGGGTAATGATGTCTACATTCAGTTAACGGGGCTTTCTGCAGGATTGTATCAGCTTGTCACACAACAGGACGGTCAAGTCATCTCAAAAGCCATTTTGATTCCTTAGAGAACAGCCTTTAAATAGCTAATCCTTAGGTTACTTACTTGTAGATGGCTTTCTGTGCCGCGAGAAGGGTGTTTTGAAGCAGAGAAACAACGGTCATCGGGCCTACGCCTCCAGGTACTGGAGTAATCCAGCTGCATTGTTCTTGCACATTGTCAAAGTGAACATCACCTACAAGACGAAAGCCACGTTTCATGTTACTATCCTCAATCCGTGTTATACCCACATCAATAATTACGGCACCCTCTTTTACATGCTGTTTGTCAATAAACTCCGCTTTACCTAAGGCGACAATGAGAATGTCTGCAGCTTTTGTATGTTGCTCAAGGTCTTGTGTTCTGGAATGGCAGAGCGTGACTGTGCAATTACCAACCTTCGCAGAGCGAGACATCAAAATAGACATTGGCCTTCCTACAATATTGCTTCGCCCTACAACTACACAGTGCTTACCACTGGTTTCAATATTATTCCTTTCGAGTAACGTAACAATGCCCATGGGTGTAGCAGGTAGGTAACTTGGGAGGTTGAGTGTCATTCGACCGATATTTATCGGATGGAATCCGTCTACATCTTTTGCTGGATCAATGGCTTGTAAGACTCGGTCGCTATTGATATGGTTGGGTAGGGGGAGTTGGACAATAAAGCCATCGATGGAGTCGTCGTCATTGAGCTTTTGTACTTCACCTAATAAGGCATCTTCTGTTATATCCTGTTCAAATCGTAAGACCGTGGAATTCATGCCGACATATTCACAGGCTTTAATTTTGTGATTGACATAGGTTCGACTCGCTCCATCATCTCCTACAAGAATTGCGGCAAGGTGCGGAGGCCGTCCATTGGGAAAGGTTGTCTGAGCAACGGTTTCTTTGATTTCATCTTTGATTTGTTGGCTAAGTAGTTTGCCATTGAGTAATTGAGTCATTGGGGTTATTTTTTGCTACGCTTTTTGAGATAGGGGAATAAGATTTGGCCAAACTCACGCCGGATGTCCGCCTCAATTCGATCAATTTTGAGTTTGCGGCAGGCTAGATCGAGCGCTTTGAATTTAGCTTCCATCATTTTTCTATATTCCTCTTTAATTGCATGGGGTTGTACTTTGACCATTTGGCCTGTTTCCATATCAATCATGCGCAAGGGACGATTGGGAAATTTAAAGTCCATTTCATACTCGCTATCCATAATGTGGTAGAGTATGACTTCATGCTTTTTGAAGGTCAAATGCCGCAAGGCTTCAATAAGTTCTTCGCTATTTTCTTCAGCCAGTCCATCGGTTAAGAGGACGATTAGTGATCGGTTGGGGAGTTGTTCTGCAAGTACATGGAGATTGCTCGAGAGTTTCGTTCCACCGTATTCGGATTCACCTTGGATGAGCTGCTCTAGGTTGTGATAGATTCTTGCAATGTTGGCGCGATTACTGGTCGCGGGAATCCACTCTTCAATGTTGTCAGCTAATAGTGTGAGCCCAACGGCATCGCGCTGTTTTTGCATCATTTCCATTAACGCTGCCGCTGAGACGGCTGAAAAATGCATTTTGTTTGTGCGGTGTTCACCCTTTGGGAAAAACATGGAATTTGAAACGTCTAAGACCAATTGACAACGCAAATTAGTCTCCTCCTCGTAGCGTTTGACATACATTCTATCCGTTCGCGCAAAGACCTTCCAATCTAGGTGCTTGATGGATTCTCCTGGGTTGTATAAGCGGTGTTCGGCAAATTCTACTGAATACCCATGAAAGGGGCTTTTATGCAAGCCCACCATAAACCCTTCGACCACTTGTTTGGCAAGAAATTCTAAGTTGTCAAACTGACGAACTTCCTTTAGGGAACGAAGGTATTGAGACATGATGGCAAGGTAAGAAGTTTGGCTGTTTTGTGAGAGCTTTTTACGTTTTTGACATGTAGAAAAAAATATCCCTTACTTTTCATGTATGTGTTACGATGTTGCCGCGCATACGTTGTCTCAAATCAAGTATGCCAAGCATAGACATGGCGATGCCTCGGATACCACGAATTTGCAAGAGGTTCTGTCTACGCTTATACCTACGTTACCCAAGGCCTATCATGTTAGTGGCTTTGCCCATCCACGGCTGTTGAGTTTCAGCAGAGGTGATAGTGCATCATCACCATGGTCAGTAGAAGGGCTGGAGTGGGGGTTGATTCCCTTTTGGGTCAAGGACGGAGTACAGGCTGCCCAAATTGCAAACAATACCCTTAATGCGAGAATAGAAACCCTTTTAGAAAAGCCTTCTTTTCGAGCTGCTGCTCGATACAGACGTTGTTTGATTTATGTGGATGGCTTTTTTGAACACCAGCACCGAAAGGGCAAGCGCTTTCCATTTTTTATTCGCCAAAAGGAAAGTGAGGTGATGTGTCTTGCGGGTGTTTATGAAGATTGGACAGATCAGTTGACCGGCGAGATCAAGAGAACGTGTTCCATCGTCACGACGAAAGGTCATGGCGAAATGATATCGATTCACAACAACCCCAAACTTCCAGAGCCTCGCATGCCTTTAATACTTAGCAAGGAGAATCAAGAGGAGTGGCTCGTAGCAGAAAATCAAGGATCCATTTTGGAGAAGCATTTTAGACATCTCGCTAATGAAGTGAAAGATGTTTCTCTTGTCGCTCATGAAGTGAGGCCTATCCGCGGAAAGTCAGCCTCAGCAAACAACGAAGAAGCCTGGAAGCCTATTCCGACACAATCCTCATTGTTCTAGGATGGCTACGCCGAGGTCGATGAGGAATACTCATTATACCTTGACATTGTCAAAAGTAAATTCGATCTTCCCCGAAGGGAGGCGGGATGTGGTGGGCCTATTTATCCCCCTTAGGCGGCTCCGAAATCGAATTACGCATCGAAGTATCCGCTTGGATATTCTGCAAACGGTAATAGTCCATAACCCCAAGATTGCCACCTCGAAAAGCTTCTGCTAACGCTCTAGGTACTTCCGCTTCTGCTTCAATAACCTTCGCGCGCATTTCTTGGGCTTTTGCCAACATCTCTTGTTCTATGGCAATCGCCATTGCTCGACGCTCCTCGGCTTTCGCTTGGGCAATATTTTTATCCGCATTGGCTTGGTCTATCTGTAACTCTGCGCCAATATTCTTTCCTACATCCACATCGGCAATGTCAATGGATAAGATTTCAAATGCTGTACCGGAGTCTAGTCCTTTTTCTAATACCAATCGAGAGATGGTATCAGGATTTTCGAGCACCGCTTTATGAGAATTGGCAGAACCGATTGATGTAACAATACCTTCTCCTACACGCGCTAAGATGGTCTCTTCTCCAGCCCCTCCTACAAGCTGTCGAATGTTCGCACGAACCGTAACCCGAGCTTTACCAATTAATTGAATTCCGTCCTTGGCTACGGCGGTAACCGGAGGTGATTCAATAACCCTTGGGTTTACCGAAAGTTGAACGGCTTCAAAAACATCACGACCTGCAAGATCAATTGCTGTGGCATCATTAAAGGATAACTCGATATTAGCTTTGTCGGCTGAGATTAATGCATTGATCACTTTAGATACATTTCCACCCGCAAGGAAGTGGGCTTCTAACAAATCCCTTTCCACGGCAACCCCTGCCTTAGTAGCTGTAATCATAGCATTGACAATGGTGGATGGCGGAACCTTTCGTAGTCGCATAGCGAAGAGTGCAGCAATACCTACTCGAACTCCTGAGAAAAGTGCGGTAATCCATAGCCCAATCGGGATGAAGTAAAAGAACAATACCAAAAAGAGTATTGACAAACCGACTGAAACAAAGAGTAGAATTGATGGATCCATTAAATATTTAGTTTACGTATGAAAATAGCTCTATTCTTGAACTATTTGAACAATTAATTTTTGATGTTGGATTTCGACTACCGTCACATGGGCACCCGATTGAATATAGCCATTTTGAGCTTGGGCTTCGAAGCGGTTACCATTGATTTTAATGGTTCCGTTTGGTCGTAATGCACTAATGGCTGTTCCCGTGTTACCCAATTCAACGTCTTCGAAATGTTCTTGCTCATTCACCCTCCCTTTGATTTCCTTTTCAACGAGGGATAGAGCCTGACTTTGCGCCATTTTCTTTCCCAAGAAAAACATAATTACAGATAGTCCGACAGTAGAAAGAAGCGCGACATTTCCCAGCCATGCCGGTTCATTGGTGTAGGCAAAGTATAGCGCTGCAATGATTGCTCCTGCTCCTGCCACACCAAAAATGGTTGTGCCAGGAATCAAAAAGATTTCAATCATTATAAAGAAAACACCCAGCGCAATGGTGAAGAGTACAAGTCCGGTAATCATTCTTCTATAATACGTGTTTTCTTGGAAAATTTGGAGTATTACTCAGGCTTGCGTACCCAAGTAATGGTGCTTGTGTATCCGTTGCTAGAAGATGTGAGGATTAGATGATGGTCATTACATTGTTGGATAACCGATGTGTCGTAGGCCGGAGATTCGAAAACGAAGGATCCTTTCGTTTCATAAAGGGAATCTATTCGAACAACAAGTAGTGAGTCTTCGACTAGAGACCAAGAGCCTCGTTGTTCAATTCCTGCTGTGTTTCGAATGATAGTACCATCCGCATTCCAGCGACATTTCATGTCAATGTTTTGTTCGCCATAAACAGGGTGATCATTGCTATCTAAGTTTATGCTAAATAGATCAAACTCCCCGATATGACAGGTTGCTTCATCTAACGCATTCCGGCTAGGTGAATCAGGAGTAGGCTCTTCTTTTACTTCTTTGTTCTTTCCATTTTCAGTTGTTATTGTATCAGCTTTGGACGTGCATTGAAACGAAAGCGCAAGCCCAGCGAGGCATAAGCAGCAAAGGATTGTATTTTTAATTTGCATCATGATTGAATTATGGACCATAGGGAAACCGAAATTTACCTTTATAAACGAAGGTGAGCAAGAATTCGTTCGAAGAATTCGTCATTATTCGAAGTTTTCCGTTGAATCCGTAGACGTTAAATTGTCTTCTCGAAAAAACATGTCATCATCTGATGTGAAGCTTGCGGAATCCGAAGCGATTCTCAAACGCCTCGGGGACAAGAAAACATTAATTCTTCTTGATGAGCGAGGAAGGCGATATGATTCGATCTCTTTTTCAAAAAAACTTGAGCATTGGCAGGTGAATGCACGGGATGGCATAGTCTTCTTGATTGGAGGTGCTTATGGTTTTGACGAGGCCCTTTATTCGAGGGCTCAGGACAAGGTGTCGCTCTCTGATATGACCTTCAGTCATCAACTCATTCGACTGATTTTTTTAGAGCAATTGTATCGTGCTCACACCATCTTGCGAGGAGAGAAATACCATAATCCTTAAGCGCAAGGGCAATTTTTAGGTGTGCACCAACCGACAGTATATCCTTGGTGCATTTTATGTCTGGAAAGAGCAGAAAGATATCGACACAATCTTGATGTACTCCGATAACCTTAATGTGAGCAACGTTTCCAATCTATTTTCGACCGATTAAAGTTGAGAACGACCCTAGTTGTGGCCGGTAAATTGACTATGTCATTATTTGTACGCTTAATAGCGTACAGGTTGATTAATGTGTTAAGAAATGCTAAAGTGAACGAGGGTGAATTCCTATATTTCGCCACGTTATCAACGCGTCGTTCTGACCTTGATACAACCATGAAACGAATCAAAATGAGAAACCTTCAACAATTCTGTATCCTCGCGGGTCTTTTAATCCTTCCTTTTTTAAGCCATGCTCAGGACTACCAAGTCGAGTTAATCAATGACGAAGAGGGTAGCAAATTAATGCTTAATGGAGAGCCATTCATTGTCAACGGAATGAACTGGGACTACCTGCCTATCGGATACAATTACAATTATAGCTTGTGGAGTAAGTCAGACAATTTTATCGAAGCGGCTTTGGATGATGAAATGTCATTGCTTAAAAATATGGGCGTCAATGCGATAAGGGTTTACACGGGCATTCCTAAAGAGTGGATCACCTACATCTATGACAACTATGGGATTTCAACTATGCTTAACCATTCTTATGGGCGCTATGGTCTAACTATTGATGGTGCATGGGTTCCAATTACGGATTATGCGAGTCCTAAGGTCGAAGAGATTCTTATTGGCGAGGTTAGTGAGATGGCTGCTGAATACGAAGGAACGCGCGGTCTGCTCTGTTATCTCTTAGGTAATGAGAACAATTATGGACTCTTTTGGGATGGTGCAGAAACAGAAGATATCCCTGTTGAGGAGCGCAAGTCTACTAAGCGCGCTCAGGCGATGTATTCCTTAATTAACAAGGGATCTCTTGCCATCAAAGCGATTGATGGTGGTCGCCCCATTGCTTTTAGTAATGGAGACTTACTCTTCCTTGATATTATTGCACAGGAGTGTGGTGATTTAGACATTTTTGGTACCAACATGTACCGAGGTATTTCGTTCCGAGATGCCTTTGACCGCGTGCGCGATGAGTATGGTAAGCCTATTATGTTTACCGAGTTTGGAGCAGACGCATTCAATGCCTTGAGCAACAGCGAGGATCAAGAATCCCAAGCGTATTACATGGTGGGCAACTGGAAAGAAATCTATGCCAATGCAGCTGGTATGGGGAATGCCAATAACTCAATTGGAGGATTTACATTCCAATTCAGCGATGGCTGGTGGAAGTTCGGCCAAACCAAAAACCTTACCGTACATGATAATAATGCGTCATGGTCTAATGGCGGATATCAATCAGATTTTGAGCAAGGGGAAAACAACATGAATGAGGAGTGGTTTGGTATTTGCGCCAAAGGTCCTTCCGATGTGCGAGGTCTTTATACTCTATATCCTCGTGCCGCCTATTACGCATTAAAGAAAGTTCACGAGTATGATCCCTATGCATCGGGTGCTAATAGTGCCAGCTTGGAATCCTACTTCTCCAATGAAATTAATCTAAGTGAGGCAGCATTGCAGGCTCGAGGAGATAAGGCAGTCCTTGAAAGCCGAAGTAAATCATTAGCCTCAATCAGTCGCTTTTCAGCACGTTTTAATACCTATAGTACTGGAGGTTCACTTGTAAGTACTCCGCAAGACGCGAGTCCAAATGTTACTCAGTACCCTGATGAGTTAGGTTTTGATCATATGCAAACCTTTTTTGTAGGTGTCCAAGCCAATCCTGCTCCAAATGTTCAAGCAGATGTAGAGTTTAGTATGGTCGGGAATGTGGCGGAAAACCCAATTGATGAAATTTTCTATGAAAATCCTTCTCGTGAAGGAGAGAACCCCTTTAGACTGTATGGCGCTAGCCTTAAATGGAATGAAAAGTGGTTCAACCTCGATGCATTCTATCGTAAGGGCCATTACCACTGGGGTTATGAAGGAGATTTCTTTGGACTTTACCCTGAAGCTTATTATGGACCCAATCTCGATATCTACAATGGTCGAGCTCCCCTTGGATTTGAAATTGAAGGAAAAAAATCTCTTTCAGGTTTTAAAGTAGCCATGGGGCCTGAATTATGGTGGGGAGCAAACCCTGCTGTTTTGGCGAAATACTACAAAGAGTATAACAAGTTTACGTTCTCTGCAATGTTTCATGAGGACTTAGAGCAGCGAGGAAATACGCAAACAGCTTTTGCCATTCCTCAGCCGAAGACACGCCGTGCCACAGCCTACCTTGAAAAAAGCTATGGCAAATTCGGTATTGGTATTGGAGGTATCTGGGCGGGAAGTCCGTTGATTGGTCGAACATACCAAGTTCTTAGAGGGGATGAAGAAAATCCTGAAGTCTATGAGGCAACAATACGCGCTAAAGACAATTGGGGAGGTAAGGTGAAGTTAACCTACACCGGTGGACGATTTAACTGGTATGCCTCTGGTGCGGCCATGGGACTCGTTGCTGGTGGTGGTGGTGATCAAACGATGACCTACACAGGGTGGCGCTTAAAAGATAGTGGTAGTGGTAATCAATACAACTTCTTGTCAGGTGTTACCTATCAGATGGGTGATCTACAAATTGCACCCAACTTCTTGTGGCAGAAACCTATTGAAGGTCCAATGCAGGCAGGTCTTCCTTCGCCGGCACGCCTTCGAAATATACTCGATGATCCTTTTGTAGTTCGTGCAAATAGAGAGCAATTGGCAGGAGAGATTCTATTGACTTTCGACCCTACACCGGCGACCTATTATTATGAATGGAATAACGACTTTGCAGAGGATGCTAAGTTCGCCATGAATGCAGGGTTTGTGTATCGCCATTTACCGACTTCACAAGATGCATCGATTGCGGTGTCTCAGCAAAGAACTTTCTTCCCATTTTCTGGTGCAGCTCCTGCACAGGATCTATGGGAGGCCTATTCTCGAATCGTGTCTAAGATTAATCCTGATCTAGGACTTATTGCCAACCTCTATGGAGGAACCGCCCAAGCTAATGGAGACAGTGAGCGCACAATCAAACGCGTGGGAGGTGATGTGCGATTGGTGTACAAACAGATGAAAATCAATTCGGCCATCAAGGTAAATGACTGGGGTGCTTATGACTATCACCGCGATTTCAACTTGACCTATCCTTTGCAACTTATTTTGGATGTCTCCACAACGTTGGGTAAGCCATCTTGGGAGTACGCTCCCCAAACACAATTTGGTATTCTCACCACGTGGCGATCACTTGATCAATACTCGAATCGGTATTGTCCAGCTACCTATATTGATGCCAATGGAAACGAAGTGTGTGTCAATGACTTAACAGGCTATGCCAACGGAAACGAGTGGGAGATTCGAGTATACCTTCATATGAACTTTGGGGCAACTCGATAACTAACAAAAATCAAAAACAAATTATGAATTCAGTGATATCAAGAATACTTTTCGTCTTCTCGGCTTGCATTTTTATGTATGGATGTAAGGTGGATGATGGATCGCTTCAACAGCCTTCTTATCCAATTAACCCGAACGTTTTCATCGACGGATTTAGTGGAGGAATGGATTACTATGCCTTTGCAGGTTCAGATGTATATGCTTTTGACTTAGACTACCAAACGACCTACGGGAATAGTGAGGCGTCCATGAGATTTTATGTGCCTGACTTTGATGCAGCAGCAGGGTCCTACGCTGGAGGTGTATTTGTAGCACCTGGTGGTCGCGATTTCTCGCCCTTTACGGCATTGACTTTCTACATGAAGGCTTCTCGCTCTGCTACGATCGATGTATTGGGCTTTGGTAACGACCAAGGGGATTTCCCTACGAATGTTGCCTTTGAAGGGGGAGTTCCTGTGAATACCAATTGGCAAAAGTATTATGTGCCTATTCCGGACCCTTCGAAAGTAACGGCAGAAACTATTCTACTGCGCTTTGCTGAAGGCCCTGAAAACAACGAGGGATACACGTTTTGGATAGACGAGGCAAAGTTTGAAGACATTGGAACCTTCTCCAATCCTGTAGCGAGTATTATGGGCGGAGAGAACATTGTACAATTGGCCTATGACGGTATCGATGTAGGAATTGAGGATGTTTCCTATTCGGTCAATCTCCCTAATGGTGTTGATCAATCCTACACCATTGCCTCTACGTATTTTGACCTACAATCTTCCAATGAGGATGTTGTTCGCATTACGCCGAGCAACGAAATTGATATTGTGGGAGAAGGATCGGCTTTAATCCGCGGTTTCATCAATGGAGTAGAGGCAGAGGGTACCTTAACGCTGAATATTCTCGGAAGCTTGGATCCAGCACCAACACCTGCCTACGATCCTGCTAATGTGATCTCCGTGTTTAGTGATGTTTACGACAATGTTCCCGTTGACTTTTACAATGGATATTGGGAGCCTTTCCAAACCACAACTTCTGAAGACTTTGTTATCAATAATGATAATGTCCTCAATTATGTGAATTTCAACTTTGTAGGAACTCAATTTTCGAATCCAACCATTGATGCAAGTGCCATGACACATTTGCATTTGGATGTCTTTATCCCGGGTGCTGTTCAATCGGGTACGAGCCTTACGCTAATTATTCGTGACTTCGGTCCTGATGGTCAAGATGGCGGAGGTGATGATACGGATATTACTGCATCATTTAATAGCAGCACACTTGTTCAAGGGGCATGGAATAGCTTGGATATCCCAATTGCCGGGATGGCCAATAAAAGTGCTCTTGGACTGCTTATTTATGAGGGAAGTTCCCTGCCCAATTTTTATGCGGATAACATCTTCTTTTACAACTAACAACCATCATGAATTCAATTATGAAAAAGTTTAAGTCCATCTATATCGTCTATGTATGTATAGGCCTTTTGTCTGCTTCTTTAGTGGGCTGCCAAAAAGAGGAAGGTGTTCAAATCCTACCCGAGCGAAACTATGTTCTGGTGTGGAGTGATGAGTTTGATGGCTCGGCTGGTGAGCTAGTTGATAGTTCGAATTGGTCCTATGATATTGGTCGTGGAGTTGATGGTTGGGGAAATCAAGAACTTCAATTTTATCGTGACGTCGCGGATAATGTTTCCCTTGACGGAGAGGGTAATCTTGCCATCACAGCACGAAACACTCCTTTTGGAGGAGCACCGTTCACGTCTGGTAGAGTAAAGACGAAAGGTTTAGTATCAGCTCAATATGGGCGAATTGAAGCCCGCGTAAAGCTTCCTTATGGACCCGGTTTGTGGCCTGCTTTCTGGATGTTGGGGTCTAACATTGATAATGTTGGATGGCCTCAGTGTGGAGAAATCGACATATTGGAATACCGCGGACAGGAGCCTTATGTGACCTATGGTAGTGTGCACGGTCCTGGCTACTCAGGCGGTGAGTCTATAGGCAGTCCTTTCTATCTTTCCAATGATCGCTTCGATAAAGAATTTCATGTCTTTGCCATTGAGTGGGGCGAAAACTATATTGAATACTATGTCGACGGCATTCGCTATCAAACGGTAACTCCTGAGGATGTCGATGGTGAATGGGTTTTTAATCAGCCTTTTTACGTGCTCTTTAATGTAGCCGTAGGAGGGACCTTTGTAGGATTTCCCACATCAGGCACGCCTTGGCCGCAGACTATGCTAGTGGACTACATACGCGTTTACGAAGAGCAATAACAATCAATCGAATCAATACTCCATGAAGAAGGAGGCGAGTTTAAACTGAAAAACGGGATACATTGGAGACGAATAGTGATTTTAATCAATCGATGCCTACGACTAAAATTGGAGGCAAGACATTTTTTAAGATTGAAAACATCAATGAATTTCCACCATTTTTCATGAGTATTTTAAGTGGTGAAAACCACTGGATGTTTATCGGGAGTAATGGGGGACTATCTGCAGGAAGGCAAAATGCTCAATCTGCGCTTTTTCCTTACTATACGTCAGATAAGATTTTAGAATCCCATGATGTAACAGGAAGTAAAACCATCATTCGAGTAGGCGGAGATGTCTCCACAAATTGGGAGCCCTTTTCCTCTCGTCCTTTTCTACGACATGACATAACTCAGAACCTGTACAAAGGAGTATATGGGGAGTCGGTGTTATTTGAAGAGGTTAACCACGACTTGCAGTTGGTCTTTCGTTATCGATGGGAAACTTCTGCGAAGTATGGTTTTGTGCGAACATCAACTTTGGAAAATCTATCAAAGAAGGCGCAACGCGTTGAATTTGTAGATGGAATTCAAAATATCCTGCCACAAGGTCTTGGAAGTGAGATGCAATTGCGCTACAGTAACCTTGGTGATGCCTACAAGTGGAATCAACTTGGGTCTCCCGCTGGTTTGGGCATTTATGCATTGAGTGCTCAGATTGTAGATCGAGCTGAACCTAGAGAATCGCTGCGCGCTAATGTAGCTTGGAGCCTTGGAATATACGATTGCCGTTACCTCATCTCTTCACGTCAACTACAAGCGTTTAGGAAGGGTATCAGTGTTCAAGGTGAAACGGATGAAAAGGGCGAAAAGGGGGCCTTCTTTGTTTCGAAATCCATTGAAATGAAGGCTTCGTCACAGGAAGAATGGCAGATTGTAGCGGATGTAAACTTGAGCCAACGCTCGGTTACTGAAATTATTTATGCTCTAGAATCCAATCCGTCAATTCAGGAGGAAGTCAATACCGATATTGAGAAAAGTGCAACGGATTTGATCAAGCTTAGTGGCGCTGCCGATGCCCTTCAACAGTCCGAAGACAGCAATACAGATG
>JBMYZU010000004.1:0-78664 GCA_049610685.1 Chitinophagales bacterium
GGCGGCGTCTAAGCGCGGAATTAGCAAACCTTTGTTATCAGACTTTATTTCTAGTGCGGCATTTGTATTAGGATTCAATGTTCCAATACCTACATTGTTTTGCCCATATAAGCAAAAGGAAAAAAACCAAGCAAAGAATAGTAGATAAAAGTTTCGCATAACGAAAGATTTGGTACTTGTATAAGATACAAAAACTATTTCGTTACTCTCTGTGTAATGCTGTTGTCATTTTCTACCTATTGTTTTTTTGGGATAAAGACATTGTATACATCTGTTGATTTCCTTTTGTATTTCATGTCCGTGCAAGTAGTAGATTCACATTATACTCAAGTTTAGTAAACGTCCAATGGAAAACACTCAATTACAATCACTAGCTACCCAGACTCGCCGAGATATTCTTCGCATGGTGCATGCCGTGAATTCTGGTCATCCCGGAGGGTCTATGGGATGTACTGATTTCTTCGTTTTACTGTACCACGAAATTCTTCAACTTAAGGACGGTTTTTCGATGGATGGGGTTAATGAGGATGTTTTCTTTTTGTCCAATGGGCATATTAGTCCTGTATGGTACAGCACACTTGCTCGCCGAGGTTTCTTTCCCCTTGATGAGCTTAATACCTTTCGAAAAATTGATACAAGACTTCAGGGGCATCCTACGACCCATGAAGGTCTACCGGGTATAAGGGTCGCATCAGGGTCTCTCGGACAAGGCTTGTCTGTAGGAATAGGTGCTGCTATAACTAAGAAGTTAAACGGAGACAAGCATTTGGTCTACACCTTGCATGGTGATGGAGAATTACAGGAAGGGCAGATTTGGGAGGCAGTGATGTTTGCTGCTCACCATAAGGTGGACAATCTTATTGCTACGGTGGACTATAACGGTCAACAAATTGATGGAGGTCTTGAGGATGTGATGAGTCTAGGTGACTTAGCTGGGAAATGGAAAGCCTTTGGCTGGCTTGTTCTCGAAATGAATGGCCATGATTTTGATGATATGCGATCGACCCTTGCAGAGGCCAAGATGCTTACAGGGCAGGGAAAACCTATTGTTATCTTAATGACGACTGATATGGGACATGGTGTTGATTTTATGTCGGGTACTCATGAATGGCACGGAAAGGCACCAAATGACGACCAATTAGAAGTTGCTCTAGGGCAACTTGAAGAGACGTTGGGGGATTACTAGAGGAGAGGGTAGTTTTGCTCATTAGCATGAGTGAAAGACCTTAATTATTCTTACCTGGGAGGAATCCACCCCCGCCCATCCACCCGTCAATCTAACACCCATTTTATTGAATTTCTCAGTAAATGAGTAGGCAGCTATCCTCGCTGTCTAAATCTTATGTAACATTACTCAACACACTCATTTTCAGAGAACTAATCATGATTTCGTATATTTAATATATGTTGGATCAAAGTCCTTATTCACCAAAGAACAAGGTGCGCGTAGTTACAGCTGCATCTCTCTTTGACGGGCATGACGCGGCCATTAACATTATGCGTCGGATTATTCAATCAACAGGTTGCGAAGTCATTCACTTAGGTCATGATCGAAGTGTAGAAGAAGTGGTCAATGCTGCTATCAATGAAGATGCTCAGGCCATTGCTATGACGTCCTATCAGGGCGGCCACAATGAGTACTTCCGATACATGTATGATTTATTAAAGGAAAGAGGCGCCGAACATATCAAAATTTTTGGAGGTGGGGGAGGAGTAATTCTTCCGGAGGAGATTAACGAGTTAATGGACTATGGAATTACTCGAATTTATTCTCCTGATGATGGCCGCGAAATGGGCTTGCAAGGAATGATTAATGACTTGGTATCTTCTGCGGATTTTCCTACGGGAGAGAACATTACAGAGGATATGTGGTCTGTGAGTAAGAATAATCCATCGTCTTTAGCTCAGGTACTTAGCGCAGTAGAAAATTTTAATGATAAGTATGCTACTCAAATAGAAGCTTTAGAGCAAGATGCAACCAAGTTAGATACTCCGGTTTTAGGTATAACGGGCACAGGAGGAGCAGGAAAAAGCTCTCTAGTCGATGAGTTTGTTCGTCGTTTTCTTTTAGACCAAGAGGATAAGCATATTGCTATTGTTTCTGTTGATCCATCTAAGCGGAAAACAGGAGGAGCTTTACTTGGTGACCGGATTCGGATGAATGCCATTAATCACCCGAGAGTATTTATGCGCTCTCTGGCAACGCGCCAGGCAAATCTTGCCCTTTCAAAGCACATCAATCAGATTGTTCAAGTGCTCAAAGTTGCAGGGTATGACCTCATATTACTCGAAACATCAGGGATTGGGCAGAGTGATACAGAAATAGCTGACCATAGTGATGTTTCGATGTATGTTATGACGCCAGAGTACGGCGCTGCTACTCAGCTTGAGAAAATCGATATGTTGGACTTCGCTGATGTTGTCGCACTCAACAAGTTTGACAAACGCGGAGCTCTAGATGCCCTTCGAGATGTTAAAAAGCAAGTTCAACGCAATCGAGGTTTATGGCATGATGATGTGGATTCTATGCCTGTTCATGGTACTATCGCCTCGCAGTTTAATGATCCTGGCACCAATGCGCTCTATCTCGCCGTAATGCAACGGGTGTCTCAACTTGAGGGATGTACATCACTAAAACCCTCTTCGCATTGGAATACGGATTTATCTGAGAAGATTCATATAATCCCACCCAAACGAATTCGATACTTATCAGAGATAACGGAAAACAATGCACGCTATGAAGAGCGAGTCAACCAACAGGTAGCGCTTGCCTCTAAACTCGGTCAATGGACAGCCTTACGCGGTGATCTATCAGAGACTGCTATGTTAGAAGAGGCCAATGCGCGTATTGAAACGCTGAAAAAAGACTTAGATGATCACCTTCTAGATGACATCTATGCATGGGGTACCATGATTAATGAGTATACAGCCTCTGAATACAATTTTCAAGTTCGGGATAAGACGATTTCAATCAAGACACACACCACTTCACTCTCTCATCAGGAAATTCCAAAGATTGCTTTACCGAAGTTCACCGATTGGGGCGATCGTCTTCGGTGGTTGATGCGCGAAAATGTTCCAGGGAAATTCCCATACACTGCAGGAATCTATCCTTTTAAGCGTCAGGGTGAAGACCCTACGAGGATGTTTGCTGGAGAAGGGGGGCCTGAGCGTACCAACCGCAGGTTTCATTATCTGAGCGCAGATATGCCAGCTAAACGATTGTCGACGGCATTCGATTCGGTGACGTTATATGGAAGAGACCCTGGTCTACGCCCTGACATCTATGGTAAAATTGGTAATGCCGGAGTGAGTGTCTGTTGTCTCGATGACGCAAAACGCCTTTATTCAGGTTTTGATCTCTGTGATCCATCGACCTCTGTTTCCATGACTATTAATGGCCCGGCACCTATGGTTTTAGCCTTCTTCCTAAATGCTGCTATTGACCAACAGTGTGAACTGTATATCAAAGAGCACGGTCTGGAAGGTAAAGTAGAGGCGCTTAAGAAAGAGCGTTTTGGTGACAATCCACCCGTCTATCAAGGAGAAACTCCTCATGGACATAATGGTTTGGGTACCCTCCTTTTAGGGGTTACAGGAGATGAGATCCTTGATGCTAAAGTATATGCCGAGATTAAGGAAAAAACACTGCAAAGTGTTCGAGGTACTGTACAAGCTGATATTTTAAAAGAAGATCAGGCACAAAATACCTGCATCTTTTCTACGGAATTCGCTTTGCGTCTTATGGGGGATGTCCAAGAATATTTCATTGATCAAAGGGTGCGTAATTTTTATTCTGTATCGATTTCAGGATATCATATTGCCGAAGCAGGTGCCAATCCAATCACACAATTGGCCTTCACACTCGCTAATGGATTTACCTATGTGGAGTATTATCTAAGCCGAGGTATGGATATCAATGCCTTTGGTCCCAATTTAAGTTTCTTCTTTTCCAATGGTATTGATCCTGAGTATGCCGTAATTGGTCGTGTTGCAAGACGAATCTGGGCTAAAGCTATGCGTGATATTTATGGCGCGGGATCTCGAGCCCAAATGCTGAAGTATCATATCCAGACAAGTGGTAGGAGTTTACATGCTCAGGAAATAGACTTTAATGATATTCGAACGACGTTACAAGCGCTATATGCCATCTATGACAATTGTAATTCACTGCATACCAATGCTTATGATGAGGCAATTACCACGCCTACAGAGGATTCAGTGCGTCGTGCCGTAGCCATTCAAATGATTATAAACAAAGAGTTAGGGCTTGCGAAAAACGAGAACCCATTACAAGGTTCATTTATTATCGAGACACTAACTGATCTTGTAGAAGAAGCGGTTATGGCGGAGTTTGATCGCATCACGGAACGTGGCGGAGTATTAGGTGCTATGGAAACCATGTATCAACGTGGTAAGATTCAAGAGGAATCTTTGCATTATGAGACGCTGAAGCACACAGGAGAGTATCCAATCATTGGTGTAAATACCTTTCTTTCTTCTAAAGGATCTCCAACGGTTATCCCAGGTGAGGTCATACGATCAACCAAGGAGGAAAAGCACGTTCAGATAGACACGGTTAAGGACTTGCATGCTGTGCATCATATGGCCTCAAGCAAGGCTATTGACGGGGTGAAGAATGCCGCTGTACAAAATGAGAACATCTTTTCAGAATTGATGGAAGCGGTTAAATGTTGTACCCTAGGTCAATTAACCGAGGCTATGTTTGAAGTAGGGGGACAGTATCGAAGAAATATGTAGTCTCTATAAAGAGCTCTTTCGCGCTGCGCGTTTTTCCCGTCTGGCGTAGCGATCATACATGGTAAAGACTCGACTTACATTAAAGCCAAAATGAATATCGCCATCTAACCAACGACCTGTGGTTTCGCTCGCGAGGAATTTTTCATGCATTCCTCGTGCATTGGTAAAGTGTAACTGGAAAACATGTCCTCCGGTTTCTAGATCAATACCTACGCTAAAGGCGTTACGCACTTTTTCACCCTGAATATCCGATTGGATTTGATTGCTTGGAAGGATCATGTAATACTCTGCATTAAAGCGCATCGCTTTGGTGAGTTTGATCGACGAACCAAGACCTAAGGAGAAGATGGTGTTTTTATCATTGGTTGTCTGCACAAGGTTACGATGCACAAGAGTAGGGGTCACCTGTAGGGATAGCCAGTCACCAAACTTTCTAGCAAACATCAGTTGATAGGTGTAGTACATCCGACTGCTTACTGGCACGTCAATGTTTCCAAATGGACGTAAGTCAGAGCGAATCATAGCACTGGCCATGGCAGTAGCTGTAAAAGGAAACGGCTTCGCTCCATAGCGTTGCCGCAGAAACCTATACTTTATGTGGCTATCATAAATCTTAGTGTAGGAAGAACGTCCTATCCCAATGTTTAGGTTATCCGTAATGCCATAATCTAGGCCTATTCTCACCGTGGCGTCATCCAAGCCAAAGAGATCTCGCCATCCTGCATTGAGCCTTCCAAATCGATGACCAATGAGCATTTGCATGACGCCTTCTGCTTGCGTTTCGACGGTGTGACCACTCACGATTCGTGTCCCCTTAAAGGTTGCAATGGTATACTGCGTTAAGGGTTCTTCCTCTTGGGAAAGCATGTCTAACAAATCCTCTTGGCTTTGTGCCATTTGAGGCAACATAACAGAGCATATAAATAGAATCAGAGTATAATGGAAGCGCATTGAAGTGTTTTTGATGCTAAGACTTAGGCTTGAGTTTTACATTAACTTTAATCTTTATCGATTCAGAGATATTGTCGATATACATTGAAGGTATCTTGACCTTGTAGTCGTCGAGGTTAATGGTAAATGCAGAGTTCGCGGTGAGCGTCTTATCATCACTGATTTTTAACGTGCCTTTTGAGCTTACTGTTTGGGTTATGCCGTGAATGGTGAGTTTCCCGCTGACTGTAACATTATAGCTTCCTGCCTTGGATAGATCGATTTTCTCAATGTCCTCAATACTTCCAGCAAATGTTGCTTTGGGATACTTATGGGACTCAACATACCGTTCGTTAAAATGCTCTTGCATTAATGCCTTTTCAAATTGGAAAGCATTCATTAGCATGCTAAATGCCATCTGACCTTTGGAAAGATCAATAGCACAGGATACTTGTTTATTGGTTGCTTCAATATCTTCTAGTGGTGCATGGGAATAAAACGTGATTTCACCATTCGATGTAGAGTAGAGTTGGCCGTAGGATAGACTGAGACCAAGGATGCAAGTTGTAAATAGTGCAAAGATGTATTTCATAACGATACTGATTTAGTTTTTACATGCTCCTTCGTCAAGCCATGTGCCAATTTTTTGAAGTTCCTCAGGAGTAAGCGGTGTTCCAATAGGCATCGCATAGGGCACCTGGTCAATAACCCAGCTTTTGAAGAGTCCATTATCTACATAGAATTTGACCTGTTCATAGGTTGTTAATTCGGATTGTGGTCCCCCGCTGGCATGACATCCGTTAATCGCACAGGATTGAAAAATTATAGGCCTTATATCAGACATATAACTTACAGTGGCTGAATCGCAAGGCGTAGTGGTTGGGGGTGGGTAGTTGTCTTCAATGTTTTCATATTCACATTGCTGAAAGAGACAAACTGCACAAAATGCAAGGAGACAAGCTGCTAAAAGAGATGAACGCATGATAAAAAGGTAAACATTATTCAATAAAACGAAGGGCATCCTCTACAAGAAGTTTCATTTCTTCAGGATTTGTACCATCATAAAAACCGAGAATATCCGTCTTGTTGCGCACAAGAAAGACTTTAGAAGAATGAGCTTGGTAAGCCATCTTACCCATGCTTTCGTCAAAGGGAAGTTTAAAGGTCTTTCGGTACAGAGTTAAGATTGTGGCTGAATCTCCAGTTAAAAAATCCCAGCGTCCCGGCAGCGCGTTATAATCCTTACTGTATTCTAATAGACGTGTAACGCTGTCACGTTTAGGGTCAACAGATATTGAGAGAATTTGGAAATCCCCCTTATCAGAGAGTTGATTTTGAACTTTTAAGAGGTTGCCACTCACTGTAGGACAGATGCTTGGGCAACGCGTAAAAAAGAAAGTAACAATGGACAATCCTTCTGTCATGTTGTACTCGTGAAAGGCTTCATTAAGCTGATTGACCAATTCAAATTTCGGAGTGATGGTAAAAATTGGTTCATTGGATCCCTGGGCTATACGAGTAGCGCTTTGAATATTATGAATTGGGGAAGTCATATTGCCGGCTGAATCGTATTCAGGAGGGCTATCATGCCTTTGGTCATACGCGGTGGCTTCGGCAGTATTGAAGTATTCGTCAGGAAGAGCTGACCCATCGTCCTTCCTTTCTTCCACACGCTGTTTTGTGGCATCAAGATAGCCACAACTCACGCACAAGGTTGTGATGGCCAAGACTACAAAAATGGAATTTACTCTACACAACATTTATACAATACAATTTCAGTGGATGATTCGCCCATCATCGATGCAACGGGGTCATCGCTTACGTCAAGCTCCTTCTTCCCTTTGCAATAACACTGTACGGTGATGTTTGATCCTATGTTATAGCTTGCGGTATCAATCGGTTCTCTGAGTGCACAGTTGATGAAATTACTTTCCGATCCACCGGCAACAGCATCAAGATGGACATGTTCTCCATGGGAGTCCACAAAACCGACCCTTCCCGTTAGTCGAACTGCGTGTTCCTGGGCTTCGGAGAACTTTTCTTGCAATTCCTCCGACGACATGTCTTTATACTCCTCAAAGAATGCAGGGGCCTCCATATCAACAATTGGTTCCGTTGAGCAGGGATCGATATATTCTCTTTCATATTCCATGAAACCATAGCCCAATCCTAAAGTTGCTCCTAAGGCGAAAAGGGCGAAAAGGGCGACATATAGGTCACGGTGCAGCGGATTGTAGAATCGTTTGATCATATGGTGTTTACTTTAATGGCGTACACGCAGTAAGTACTCATTTTTTACAAAGGTAGATGAAGGAACGCTATATCCTCGACTCAATTTAACTGGTATGTCCGAATGCATCGACATGGACTCATTCGTTTTGAGTATACAATATTCCGCATCTGTGCGTTAAAATAATCAATAATAAATCCGTAAGTTGAACGAATAAGGTAAAGTATGCGCATTATTACACAATGGTTGCTGGTATGCTCCGTCTTGATTGGAGGTGTATATTTTTTCCCATCCTCTGTACAAATCGAGCCATTATATATGGTCCTTGTTCTCGGCGCAGTAATTCGAGTGCTTAATGCTACCTTAAGGCCTTTACTCCTATTATTTACCCTTCCGTTTACCTTACTAACTCTTGGTTTTTTTATCCTTGTTGTTAACGGATTTGTGTTTCATTTGGCGGCCCGTTGGGTGGATGGTGTGTCCTACAGTTTTACTACGGCCCTGCTGTTAGCTATGGTCACAGCAGCCTTAGATTCGATGACTCAGGATAAAAAGAATTCCTCATCCCATGTTGTCTTTCATCGATTTGGTGGCCAGCCAAATCAAACGGAAAAGGATGAAATTGAAGATGTGCCATTTATTGAAGTAAAGGCTAAAAAGGAATAGGTATGCTTCCGATAGTCTTTCTTGCGATGATGATTTCGGCTATTGTAGCGATTGTTACTCAAGTGTTTCGCTATAAACGACAGGCAAACTATGCTTTAGAGCGATTTGCGGATGCTTTATGGGATGCGACTAACAAACTCAAGTTGGTACAACCTGAGTCGGAATATGAAGATGGTTTTCAACGCAGTGCGGACTTACGTCCTAGTGAACTGCAAAGATTGTATAAGCAATATTCTGTGCATCAAGACTTTACCTACACTGATGCTATGATTGATGCCAAGTGGCAGCGATTACATCGAAAATGGATAACGTCTCACGGGTACTTGGAGCAATGTCTTATGGAATATGAATTGCTTGCAAAAAATTTCAACCTCTCTCTGAAGATTTTTCCTTATCGCGCTGTGGCTTTCCTTTTCAGGATTAAGCCGGTTATTCTGTTTAGAACATGACATTATTTCAGCAGGCAAGGCCTTATTTTTAACGGCATAGTTTTTGACTTTATAATCTAAAAAAATATGGATTTATATTTCGGTATTCTCGTCATCTCCATTTTGTTTGGAGTTTTAGGTATGGTTGTTAGTGGGCGGTTAAAGCGAAAATTTGCCTATTACAGCCAGGTCGGTATCCGTTCGGGAATGACGGGAGCTCAAATTGCACAAAAGATGCTTGATGACCACGGTATTCATGATGTTACTATAGAATCCGTCCAAGGAAAATTAACTGATCACTATAATCCTTCTAACAAAACAGTTAACCTCAGTCCAGAGGTTTATCAAGGGCGTAGTGTTGCTGCAGCTGCTGTAGCAGCCCATGAGGTCGGTCATGCCGTTCAACACGCTCAGTCCTATGCTTGGTTACAAATGCGATCTACCCTTGTCCCTTTTGTTCAGTTTAGTTCCAACATGATGCAATATGTTATGATGGCTGCGATGTTTGGCTTGTTTTCAGCTTCGGCCTTTGGATCTACAGGGATTTTAATTGCTGCTGGTCTGCAAGGAATGATTATGCTTTTTGCCCTCGTTACGCTTCCTGTCGAGTTTGATGCAAGCCGTCGAGCTCTAGTTTGGATAACGGAAAGCGGAGTTGCTGGGCATCGCGATGAAGAGTATGCAGGAGCTAAAGATGCTCTATGGTGGGCAGGAATGACCTATATGGTAGCGGCTTTAGCAGCAGTAGCGCAGTTTTTGTATCTCGTCTTACTCTTTTTGAATAGACGCTAAGCATATAGCGCGCGCTATTCGACGATAAACCACGGATTAAGCATATCCTCGCGGTTATACGTTAAGTCTTCTTTTGTGTCGTGTTGTATGACTCGGCGACCTGCTTCTAGGCATACGGCTTGAGCCGCTGCAGTATCCCATTCCATCGTTGGGGCAAGCCTTGGATAAACATCGGCTTTTCCTTCAGCTACAAGACAGAATTTTAGAGAACTTCCAGCAGAAAGAAAGGTGACTTCTTTGCCAGATGCTTTTAAGTCCTCGACAAAGGCTTCCACCGCTTCCGATAAGTGCGATCGACTCGCGACTACGGTGACCTGATCTAAGGTGCTGTAATGACCTTTAGAATTGGTGAGTTGGCTTCGATTCCCCTGGTTATCTTCCTTCCATGCACCTTGCCCATGAGATCCATAGTATAGGGTCTCCGTAGCGGGAACATATACAACACCTAGAATGGGTTTACCATCTTTAACCAAGGCTATGTTTACAGTGAATTCCCCATTTCGTTTGATAAACTCTTTTGTTCCATCGAGAGGGTCAACAATCCATACCGTATTCCAATGCTTCCTTTCGTCGTAGGACTTGTTTTTGTTTTCCTCGGAGATGATTGGAATATCTGGAAAATGTTTTTCTAGTCCAGCTACGATCACGGCGTTGGATGCCAAATCTGCTTTGGTTAGTGGGCTGTCATCTGATTTCTTTTGAACGCCAATATCATCGGGCATTGTATCGTAAATATGCATGATAGCTTGGCCGGCTTCTACAGCGATTGATTTGATTTTGTCTAACATAAGTTGTTGTTGTAATTCTATAATTGCTTGCAACTCTTCCTCCCAAGGTCGCATTAATATTTCTAAGGTGCGCTCAATTTTTTCGGAACTGAGTACACTGTTTTTGGGTCGTTTTGCTGGCGTGGGATATTTCTCACTGGGAATGGGATTGACCTCACATGAAAGGTCACTTCTTTTCATAATGGCCGCAGCAAATTCTGCCCAAGAAGCTTTTCCACGGTTGGTCACATGGTAAATTCCCTCATTATCCCTGAGCCACTGTCTATCTTTTGCTATCAATTGTATAATCACCTCTGCCAAGGCAATACTAGATGTAGGACATCCGAATTGATCATCAACGACATTTAGCGAAGGTCGATTGGATGCTAGCTTTTGCATAGTCTTCATAAAGTTCTTCCCAAAGGGACTGTAGAGCCATGCGGTACGAAGGATAAATGTTGCCTTTGAGGAGTTTAGAAGGACTTCTTCACCTGCTGCTTTGCTTTTTCCATACACGCCAAGGGGCTGGGTTGAATCAGCTTCTTCATAAGCTCCGTCTTTTTGCCCGTCAAAAACAAAATCAGTACTGATGTGTATTAATACACAAGATGACGGCATTGCCTCAACAAGATGTTTTACTCCCTCAGCATTGATTTGGTAAGCTAAGTCTGCATCTTCTTCGGCCTTATCGACAGCAGTGTATGCTGCACAATTTACTAGAATATCTAGCGTCGAATGAATCTTAAAAAAGTCATTTACTGCATCGGGATTCGTGATATCTAAGTCTTCCTTATCAAGAAGTATGATATTATAGGCATGGTCATATTGGTCCAAAACATGTTGAATAGAAAGGCCTAATTGACCCCTTGACCCCAATATGGCAATGGTTTTCATAATGCTAGACTAAAATGGCGATTCAAAGTTCTCCCAAGAGGACAATTTTTGATCCTTTTCAGAAAGGTTAATAGCAACATCTATTGTTGGCCAGCTAATCTGTAACATGGGATCATTCCATTGCAGCCCACCTTCACTTTGCTTATGATAATAATTATCGCATTTATAAGAAAAGATTGCCGTGTCACTGAGTACAAGAAAGCCGTGAGCAAAGCCATGTGGGATATAGAAATGTCTAGCATTATCACCTGATAGGTAGACTCCATGCCATTGACCAAAGGTAGGGGAGTCTTTGCGAATATCTACTGCAACATCGAAGACCTCACCTTCTACCACGTGTACAAGTTTTGCTTGTGCAAACGGAGGGGCTTGAAAGTGCAATCCACGCAAGGTTCCTTTGGTGGACTTCGAAACATTATCCTGAACAAAGTGGACTTTCTCATCTATGTGGTCCTTAAAAAAATCATGCCTGAAACTTTCAAAAAAGTAACCCCTGTAATCACCGAATTTCTTCGCTTCATACAGGAACAATCCGTCAAGTGGGCATGCAATCTTGTTCATAATGTTTCCGCTAAATACTTGTTTTGAATTGGATTATCACGCATTGAGTTGGATAAAGTTTTCAAGTTGTTCGCTTTTTCTAATAGCGCGATATGTTGGCTTCTGTGAATATCCGTGCCAATCCAGTGGATATAGTTGTTTTTTAAGAGAATTTCAGCAACTTCTTTCGATACCCTTCCATAGAGACCAACAAGGGAAAAGAGGTTGATTTGAAGCTCAATCCCTTTGTCAATGATTTTCTCAAAAGCCTCAATGCTCTTTGCTTGAGATAGATAAAAGTATCGTTCCGGATGGGCAAGGATTGGACTATATCCAGCGCATTGCATTTCATAGATGGCTTCATCAAAATAGGGGTTCTCCTGAGTGAATCCTGTCTCGATGACGACATAGTTTTTTTTGCCAAAGGCCAAGAGCTTTTTGGATTTAGCTAGCTCAACAAACGGGCCATCGATCATGTATTCAGCAGAGGCACGCAACGTAAAGTCTATGTTGTTCTTCTCAAGAGCATCCTGTAAAGAATCAACTCCGCGCAGCATGTCATCGGCTTTGTTATCGTAAACCTCAGGGAAGATGTGTGAAGTACACACTGCTCCTCGATAGCCTAAAGCAGCCATAGCCTGGATAATTGTTAGACTCTCCTCGATCGATTCGGGACCATCATCAATACCCGGCAGCAAATGACAGTGCATATCAAATTGCAGCTCGTGCAAATTGTTTACAGGTGTGCGTGAGGATGTAAGCCAGCTAAACATCTACAAAGTCTTATAAAAGGGTATTGTTTGTTGTATGCCTTCCTCGAAGCTAAATCTTGGTTGATAATTCAACCGATCTTTAGCAAGACTGATGTCGGCTAATGAATCACGAATATCTCCTTCACGTGCTTCCCTATGGATAGCATTTGATGGATTGCCAAGTGCCTCACAAATTGTCTCATACATCGCCAAGATGCTAAAACGCTCGCCGTAAGCAATATTATACACTTTTCCGAAAGCATCTTTGTTATCTGTAAATAGGCTTCGAATATTGGCTTGAACCGCATTGGCTACAAAAGTGAAATCTCTTGTTTGAAGCCCATCTCCATCGATGTAAACGGATTCATTTTTGAGCGAACGATCGATAAAAATTGGAATCACTGCAGCATAGGGCCCGTTGGGATCTTGACGCGGGCCGAACACATTGAAATATCTAAGTCCGATAATCTTCATGCCGTAGGCAAGTCCAAAGACACCGGCATAGAGCTCATTACACTTTTTACTTACCGCATAGGGAGATAAAGGATTTCCAAGTCGTTGCTCTGTCTTGGGTAATGTTGTTTCATCGCCATATACAGAAGACGAGGAAGCATACACCACTCGCTGGATGCTGCTTTCCTTGGCAGCTACCATCATATTTAAAAATCCATCAATATTGATGTGGTTAGTGCGTATAGGGTCCTTAATTGATCGAGGTACAGATCCTAACGCGGCTTGGTGACTTAAAAAGTCCATGCCCTCGCATGCTTTGTGGCAGGTAGCTAGATCATTAATATCGCCTTCAATAAACTCAAAATTTGGGTGATTGAGGTAAGGTTGTAAGTTTTCTATGTTCCCGGTAAGGAGATTATCAAGAACCCTAACTTTTTTCGCCCTATGGTACATGAGATACTCTACAATATGTGATCCGATAAATCCTGCTCCTCCTGTTATCAGAAAGGAATACTTTTCTATGCTGGTATCCGAATGGAATGATTCACTATACATGGACTGACTCATACGTTACGGTTTAGCATATTGACTGGTATAATATTGCCGATAGTTTCCACTAGTAACTTGCTCTAGCCATTGTTCTTCTGCAAGATACCATTCAACGGTTTTGGCAAGTCCTTCTTGGAAGGTCAAACTTGGTTTCCATCCGAGTTCACGTTCTATTTTTGAGGCATCAATGGCATACCTTCTGTCATGTCCAGGCCGATCTTTGATGAAGGTGATGAGCTGACGTGATTCACCCCGTTGCCGGCCAAGTTTATCATCCATAACATCACATAAGAGTTCGATGAGGTCGATATTTTTCCATTCATTATGTCCTCCAATATTATAGGTCTCTCCTGACTTTCCTTTGAATAGTACTTGTCGAATTGCCTCAGCATGATCTTCAACATAGAGCCAGTCTCTCGTGTACAGACCATCTCCATATACAGGAAGCGCTTTCTTGTGTTTAATGTTATTTATAAATAGTGGAATGAGCTTTTCCGGAAACTGATTGGGTCCATAATTGTTAGAACAATTGGTGATACGCACATCCATGCCAAAGGTGTTAGCATAGGCACGTACTAAATGATCTGATGCAGCCTTCGAAGCAGAATATGGCGATCTGGGGTCATAGGGTGTACTTTCTGTGAAGAGCCCTGTTGCACCAAGTGATCCATAGACTTCATCCGTTGATACATGATGAAACACTCCTTCAGAACTAGACCAAATGTTTCTTGCAGCATTGAGTAGATTGGTTGTACCGATTACATTAGTCAGCACAAAAGACGTGGGATTGGTAATCGAGCGGTCAACATGACTTTCTGCGGCCAAATGAATGACATGCGTTGGCCTGACCTCCTCGAATAGTTTAATCATCCGTTGGGCATCACAAATGTCTGCCTTGACGAATCGGTAGTTATCCTCTTGCTCAACATCTTTTAAGTTTTCCAGGTTGCCAGCATAAGTCAGGCTATCAAGATTTACAATTTGTGCCTCTGGATATTCCTTTACAAACAAGCGAACCACGTGACTTCCTATAAATCCTGCACCGCCGGTGATTAAAATAGTTGATGCCATAGTATTTGATTTAAGAAGAAGTTATAATGACCAATAGTGAATACCTGACATATTACGGTCTTTAAGCATGCCTTTGATGTCAAAAAGAATAGGCTTGTCATCCATAAGACCCATGAAATCTTCTTGTTTCATCTGCGCATATTCATCATGATTAACAGCAACAATAATAGCATCATAGGGTGGCTCGGTTTCCGAGCTCAGACTTAGTCCGTATTCATGCTCCATTTCTGAGGGATCCGCATAGGCATCCACCACGTCTACCGCGACAGAATAATCAATAAGCTCTTGAATGACATCCACAACTTTTGTGTTTCTAATATCGCTTACGTCTTCCTTGAATGTAGCGCCCATGATAAGTACTTTTGATTCACTTACGTCCTTTCCATTTTTGATCAACGCTTGGACTAATTTTTTTGCTACATATGCTCCCATACTATCATTGATCCGTCTTCCTGCAAGAATTACTTCAGGTTTGTAGCCCTTGGACATGGCTTTATATGTGAGATAATATGGGTCTACACCAATACAATGACCTCCGACTAGTCCGGGAAAGAAGTTGAGAAAATTCCATTTCGTATTAGCGGCTTCGAGAACATCGTAGGTATTGATGTCCATGAGGTCAAAAATCTTAGAGAGCTCATTCATTAGAGCGATGTTTAAGTCTCTCTGGGTATTTTCTATGATTTTTGCAGCCTCTGCAACTTTCATGGTAGGCGCCCGGTGAACTCCTGCGTCAACCACCTGTTCGTACATGGTTGCGATGATGTCTAGCGATTCATCATCACTTCCTGATACCACCTTAACAATATGTTCTAATGTATGTTTTTTATCCCCTGGATTAATGCGTTCGGGGGAATAGCCAACTTTAAAGTCTTCCATCCATTTAAGTCCTGAAACTTCTTCTAATACAGGGATACAATCGTCTTCTGTACATCCTGGATAAACGGTCGATTCGTAGACGACAATATCTCCCTTGGATAGCACTTGTCCTACTGTACGGGAGGCGGATAGTACAGGCGTTAAATCTGGCACCTTATGCTTGTCTACAGGTGTAGGCACAGCAACGATATAAAAAGAAGCACTTTTTAGGTCCTCGACGGAATGGGTGAATTGTATGTCACATCCATCAAATGCCGTTGGCTCTAACTCCTTGCTTGGGTCAATATGGTTTTTCATCAACTCGACGCGCTCTGCATTAATATCAAAACCGATAACACGAACTTTTTTGGCAAACGCAAGTGCAATAGGTAGTCCAACATATCCAAGCCCAATTACGGCTAAGGTTTTTTCCTTATTTAAAAGCTGTTGATCCATGATTACTTTTTATCGTACGATGTATTTTGAAAAGTCATTATGTGCTTGCGCATTTCGTTCTTCTTGAGGTATACTTTTAAAATAATCCAAAGTTCGCTTTAAACCTTCCTTTCGTTTCATGCGCGGTTCCCAATCGAGTATTTCCATGGCTTTGCTAATGTCTGGTCTGCGTAATTTGGGATCTCCTTCAGGAAGGGGATGATAATCAAGACCTACAGTGCAATCAGGAAACAATTCTTGAATTTCTTTTGCAAACTCCGCTATGCTTATCTCGCCAGGATTTCCGATGTTAATAGGTTCGGAACAGTTGCTCATTAAAATTCTATAGATTCCTTCGACGGTATCATCTACATAACAAAAAGAACGGGTTTGAGAACCATCGCCAAAGATTGGAAGATTCTTTCCTTCAAGAGCATTACCAAGGAATGCAGGTAAAACTCGTCCATCATTAAACCTCATTTTTGGACCAAATGTGTTGAATATGCGGACGATACGGGTTTCGACATTATGAAATCTATGATAGGCCATAGTCAATGCTTCCATATATCGTTTTGCTTCATCATATACCCCTCTCGGCCCAACTGGATCCACATTTCCAAGATATTTTTCCGTTTGAGGATGTACTAGAGGATCTCCATAAACTTCGGAAGTTGAGGCGACTAAAATTCGAGCATTCTTTGCTTTGGCAAGTCCTAATAAGTTGTGGGTTCCGTGGGCACCAACCTTCAGGGTTTGGATAGGAATTTTAAGATAGTCAATCGGGCTCGCCGGAGAAGCGAAATGCAAGATGTAATCCAAGTGCCCCCCAATATGCACGAACTTTGTTACATCATGATTCATGAAAGTAAACCGCTCTTTTCCAAATAGATCCTCGATGTTCCTTAGTGATCCCGTAATCAGGTTGTCCATGGCAATGACCTCGAATCCTTCATCATAAAATCGGTGACACAGGTGTGATCCGAGGAAGCCAGCTCCTCCTGTTATAAGAACTCTTGGTGTATCTTTTGGGTTACTCATATCTTTTTTCTATGGCCTGCCTATACTTCTGTAGACGATGCCCAGGTCCTTGATGCGTTGTTTGTCATAGAGGTTTCGTCCATCAAAGATAAGCGGAAGCTTCAGTGCGTTTTTAACCTTCTCAAAATCAGGTTGACGAAATGCAGACCATTCGGTAACAATAACAAGAAAATCAGAGCCTTCTAGCGCTTCATACATAGTGTCGTAAAACTCTACGCGATCTCCATAGAGGGCTTTGACGTTATCCATAGCCTCTGGGTCATAAGCTTTTACTTGGGCGCCTGCCTCCAAAAGTTTATCAATGATATACAGTGCCGGGGCTTCTCGGATATCATCGGTTTCTGGTTTGAAAGCTAGTCCCCAGAGTGCAATTTTCTGACCTTGTAGATTACCGTCGAAGTGGTCGTATATTTTTTGGTAAAAACGCGCTCGTTGTTCATGATTTACCTTGATAACAGCATCTAGAATTTTGAATTCGTAGTCGTTATCCTTGGAGGTTTTATGCAGGGCTAGGACATCTTTGGGAAAACAACTTCCTCCATAGCCAACTCCTGCAAAAAGGAATCGTCTACCTATGCGGTCATCGGGTGCCATTCCAATGCGAACATTATCCACGTTGGCCCCAACCACCTCGCAAAGGTTGGCTACTTCATTCATAAAGGAAATCTTTGTGGCTAAGAAACTATTGGCAGCATACTTTGTCATCTCTGCTGAACGCTCATCCATAACGAGTATAGGATGTCCCTGCCGAACGTACGGTTCGTAGATTTGACGCATAATATCGGCTGCTTTGTCGGAGGACGTTCCAATCACAACTCGGCTTGGCTTTAGAAAATCGTCAACTGCCATTCCCTCTCTTAGAAATTCAGGGTTAGAGACCACATCAAAATCAACTGAAGTATGTTGAGCAATTTGTGCAGTTACTTTATCAGCAGTTCCAACTGGAACGGTGCTTTTGTCGACGATTACCCGATACTCCTTGAGGTTTTTCCCAATATTATCGGCAACATTTAGGACATAACTTAAATCGGCAGAACCATCTTCACCTGGTGGTGTAGGTAATGCTAAAAAAAGCACTTGGCCGTGTTCTATTCCTTCCGTAAGCGATGTAGAAAAGGATAGTCGTTTTTGTTCAATGTTGCGTTCAAGTAATGGCTTGAGTCCGGGCTCATAGATAGGGCACTCGCCCTTTTTAAGTTTGGCAACTTTCGCTTCGTCAATATCAATGCAGAGCACATCATTTCCTGTTTCTGCTAGACAAGTTCCTGTGACGAGGCCAACATAACCTGTACCTACTATAGTAATTTTCATGGGGCTACTTTTTCAAAAATTGAAGCAATGTATTCGATTTGGTCGATGGTTAATTCAGTATGCATAGGCAAAGCAAGCACTTCCTGGCAAATTTTCGATGTATTAGGACATGAGCGTTTAGGGTAGCTTGCCATTGCTTTTTGTTCTTGCACGGGTAGAGGGTAGTATATATTGTGACCAACATCATGGCTTCTTAGCATAGTGATCACTTCTTTGCGTAACTCATTTTCCATACGTATAACATACTGATGAAAGCTATGGTTGCAATAGGAAAGTCGTTTGGGCGTCATAATCCACTCAAAAGAAGCAAGAACTTCATCATACTTAGATGCCGCCTTTCGGCGTAAGTCAATGTAGCTATCTAAATAATCAAGTTTTACCAGCAGTATTGCCGCCTGAATCGCGTCCAGTCTTGAGTTAACACCCAAGCGGTCATGATAATATCGTTTACCTTGTCCATGGTTGGCTATTTGACGACATGCCTGGGCTAATGCTGAATTGTTCGTAGTAATGGCTCCGCCGTCGCCGAATGCCCCTAAATTTTTGGACGGAAAAAAGGAGAAGCAACCGATATCTCCGAGATTTCCGGTCGACTTTCCAATAAATTCACCTGCTGTGATTGTGCAGCCCATCGATTGGGCACAATCTTCAATAATGTAAATATTGTGGTTCTTAGCGATTGTTCTTATCGCTTCCATATTGGCTGCTTGGCCAAAAAGATGTACGGGGACAATGGCCTTGGTGTTCGGTGTTATGGCTTGTTCAATTTCTTCGGGAAGTATTGTAAAATAGTCTTTGTCGACATCCACAAATACAGGTGTTGCTCCCAGCAGTCCGACAACTTCCGCCGTTGCGAAATAGGTGAAGTCAGGGGTTATCACTTCATCTCCTGGGCCTATTCCTAAGGCCATCATCGCAATTTGTAGCGCATCCGTCCCGCTATTACATGGGATAACATGATTTACCCCAATATAGTCTCCTAATGTTTCACAAAACTCGTTGACCTTCTGCCCGCCGATAAATTGGGTCGAGTCAATCACCTCATGGATAGCTGCATTAATTTCCTCTCGGATTTTTTTTGTTTGATTTTGTAAATCAACCATAGCTATGGAGGATGTCGCTTTCATGCAGAAAATGAGTCTATGTTAAAGGTACGGTAATCTAAGCATTGCAAAGAACAATCAATGAATTTATCCTTGTAACTTTAGGGCATGGCACGGCTTCTTTTGATATTCTTCATTTTTCTTAGTGGACTAGGTTTTCACATCAAGCCCATTGTGGCACAGAAAGCATCCAACGTTTTACATCTTACTCCTCAATATGGAGCTTACATGCCTTTTGGAAACTTAAGTGAACGATTTGGATTCTCACAGTCTTTTGGTTTTTCTGGCGACTACATATGGGGAGGGAAGCTTGGATTAGGTCTAGAGGGCCAATATCACTTTGGGAACAAGGTGAAAGAAAATGATCTTCTAAACTCCTTGCTTTCTTCTGGATTTATGGTAGGTGATGATGGTGATTTAGTCCCTGTGGGATTTGAACAGCGAGGAATGAGCCTTATGACATGGCTCAGTAAAAATTTTCCATTTTCTCCAAAGTCTCCGAATAGTGGACTTTTAGTCAAAGTGGGTATGGGTTATACATTGCATAAAATCAGTTACAACGTTGATCGCAATGCAGTGCCTCAGTTTAGTCCACAGTATCGCACAGGGTATGATCGTTTGAGTGGAGGTATTGTTTTTTCTCAATTTATTGGATTGATGAAGTGCGAACAACAACGCTTTGCCAATCTTTATCTCGGTATCGAATTTCAAGAGGGCCTCACGTCCAATCTCCGCCCTTGGGATCTTGCCACAAATACTTCGCTCGACGCTTCGCGTTTCGACCTTAGAATTGGCTTGAAATTGGGGTGGATTATTCCGGTATGGACGGGAGCCTCAACTGAGGATGACCTCTATTATTACTAAGGCAATTAGTTATACTCAGTTTTGCGTTAGTAATTGGTGGCCCAATCCTTGATGGGATGTCTTTTCTTAGCGTAGTCAATGAAAATCAATATTCTAACACTCTTTTTCTGGATCGCTTTATATCCCATTGCAGTCCTTGGACAGAGTTCGACTTCACTTGTTTTGAGCCATGCTGTAGCTTGGCATAATACACGGTTTGAGCACTTAACTTCCTCTACTATTGCGAGTTGTACGGGTATGCCTCAAGCAAAAACAGTGATGGGCCTTTACGACCACGGTGGTGGGGTCTTTCGTGAAAATCTTTACTTGGTATCTGATTTGTCAGGTATCACCATCTCACTGATCGTAAGTGATAAAGAGATTGCCATGAATGCTTATGCCCTTGCTCTAGATAGTCTGTTGCCCTCTGTACCGTCCAGCAGGGACATTGCTTTTGCCTTGTCTGCGTTGAGTGAGTTTCCTGTTAGGCTTACGGATTCGGTTGAAAATAAAGCCCTATACCTTCCTGTAGTAAGCTTTTTATCTGAAGTTGCGCGAAAATCAAGTGATTCTGTATGGACAGTGCAATTAGGCTTTGAACCTCTTCCAAATTTTGCCCATGATGTATTTACTGAGGAATGGATGATTATCCATTCAATGCCTCGGATTATGCTATCCGAAGCGGGTGTCTACAATATGGACTTACATGATCCGATTGCAAGTGGCCTTCGATCATCTGATTATAGTCAAGCGCTTTGGAATCCTACTTCTTGCAATTACAGTAGTCGAAGTGGAAGTGATATTTCTGCGATAACTATACATACAGTTCAGGGCAGTTATTCAGGATGCATTGCGTGGTTTCAAAACTGCAACTCCAATGTCTCAGCACATTACGTCATTCGTTCAAGCGACGGCCAGGTGACCCAAATGGTGCGTGAATCCGATAAGGCTTGGCATGTGGGTAGTGAAAATCCGTATACCATTGGCTATGAACACGAGGGCTATGTTTCCAATCCTGCATGGTATACCGAAGCGATGTATAGATCCTCGGCAAATCTGACGCGCGATGTTTTGGCCTCAGGCTATGGCATTAATGGGCACAGAACCGCTTATTATCCTTGGACTGCGACAACAAACTATAATCAAGCGGGTGTGCCGGGTTCTTGTAACCGAATTAAAGGGCATCAACACTTTCCTAATCAGACGCACACGGATCCAGGTGAGTTTTGGGACTGGGATTTTTACTACAAGTTGATCAATGAAGGCACGTTACCTCAGGTATATACTCTAGATAGTGGAGTGCTCTATGACAGTGGGGGACCCTTTGGAGATTACGGTGATGATGAGCGTCTGCTCTATCAGATACAAGGTAATGGTCCCTTTCAATTATCCTTTGAGGAATTTGATCTTGAGGAGGATTGGGATTATCTTTTTCTCTATGAAGGCTCCGACGAGTTTAGCCCGCTAATTGGACAGTATTCAGGAAACACAATTCCAAACACATTGGTCATGGATGTTGATACATTGATGATTGAGTTTCGGTCGGACTGCGCTACCAAAGGGGGTGGGTACGCGATTCAATGGCAAAGTCTTAATGATACAACAGATTTGAATCCAGTCGATACAAGTGATGTTACAGCGATTGATTTTAATGAGCTACAACAAGTGTCTATATATCCTAATCCGGCAAACACTCACATTAGATTCGCATTAAAAGCAAGTAATTTGCAGCGAAAAGACTATAGCTATACCATGGTGAATCAGCTTGGTCAAATCGTCAAAGGGGATGCCTTAGAAGAAACAGGCCAAGGAGAGTTCCGTATTGCGACAGATGACTTGCCTCGTGGATTTTACTATCTGCATATCACGGATGCTTTTCAAGAAAATACCTGGACGGGAAGTTTTATAAAAAACTAACTAGTCCTTGAGCTTTTTGCGATTCACCGCGACATCGCTTGGTTTTACCGCGAGCTTGGCTAAGCTGATTAGGAATCGTTTGAATATAGGGCCTCGGCGTCCTCTCTTTTTTCCTTTTCTGATGCTATCAAAGAAGAATTTGGTTTGAATACTTGTAAAGAGAGCACATGTATTGTGGTCGTATTTTTTTCCACCATTGGATAAACGTACATACCTTGCTCCAAGGTCTTTCATGTAATCATAGGTAAAGAGTGTGTTTCGGTAATCCACTTGTTCATCGCTATTGCAATAGCACAATAGCATAGGACTTTCTGGAGCCCAATCATAGAGGTCATTATCGGCTAAGGCAACTCGCAATGGGAAGGCAGTATCTTGTAGATATTGTTCGACCAATGATGGGTCAAGCATATCGGCAGGGACTTCCGGCAGTCGCTTGGATACATAGCTTATGCTGTATTCTCCGGTCATTGTCGCACGCAAGAGGCTATCATAAGGCGGCACAAACACTTCATAGATGTCCCCATCCCACATCTCTGGATAGGCTCGATCCATTGAAGTAATCAAATAGGGTAGGTATGCTTGGTGACCATAGGGTTCAAACATTCTTCGTTGTTGGTCCTTTCCTGTCATGTGATATGCTCCGGAAGCGGGCGCACTGGCACGAACCGTAAACTCATCGGGATATTGTTCCTCCATAATCTTATGACTAGCCATAGCTGCGTGGCCTCCTTGGGAATATCCCGAAATGTATAGGTCCTCATTAAACGGAGTCTCCATAATCTCAGCAAACTCGCGCAAAGCCCGAACCATATCAATCGAGGCTTGTGCCTCTGATTCTGCATGTTGATACACGTGACGTCGTTCTCCCTTCCCTAATCCAATGTAGTGCGGGTAAAGGCCGTAATATCCATCTGTTGCATAGGCGGCAACAACAGCCTGTAGCCCTCCAAGGCCATTCCAATTCGGATTGATGCGCATTTCTGTGCCGTGATTTAAAATAGAAGCTGGAATTCCATCGGCCATATCTTTTGCAGGTATTAAGGGAAGGAATATATACCCTGATGCCGTTATCGTATCGCCATCAACATAAAGGGTTTTGTATATCACTTCATATACATCAAAATCGTACTTGATGGGTACAATGACTTTTTTTATTTTGTTTTGTTTCCAAAGCGCACGCAGGCTATCGGTGGTAAAGGAGTCAACCTTTGTATAGCTCACTAGGTGCTGAGCATGACAAACAGTGCCTAGGAGGAATAAAAGGCAGGATAAGACGAGAATTTTTTTCATGTATATGACGTATAGCCTATAAAATACCTCGAATCCAAGGTTATTCAGTCATGAGGACTGCCTATTTAACCTTTATTAGGAAAGAAGATTAGATGTGTTCTGGAATTGTGAGTAGTTGCTTAGCTCAGGACTTGCGTCGTGCATAAACTTCCTTATCGACTTCTGCTACACGTATTCCTTTACTGTCTAATATTTCCGCGGTAAACACATAGGTGGTTTTACCTTGGGAATCCGCCTGAGTTCGAATGTGTTCAATTTCCTCTGGCTTGGCTCTGAATACGGCCTTAAGTGTTCGTTCTCCTGGCTTTAGAAATCGTACTGTAGCGCTTTTGTCCCAGACGATGTAATCAGGGCCTAATTTATCGAGCACAATAAAACAAAACCAAGGATCGCACATCGCATAGATGGATCCGCCAAAATGGGTATTAAATAGATTCCTATTCCACCAACGCAATTTCATTTCAACATGGCAAGCATATCCGTCATCCGAAAAGCCTTTGAATCGGATACCCGCCCCGAGATAGGGAGGATAAAGGTTTATCCATCGCATTTTGCGTTGTTTTGACCTGTAGCTAGACATTTCTATTGGCTGGATTCCTGCGAAGTGAATTCCCCTTCACTCTGAGCAATAAGCGTGGCGACGGCGGCATCCCCGGTAACGTTGATTGCTGTGCGCGTCATATCCAATATTCTATCAATGGGGAAAACTAACGCTACCCACCATGCTTGATAGCCTAAGGAAGCAAGTATGCCCATAAGTAACACTAATCCCGCACTAGGTACTGCAGGCGCACCGATAGAGGCTAAGGTCGCCATACCAATCATTAACAATTGATCCGTCATCTCCATGCCTCCCGCAAAGAACTGGGCTAAGAATACTGCGGTAATTCCTTGAAACATCGACGTGCCATCCATATTTATGGTAGCACCAATCGGTAAAATGAAGTTTGTGGTTTGAGAAGATACACCAAGGTCATTCTCTACGACATCCATGGTTACTGGCAGGGTGGCTGCGCTTGAAGAAGTGGAAAAGGCAACCGACTGAGCCTTGATGAGCTTGCGCATGAAACCCAAGAAGCCAATATGCCGAACAAAAATGCCTACAAGGCTTGGGTAAAAGACAAGTGCCATAAGGCCTAACCCTAGAATAACCGTAATCATATACCAACCTACAGCTTGAAGAATTTGCGATAAAATCTCTGGGTTATCACCTGCTAAGCGGGCCATTTGCCCTGCTAAAAGACAAAAGACAAAGAAGGGGGCAGCACGCATTACCCATTGGATCAATAAAAGAATCACTTCATTGATGCCGTCTACGGCCTTATTCACAGGATCGCTGTATCGCTTATCGACAAAGAGTAGTCCAATGCCGAAGAATATGGCAAAAAAGATTACCTGAAGCATCTTGCTCATCGAAGTCAAAGCCCCGAAAATGTTATCGGGAACAGACTCCACCAGGATATACAAGGGACCATATTCTTCTTGAATTTTATTGGTAGCGTCCTGTTTTGCTTGTAAGGATTGAAATCCATCATCTTGAGAAACATTCATTTCAACATAGGCCTGAATTTCCCCTTTAACTGCTGGGTCAATTTTATTACCTGGTTCAATAAGATTAACAAGACCAAGTCCAATGGTCACAGAAACAACCGTGGTAAGCACATAAAGGCCAAATGTCTTTGCTCCCAATCTTCCGAGACGCGAGATGTCCGATAGCCCGGCTACTCCTTTAATGATTGAAAATAGAACCAAGGGTATGGCAAGCATTTTTAGCAGACGAATAAAAATATCTCCAAAGGGACGTAGGTAGTACAACGTAAATTTCATCCAACCCTGTGAAATCGCTAAGTAGGAATAGAGGATACCAAGGATTAGGGCTATGATGATTTGCCAATGAAGGGCTAATTTTTTCATGGTGCTATGGTTTGGATTCGGATTCAAAGACAATTTCATCTTCTTCTCGCCAGGCTGGATCTACGATGCAATAAAAGATTAAATCCCCTGTGCCAATGTTTTCTATACATTGAACGGCATTCGGCGGAATGTAAACGACATGCCCTTTGTTAACTTCTTGGGCCTCCTCGTCGATAACCATGCGTCCTTTCCCTTCGAGAATGATGTAGATTTCACTCGTTGTCAGCGCGTGTTTAAAGGATGTTTCGCCAGGTTTTACCACGGCATGCGCCAAACTGTAACGCAGGGCAATGTCCATTTTGTCCGGATGAAGTATTTCTCTTAAGTGGGTGGCATCTCCTGCTAGAAACTCTTGGCAGTCTTTATGGTGATAGACTTTCATTGTTTCAAGCCTATTTGTTCTATGGTATCACTCTGTGCGAGAAGAATATGATCTACGGTTACAAGATTTGCCATGGCCTCTACAATGGGCACAGCACGCGGTATCACACAAGGATCATGTCTTCCTTTACCCTCAACGATGGCTTTTTCGCCCTGCTGATTAATGGATTCCTGAGGTTTCTGAATGGTTGCGGTTGGTTTAAATCCCACTTTAAAAGTTACGGGCATTCCATTGGTTATTCCTCCCTGCACACCTCCACTAAAGTTGGTTGATGTAGCCACTTTGTCTTTTTCAATAACAAAGGGGTCATTGTGTTCGCTTCCCTTCATTTTGGTGCCTGCTATGCCAGAACCAATTTCAAATGATTTGGTCGCATTGATCGATAGCATGGCAAAGGCTAAATCAGCTTCAAATCGATGAAATACAGGTTGACCGAGACCAACAGGGAGGCCTGCAATATGGCACTCTACAACTCCTCCAAGGCTGTCTCCTTCAGACTTTGCCGACTCAATAGCTTGTTGCATTGCCTCTGCAATCGATGGATTTGGGCAACGTGTTGGATGTTGCTCAATGTTTGAATAATCAATGGTTGTGTCCTCTAAAGCAACTTGACCAATTTGATGTGTAAAGGCGTAGACGTCAATACCAAGATGATCAAGGATACGCTTAGCCACTGCTCCAGCGGCCACACGGCATGCTGTTTCACGGGCAGAAGCTCTACCTCCTCCTCGGGGATCGCGATGACCATATTTTTTGAGATAAGTGTAGTCGGCGTGGGAGGGGCGATAAACTTCCTTAAGGTGGTCGTAATCTTTTGGACGAGCGTCCTGATTTCGAATAAGCAGGGTTATGGGGCTTCCCAAGGTTTTATCTTCAAATACGCCTGATAGGATTTCTACTTGATCTTTTTCCTTTCGAGCCGTTGTGAGATTTGATTGACCCGGTCGTCTTCGGTCGAGCGCTTCCTGTATATCAGAAGGCTTGAGCAATAGTCCAGCTGGACATCCATCTATAACTACCCCCATTGCCGGTCCATGCGATTCACCAAAAGTGGTGATTCGAAAGCGATGTCCAAAGGAATTTCCAACCATAGAGCAAAAGTAGATAATTCTCCTCGTCGTTTCGGGGTGTAAACGGTAATAACCCTGTATCTTGACGATATGTCAGGTGCAAAGCTCATTACAAACCTTCATTCTGAATCACCATATGTTAAGGCAACAGGTCTAAACTCAATAGCTATCGACAATGGCAGATTTACAGAAATTGAAGATTTACCCTTAGAGGCTGAAGTTGTTGATGTTGATCATGCCTTCGTTCTACCGGGATTTGTAGATAATCATACACACCTTGTGCACGCCGCATCTCGCGAAGAGGAGTTTTTAATGAAAATAGAGGGTAAGAGTTATGAGGAAATTGCCGCTGCTGGAGGCGGAATTCATAATTCTGCTCGAAAGCTTCAAGAGATGTCAGAAGATGCGCTTTTTCAAAGAGCTTGTTGGAGAATGAATGTCGTGCGCAAAGCAGGGACGACGGCCATCGAGATAAAGAGTGGCTATGGTTTGACGGTTAAGGATGAGTTAAAGATGCTTCGAGTCATTCGTCGTCTACAGGAAACATATTCTGATATGTTAATTCGTCCAACCTTACTAGCGGCTCATGCACTCCCAACGGCCTATCAGTCGAATCGCAGCCGTTGGATTGATATTATATGTGAAGAGTTAATACCAGCCGCTGCAGAGGAAAAGCTTGCTTACTTTATCGATGTCTTTTGTGAGAAAGGCTTCTTTACCGTGGAAGAAACGGCGAAGATTTTAGCCAAGGGAGCCGAGTTTGGTCTTAAGGCGAAGATTCATGGCAATCAACTAGCCGTAAGTGGGGGCGTGCAGGTCGCCATTGAGCATGAGGCCGTTTCAGTCGATCATTTAGAACAAATTACGGAGACAGAAATTAAGTTGTTGGCATCGAGTAAAACCATTCCGGTAGGGTTACCTGGTTGTAGTTTCTATCTCGGAATACCCTACGCGCCAGGAAGAGAACTTATGGAGCGTGGCTTGCCATTCGCCCTTGCTAGTGATTTTAATCCAGGAAGTTCTCCTGTCTACGATATGCAGAAGATATGGTCCTTAGCCTGCATAAAAATGAAGCTAAGCCCTCAACAAGCGCTTGATGCTATAACCTGCAATAGCGCAAAGGCCATGGATGCCGCCGAAGAGGTCGGAAGTATAGCAGTTGGACAACGCGCCAACCTTGTGATCCTTCAACAGGGCATACAAAATCTGTCGTATGTTCCTTATGCTTTTGGAGAAAACAATATTGAAAAGGTTATGATATCTGGGGAGTGGGTAGCCTAACTATCGAGAAATAACACAAAGAAAACATCATGAGAAAGCTAATCGAATGTGTACCGAACATCAGCGAGGGAAGACGCCCTGAGGTCATTGACGCCATAGCGAATACAGTAAAGCAGGTAGAGGGTGTACGATTACTCGATGTAGATCCAGGCAAAGCCACGAATCGAACAGTAATCACATTTGTTGGTGAACCAGATCAAGTTGTCGAAGCAGCTTACAAGCTCATCAGTAAAGCCGCGGAGCTCATTGACATGAGCCAGCATAGTGGAGAACATCCACGGTTTGGTGCAACAGACGTTTGTCCATTTATCCCTGTAGCCAATGCCTCTATGGAGGATTGTATTGTATGTGCCCAGAAGCTCGGTGAGAGGGTAGGAAAGGACTTGGATATTCCGGTCTATCTGTATGAGTCAGCAGCCACAGAGGAGAAGCGAAAGAACCTCGCGACGGTACGTGCGGGTGAATATGAAGGAATTGAAGAAAAGATTAAGCAGGAGGGGTGGAAGCCGGACTTTGGCCCTCAGCGATTTAATGCAAAAACAGGAAACATTGCGATCGGTGCACGTGATTTTCTTATTGCTTTTAATGTGAATCTAAATACAACTTCTGTTCGTAGGGCCAATTCAGTGGCCTTTGATATAAGAGAAAAAGGCCGGATAAAGACAGAGGATGGCACGCCCACAGGAAAAAAAGTGCTTGATAAAGATGGTAACCCAGAGAGAGTTCCTGGTACTTGTCCAGGAGTGAAAGGAATTGGTTGGTATATCGAAGAATATGGTGTTGCCCAAATTTCTATGAATATCACCGATGTAAACAAAACCCCATTGCATAAGGCCTTTGATGAAACGGTACATTCTGCGCACAGGCGAGGTATGCGCGTCACAGGATCCGAACTTGTAGGGCTTGTACCTCTTCAAAGTATGTTGGATGCGGGTAGATATTTTCTGCAAAAACAAAACAGAAGTATTGGTGTCAGTGAGGAAGAGCTCGTTCGAGTAGCGGCGCTCTCTATGGGTCTTAGTGATTTAAAGCCTTTTGTGCCCGAGGAAAATATCATCGAATGGATGATTCGCGAGACGAGTTCATCCAAGTTAGTGGGAATGGATTTAAAAGCGTTTGCCCATGAAACAGCTAGTGAGAGTCCTGCACCCGGGGGTGGGTCAATTTCAGCCTATGTGGGAACGCTTGGTGTGGCCCTTGGTACCATGGTAGCTAATTTATCATCCCATAAACGCGGTTGGGATGACCGTTGGGATTTCTTTTCACAGTGGGCTGATAATGGTCAGCAAATCCTTTCAAAGTTGCTTCGATTAGTCGATGAAGATACGGCGGCCTTTGAGCGTATCATGGTAGCCATAAAGTTACCTAAGGGGAGTTCTGAGGAAAAAGCTGCTCGTCAGCAGGCTATGAAAGAGGCCACAGAATATGCCATTGAGGTACCCTTAGAGGTGATGAGAACTGCGTATAGTATGTTTGATTTACTTGATGCCATGGCAAAGGATGGTAATCCCAATTCGGCTTCTGATACCGGAGTTGGCGCACTTTGTGCTCGTACCGCGATTCAAGGGGCTGGAATGAATGTGCGAATCAATATTCAGGATGTGGGTGATGGTCCATGGAAGAGTAGGGTACTTGAGGAGATGAGGCAGTTAGAAAAAGATGCTGAGCGTCGGTGTAATGCTATTGTAGATAGGGTAGAATCTCTTATTGCTTAGATGTCTTTCTCAATGCACGTTATTCTAGGAGATCAAATTCGATGGGTACGGAGCCCGTCCAACGACCCTATTACTAATCTTGCCTTTGAGCGCTGGGCATTGGAAGAGGATACGGATAATCGCCCCTTGTTTTATTGTTATATCAATAGTCCTTCCGTAGTTATCGGTAGAAACCAACAGTTGTTTGCGGAGGTGAATTTGCCTTTTTGCGATGAACGAGGTATTCAAATATGTCGTCGGGTAAGCGGTGGAGGAACGGTATATCATGATTTGGGAAATCTGAATATCGGCTTAGTGATACCTAAATCCCTAAAGCTTGTAAATGACTACCATTTCTTTTTAGACTGGCCAAGACAGGCCCTACAACGTCATGGGCTCGATACTGTGTTAAATACGAGAAATGCCATTCTTTGTCAGGACAAAAAAATATCGGGTTCTGCCCAGTTTGCGGGTAGAAATAAGCTGTTAACCCATTGTACCTTACTTGTGGACAGTAATCTAAATCATTTGGAGGGATCGATATCTTCCCCATTAGTAACTCATTCGAAAGCTCTTCCTTCTGTTCGCTCGGAGGTTGTCAATTTAAAAACCTTTGGCCTATCTATGGAATCTGTGATTGAGGCATTAGTGATGGAGTTACACGCCATGTTTACAACAGTTGAATACGAGAAGATTGTAGCGAAAAAGCTTCAATCACACAGTCAACTATTACAATCATGGGATTGGATTTATGGGAGATCGCCCAAGGCATCTATTGAATACAACGGGCAACGGTATACCGTTTCTAAAGGTCGCCTAGTTGATCACGATACCTTACAAGGAGTAGCATTTGATCACTTCCTGCGAGAAGATTTATTCCCAAAATAGACGTATTGGAACAACTTTTGTTTAAGTTTAGCCTAAATCCATAATTGAACATGAAGCAATATCAATTCTTAACAATACTTCTTTTTTTCTCAGTGCTGTTTTCAGCTTACAGCCAAAGTCCTGAATCTATAATCGAAGAAATGTATGATCGAGTTATGGATGCTTCTGGTCATACATTCACCTTGACCATGAATGAGCAGATAGACGGTGATATGGAGAAGTCCACAATGGAATGCAAGGTCGATTATTCGTCAGAAAGTATCTACACTAAAATGACGGGCGGTGAAAATGAAGGGGCAGAAATTTTATACAATCCTGATGTATATGGAAGCAAGGCATTGATTAAAAAGGGTATTAAGATTAAACTTGATCCAACGTCTTCCATGATGCGGAAAGGAATGCATAATTTGCTTACGGATGCTGGGTTTCGGACGCCTGCTGTCCTTCTTTACGAATCCATGGTAATGGCAAAAAAACAAGGGATACTAAAGGAGGCTTTTAAATTATCAGGTAGTGTCACATTTAATGGAAAATCATGTTATAAAATTGAAATAAAGGATCCCAATTTTAAGATTTCAAATTATACTGTGCCTAAATCACAATCGCTATCCAAACTGGCAAAAACGTTGCACTTAAGTGAATACATGCTTGCTCAAATCAACGGTTGGCGAGTAGGTAAATCGCTTTCATCTGGTGATGTCATTAAGGTGACGAGCGCATACGGTAAAACGAGTGTGTTTTACATTGATAAGTCGACCTATCTTCCTGTTTATCAGAGAATAACCGACCATAAAGGGAATTTATTTGAAGAATATAAATTCACCAATATCGTCGTTGATCCATCTTTTTCTTCTAAGGATTTTTCGGAGGAAAATCCGAAATATGACTTTTAGATAAGTCTTTCAACCCAACCAAACGATTCCTTTGTGTTGCCCTGCTTGATGTCTTGAAGGGCATTTTTTAGCTTCGCTGAAATGGAGCGCTCATCTCCCAACGCTATTTCATAGTGGCGATCGTCATAACCAAAGCCTTTTATTGGAGATATTGTTGCTGCCGTGCCGCTTCCAAACATTTCATCAATATGGCCATTTTGATGAGCTTTAACCAATTCGTGAATGGAGATTTCGCGCTCATGAACTGGAACATTCCAACTTTTGAGCAACTGGATTGCGGAATCTCTTGTGATACCCGGTAAGATTGTGCCCTCGAATAATGATGGTGTATGCACTTCGCCATTGATCACCACGAAAACATTCATGGTGCCGATCTCTTGTAAATTGGTATGGTTTCTTCCATCAAGCCACAGAATTTGGTCATATCCATTATCCTTGATTTCCTCTGCTGGGAGGATAGCCGCTGCATAGTTTCCGGCTGCTTTTGCCATACCAGTTCCTCCTGGTGCTGCTCGTGTATATTTCGTAGATGCGTATACTTCTACAGCTCCTGAATAGTAACCAGCGACAGGGCTGAGAATGATCATGAATTTATAGCTGCTTGCTCTTCGAATTCCAATAAATTCGTCCGTTGCAAACATGTAGGGCCTTATGTATAAAGAGTATCCTTCTTCTTGAGGCACCCATGCTTGGTCCAATTTTACCAGATCCATGATTCCTTTACGAAAAAGTCCTTTGGGGATTTCTGGCATTGCCATGCGCTTTGCGGAATAGCAAAAACGAGCCGCATGATCATCCATCCGAAAGAAAACGATTTCGCCTTCTTTGTTACGATGAGCCTTCATTCCTTCGAAGATGGACTGTCCATAATGAATGGAAGAAGTTGCTGGATGCATTGGGATGGGACCAAATGGCTGTATCTGTGGGTTAATCCATTCACCATTATCATAATTAACAACGAACATATGGTCCGTAAATACATGACCAAACTTTATGTTAGCAAGATCAAGTTGAGATAGGCGGGATTCCTTTACTTTAGTTGTTGGTATGGTGATGTTAGAGTGGATATCCGTCATAATGCCGTGCAAAGATAGGGAAAATGGAGCATCTTTTTAAGAATTCGCGGCTTTATAACGTAGATCGAGCAGGTATAAGTTCTTGTAAATCAAGCGTTGATGTAGTGCTTGTGCTTAATGAGGAGGATGATGTTTCTGAAACCCATGCTTTCCTAGAAAAAGTGATGAAAGCAGCCAATAGAGACCAATCCACTTATGATTTATTGTTCTGTTCTGGCGATGAGGCGCTGGGTGAGCTCTTTCAAATGGAGTCGCTAAACTATATGATATTTTTTGGGATCCGACCGTCTAATTTTGATCTTCAATTCCACCCCAAGGCATATCTCCCTTATGAGATTGCTGGCAAAAAAATTGTTTTTTCTGGGGGTATTGCTTGGATGAAGGATCGGGCAGAGGATAAGAAAAAGCTTTGGGAGGCTATGAAGAAAATGTTTGATTTGCCCTCAAAAAGTTAACTATGAAGCTAGTTTTTGCAACAACAAATGCTCATAAACTTCATGAAGTACGAGCGATGTTACCTCATCTAGATATTGTTGATTTGAATGGCATCGGCTTTACAGAAGAAGTCGAAGAGACTGGTGTCTCCTTTGAAGAAAATGCTTACATCAAAGCTAAGGCCGTCTTTGATTTTTGTGGCCTTCCCACAATGGCTGAGGATTCTGGTCTTTGTTGTGAGGGTATAGGCGGTGATCCTGGAATCTACACGGCTCGATATGGTGGGCTTCCTGTCGATCATAACCGAAATATGGATAAACTGTTGTCTGCCTTGGAGGGAAAGAGTCGAAAAGCTTTTTTTAGAACGGTGGCTTGCTTTATCATAAAGGAAGCTGGAGAAGAGGCATCGACCTTTTTTGATGGCGAAATCCATGGTGAAATCAGTCTGAACAAACGCGGCGACAAGGGATTTGGTTATGATCCTATCTTTATTCCTGAGCACCATACTACGACCTTTGCCGAGATGTCAGATGAGGAAAAGGCGAGTATGAGCCATAGAGGTAGGGCAATGCTTCTCTTTGGTGATTATATCAAGAATATCAGATTGTAAATGTGCAAGTGACAGGATTAGGAGGTAGTATCTAGCCACGAAGCATTTGAACGGCACGTTTTACGCCAGTAACAAAGACTTCAACTTCTTCTTCTGTATTATACGCTGCAAAAGAAGCACGGCACGTCCCTTCTACACCGTAGAACTTCATAAGGGGTTGACAGCAGTGATGTCCTGTTCTTGTTGCAATGCCCATTTTATCGAGTAAGACGCCCAAATCGTAGGCATGACAGCCATCAATGAGAAATGATAACACGCCAGCCTTGTTTTTGGATCTACCGTAAATCTCAAAGCCCTCGATTGATTGACAAGCCTCTTCCGCTAGGCGTAAGAGGTGTACTTCGTGGGAGGCGATTCGTGAAACATCGGTTTCTTTTAGGAATTGAACGGCTTCTCCGAGACCGATCACCCCCGCTATATTGGGCGTGCCCGCTTCAAACTTAAACGGTAAATCGTTATAGGTCGTTCCTGCAAAATCCACTTCGCGAATCATTTCCCCACCGCCTTGCCATGGGGGCATGTTCTCCAGCAACTCTTTTTTACCATAGAGGATGCCTATCCCTGTGGGACCATACATTTTATGTCCACCAAAGGTGAAGAAATCTACATTCCATTTGTCGACATCAATTGCTTGGTGTGGTGCAGACTGTGCCCCATCGACCACTGTAATTGCCCCAACGGCATGGGCTGCATCGACTAGGGTTTGTATTGGGTTAATGGTTCCCAAAGCATTAGAGACGGCATTGAAAGCCACAATCTTTGTTTTGGAATGGATGTAGTCCTTAAGGTTGGAACAATCCCATTCTCCATCTTGAGTAATGGGCAGTACTTTAATGATAGCTCTTTTTCGCTCGGCAAGCATCTGCCAGGGAACAATGTTGGCATGATGCTCCATTTGGGTAAGCAAGATTTCATCGCCTTCTTCGAGATTTGCCTCGCCCCAGGTATTGGCCACAAGATTGATTCCTTCGGTGACACCTCGAACGAAATTGATGGTCTCGTACGGTGCATTTATGTAATCTGCAATGGTTTGTCTTGACGCTTCATAGGCATCCGTTGCCTTGGCTGCTAAAGAATGTGCTCCTCGGTGGATGTTGCTATTGTACTTACTATAATAATGGTTCAGGCAATCAATAACTCGTTGTGGCTTTTGAGATGTTGCCGCATTATCAAAATACACAAGATCTCTGCCATTGACCTGCTGGTGTAAAACAGGAAACTGATCGCGCAGGGATTGTACTTCTTGACGGGAAAAGGCCATAATTAGGATTGAGTCAATGCTTCATCCCAAGCGTAGTTTAGTTTTTCACGCATGAGTTCCTGAATGTGCTCACGGATAGTCGGTAAGGATATCTTTTCTGTGATTTCCGCAATGAAGGCGTAATTCAACACAGCTTTTGCTTGGTCCAAAGGAATACCTCTAGACACAAGATAGAACAAGGCATCTTGGTCGATCTGACCAGACGTCGCTCCATGACTACATTTTACATCATCGGCATAAATCTCCAGTTGAGGTTGGCTATGCACCGTGGCATGATCAGATAAAATGATGTTTTTATTGGATTGAAACGCATTGGTTCGCTGAGCATCCTCTTCGACATAGATTTTGCCATTGAAAACAGCCGTTGAGTTATCATCAAGAAGTCCTTTAAAGTTTTGATGACTTTCGCAATCAGGCGATAGGTGTTTAACCGTTATCCGATTGTCCACATGGTCGTCTCCTTTGCCATAATACAAGCCTTGGATGGCGCAGTTTGCTCCAGGTTCTTGCAGTCGAACAAAGACTTGGTTTCTCAAGAGTCTTCCTGCTAAACTTACCGCTGTTTGTTTGAATTGGCTATCTCTGTTTTGGTAGACAATGTGGTTGTTAAGGTGATGGAATCCATTGACCGTTTCATTTTGAATCATGGTAAATTCAAGATGAGCACCTTGATCAAGAAAGGTGGAGCAGTGGGAGTTGACATAGAGCTCTGAATTATCCAGACTCTGATATTCCTTGATGATTTGCACCTTCGAGTTTGCACCGCAGTGAATCTGGTGATACGGATTAATCATAAAACGCGCATTATCTGCAGCAAGAAAAATCCAATGTATGGGACGCTCTAAAACCGTGTTCTTTGGGATCTTTATAAAAATTCCATCGCCAAAAAAGGCCACGTTAAGCAGATTAAATCCGTCATGTGGATTGCGACAAATTTCTTTAAGATGGGGGGTAATGAGTTCTGAATGATTTGTCAGCGCTTCATTCATTGAGCAAATGGTCACTCCTTCGGCCTCTGGGTATACCTTAGAAAGGTGTTCCTGATAGGATCCATTAACAAAAACGAGTTTGTGTGCATCAATTTCATCTTTTCGATTGAAGTCGTCTACACTTATATGTTTTCTGTGTAAAGGGGCAAACGATGGATTTAGTTCACTTGCATAAAATGGCAGGGGAGAGGTATGTCGCCACCGTTCCATTTTGCGCGTAGGCATTCCCATGGTAGTTAAGCGATCCATAGCTTCTTGCTTGCAATGATGCAGCGCAGTATTGCTATGACTACCGAGATTAGATTCTAGTGCTCGGAATATATGGGGATATGTTTGAAGGATACCCATATCAAGAGACCTCCTCTTTAATCCAATCGTATCCTTTTTCTTCGAGCTCTTTCGCGAGTGATTTGTCTCCAGACTTGACAATCCTTCCGTTGTACATCACATGAACAAAATCAGGCTCGATGTAGTCTAGAAGTCTTTGGTAGTGGGTGATAATCAGAAAAGAACGTTCTTTGTTTCGCATGGCATTGACCCCTTCAGAAACTACACGTAATGCATCGATATCAAGACCTGAATCGGTCTCATCTAGAATGCAAAGCTTAGGATTAAGCATGGCCATTTGAAAAATCTCATTCCGTTTTTTCTCACCTCCTGAAAAGCCTACATTTACGGAACGTTTCATAAACTCCTGATTGATTTCCACGAGTTCTGTATTTTTTTTCATTTCAGCCATAAATTCGCTGGCCTTTATCGATCCTTCACCTTCAGCTTTTCTTCTGGCGTTGATGGCCGACTTCATGAAGTTTATCGTAGTAACACCAGGAATCTCTACTGGATACTGGAAGGCGAGGAAGACACCAGCTCTCGCGCGTTCATCCGGCTCCATGTCGAGTAAATCGGCATCTTCAAAAACAACATGTCCTTGCGTTACCTCATAGCCATTGCGACCAGCCAGTGTAGAGGCTAAGGTACTTTTACCCGTTCCGTTCGGACCCATTATAGCATGGACTTCGCCTGGTGCAATTTCTAAGTTAAGCCCTTTGAGAATGGGCTTATCGGCAACGTTGGCGTGAAGGTTTTTGATTTCTAACATAAGTGACAATCTATCCCACGGATCCTTCTAAGGAGATCTCAAGTAGTTTTTTTGCTTCTACCGCAAACTCCATGGGTAATTCATTAAATACTTCTTTGCAAAAGCCATTCACAATCAAGTTCACGGCTTCCTCATCCGAAAGACCTCTTTGATTGCAATAGAACATCATGTCTTCACCAATTTTAGATGTGGTGGCCTCATGTTCTACTTGGGCTGAATTGTTTTTAATATCCAAATAGGGGTAAGTATGTGCTCCACAGCGATCCGTCATCAGCATGGAGTCACACTGAGAAAAGTTGTACGCGTTTTCTGCATTTGGTCCAATAAGCACCTGACCTCTATATGTATTGGAGCTATTTCCTGCACTAATTCCTTTGGATACAATACGGCTTCGTGTATTGGCGCCAAGGTGCATCATTTTGGTGCCCGTGTCAGCTTGTTGTTTGTTATTGGTCACAGCCACCGAGTAAAATTCTCCGATACTGTTGTCCCCTTTGAGTATGCAACCTGGATATTTCCAAGTGATAGCAGAACCCGTTTCGACTTGGGTCCACGAAATCTTTGAACGACTTCCTTCACAGATTCCTCGCTTGGTTACAAAGTTGTAGATACCGCCTTTGCCATCTTTGTCACCTGGGTACCAATTTTGTACAGTACTGTATTTAATCTCTGCATCTTCTAGCGCAACAAGCTCAACAACGGCAGCGTGTAACTGATTTTCATCCCGTTTAGGGGCTGTACAACCCTCTAGATAACTGACATAACTATTGTCGTCCGCAATAATGAGTGTGCGCTCAAATTGGCCAGTATTTTCCGCATTGATTCGGAAGTAGGTCGAAAGCTCCATTGGGCATCGGACTCCTTTAGGGATGTAGACAAAGGAACCATCGCTAAACACGGCAGAATTTAAGGCGGCAAAGTAGTTATCTCGTTGCGGAACAACAGTGCCTAAGTATTTCTTTACGAGTTCTGGATATTCTTTAACCGCTTCACTAATTGAACAAAATATTACTCCTGCTTCGGACAGCTTTTCTTTAAATGTCGTGAAAACAGAGTCACTGTCCATCACATAGTCAACGGCCACTCCAGCAAGCATCTTTTGCTCTTCTAGAGGGATGCCGAGTTTTTCGTAAGTCTTGAGAATCTCAGGGTCTACCTCATCGATGCTATTGTATTGCTTTTTCTTCGAGCTAGCGTAGTAGCTGATCGATTGATAGTCGATTGCAGGGATATTGAGATGAGCCCAATCTGGACTTTCCATTTTTTTCCATACATCAAATGCTTTAAGTCTCCAATCTAGAAGCCATTTTGGTTCATTTTTTTTAGCACTGATATACCGAATGGTATCTTCATTGAGGCCAATTTCAGCGCGCTCTTGGTCGATATCGGTAGTAAAACCGTATTTGTACCCGTCTTCCGTGTGCTTCTTGATTATGGCCTCATCCCTTGTCATAGTGCGAAACTAATGCTTATCACGCTTTTTTTAAACGCTCTGCGAGTATTTAAGTTGCTGTTTATCAAGTATTGTGACATAGATGTTTAAAATGTTGTCCTTAAAGAAAGAGTCCAGCTTCTTCCTGCTGCATGAACGCTTGATCCAAAGGGTCGATACCCCTTGTCTAAGATGTTTAAGCATCCAACCGATAGATGAAGGTATTCAAGGGGTCTTACCTCTGCTTTGGCGTTCCAAATGACATAGCCCGGAGTTCCATAAGGTAGCGCTTCATCTAAGTTATCTACGGAAAGGGGAGAGTATTCACTGGAATCCTTGGCAAAGGCATAATCAACCCATTGACTAAGGGTTATCATATCGTGATTCCAATCAAGGCTCAGTCTTCCGAAGAATGGGGGTATGTGATCTAAAGGAACATCAACATCAAGTACTCTACCTCGATTGTAATTCCATGATGCTTGATAATGTAAGCCCCAGGGAAGCGTACCGCTCAGGTTTCCTTGGCACCCTAAGAGGTAGGCAAGGTTGGCATTGGTATTGGACAAAACATTGAGGAGTTGGCCATCATAGGTTAAGGAGTCGTAGCCTTGATAAATTACACTTCTGCGTTGGATAATATCATCAATTAAGCTTCCGAATAGGGCAGCTTTAAGGGTAAACCCTTCGCCATAAGTCCACGTAAAACCTTGTTCTAACTGATAGATGTATTCAGGATTAAGTGCACTAGAGGGAAGTACTAGTTCAGTCGGTGTTGGGTCAAAAATTTTACCTCCATCATCAACATTAGGACTTCGAAAGCCAGAGCTTAATGAGGTAAACCCTTTCCAATGACTGTTCTCCTTGCCATATGAGGTTGCGATAGAAAACGATAAAGCTCCTGCATCATTATAGATCCTTGATAAATCAATTTCAGCAATCTGAGGATTATTGAATCGCATATCTACCCGCTGATACGTATACCGAAGGCCATAACTTACATCGAAGGAGGTTGAGAGTTGCCAGTGATGTTTAAGATAACCTGCTATATTCCAAAGCGTGCTTCCACCATCAGCATAGCGACTTGGTGCAGCAAACACGTCGTTTGTATTGAGATTGGTTATAGCTGATGAGGAGCTTACAAAGTTTACGCTCGACTCCATACCGTATAGGATTTTGTGTAAGTCGCTGATTCTTGATTGCCAATCAATATTTAGAGCATAGATGTTAACTTTTTCTAGTTGATTTCCTAGTGCATTGATCTGAAAACGGCGAATAATTCGAGACTCTTCTACCTGTTGAGCCGAAATCAAAATTTGTCCACGATGGCGTTTTGATGGGCTCTCTGTTTTTAGTTTAAGGTAGGACATGTAGCGTCGTTGTGGTCCATAATCCCACTGAGCGTAATGTGGTGTTCCAAGACTATTTCTAAGACTTAGTTTATCCGTTCGAGCAATCGAGGTAGAGGTAGAAAACTGGTTTGACCATCGGATACTCACTCGAGGATTGATTTGATATAGAAAATCTTGGGCAGCATCATATTGTCGGTAGCCTGATCCTATGATTCGGTAGGGGTTTGAATTGGCAATGAGGGAGTCACCTTGCATAGTAGTGATTACCCTTGTTCTTGTTAGTCCCCAATCACCGTAGCTTTCAGGCATATTTCTTCCAATTGTCCAGTCGCCGAAGTCGGTTAATGAAAAATGCGTTTGACTTGCAAATCGTTTGCCCCCTATATTGAAATGGAGGTTGGTTTTTTTTTCGTTATTGCTTGACCCGTAACGCATTAAGGCTCCTCCATGGACATAAACTCGGTCAACTGTACTTAGCTGAGGGGCTCTAGTCTGCAAGTGGATAACACCCCCAAAAGCATCACTGCCATAAAGTAAAGATCCAGGACCATGTAGGATTTCAACGCTTTGCAGTTGGGCTTCATCTAGGGTGATGATATTTTGCAGATGCCCTCCTCGATAGATCGCATTATTCATTCGCACTCCATCAATGACAAGCAATATTCGGTTGGCTTCAAATCCCCGAATATTAGGACTTCCTCCTCCGGGTTGGCTCTTTTGAACATGAATGCTACCTGTTCTCTGTAATAAATCGGCAGAGGTTGATGCAGCCTCAAAACCAATACGAGCAAGGCTTAACTGACCCGTGAATTGCAAGGGACGTACGAGGGTGTCTTCTAATCGATTAACGGCGATAACTACATCATCAAATCGATAAATAGTAGGATGTAGACGAATTTCGTAGATGTTATTTTTATCACGATCAAGCCGGACACTTCGATATTCATAGCCTTCAGCAGCAATAAACACAGTTTTTGGCCTTATGTCAAGAGGGGCTAATTCGACATAACCATATCTGTCGGAAAATAGTAAGCTATCTCCATATTCGACATAGGCATCCTTCACGGGATCGCAATTGACATCATCTACTAAGTAGAGTTGGATGTCTTGGGAATAAGACATGGTCATCATTGTGCTGAGCACAATGCTTAGGGCGATTCGGATGGAGGAGCAGTGTCGTTGCACGTGATGACTATGAGTGATAGAGGTAACTTCCTATTCGAACCATGGTGCTTCCATGATCAAGGGCAATTTTATAGTCATTGCTCATGCCCATGGATACCGTGTCAAAGGGTTGACCCATTGATTGCATAACAGGTAAAAGGTTTTCAAAGGTTTTTCTTAATGCTTTGAATTCACGTTCAATCTGTTGACGGTCATCTGTATAGGTTGCCATACCCATTACGCCTGCAATCTGAAGGTTTTTTAACTCCATGGTTTGTATTGAAGAAATGATGTCTTCCCATGCATCAACCTTCATACCATATTTGCTTTCCTCTTGAGCAATATGAAACTGCAAGAGCACTTTTTGAGGGTTGTTTGCTTTTAAGTCAATATGGGAAAGGAGTTTAAGACTATCTGCAGAATGAATAAGATGACATTGGTGAACAAGTTTGGCTACTTTTTTTCGTTGAAGGTGGCCAATAAAATGCCAAGTATTATGGACATCATCTGCTAACTCTTCTTGTCGTTGTAATAAGGCATCAACTCTATTTTCTCCAAAGATGTTATGCCCAAGGGCTTGAAACTCTTGAATTACTTCGATGGGACGTGTCTTGGTAACGGCTATGCACGTCGCCTTGTAGGCCTTACATTGACCAACAACTTCTCGAAAGTTTTTTTCACTAACTAGCATCTCCTTACCTTGTCCCTATGTTTGGTATGGCAAAGGTACATTGTCGCAGAGATTGGCTGTGTAACATTCAGATAAAATCCTTTATTTATTTATTGTTCCTTGGAGGGCTTGGATTGAGTTCATGTAATGACAAACCAAGCGTGGATGCGGGGCACTTTGAAAACATTTTACTGGATATCCAACTAGCGGAGGCTTTGGTGCAATCTTATCCAGTGGATAGTCACGATGTCTATCGAGATGCATTTATGGAAGATATCTTACAACAGCATGAGGTGACACGGGAGGAGTATAATACTGCCTATGATTACTATTCTGAGGATCATAAAGCATTTCAGAAAATGCAAGAACGGTTGAAAAAGAAGGTCTATGATGCTGAAAAAATTGAAGATTTAAACTTAGCTTACTAAACACGTAGGACAACCAACAAGTACAGACAAACAAAAAATATATGAGTAAAAAGGTATATGCCAATGCGCAAGAGGCCTTGGTAGGGATAGAGGACAATATGACGCTGATGCTCGGTGGTTTTGGTCTTTGTGGGATTCCGGAAAACTGTATCCGTGAACTTGTTCGATTAAAAGTCAAAGGCTTGACATGTATTTCTAACAATGCAGGGGTCGATGATTTTGGCATTGGACTTATGCTTCAACAACGACAGGTGGTCAAAATGATTTCGAGTTATGTTGGGGAGAATGCTGAGTTTGAACGGCAAATGCTTTCGGGTGAGTTAGAGGTTGAACTGCTTCCTCAAGGTACACTTGCTGAAAAATGCAGGGCTGGAGGCGCAGGTATTCCATCCTTCTTTACAGCCACTGGATACGGTACTGAAGTCGCTGAGGGAAAGGAAACGCGTGAGATCGATGGCAGGATGTATGTATTAGAACCTAGCTTAACAGCTGATTTTGCCTATGTCAAGGCTTGGAAGGGAGATAAGTACGGTAATCTCATTTTCAAAGGAACAGCACGCAATTTTAATCCAGTGATGGCCATGGCCGGCAAGATTACTATTGCCGAAGTAGAAGAGCTTGTAGAGCCCGGTGAACTCGATCCCAACTTTATACATACTCCTGGCATTTTTGTGCAGCGCATTTTTGAAGGAGTAGATTATGAAAAACGCATTGAACAACGCACAATAACGCAATAGATATGGCTTTAAGTAAACAACAAATAGCGCAACGCATTGCAAGGGAACTTAAAGACGGTTGGTATGTCAACCTCGGCATTGGTATTCCAACCTTGGTGGCCAACTACATCCCTGAAGGAGTCAATGTTACCTTACAATCGGAGAATGGCCTCCTGGGTATGGGCCCTTTCCCTACGGAAGACAAAGTAGATGCCGACTTGATTAACGCAGGTAAGCAAACGGTTACCATGCTCCCAGGATCGGTTTTGTTTAACTCTTCCGATAGCTTTGCAATGATACGCGGTGGACATATGGACCTCACAGTGTTGGGAGCTATGGAGATCGACCAGAATGGGGATATTGCTAACTGGAAAATCCCTGGGAAAATGGTCAAAGGAATGGGGGGTGCTATGGATCTTGTTGCGGGTACAGAAAATATCATCGTGGCTATGACGCATGCCAACAAACACGGCCAATCCAAGTTGCTTAAGCAATGCAGTCTTCCTTTAACGGGCCGTGCATGCATCAAGCGCGTCGTGACGGACTTAGCCTATCTTACGATTGAAAATGGTGCCTTCGTGCTCAGGGAATTAGCTCCTGGTGTAAGTGTAGAGGAGGTTAAATCATTGACAGACGGCGATCTTGTAGTGGCTAATGACGTCTGTGAAATGACCTTCTAAGATGGACAAGTACTGTCTTTATCAAGGTAACATACTATCCCTCGATCAATTGCCTTTTACGCCTTTTGAGCGTCTTATGTATGGCGACGGCTTCTTTGAAACCATGCGATATGGTCAGGGAAGAATTCCTCTTTGGAACTATCATTTGAAGCGGATACAATCCTCTTGTGAAGCACTTGGCTTCGAAGTTCCTGTTGAATTTTCTTCGCTCAATGACGGAATTTTAAATCAGCTAGTAAATTGGTTGGGAAAGACCTCTTCATATCGACTGCGTCTTGTCGTGGTTCGCCGAAGAGGGGGGCTATACAAAGCATTGCATGAGGATGCTGCCTTCTACATTGAAGCCGAGCCATTGCAACATGCTTGGAATAGTGCAGAGCCCATAGATGTTGTGCAGATGCTTCCTTGGAATACAGATAACAGACTTATGTCAGGAAAGGGTCCTAGGAAAGGGGACTATGTGACGCCCAGTAGACAACGGGGCACAAACGAAGAGGTTTTATTCTACAATGGTAGAGATTGTATAACCGAAGGAAGCTTCACTAATATTCTATATTATCGCAATGGGTCCTGGCAAACACCTAGTGCAGCGTTTTCTATGGTACAAGGGGTTTTTCGGGCCTTTCTATTGGACAAAAATCTTGTACAAGAAGGGGTTGTATCGCGGTTCTTGCTACAGAATGTGGAGGCGTTAGCTCTATGTAACGCTATACAAGGAATCATTCCTGTTCGAAGTGTTCTAGGAAAGAATCTAAACCACTCGAAGGAAATCATCGAAGAATTTATCCAACAATTGAACTCTACTCTCCCTTAGGGGTTAAGTAGATATGCAACATTCTACCTCGCCTATTATCGCGGTCTGGTTGAGACGAGACCTACGTTTATTTGATAATCATGCCCTATACAAAGCCCTATTGCGCGCCGAGCAGGAGCAAGCTAAGGTGTTACCCGTCTTTATTTTCGACAGGAATATATTGGATAAGCTCGAAGACAAGGACGATCGCCGGGTTAACTTTTTACATGATCACTTGTCTACGCTCAAGGCAGGACTTCAGATTGAGCAAAAGGATATTTGTGTCATGTATGGTGATGTTCTGGATGTCTGGTCATACTTAATCAAGGATCATTCAATATCTGCTATTTATAGTAATCATGATGATGAGCCCTATGCAAAGGTTCGAGATCAAAAGGTTCGAGATATGGCAGAGAGCCAAGGGATTGATTGGCAGGATTTCAAGGATCACTTGATTTTTGAACGCGATGAGGTTACTAAGGATGATGGAAAACCCTACACGGTGTTTACGCCGTATAGTAAAAAATGGCGCAAGCGTTTAGACAATGAGGGAATTCCGTCCTATCCGTCGGAAAACAACCTTCAGTATCTATTAAATTTTACTGAAGAAATGCCTTCCCTGGAATCGATGGGTTTTCATTTCAAAGAGCTCACTTTTCCAGAAAATACAGCGGAGAACCAAGTGCTCAAAGAGTATTATGAACGGCGCAATTTTCCCTCAGTAAAGGGTACTACACGCTTGGGTATACACCTTCGATTTGGTACGATTTCCATACGTCAACTTTTAAAACAGAGCGAGGATACAACGTCCTTTACATTTACCAGTGAGCTTATATGGAGGGATTTTTATGCCCAAATTCTCAGTCATTTCCCCCATGTTGCTGAAAGAGCCTTTCGTCCAGCCTACGACGAAATTGCGTGGCGAAACGATGAGCAAGAATTTGATAAGTGGTGTAGAGGGGAAACAGGCTACTCTTTAGTGGACGCAGGAATGAAAGAATTACTTACTACAGGATTTATGCATAATCGTGTCCGTATGCTTGTAGCTAGCTTTCTGACCAAGCATTTGTTAATTGACTGGCGTTGGGGTGAAGCATGGTTTGCACGCCACTTATTGGATTTTGACTTAGCGAGTAACAATGGCGGATGGCAGTGGGCGAGTGGTAGTGGTACGGATGCTGCGCCGTACTTCAGAATCTTTAATCCCATTACTCAAGCGGATAAATTCGATAAAGACGGGAAGTATCGCGATCAGTTTAATCCAGGATGGAGAGAAGGAAAAATTCCAATGATGGTCGATCATAAAATGGCTCGAGAACGAGCACTAAATACTTATAAAGAGAAATTATCCGTTAAAGAATAAGTGAAGCGTTTTATGTCAACGATCAAGCAAAAAATACTAAAGAGGTTATACCCATTGATTAGAAAGGCGGCTAAGAACACTCGAAATGGAGCTGTGATTTCGAATGATCAAAATATAGCACCGACGACTTCATTGTATGATTTAAAGGTTGTCTTAAGTGGTGGAGAAACTTTAAACATGGGGGCTTTTAAGGGGAAAAAGATTCTCTTGGTCAATTCTGCCTCTGATTGTGGCTACACTGGTCAATATGAGGAATTGCAGACCTTGCATGAAACAGCAGGCGACAAGGTGGCCATCATTGCCTTTCCGGCTAATGATTTTGGCATGCAGGAACGAAAAGATGATGCTTCCATCCAGGCCTTTTGTCAGATGAGCTATGGCGTGACATTTCCCATTGCGAAGAAAGGAGTCGTTCGTAAAAAGGGAGAACAACAACCTATTTATCGTTGGCTTACAGACAAAGCACAAAATGGTTGGAATAATCATGCACCGGACTGGAACTTTGGGAAATATCTGATTAATGAAGAAGGATTTCTGACGCATTACTTTGGACCGTCGATTTCTCCTGTCGAGGATGATGTAATGCGCGTTATAGCTTAACGTATAACGCGCTGTTTCTTTAATTTCAAAAAAGGTTAACCATGAAAAAAATCACTCTGCTGGCCATTCTATTTTCAAGTGCATTTGGTCTTTATTCTCAAACATCTTTAGATTTTTTGCTTTTTGAGAAGATTAATGAATATCGAAATGCTCGCGGGCTGAAGTCGTGGGAATGGGATCAGAATGTCTGGGAAGCATCCTATGGCCACAACAAATACTTAATGGATTTAGGAAGATGTACTCACTATGAAGAGGGGAGTGATTCAACATACACCGGTGGGGACAGGCTTAGGCAACAAGGTGTCACTTGGTGGATAACAATAGAAAATTGTGCTGTGACGGATAGATATAACAATGAAACAGACGAAGAACAGAGTGAAAAAATCCTTTTACAGTGGATCAATTCTCCTGAACACCATGAGACATTATTATGTTCAAGAACTCAGTATGGCGCGGTCTCAACCACACATACCGCTAAATACAAATGGTCTATCGGTGCTTGGTGGACCTATTCAACCCTCAATGTATATATTTGATTAGTGATCAAGAGGGTCAAAGGGCACTTTCGAAAGAATCGTGTCACATTGCACGCATAAGTGGATTTACGAATCCTTTACATAGGCCGTTTTTCATCGTAAAATCATACCTTTCCTTTACGATATGGAAAGCCATGACTTATTAAAAACTCATCATCTACGGATTACACCAATTCGGGAAAAGGTCCTTGATGTATTCCTTTCACGAGGGGGGGAGGCCATCCCAAAGATGATTATTGAGGAAAGCCTTGTACGGTTCGATCGCGTTACGTTGTATCGAACAATAAAACAATTTGAGGAGAAAGGGTTGATTCATGAAGTAATCGACACAAAGGGTCAGACCAAGTACGCTTTATGTGCCACAGAATGTACGACGCATGAACACCATGACGACCACCTTCACTTTCATTGTTCTCAGTGTGATCGAACGATTTGTGTAGATGGTGAAGTCAATCTTCGAATTGATCTTCCTTCAGGATTTAAAGTAGAAGATGAACGCGTTGTTCTTAGAGGGCAGTGTGATCGTTGTGCTTAAAGGCGCTTAGTTTATCTTGTGTTGAGCATATAAAAAACCGCACTACTCCAAAGAGCAGTGCGGTTCGTGGTTGTTGATTTAATTTAGGATCAATTCATCCTACATGTTCAATTCGAATGGAAAAGTGACTTCAATGTCAGTCTCTCCACCTGCATTCGTGATATCACCATCACTTACGCCAGCACCGGCTTTGTCCGGCTCATGACGAAGAATAACGGTCATTGACGCATTTGAATTTGATGTACTTCCTGTCGTCATTGTAAAAGTCAATCCCACTGGATTGCCATTGCCATCCTGGTCGGTATAGGCAAAGGTTGCATCATCAGAAGAGAAAAAGAATTGATGCTCATCATCCTCTTCTTGGATTTCAAGAGTGATATCCTCGGCAGGAGTTTCTGACTCATTTAACAATGTGATTGTGCCGGAGTAGGTCATTCCTGTTACGAGTGAATCCGTAGTGATCGTAGGAGCATTTCCGCCGTCTCCATCAAGATCGACAAAAGAGAATGTAATCGTATTTCCGGCAGTATCCGTTAGGAATACATTCAACGTAGTGATTAACTCCTCTTCATTAACTGGAGGGGGTGGTGTATCATCTTCGCTACATGAAGAGATGGTCATCGTCATAGCGATAACACCAAAAAGAAAGGGTAAAAATTTATAATTCATAATAAATAATTGGGGTTAAAAAAAAGATAAAATTTTAAGCGTTGGTTGGATGCCAGCTTCATTTGCATAATAACGCCACCGATTGAGGTAAGTCCTGTAACGATGGTTTGTCAGGTTTTGACACTCAGCAATGATTTTCATAGAAAAGAATTTCTTCGTGCGAATCATAATTTCTGCCCTTGCATTGACAAGGTGTGCCGCCGATGGAGGAGGGGCTACGACTTGGTCTACAGGGTAGAACCATGCTTTGGCTAGGTATTGATAGTCTATGCTTAAGCCTAATGTTTTGTTTCTTTTGAGTTCCGTCGTCCAAGAAAGACCAGGGTTAATTTCAAATGGAGGGATGTCGGGTAGTGATTGTTTTGAGTCAATGTTCTGGCCTAGAGTAATGGATGAAGTCATTGAAAAATCGAGATGAGCGCTTTCAATTGATTTTTTTATGGTAAGGTCTAGTCCGCCAAGTTGTGCTCTGTTTTGAATGTATTGTTCTACAAAGAAAGCTCCTGCGATGGTCAGTTCAGGGCTTGGGCTAGATGCGGTATAAATGAAATTGGGGAAGTAGTTGAAGTAGAGTCCTGCATAAATTCCCCATCCTTTCTTGGTTGGGAAGGGTAGACTCATGTTCACTTGCCAAACTTGTTCGCTACGTATAGCCGAGTCCCCTCGAATGATAACCGCTGCAGCGGGATGAATACCATCTGCGTATCGCTCATAGAGATTTGCCATTCGTTTGATACCAGAAAAATCTATTCTGTAGCCTTTCCAAGCTAAGCCAAGATTTGCCGCATATAAGTTGGGCGACTCACGTCCTTCAACATAGTCTCGTTGTCTTGTGTAGTACTTGACTGCACGTTTGACGTGTTCGTAGCGAAGGCCACTAAAAAGGGTAACACCGCCAAATTCCTTTTCTAATGCTCCAAAAATGGCGGTGGTATTTGTGTTGGCAAAGGGTATGATAGGATTGGTGCCGGTTCCCGACTGGGGCCGATTTTCCTCATGGCTGTATCGTAGTCCGACAGTTGTATACAAGCTAGATGTGTTGTAGTCTACCGAAATTTCTGCATGCGTTGTACGAAGTTTAAGATCAACGACGGGAATGCTATCTCGATTACCTCGTCGAATGTCAAACTCCTGTCGTTCATTTTGCTGATATCCCGCGGCGATATGTAGGTGAGTATTCGCATTAAATTCAATTTGACTATTGGATCCAACGGTATAGTGTTGCGTTGCTTGTCTAGGATTACTGATGGAAAATCCGGGAGCGTCTTCAGTGTAAAAGGGCGTCTCGCGATTCAAGGCTTCATTGAGGTCGGTTACGTTACCGATGTGCGCGCTTCTAAGAATGCCTGTATTTCTAGAAAAGTAGCTCACATGGGCTTCGTGCTGCCATGTCTTCCACTGACTGTGTAGATTGATGCGCTGGACGTGCTGGCGCATTCCTGTATTGGTGAGCACGTAATCTGGGCTAAACTGATCACCCTGTCCTTGGATACTACCACTATACGTTAGCATTACATCCTTAGCAACTGCTCCGCTTATACGACCGTGCATCCCAGCACCTAATCCGTTAAAATTCAAGCTATTGACTACACTGCCATGCCAGTGCCCTTCATCACTAGAAGGCCTTGGTGTTGAGATGACGTAGGCACCACCTATTGCAGAGGTGCCGTATCGCACTGCAGGAGACCGGGTGTATATTTCCACTTGGCTGCCTGCCCAGGGACTAATATCGGGTGCGTGCTCGATACCCCAATCTTGATCTCTGTGAAGGATGCCGTGGTTCACGATTTGTAGACGATGTCCATAGAGTCCATGTATCATGGGCTTGGCGATTTGGCCTCCATGACTAATCATAGTAATCCCAGGAATGTGACTTGTTAGCTGAGCAAAACTTGCGTCAGCGGCTTCAATCAGTTTTGCAGAAGCTATATATATATTGGCATGATTGTGATGTTCTTCTGAATGCACGGTAATGTCCTCCATCCATTCATTATGGCTTTCAATCATAAGGACGATACTCGTATCTGAATGGATGTCAAATTCTATATGGTTGTTTAAACAACAGCCATAGCGGACTAAACCGCGAATCGTTTTTAGTGTGTCTGGTAGCTTGAGATGAATCTTTCCCTCAGCATCAGCGACAACCGAAACTTCTGAAGACTCTAGGGTGAATGAGGCCGAGGTCAATGGACTCAAGTCATGATGGTCCAAAAACTGAATGGATACACTAAATGCTGAGGATTGTCCAAAGGTGAGTCCTACACTCAATAGGAACAAAAGGGAAACAGCAATGTATCTTATGATTTGCACTGGGCAAAGATAACTTCTTTGCGCCTAAATGCAACTTTGTTGCAAAACAAAAAACTGTGGATAATTTAAAAGATGTCCTCGTCCTCGAACGTGATTTCTTGTCGTTCTGGAATACACTGTAATACATGTCGAATGGCCTCAAGTCGAGCATGGTGTTTATTGTCCGCGTCGATAACCTTCCATGGCGCGTGCTCAGTGTGCGTTTCTTGGAGCATTTTGGATTTATACTCTGTGTATTCCTCCCAGAGTGATTGGGCATAGTGGTCTAGCTTACCATGCTTCCAAAATCGTAAAGGATCTGATTTTAAATCTTCAAGGCGTTTGGCTTGCACTTCTTTTGAAATCGAAAAGTAGAATTTAATGAATATGACGCCGTCATCGGTAATCATTTTTTCAAAGGGATTGACCGATTCCATAAAGCGTTCATAGACCTCCTTGCTACAAAAATTATTTACGGGCTCAATAACGGCTCGATTATACCAACTTCGATCAAAAAAGACCATTTCGCCTGGTGCTGGAAAATGTTCAATATATCGCTGAAAGTACCATTCCTGGTTGATGTTATCTTCTGGTTTTCCTAAGGCAATAATGCGATAATGTCGTGGGTTTAAGAATTGCACAAAACGCTGAATAGCTCCTCCTTTACCTGCTGCATCCCTTCCTTCAAAAAGGATGATGACGCGTTTGTTTTCTTCGATTAAGTGCGTTTGCATTTGGACCAACTCTTTTTGGAGTTTTTCCAATTCTTGATAATAGCGTGCGAAGCGAAGCCCCTCGTCAATATCTACTTTTCCTTTATAAAGCAGGCTTCTCAGTCCGCGTGCGCTGTTAAGCAAGGATATATCTTCTTTACTGTAGCCCATTAGATATCATCTTGATTTAGTGATCGATGGTAGCGTTGGACAATGTCTGGATTGACCAAAGTCGACACACTTGACTCGGATTTTCCGTCATACTCAAATCTTGATAACACATACCTTATGGATTCAATTCTTGCTTGACGCTTAATGTTGGCGCGCACAATAACCCATGGACAAAATGACGTATGTGTACGACTAAACATTTGTTCCTTGTAATAGGTGTATTCATCCCATAGCGCTTGTCCTTTTCGATCTACTGGGCTAAACTTCCATCGCTTAAGGTCATTGAGTATCCTGTCGTTAAAGCGTTCCCTCTGTTCTTTTTTTGAAATGGAAAACCAAAATTTAATCACTGTCGTATCCTCCTCGTGAAGCATGTTCTCAAACTCCGTGACTTGGGTCATAAAACGATTATATTGTGCGTCAGTGGCAAATCCCATTACGGGTTCGACAACTGCTCGATTATACCAAGATCGATCAAACAGTACAATTTCTCCGGCATTGGGTAATTCTTTAATATAGCGACGAAAATACCATTGTCCCTGTTCGATGGCTGTAGGTTTATTCAAAGCGACTACGCGCAAATGAATGGGGTTTAAGTGCATCCTGAATCGTCGAATGGCACCTCCCTTCCCAGCGGCATCCCTTCCTTCATAGAGTATGGCAATGCGCTTGTTATTCTTAACTACCCATTCTTGAAACTTAAGCAGCTCGATTTGCAGCCCTTTTAGTTCATCACGATAGGTCTGGTAAGCGCGCATTTCTCCCGCGAGTGGGTGATTCTTTTGTTCAAGTAGATCGAGAAGTTCTTCCCGTGTATTGACTTTTGCTAAATCACATTCACTGAGCAAATGTGCCATGTTTGAAGCGATAATATGTTTTTTGTCTTCTTTCATTCTTAGACTGCTTCTTTTTTATCCGTAAGGCGATATCGCATAACATAATGCGTTAATCCTACTTCTAAAAAAGGACTTCCTTCTTTAGAATATAGCATTTTTTCATAAAAGCCCATGGCATTTTCCCTTGCGTGGCAATAGATTTCTTGCGCATGATGTGCTTTGGCCAACCGGTGCGCTTCTTCAACGACTTTCCTTCCGATACCCATACCTTGGTACTGAGGTAGAATCCACATTTGGCGAAGTTTGACGGATAAGTCACCTAGACGAACCAGTGAAAGTCCTCCCATGATTTCCTTCTTGGAAGAATACACCACAAGATGCTTTTGATCCTGTTCTATGGCTAAGTCTTCTTCAGTGAACTGCATGCCGAGAGGATGTCTTAACACCGTTTCTCTCAGCTTCATGCTTTGATGATACAACGCACTATCAAATGGGGTCCAGTGAAGAATCATGTTGCTAGGCGTTTTGAGAGAATTACGTTGAGAAAGACGGTAGCTATGATTAAGGCCGTCCCCAGATAAAACCAACCATTGAGCATTTCATATTCTTTAAGCGCAAGTGCTGCAATAGCCACACCGTATATCGGTTCTAGATTAAGGATGATATTGGCCGTAAAGGCCGACATTGATTTTAATGCGGTCATCTCCAAACTAAAGGCAAGATTAGTGCATAGGACGGCAAGTATAATCATCCAAAACCAGTCCCGTGGCAGAAGCAAGTATTCAAAACTTGATCCGAGTTGTCCTAAAAACGGTAGGAAGAGGCAAATGGTTAAAAAACCTCCCAACATCTGTAATGCAGTGGCCGTTGAGGCCGAGTCATGTCCAATCCACTTTTTATTGAATACAGAAAATAGGGCGGCAAGAAAAGCGGATAAGAGTCCTACACCGATGGCAAGCGCAAAATTGTTATCCCAGGTTAGCGCGCCGTCAGGATTAGCCTGATTGATGCAAAATAGTCCGAGAACAATAACTACACCCAAGGCTAACTGATGTTTTCTAAATCGACTTCCAATAATCCAAGGCTCTAAGATGGCCGTAAAGAAGGCTACCATACCAAAGACGCCTAAGACGAGGGAAGCACTTTTGCCGATTTTTATAGCCCCATAGAAGGTGATCCAGTGAAGGGCCACTAAGCTTCCGTTGATCAAAAAAAGTCGTCGCTTTGTCTTCGACATGACTTGTAAGCCCTTCCAAACGCTGGGTATTAGCATGAATACGAGGGTAGCAATGCCCATTCGCCACCACACAAGACTCAGCGCATTCAGGGTAATGAGCTTTCCCAAGATGGCCGTAAACCCAAAGAGTAGGGTAGCGATATGCATCGAGGCAAGGCCTTGTAGTGAAGCGGATGATGTACTATTGCTATTCACGGCTTGACAGGGCGTTATGATTTTGCCTTAAAGGACCAGGTGACCATAAACCTAGCTACCTCTTCTCCATTCGTATTATACCCAATCGAGGTAGCTTGATACGTTCGGCCCTCTTTGCTCTCCACGGCATCTTGAATCGTTTGGGCTAAAGCGGGAACCTCATCACAAATAAAGGTGACCTTACCCGTTGCCTTTTTTGAAAAGGTTGCTTGAAGATCCACTACAAGCAAGGATATCTTTACTTGATGACTTCTCGTAATCATAAGTGCCGGCAATCCACTAGCGAATTCCCCTGCCATAGATAATACGGCAAAATAGGTGGAGCGAAATGGATTTTGGTTGAGCCATTTAAAAGGAATCGTAGTCTCGCAACGTTCCATAGAAAGGTGCTTCACACGGAGACCAGCAAGCCAAGCCATGGGGAGTTTTTTCAGCAGAAAAAACCGAAATCCAATCGATTTAATCTGCCGTTGAAAGCGATCTACACGTTGTTGTTGTTCACTTGTTAGCTTTAATGGCTCTTCCATTTTAGGATTTGAATGCAAGATACGGAGGATTAGGATTACCTTTGCACTATGGTGCATTTGACAAGAAAAGAACATTTTAATGCGGCTCACCGCTTATATGTCGATGCTTGGAGTAAGGAGAAAAACCAAGAGGTCTTTGGTAAATGTGCCAATGAACACTATCACGGACACAATTTTGAGGTCTTCGTAACGGTGAAAGGTGTACCCGACCCTGTCACTGGATTCATAATGAATGCTCATGAGTTATCTCAGATTATGAAGCGTGAAATCTGCGACGAATTAGATCATAAAAACCTCAATTTGGAAGTTGAATGGTTGAAAGGGGTCAATCCAACCTGTGAGGTCGTGGTTATGAAAATATGGGAGCGTATTGAACCACTTATCCCTTCTGCGCGTTTACACAGTATACGATTGCAAGAAACTCCGCGTATTTATGTGGAGTATTTTGGTCCTAAACAATAAGGTTTTGCTATGAAGGATGACAATTTTAAACTTGGAGAGAACTTTGACGGCTATTCACGTAGTGAGTATCAGGAGGAGCGCTCGAAAAATCCTTCATTAACTCGAAAGGAAAGCAAGCAATCATCCGCCTCCCAAGAACCGAGTAGAGACTACGATGAGCAGTATCGTCCTACAGAAAATGATATTGAGAACTTTCCAGATCTTCAAAATGGCCCATCGTCCTTGATCCAAGGATCACCAGTGGAAATCCAGCAAGTGGGTATTCATAACTTTCGTTTACCCTTGCGCTACAAGAAAAGAGACGGCGGTGAAGTCGAACTTGAGACTAAGGTTACTGGAACCGTCTCTCTCGAAGCGCATAAGAAGGGTATTAATATGTCGAGAATCATTCGTTCCTTCTATGAATTCAAGGAGGATGTGTTTAGTATTGATACCCTCGATACGGTACTCTCGCACTACAAGGAAAAATTGAACTCCTTTGATGCGAAGATTGCCTTAAAGTTTTCCTATCCAATCCTACAGGAATCCCTAAGATCTGGGCTTGAAGGGTACCAATACTATGATGTAACCTTAGAAGGTAATCTCGACAAAAATGGGGTCCTTAAAAAGATTATTCATTTTGATTTTGTCTACTCTTCCGCTTGTCCTTGTTCGTATGAATTGGCTGAGTTTGCAAGAAAAACTCGGAATAAGGCTACTGTATCCCATTCTCAGCGCTCGGTAACACGTGTATCCGTCGAGTTTGATGAAGCAGTATGGATAGAAGACCTAAGAGATATGTGTGCTAAAGCCTTACATACAGAAACGCAAGTTATGGTCAAGCGTGAGGATGAAATGGCCTTTGCTGAACTCAATGGGTCCTACCTTAAATTTGTAGAAGACGCTGCTCGATTATTGTATGAGCAATTAATCAATGATAAGAGAATTAAAGACTTTAGGGTGATCTGCTCACACCAAGAGTCCTTGCATTCTCATGACGCAGTATCGGTTATTCTTGCACCAAATAGTAAGTTTTGTGCTGAAGTGCCTCACCAAATGTGGTCTAGTCTAATCCACAATTCGTAACTCGATTCATATACCGTTCGGCAGCTGCTGGATGTGATTTTTCTCCGAATACCTTTTCTGAGAGGCAAAGTGCCTACCTCTTTGTACTTTCATTGAAAATTTAACCACATGTTCGTATTTATATTTCCTGGACAAGGCAGCCAATTCCCTGGTATGGGGAAGGCACTTTATGATGAATCAAAGCAAGCGAGGTCTTGGTTCGAAAAAGCGAATGCAACCTTAGGATATTCTTTAACCGAAGTAATGTTCGAAGGAACTGAAGAGGAACTAAAGCAGACAAAATATACTCAGGTTGCTATCTATACCCACTCTGTAATTGAATCACTTTGCCAAGCAGAGTTTGAAGCAGATGCTGTGGCGGGTCACTCGCTTGGCGAGTTTAGTGCGCTTGCTGCGGCAGGTGCTTTTCCTTTTGAGCAAGGCTTAGAGTTGGTCAATGCGCGGGCTCTTGCAATGCAGGAAGCTTGCGAAGCAAGCGAATCGACGATGGCTGCTGTTTTGGGGCTAAGCGATGAGTTAGTAAAGGATGCATGTGATGAAATCACTGAAGAAGTCGTTGTAGCGGCAAACTTTAATACCGTCGGTCAAGTGGTTATATCGGGAAGTTTAGTCGGTGTAGACCTTGCTTCTGAAAAACTAAAAGAATTGGGTGCTAAACGCGTCGTGCCACTTCCAGTGAGTGGGGCTTTTCACTCACCTTTCATGGAGCCTGCCCGTGCAGCGCTTGCGGATAAGATTGAAGCCACCAAGTTTTACAGACCAACTTGTCCTATCTATCAGAACGTCACGGCCAAACCTACCCAAGATCCTGAGGTTATTCAGAAACAGTTAATTGCCCAGTTAACTTCTCCCGTCTTATGGACTCAATCGGTACAACAAATGCTTGCAGATGGTGCGTCTGATTTTCTTGAAATTGGACCAGGTAAAGTCTTAACAGGGCTTATTCGTAAAGTGCAGCGCTCCACAACGTAAGCTTTTTTTATGGGCCACCTTGCTGCCATCACGTGGAATCCTGATCCCGTCGCTTTTGAATTGTTTGGGCCGTTGGCCTTTACATGGTATGGCTTGACTTGGTCACTCTCAATGCTTGTCGGGTACTACCTTGCTACCTGGATGTTTACACGGGAGCATATTGATGGTGCAGATCCTTCCAATGTTGTGACAACCATCTTTTTGAGTTGTCTTGTAGGGGCGCGATTAGGCCAGGTTATCTTCTATGACTTGGATTATTTTGTAGAGTACCCTTCCGAAATTTTCAAAGTATGGAATGGGGGCCTCGCAAGCCATGGAGCGGTCATTGCCGCGATACTCTCCGTGTATTATCTGTCAAAGAAAAATAGGTCCATCAACTTCTTATGGTTGGTTGATCGGATGGCTATTACAGTACTTGCTGCAGGAAGTTTTATTCGATTTGGGAACTTTATGAATTCCGAATTGTACGGTACGCCAACCGGCAGTGATTATGGCGTGATATTCACCATGCACGACATGATTCCAAGGCATCCAGTTCAACTCTATGAGTCGGTATGGCTGATGATATGTTTTCTAGCCTTTATGGGGCTTTACATGAAGCTTAAAGAATGGAAAGATGGCTTTTTTGCCTGCTTATTCCTATCGGTTGTCTTTACAGGCCGACTCCTTCTCGAGTTTATGAAGGCCAATCCTGATTTGGCGCTCGGATTGAGCCGTACGCAATGGCTCAGTGTGCCAATGATATTGATCGGCTTAGGTGGTTTAATCTTCCTAAAGCGTCAGGAGAACCATACTCAAGATTAAACTATCTCAACTACCTAATCCGTCGGTTTTTACCAATTAGTGGTTGTGGCCATCGCCTTCAAAATGCCCTTCATCTTCTCCAGCCTCTCGCTTGCGACGTAACTCTTCGATAAGATCTTTGAGTGGTCCAAAATCATTCTCCGCGCGCTCAAACCGCTCACGGTCGTTCGTCGACCAATAACTTCGAATAAATTGTTCGATTTGCTCGACGCCAAGGCGTTTGCCTATGATTTGTTTGTTCGCATCGAGCACGAAGACTACAGGTGTGGCGGATAAATCATAGTTGTCGCGCATACCACGGTTGTTAAACAAGTCGGCGACGTTGTAAAACTTCTCTAGTCCCTTGGATTCGATGAATTCATGCCATTCAGCTACTTGAGCAGAATCATGGACGGTGGTGGATACAGCATAGACACTAATGTCGTAGTCTATGAATTTTTCATGAAAGTCAACCAGTTTTGGGGTGGCCTTTTTGCAGTGTCCACAATCGGGATCATAAATAAAGAGAATGGTGTAGTCAGACTCGATATTGTCGAGGCATACTTCATTGAGTCGATTAGCAGGAAAAGTAAAGTTGTGGTCATATAAGCACATCTCTGGTGCAATCTGTCCACAAACAATAGGGGCTAAGGCCATACCGCGTTCTACAATCTTTGCATTTTGGGCGCTATCCGTCCAATAGGCTAGGCCTGTTTTGTAATAGCGCATGACAAGCTCCACATAGATTTTATCCATGCAGACAATCTCTGAGTTTGCGTATTTATTGAGGACTTGGACCAGAACATATTGAAAAACATCGTCATTCGCTCTAGACAGTTCCACAATATTAACGGCAGCTTTCATCAGGGAATCAGGGATTTGCTCAGTAGCCTTGTCCAAGTAATTCATCATTTTATTGTGAAATACCGGGGTGCGGATGATTCCGGCATCGGAAAAGTCAATATAATCGAGGAAGTGGTCGTGATAGTATTGGAACTTTATTCGATTATCTGCTTCGCTAAGCCAATCTGGAATTTCAGTTTCTTGCATTACACCGAGCAGGGTAGCATAAAATAGGGTAGAGTGCTCACGCATGAGCGCTGCACGTGAGGCTTTGATGGTCTGGCTAAGTACTTCGATTTGATTTCGAAGGACTTTCTTTTGTTCTGCATCGGCTTCTTGTATTTGGGCGTTGAGTGCATTGGCCTGCTTGCTCAGTGCAGCCATTTGATCCATGTCCTGATAGAACACATCATTTTCTGCACTTCCTTGGAAGGCGAGGTTGTCGACGACGTTATCTGCCGATGTCCGAATATTAAAGGATTCATTACCGGATACGATAAATTCAAAATAGATATTACCTAGTTCCGGGAAGACGGCTAGATAGACTCCCCTTGGAATGTCTTCAATGTGATTCCATACGGCCCGTCCTCTGCCATCTGTAAACAGACTATCCTCGATATAGTGTTTACCCTGTTGATGATAGGCTAATGTGATTTTTTCATTGGGATAACCATCAATTTGAAAGGATATATCATGACTCTTCTGGCGTTTTTGTGCTTGGCTAAACAGCGGTAGAGCACAGAGGGCAATAAGTACAAGTCTTTTAAACAATAGTTTGGAGCAAGGGTGCATAGGTCTACGATTTAAGCTTATTAGTTTCTTCCATTAGATTTTGACAGAAGGTCTTCATCATATTTTGTGCCAAAGGATTTTTTGTGGCATCCACATAGGATTTTGTGAGGTTTAATAGGTTGCGCACAAAATGCATATTCATCTCATCAACCGTCATGGAATTTGTCCATAGATTAATGCTTAGAGAGTTGTTTTCAACGGGATCCCAAATGCCTAAGTTAAAAGCCTTGCAGTCTTTAACTCCTTGTGCTGAGTTGGCGCTCGCTGACCATTTTAAATCAACGGGTAAGTTGTCTTCATTGAGACCGACTTTAATCTTGATTTCTTCCCAATTTTTAACCTCGTTTTTCATAAGGGAAAGGTACGCAAGTCGAAGGTAATAGTGTGAAGATTCAAAGTGAATCCTAAGAACAACGTGTTATTTAATCGATTGGACTCCTTCAATCCAGTCCTTTTGTATCGTCTCCCCTTGATCTCTGAGATACCATTGTGTTGCTTTTTTGAGTTTCTCTTCTTTCGTTGCGCCTTCGCTGAGCCACTCCTTTACTAGGTTCTGTAGGGTAGATGGCCTTGGCCCCCATGTCCACAATATACCTTCGGAATCATCAGCAATTAAGACTTTGGGGATGGCTCTTGCTCCATGGGTTAAATGGTTATTCATAATTTCTGGGGAAGCATCCCGATAGATTATTCTCAACTCAATTAGACCAGGGTTTACTTCAGCAAAGCATTCTAGTGCAGGAAGGGCAAAGGCTGCATCTCCACACCAAGGTTCTGTAATGCAATAGATTGTGAGGCTTTGCTCAAGAGCTATAAGTAGATTGTATAGCTTTTTATTGAGACGGAATCGACTTCCAAATCGCTGCATGCGTTCGAAGTTGGCGCGCGTATAGTCGAGCCAATAGGGACTTTCGTAGAATGTTTTTTCACTCTTTCCATCCACAATCGATTTGAAATCTTGTAGATAGGTCTCGTAGCTTACGCTGTGTTCTCTGAGTGTGCCCATGGGTATACGATTATATGGTAGCGTAACCATCAATTCCCTCTTCTAGTTCTTGAAAAGGGCTGTGGTTTTTAAGCTGCTTATGTAATGCTCGAAAATCCTTGGGCCAAGGAGCAGTAACAGTTATTGAATCTGAGTTCATTGGGTGGGATAGGGTAATGCTGTGAGCATGCAGAGTCAAGCGTTGGATGAATGGCCGCTCATCGCGCTTTCCCTTGTAATTTGATTTGACACTAGATAGGTAAAATGAATCTTGTGGGCCATAGAGCTCATCAACAAGCAGGGGAGTCCCTAGAGCTTTAGCATGGACACGAATTTGATGACTTCGCCCTGTTTTGGGTTGGAAAGCAATGAGTGTAATCTGTCCGTAGCGTGCCAGGCAATGATAATCGGTATGGGCTTTCTGTCCATTAGAATCGATCTTATAGACATTGCCCTTTGAGGATTTTTCTGCTATTCGAAAATCGATATATCCTTTAGCTTGTTTTGGAAAGCCATGAACAAAGGCATGGTAGGTTTTTCCCACACTACGGTGCTGAAATTGCAGGCTCAGATGACGATGGCTTTGCGCGTCTTTGGCGAACACTACGACACCTGAGGTTCCTCGATCCAGTCTATGGACACTATAGATGGATTCATATTGCTGTTCAGCCCATGTTTTGACATCCTTAATTACATTTTGGCCTTGCGCGAAACGCCCGGGTACTGTGAGCCAGGTCGCTGGCTTATTCAAGACAAGAATAGCTTCATCTTCAAAGAGCACGGAAGGACGGATTGCTTTCATCGTCAGACTATATTTCGTACTTACTGAGTTTTTGAAGGAATTCTCCATGGGGCATTTCCATCACGTCTCCTGATTGAAGACCATCAATGTCGAAAGGGCCAATGCTCCAACGTACAAGCCGCAGAGCGGGAAAGCCGACGGCAGCACACATTCTTCGTACTTGTCTATTTTTTCCCTCTCGTATAGTTACCTCAATCCAAGAGGTAGGAATGTTCGCTCGAAACCGAACTGGAGGATTTCTTTCCCATAGATTCACGTTGTTAAGACGTTTTACTTGAGCGGGTAGCGTCGTTACAGCTTTTCCTTTAATTGAAAAGGTCACGCCTAAATTGAAACTTCGAATCGCATCATCGCTAAACTCTCCCTCAACTTGGCACCAATACGTTTTAGCAATATGATTTCTTGGATGTAAAATGCGTTGGTTGAGGGAAGGGTCATTCGTGAGCAGGAGTAGACCTTCGGAGTCTCTATCAAGCCGCCCGAGGGAATAGACATCTTTCGGTACATAAAGCAACTCCTTAAGGCCTGGGTGATTTCCCTCTGAGGTGAACTGGCTCAAATAGCCATAGGGCTTATTAAGTAGATAGGTTTTGTAATGCCTTGTGGTGACCCCTTTGCCTCTGCTTCGGCGATCTCTGTTGTCTCTAAACGGTTTACGCATAGCACGAAGGTAGGAAGATTCATAAGTCTCTCTAGCATAGTTTGCGTCGAGCGCTTATTGTTCCATTAATGCATCATAGGCTTCTTGGATTGCTCGAAACTTTTCTGCATCTGACTTGCCGCCATTTCGGTCAGGGTGATATTGCAGGACGAGTTTTCTGTATGCCTTCTTTATCTGGGTTTTATCAGCATTAGGTGGTATGCCCAAGACGGAGTAATACCGTGCATTATTGGTCTGGTTTTGAACGCTCTTTGTAGAGATGAAGGGGCGTTGACTTTGCTGAAATCCTCTTTTGGCTTCCTCTGGACTAAGGCCAAGTCCTCTGCCTATCAACAATGTTTTTTGTAACTCAGCTTGTGTTAATGTTGGTTGAATTTTTCGAACTCTGCAGAACATCAAGTACACTTGAAGTCTTGAATTTGGGTTGAGTAGGGAGACTAGTTTTTCTGCTGCATGGGCAATACGCGACGCAGTAGGATTGGTTTGTCGAGCAAGAAGGTATAGAGCATCTCCTTCTTGTATTCCATAGCGTTTGCGAAACTCCTGACGGATATACCGCCATTGTTGTTGTTGGATTTCTGCGGAGTGGGTGATGGCAGCATGAAGCAATACGGCAATTTCTTGTAGTGCAATGCGGTAGTCTTGACCTTGATTATGATGGGTAGAATTCCCATTAGGCAACCAGTGTTTTTCTAGGTAGTATCCAGCAGCAAAGGACATAAAGGCTAATCCAGGCCCTCCAAACTGCCAACCTACAGCAAAACAAAGCCATTTGAGCCAACCACTGCCTACCATTTAAGCCAGCTTCCTAGGTAGAGATGTTGTCCTTGGACGTTCACACCAGTAATCATGTAATATCCTTGTGCTAGAGTACTTGTGTTCAAAGTGTGGTTCAAGGAGGCCGCATTGGATAAGTCCTCTGAATACACAACCTGTCCTAGATGATCGATCATATGGATTGCGGAAAGCGCCTTCTTGCTTTGTATTGTAATAACTTCTCGCCCTGGATTAGGATAAATATGGGCTAATGGGCTGTTTGCATCTTCTATAGAGGTGCAGGGCACAACATTGACATATACTTCGGCTGTATCGCAGTCCAATGAATCTAGAGGAGAGCATTTAGCATAGGTGAACACTTCCGTTCCAATAAACGTAGCATTGGAACTAATGGCTATTTTCCCATCCTGGAGCACTTGAGCGACTACATTTCCTGGACTGTCAACAAGTATTGGAATCAGTTCGCAGTTGGAATCATTGATACTTACATCATAAACCTCTACATCATCTAGGCAGAGATTTACAGACACGTCGCCCGCTTGACAGGAGGGAATGGGCGAAACTTGAAGAGCAACCTCCGCGGTATCACATTGGTTTGCGGTGTCACAAACAGCATATTCCATCAAATCACTTCCAAGATATCCTTGATCGGAGGTGTAAACCACTTGGTTTCCAGAAATTGAAGCGCTTCCTGACGAGGGAGGTGTTATTAACTGAACTGTGTAGGCTCCTGATGAGCATAGAACATCATTTGCTAAGACATTAATAGTGTCTTCTATTTCGCTGTAAACCGTTTGCTGATCATCGTTCGCAATAGGAGGTAGGTCACCTGTATACATGGCAATGTCGAGCTGGTCAATAATTAAGGTTGACCCATTATTACCTGTGAAATCACTATTTAACTGAAAGTTTCCGCCTTCTAAGGTGAGGTCGAGGTTTGAAGCGCATATAAAAACAACCATGCTATCTACGGCATCACAACTTATGTAGGTAAGATTGCCACCAATTTCTCCCCAAAGGTTGGAAGGGGTAGATCCTATTTTTTGAAGGCTGTAGCCGATAATTTGATTGTTTCCCTTGGCGGCTATTGCGACAATGGCAGAGTCATTGGAGACTCCTTGATATTCATAGCGCATAGACCAAGACTTAGGGCGGCTATTTACAGGAACTCCTGTATTAGGATAGGTAAAGGGATTGAATACATCAAGACTTCCGAGGGCTATGAAGTCCTCAATGAGTCCGAGGTCAATGTCAAAAACACCATTGACCATCATTCCAGGTGCGACATTGGAGATGGTTTGAGGCCCGAAGGCTGTCTCCACCGTAATGTCAAGGGCTCGAGAGGAAATGCTTACCCCGGTATCACTAAGAAATCCTGGTAATTGGGGGCGTACTAAGGTGTCATTTCCCAAACTATCGGCTGTAGAAAGCTGATTAATTGTTGACCATCCCGTGGGATCAGCATATTCTGCCGTCCCTATAATTGCATACGGCACACCAAGGATGGTGCCGCTTTGGTTTATCACGTTGACACGGTTGTCCCATGCTTCGAAATCATAGAAAATACTACTCTGAGCTAAGCATGTTAGACTATGAGCAAAAAGGCAAACAACAAGAAGTCCATATCGTAACGAAAGAGGATGAAATCGAATCATAAAAGAAAGATAGAGAATAGAAGAAAATATACTTGTTAACTATCTGATAAGATATGTGGATATAAATTTACCTTCTATTGACGAACAATATGGCTGCTTGATGCATTTTGCATACAAATAAATAAATACATTAATCATGGCAATAGTAGGAAAGAAAGCTCCTCATTTTTCTTGCACCGCAGTAGCGGATGGAGGAGACTTTATTGAAAATTTTTCGCTTGAACAGTTTATCGGAAAAAAGAATGTGATTTTCTTTTTCTATCCATTGGACTTTACCTTTGTTTGTCCGACAGAAATACTAGCATTTCAAGAACGCTTGGCGGATTTTGAAGCGCGCGAGACCGCTGTAGTAGGCTGCTCTGTGGATTCGCATCAAAGTCACTGGGCTTGGCTGAATACTCCGAAAGATCAAGGAGGAATTCAAGGGGTGACTTACCCGATTGTATCGGATTTATCCAAAACCATCTCGATGAATTACGGGGTACTTGCTGGCGATTATGACATGGATGAAGAGGGGAACTGGACCTTTGAGGGGGCACCTCAATCGTACCGCGGATTATTCTTAATCGATAAGGAAGGGGTTGTTCGACACGAATTGGTGAATGATTTTCCTCTTGGCAGAAGCATCGATGAAGCCCTTCGTCTAGTCGATGCCTTGCGTTTCCATGAAGAGCACGGTGAAGTGTGCCCTGCAAATTGGGAAGAAGGAAAGGATACTATGAAAGAGACGCACGAAAGTGTTGCTGACTATCTAAGCAAGCACTAGACGCTTATCATTTAGCATTCATTAAGGTAAAGCCCGACTTCTGTCGGGCTTTTTTTGGTTAATTACTTTTTTCCTAAACTATAGCGTAGACCAAGTTGAAAAGTTGCTGTGTGGTATGGATCTTTAAATGAGAGACGCTCAAGGGCCTCCTCTCTCCGTTCCATATTGTAGCTTGAATTGCTGTTTTGATCCAACGTATTTTGATAAGAGATTTCTCGTATAATCGCAGGTAGGTCGGCTTCAGTGTAGACATCTTTTAATGTGGTGTATCCTAGAGCCCTTCCAACTTCAATCTGCGATGGAGTGCCCTGTAAAGTAGCTTGAGTGATTGTTGTGTTTAAGGAGGGTATAGCAAGTGCTACAAAGTCTACTTGGGCTAAAATTCCGATTCTTGAAGATAGTGCGTAGTCAAACCCTGCCTTACTCTTAAATCCAAGGCTCAAACCACCCCTTGTTTTTGCTTGAATATCTACGTCAATAATGATACTCGTCCCAAGGGCTTCGGTATCTTCATTAAGGCCTTGAAGTGCTGGGTCAATTAGCGGTAAGTATGTCTCGGCTAATAAGCCGGTTTCGTCATATAGATCAAGTTCAACCCAAGTCTGTCCAAAAATGGGCAGATAAGGCCCAAAGCTGATGTAGGGCCTGAATTTTCCAAGATTCGTAGATATTTCTAAATAGGGAGATAGGCTTACCATTTGGGTGTAACTATCTTGCCTTCCTCGGTATTCTATAAATCCAGTATCAATAACTCGTTCTGCATTAAATACTTTAGAAGAGCGCAATGCATTGCATTCAATCCCTAGAGATAGACCGGGTAGTTTTTTCAAAGGCCAACTCATGTTAAGAGAAAACATAGCTCCAGCACCTCGACTTCCTCGTTCTTCCTTCAGGGTATATCCACTTTGATTTTGAATGTAGGTAAACCGTGTTATCTCATCAATCGGGGATCCAATATTGCTTTGTAGAGCGGGAATTCCATATCCAGCAAGAAACTGAATCCTAGGTTTATCGTGATGCTTGTCTGTCTGGCTGTGAATCGGAGACCACACAGTCTGTATCGCGAGGAAAAGGACAAATCGTAGTAGTTTTAGACGCATAAGTGGCATTAACTTTGATTTAGAAAGCATGTTCTTCGATAAAATACAAGAAAAATTGATGAGCTCAAGCATATTTTATACATCAATGCAGTGCGTTCTCGTATTGTTTGCCATACTGTCTTTTTCTCCACTGCACGCACAACAAGTTAATCGGGATAGTCCAATTGTTTTACACGACAAAGAATGTCCAATAATCCAAAAAGATTGTTCAATGGATTATCAATATCTAGCGCGCTGTGTGATGATTGAAATCAATCACTTTCGAAGAAGGGAAGGTCTAGATACACTTCGCTACTCACCAACGCTAACGGTCCGTGTTGCCGATAGTTTATTACGGGTAAGCGCCAAAAGAGGAAAGTCCTTTAGTGTAGAGACCTTGCCCAATATTATTCGTTATGCAAAACCCCGATATCTCAAAGCCCTTCAAAGAGAAACGGGTAATGAAACGGTGGATGTTCAATCGCTCTTCTACAAAACAAGGAATGAATATGGCCATCAGATTAATCATGAATATGTAGCATCACCAAATAATCAAGAGGAGCTAGTGGTTATGAAAACGGTGGATATATCATCGTACCGAACCACCGCAAAAGGAATTGTTGAGGAATGGAAAAAAAATCAAGCCGCCCTGAAGCTCCTATTATCTTCGTCAAATCGTGGATTACGCTTTGGTCTTGGTATTCGCATGATTAACGAAGCGAAGGTCATTGGTTATGCATCCATGGGGCAGAGTGGTTATCAAATGGTGTCTGGTATTGTTGGGATGAAGGGGCAGTATGAGGCCCTCTTTGCGACGAAATTTGATATTATACTCTTGGTTGAAAAGCCTTAACCAAGCCTCACAAAAGTAGGGAGGCTACTTTCTAAAATTCTTACGCCATTTCCCAAGCATATAACCAAAAAGGCTTCCACTCAGCCCGTGGAGTCCACCAAGAATGGCAGTGAGTAAAAATGGGTTTAGCGGTAAGATCTTCCCTTCCACAAATCGATAATAAAGGATGTGCTCATTTTGTGCTGATATGGCGAAACTAATACCTGCCCACAGTGCAGCACCAAGAAATAGTCCAAGAAGCAATTCCTGCCATAAGGGTTTGACGAACAGAAGCCCACCAAAAGCAAAAACAATACCTAGACCCCACCATGGAAGATAACCAATGGCTAAAACACTCCCTGTGATGTAGAAGAAAACCATGATGAGTATGTTTCTTATATTTTTCATGGCAGTAATACGGTCTTCGTAAATGCTTTGTCCTCTTGAAAAAAGGACGAACTTTCCATAATAAAGGAGTGATACGTTTTATTTAACCAATCATCGACAAATCCCATGTATCGTGCACTTCCTGGATTTCCTGATTGCCCCCCAGGATAATGTCCCTGTCCTTGTATTTTATCTCCTGAAAAATCTAAAATCATACGCCATGATGGGCCGGTTGATGTCTTGCTCGCATTGAGAATATGCTCTCCGCCACCAGCAGAAGGTAAGCCATAGCTAAATCCATCAATACGTAATAAGTGACTGATGGTTGAGCCTTTAAACTTTCCCCATTGAGAGGAGTCTGCATCCCAGTCTTGAATGGTGCAGAGCACATCAAAAGTGGTGTTTAATAGCTTTTTTTGAACAGCCTCAACCTCTCCTTCTAGAAAAGGATGACGAATGCGATCCTTTAGTTGGAAGTAGGTCTGATACTCATTAGGTTTCACCCATACGCTGTCAAATTTGTCGTCCTTGTACAGCGAGTCTGTGTATAGTGTGTACCAAAGGTGAAATTGACTAGGAGCCACTTTTTCTGCATCAGCCATGAAATCCCATGCCAGCATGGATTGGGCGACAGGATTTGCTAGTTTATCGCTATCCAAGTAAGATAACATGAGCGGCAGCATCTCCGAGGCAAAGAGATCGTAATTGTCATACTGCATAGTGATCATATCTTCAATACTTGCTTCATGCAAACTGTCCAACAAGCTATTTAGGCGCCGATTGCGATAGTGTTCGAATTCTCCATGCGTATAATAAGGGTAATCTGGGTTCACGGCATGTTGATTGGCTGATGAGGCGTACTGTGATGGAGGATTATACAGAGTAGGCATATCCTCAAATGGAATGCTTTCCTTCCAATCAAAACGCGATGAGGTGCCATCCATAACAAAATGTCCTTGCCCCTCCTGTAATATGGCAAAATCTCCCTGCTGGCGTAGTCCAATGTCGCCTTGAAGTGAGGCAAAAATGAAGTTTTGAGCAGGGCAGCTGTAATAGCTGAGTGCACCAACAAAGTCATCCCAGTTCTTGGCTTTATTGATCTGATAAAAGGCATAGAATTCTTCGGTTGGATCATGGGCTCTCCAGCGCAAGGCCAAGTCACCTGTATGCCTTTCAGATGGGAAGGAGATTTTATCATACACTACGGGTCCATGATGAGAATAGGGGATATTTAGAATGACATCTTCACCTCCACGGCAATGAATTACTTCTTCGCGATAGGTTAAGTCTTTCCATACCGAGTCATGGTAGTATTGCGTCCGATCATCGTTGATCGTTAACTGATACCAATCCTTTACATCTCGGCCCGCATTAGTGACACCCCATCCGATGGAATCATTACATCCTATAATGATTCCTGGAGCCCCTGGAAAACTTACCCCATACGCATTGTATCCAGGACAACTCATTTGCATTTCTACCCAGATACACGGTGCATTGAAACTCAAGTGAGGATCGTTGGCAAGCAAGGGCATTCCTGATTGGCTGCGCTCCTTGTGAATTACCCAATTGTTACTCCCAATGTTTTTATCTGGCGGACTATTCAAACGATGTGGCATAGCTAAATCAAAAGACGACGGATGCGCGCTTCGATGAGGACTACTATGGTTTGTAGAATCACTAGGAGGGTAGGTCGAAGGCGGGAAGATGGGTTCCATAGGAGGGTAATATTCTCCATAGAGTGAAAAGAACATCTCTTCGCCAAGTGCATTTTTTAGGTTGGTGTATTCCAAATCGAATTCTCGATCGGTCAAGTCCTTACTCATAGCCATTAACAATAGGCAGGAGTTTAGGTTGGTCCAAGGACTGGGTTGGTAATCGAGTAACTTATATTCCAAAGGGTAGTCTTCGTACCTCAGGGAATTGATGTAGGTATTCACTCCGTTGGTATACGCCTCGAGTAAGGCAAGGGCTTCTGGACTTTTTTCAATGGCTTGAAGTTTGTTTTCAGCACCATAGATCATCCCTATTCTCCGTTGGTTAATGTCAAACTCTAGAATCTTATCTCGAAGATTAGGATCATTGCCAAGGATTTCTGAGAGTCGACCGGCCGCTGCAAAAATGGTGAATTCCATTTGCCAAAGGCGGAGCGAGGCCTCCACATACCCTTGAGTAAAGAACATATCATGCTCATTTTGGGCAAAAATATGGGGGATGTATTGGTCATCCCAATAGACCGATACTTCATCACGAAGTCCTTCGGCCTGGGTTGCAGATTCCATGGGTAATGCATCAATAGGCTCAGCCTGTTGCCAAATACCAGAAGTGGGGTAAAGAAGATTGCCTAATGGAGGAATCTGACTACCACCAAGGGAAATTCGATGGGATCCTACATAACTAAGGGCTACAAAACATGCTCCACATAGAACGGTTAAAACAAATTGTAAAGCTTTATTTTGCAAAGGTTAAATCGTTTATTCAATTGCTCACGAATATAGGTAATGCGTCATAACTCGTCGTTGGAAAGAGAACGTAAGTTCTTGCTTTTTTCGCTTCTTCAGTCCCTCGTTTTTTCGTTGGTTTTTTGGCTGATCTATGCGATAAATAGTGAGGATTCTATTGGGTCGTTTCATCGTTATGGCTTAATTCCTCATCAAGATGCTGATTATTGGCGTTGGATTACGATGCACTTCATACATAGTGACCTCAGCCATATATGGAATAATACGCTGCTGCTCATACCACTAGTTTTTGGTATTCGGATGCAGAACAGAAAGGTATTTACTGTATTGCTTGTAAGTGTGGTGCTTGGAAGTGCGGCCTTTATTTATTGGGTAGGTAGTCCTCAGTCAATTCATGGTGGGGCAAGTACACTCGTCTATGGCTTCTCGTTTTATCTTTTCAGTCATGGTGTTTTGAGTCGGAGGCCAGAAGCTATTGGTATGGCACTTACCGTGATATTAATTGCTTCAGGCTTGTTTTGGGGGTTGTTCCCTAATGCAATTTCCCAAGTATCGTGGGAAGGGCATGTCGGCGGAGCGCTTAGTGGTTTTTTTGTAGCACTGCTCTATTTTCTTTTGTTTAAGCCTTCCCCGAGTAAATTTGACAAAGTTCATCCTGAATCCATCCACTTTTTTGAAGAAAATCCGTTAACATAAGAATAGATAGTAGTATCTTTTCGCCATGTTAAGAAATTGTAAAATTAGGTTGGTAGCATTTCTAAGTGCTGTCATGGTGCTGACCTCTATGGATGGTCAAGCTCAGGTAAGCGTTGGAGGTACTCCACTTTCTTGGACGAATGTGCTTACGACAGGCAACACAGCAATCGTTTTGCCTGCAGTGGATGAAGCTGCCCTTTTGTTAGAAGACGAGGCTCGTCTCTTAAACGGAGAAAAGACAACGCGTTTTGGATACAATCATGAAGTTGCCATCGACGTATTGACCTCTTGCGAATGGCAAACAACATCTTCTCACGAGATTGGTCGCTTAGCTATTCAAAGCGATGGAGCGAGAAGCATCAACCTTATCTTCAATGACTTTTATCTTGAAGAGGATGTTTCCCTCTTTTTGTACAATGAATCAAAGCAGGATGTTATAGGAGCTTTTACGTCGTCAAATAACAAGCCCTATCGAACATTTAGTACACTTCCTTTACCGGGTGATGTACTCATTTTAGAGATCAATGCTCCATTAGGTAGTCGAACAGACGTAACAGCCATGCAACTAGAAACGGTAACGCATGCTTATAAAGATCTATTCAATCAATCCTTGGAAAAAGGGCTCGGTCAGTCAGGCTCATGCAATGTAAATGTTAACTGTCCAGAGGCTGCAGGCTGGGAAGACCAGCGACGTTCTGTAGCACGAATTGTAGTGAATGGAAATGACCACTGCACAGGTGCCTTGATTAATAATACAGGTAACGATGCAACACCCTATTTTTTAACGGCTAATCACTGTCTAACAGGGAATGTCTCAAACTGGGTTTTTTGGTTTAATTGGGAAAGCCCGACATGTAACCCAACTCAAAATTCTTCCTACGACGGTATTTCCGGTTCAACCCTACTCGCAAGCTGTTCAAGTTCCGATTTCGCCTTGCTCGAGTTGAGCCAGGAGGTCCCCTTGGAATATAATCCATACTATGCGGGTTGGTCTGCGGTGAATACTGCGCCAACATCTGCTGTGGGAATCCACCATCCTTCCGGTGATATTAAAAAGTGGTCCTATGACGGCGATGCTTCGGTTTCTTCTGAATGGGGTGGCTGGGGTAGTAGCGCTACAAATACTCACTGGGAGGTGCTTGATTGGGATATTGGAACGACTGAAGGTGGTTCGTCGGGAAGCCCCTTGTTTGATCAGAATAAGCGCATTGTAGGACAGCTTCATGGAGGAGCTGCGCTCTGTGGAAATGATTTTTCTGATCTCTATGGAAAAGTGGCCTATTCTTGGGATTGTCAAAGTCAAAATTCAGGACGATTAGATATTTATCTCGATCCGAATAATTCTGGGTTAACGTTGTTGGACGGCTTCGATCCGAATGCAGATGTTTATGCCAACGATGCTATGGCTGGAGAAGTTCTTGGTTTTGAGGATTCCTGTGCATCAGGAGCTATAGCACAATTAGTATTAGTAAATGCAGGAACTGATCCTCTAACCAGCGCTGATATTCTTTATGGTCTCAATGGTTCGGCCCAACAAACCTTGAATTGGACTGGAAATCTTGCACCAGGAAGTTCTGAGGTTGTTGATCTTGAGCTGGTTTCACTCAATCCTGGGCCGCTGCTCTATGAGGCTCGTGTCAGCAATCCGAATGGAGTCACGGATGAAAACTCAGCGAATAACTTGGCCTTCGTAAACAAAACTATCTTAGGTCCAGCAGGTTGTACTTCGACGTCAATTTTTGCCCTAGATGAGGGCGGAATACTGCTTGCGCCAAATCCTGTTGATCAATTGTTATCATTATCACGAGTTCATGAGGAGCGTTCAGTGGTGCGCATATACAATGCTCAGGGACAATTAATGATACAAAAAGAGTGGTTGGACAATACCCTTTCCCTTGATGTGTCTCAATGGACAAATGGTGTGTACGTAGTGCAATCTCAATCTATTGTGACAGGTAAGGAAGGCCGTGTTTCCTTTGTGAAACAATAGAAAAGCGACATATTGGCACCTCAATAGCCTTGGAATAGCTTTTGCTAACAAAGGCTCATGTTTCCGGGTGATTTAAACTTCTCACAAAAAGCAATGGCCGCTATTGCTGGTGCACAGCAGGTGGCTGCCTCAAAACGTCATAAACAGATCAATACCTGTCACTTGCTCCATGGAATATTGGATGTCAATGACGAGGTGCTAAACTATGCGCTTGCTACTAAGCGTGTAAATGATCAAGCGCTCAAGGAGGGTTTGCCAAATTTGTTTAACCAAGAAGCTTCCTCAGAAAAGGAAAGCGCTTTTCAAATGCCATCGCCTGCCTTAGGTCAGACGATTCTCAGAGCCAAATCGATTTCAGAAAGAACTACGGATTCGCTGATCGAAGTACATCATTTGTTTTTAGCACTGATGGAAAACAACGATGGTGTGACGAAAATGCTTAAGGAAGTTGGTCTTGTGGCAGACGATGTGCGCAATGCGGTTAATGCACTAAATGAATCGGATACAAAGGAAAAATCATCCCCAAATAATGATGTGTCAGTTCCAATCTATGCCAACCTAGATAAATATGCTGATAATCTCAATGTCCTTGCTTCCGAAGGGAAGCTTGATCCGGTCATTGGCCGAGAAGACGAGATTCGAAGTGTGCTTAATGTGTTAGCGCGAAGAACGAAAAACAATCCTCTATTAGTTGGTGAGGCTGGAGTTGGAAAGACGGCGATTGCAGAAGCAATTGCCTTGCGCTTAGCGCATGGTGATGTGCCAAGAACCTTGGATAAAAAGATACTCTATCGTCTTGATCTTGCCACCATTATGGCAGGCACAAAATATCGAGGTGAGTTTGAAGAGCGTATCAAAATGATTCTTAATGATATTCGTCGGGCTGCTGGAGAAATCATACTTTTTGTTGATGAAATGCACATGCTAATGGGTGCGGGGAAGGTAGAAGGAGGAAGCATGGATGCCGCTAATCTGCTAAAGCCTGCTCTTGCTCGCGGGGACTTGCGCTTAATCGGTGCAACGACCTCTCAGGAGTATGAAAAACACATTGTGCAAGACAAGGCAATGGAGCGGAGGTTTCAAATGATTTTAGTGGATGAACCGAGTAAGGAAGATGCCGTATCAATTCTTCGAGGGTTAAAAGACCGTTATGAAAACCATCATAAGGTGCAATATTTAGATGATGCTCTTGTAGCAGCAGTAGATCTTTCTATTCGTTACCTGCCTCACCGTCAGTTACCGGACAAAGCAATTGACTTGCTCGACGAGGCGGGAGCTAGACTCCGCCTAGAATTGGATTCTATGCCTGAAGAAATTGAGCACTTGTCGCGTCGCATAAAACAACTTGAAATTGAGAAGGCTGGCCAAGAAAAAGATGGCAGTCCTGCTTCATTGAAGGCTATCAATGCTTCTCTTAAAGAAAAACAAACGGATCTTAAAGAATTATCGGCCCTTTGGCAACGTGAAAAAGAATGGTTGGATGCCATCCAAGTCGGAAGAGCAAAACTCGAAGAAGCGAAGCTAGAGGCCGATAAAGCAGAAAGGCAAGGGGAGTTTGCCCGTGTAGCTGAGATACGATACGGTGAAATGGCTGCAATTCAACAACGTATAGATGATGCAGAACGCATGCTTCATGACATTCCAGATGCGGAACGAATGTTAAAGGAAGTCGTTGATGCGGAGGCCGTAACAGAGATTATAGCAAAATGGACAGGGATACCGCTCAAAAAAATGATTCGTACGGAGCGTGAGACCTTGATGCATTTAGAGTCGATTTTAGAGGATCGAGTAAAAGGACAGCATCAAGCGTTGTCGGCTCTATCCAATGCAATACGCAGAAACCGTGCAGGTTTAAATGATATTAACCGACCTATAGGAACTTTCTTGTTTGTCGGAGGGTCTGGTGTAGGTAAAACAGAGACGGCCAAGGCTTTAGCCACAAACTTATTTAGTAGTGAGGAAGCCCTGTTGACCATAGATATGTCCGAATATCAAGAGGCACACAGTGTGTCCCGATTAATTGGATCGCCTCCAGGATATGTGGGGCATGATGATGGCGGATTGCTTACCAAGCCGGTAAAACAAAGACCCTATTCTGTTGTGCTCCTGGATGAAATAGACAAGGCTCATCCCGATGTACTCAACATTCTTTTACAAGTTATGGAGGAAGGCCGCCTTACCGATAGCAGGGGAGAGGAAGTAAACTTCAAAAACACGGTACTTGTGATGACGGCTAATATTGGTGCTAATTCGCTTAGTGATCACTATGCTACTACGGAGTTGGATACGGAGGAGAGTTTTAAAAAGGCACAAGACATAGTACTGCATGCCATTGAAAATCAGTTAAGGCCGGAGTTTGTTAATCGTATTGATGAGGTCATTGTCTTCCGACAATTGGCTCAAAATCCTCTGCTATCGATTGCACAGAAAATGTTTGATGAAATAGCACACAGGGCTAAGGATAAAGGCTATCAGATATCTATTACTGACGAGGCTTTACAATGTTTGGCGGAAGCTGGAATGGATCCACTCTATGGAGCAAGGCCTCTACGTCGTCTTCTCCAGCGTTCGGTCACGGATGAGTTAGCCCTAAAAATTATGGCTAGAGAAGAGGATGTTCCCTTCGAATGGATTGTGGATGCCTTTGACGGAAAACTAATTCTCCGCCAAGACAATGTACAAGATGACGTGTTTAGCTCGTTGGGTCTTTAGAAAGTGTCGAAAGAATTTCTCACCTTTATAAAGAATAACAAGCTTGGCAAACTCCCAAAACAAATCATCTTCTAAGAAGAATAGTCTTGAATCAAGTAAGCACCATGTGCTTTCGGAAGGTGTATACGATCGCCTTCCGATTCTTCCTTTGAAACGCGCTGTCATGTTTCCAAAGGTCTCTTTGCCAATTGCTATGACAAGGCAAAAATCTATTGAGGCATGTCAAGCAGCTTACCGAAAAGATAAGTGGATTTTGGCCCTTACTCAGCGCGAGGAAACGGATGCTGAACCTGATGTAAATCAACTCTTCGAAGTCGGCACGCTATGTTCAATCGATAAAATTGTTCGACTACCTCAAGGTGGTATGAATGCTATAATTCGTGGTCATCAACGAGTCAAGCTTAATCGCATTCATAGCAATACGCTGTACTATGAGGGGAAGATAGAGGCTTATGAGGAGGAAAATACCATGGATGATAAATCCTTTATGGCCCTGATGGAAGAGGTCAGAGACTCCACGCTCGAATTGATGCATAGCAGCAACGATATCAAAGCCGAGGCGTTGTATACCCTGAAAAATATTAATGACCCACTTCATCTTTTAAATTTTGTGGTGGTTTCTCTTCCTATGCCAAGCAATGAAAAGCAAGAGCTCCTAAGGGAGTCTTCTATCGTAAAGCGCTTGGAAGCAATCCAAGAGCGTTTGAGTAATGAGTTGCAAATCATTGAGCTAAAGCGAATGATTCATGAAAAGACAAGGGAAGATATTGAACAACAACAGCGCAACTTTTTTTTAACTCAACAGCTAAAAACGATTCAAGAGGAGTTAGGAACGGGTCAAAATCATGATGTAGAACGTTTTAAAGAAGATTTAGCGGGGTTGGAGATAGCTGATCAACAACTCAAGGCTCACTTTGATAGAGAGCTTCAAAAGCTCGAGCGAATGCATACGGGGTCTCCGGAATATGGAAGTCAAACGGCCTATTTAGAATTTGCACTAAAACTTCCTTGGAATCGATCGACAAAGGACTCTTTTGATTTAAAACATACGCGTCAAATTCTCGACAAGCATCATTTTGGCTTAAAGCATGTAAAAGAACGTATCGTCGAGTATCTGGCGGTGCTTAAGCTAAAACAAGATGCCAAAGCACCAATCCTATGCTTAGTGGGCCCACCAGGTGTTGGTAAAACATCGCTTGGTCAATCTATTGCTGAAGCCCTTGGTCGATCCTATACGCGAATGGCCTTCGGTGGTTTGCATGATGAAGCAGAAATACGGGGGCACCGCAAAACATACATCGGTGCAAAACCTGGAAGAATTCTCCAATCACTCAAACGTGCAGAATGCAATAATCCAGTGTTTGTTTTAGATGAGATTGATAAAATTGGCAAGGATTTCCGTGGTGATCCGTCGTCTGCCTTACTTGAAATGTTGGACCCGGAGCAGAATGTCAAGTTCTACGACAATTATTTGGAATATGAATTTGACCTTTCCAATGTGTTTTTTATTGCTACGGCAAATGACCTTAGTTCAATTCCACTTGCCTTGCGAGATCGTCTCGAGATCATTGAAGTTCAAGGCTATTCCATCGAGGAAAAACTTGAAATTGCCACGCAACACTTGATCCCTCAGCAACGGGAAAACCATGGTTTGTCGGGTAAACAGATAAAAATAGACCGTAAGATTTTGCCGGACCTTATTCAAGGGTATACAAGAGAATCTGGAGTACGTCAGCTCAATCGAGTAATTGGTTCCCTCATGCGCTCCAAGGCAAAAGACATTGTGGAAGAACTTCCTTCCAAAAGCTTGATTCGAAAGCCTTACCTCGTTGAACGATTAGGACCACCTAAGTTCGCTCATGAGACGGCACTAACGCAAAGCAAAATTGGTGTTGCTACGGGCTTGGCCTATACACCGGTAGGAGGGGATCTGCTATTTATTGAGGCATCATTGCACCGCGGAGAGCAAAAGCTTAAACTGACTGGCAATCTTGGAAACGTGATGAAAGAGTCTGCTCAAGCGGCTTACACCTTCCTCCAATCTTTCTACAGAACGGATAACGAGGTTATGCGCTTGTTAGACGAATACTCTATTCATATCCACGTGCCGGCAGGGGCTACACCCAAAGACGGTCCGTCGGCTGGAATTGCGCTGTTAGTTTGTATGGCTTCCCTTTTGACGAAACGACCGGTAAACCATAAACTCGCCTTTTCGGGAGAGATAACACTGCGCGGTGATGTTCTTCCTGTTGGTGGTATTCGAGAAAAATTGTTAGCTGCCCGTCGATATGGAGTGTCTGAAGTTCTTCTGTGTGCATCGAATGCGCATGATGTTGAAGAGATTGATGAAGCGCACCTTCTTGATCTCAAAGTAACCTATGTAGAACACATGGATGAAGTAATTCGTGCCGCTTTACTTAATACTAATGCCTAAGTCTTTATATAATGTGCGTCAATTTCTTGTAGTCCTATGCCTTTATGGCGGGATGGCTAGTATTTCCTATGGGCAAATAGGAGGACGAAATGCTTTTGGCTTTACCTCGATGGCTTTTGAGCCACATGTAAGTAGTTTGGGTGGAATGGTGCTTGGGCAAACGACCACCTCGATGTCCGGTATGGATTTTCCGTCCGTTCTTCAAAATGGACAAAAAGAGGTGAATATTGGTTACACTTCGCTTTATGGGTCATCTTCAGCATTTGCCGTGCAATATATAATGCCTCACAAGCGATTTGGCGTCTTACAAGTTGGCACGCGGTATCTGACCCATGGGTTGCTTGACCGACGTGATGCCTTAAATACATATCAAGGTAAGTTTTCTGCCAATGAAGTCGATCTCTATGCCGGTACAGCATTTACTTGGGAGAATTATCGGTTTGGTGTTAATGTTCACGGTTTGATTGGGCAATTAGAGGCACAGAATAGCTTCGGGTTGGCGGTCGATTTTACTGCATTTTGGGAAGATAGTTCTGGCTTGACCACTATGGGTTTTGCATTGCGCAATCTTGGAGGGGAGGTTATTCCATATGCTGGCAAGCGAAGAGCTACTCCGACTGATTTGCAGTTTGGCTTTAGTCGAAAACTGAAATATCTTCCTCTGAGAATTCACTGTACGCTGCATGACTTGTATCGGTGGAATTTGCGTTTTGAGGATAGCTTGTCGTCAAATTCATCTAATCTTTTTGGTCTGCCGGAAGATCAATCGGTCCGAGGCTTTGGAAAGTTTACGGATAACTTTTTTCGGCATCTCAACTTTGGATTGGATTTCAACTTATTTCAAGACAAGTTCTGGTTTGCTTTAGGTTATAACCATCAACGAAGAATGGAGATGACTATTCCCAATCGAAATGGCTTTGCCGGCTTCTCTTTAGGCTTTGGTATGGAACTTAATCGTTGGGCTTTTGGATACAGTTATGCAAAGCATCATTTAGCCTCAGGTTTTCATGGAATTCGCACGACTCTACGGTTTCATAAAAAAGCTAAAATTTCAGTCGAGAACTAGATTAAATGTCTTACCTTCGCATCTTAAATTTTTGTTAACCCTGGATTGGGTGTAAAACTCTTGTAGGCTTGGAGCATTTCAACCTTCAAGTTTAAGAGCCGCACAATCCAAATTTTGAAGATTATGATGTACGATGATTATGCCTTTGATCTAAACAGTGATCAATTTTTTCCTGAAGGTGATGAGCCTTCCAACCAGGAGGAGTCTGCAGAGGAAGCACCTGCAGCGGAGGAAGTAGCTGAAGAAGCATCTGCAGCGGAGGAAACAGCAGAAGAAGCACCTGCAGCGGAGGAAGCAGCAGAAGAAGCACCTGCAGCGGA
>JBMYZU010000004.1:78763-175580 GCA_049610685.1 Chitinophagales bacterium
AGAAGCACCTGCAGCGGAGGAAGCAGCAGAAGAAGCACCTGCAGCGGAGGAAGCAGAGGAAGCACCTGCAGCCGAAGAGGTAGCTGAGGAAGTAGCTGAAGACGTTGATGAAATGCCTGAACTAAAAGTTAAAAAAGAAGATTCAGGAACAAGCCACGATGATTTCGATTGGTCAAAAGGTAAGCGTAACGTTACAGAATACAGTGCTGATACCATTCAGGAAATGGAAGCTCAGTACACGAAGGATCTTAAGATTCTTGAAGAAAATGTGATTGTAACGGGAACTGTAGTTTCTGTTACAAGTACTGATGTTGTATTAAACATTGGTTTCAAGTCTGACGGAATGGTTCCGATCAATGAGTTTCGTGACATGGAGGAGCTCAAGCAAGGAATGGAAGTAGACGTGTATGTCTCGACTTTGGAAAATGCCAAAGGTCAATTAGAACTTTCTCGTCGCAAGGCGAAGTTGCTGAAAGCTTGGGATGCCCTTGTGCAGGCGCATGCAAATGATACCATCGTTAAAGGAACAGTTGCTTCTAAAACAAAAGGTGGACTTATTGTAAATATCGGAGGTCTTGAAACCTTCTTACCTGGATCTCAAATTGACGTCAAGCCTGTCGTTGATTATGATGAGTATGTTGGTAAGCAAATGGAACTCAAGGTCGTCAAGGTCAACGAAACAATCAAAAATGCCGTTGTTTCTCATAAAGCCTTGATTGAAAGTGATATAGAAGAGCAACGCCTAGAGATTATTTCTGGTCTAGAAAAAGGACAGGTTCTTGAAGGCATTATTAAGAACATCACAGACTTCGGTGCATTTATCGATCTTGGTGGTATTGATGGTCTTCTTTATATCACTGATATTTCTTGGGGACGCATCAACCACCCTAACGAAGTATTAACCCTCAATGAAAGCATTAATGTTGTAGTGCTTGACTTTGACGATAATAAAAAGCGAATTTCTTTAGGGCTTAAGCAATTGCAAGAGCACCCATGGACTGCCTTTGTGGATACGGTTAATGTTGGCGACAAGGTTAAAGGAAAGATCGTTAATGTTGAAGATTACGGAGCCTTCTTGGAGATTCAGCCAGGGGTTGAAGGACTCATCCACGTGAGTGAGGTAAGTTGGTCTTCAGAGCAAATCAATTCGCGCAAATTCTTCAAAATGGGTGAAGAGCACGAAGCCGTAATTATGACTATAGGTGCTGAGGAGCGTAAGATGAGTTTATCCATCAAGCGTCTAGTTCCTGATCCATGGGAGATTGTTGCTGAGCGTTATGCAGTAGACTCAAAGCATACTGGTCAAATTCGCAACATCACTCCTTATGGTGTGTTTGTTGAACTTGAAGAGGGTATTGGTGGAATGGTTCACGTATCTGACCTTTCTTGGACGAAGCGATTTAACCACCCATCTGAGTACGTCAAATCAGGAGAAACTCTTGAGGTTATGGTCTTGGAAATAGATGATGAAAATCGCAAGCTATCTCTCGGACATAAACAACTTGAAGAGGATCCATGGGGTACCTTTGAAACAGTTTTCCCAGTCGGATCGGTTCACGAAGGATTGGTAATTAGCGCCGATTCAAAAGGCGGTGTCGTTATGCTTCAGCATGGACTTGAAGGGTACATGCCTTCACGTCATATGAAAAAGGAAAACAACGAGTTAGCTGCAGTTGATGATAAAATCGAAGTAAAAGTAATCGAGTTTAATCAGCGCGATAAGCGTATCATCTTGTCGCATACGAAGGTATGGTCAGATGAAGTGATTAAGGAGAAGCGCAAATCAGCTAGCGATACCAATAAGCAGGTTAAGAAGCTTCAAAGCAATATAGAGGCTACAACACTTGGTGATATCTCGGCACTTGCTGATCTTCAGGCGAAGCTCAAGGATGAAGAGCAAACCACGGAGGAAAAGCCTAAGGCTAAAAAGGCGCCTGCAAAGAAAGCAGCTGCTAAGAAGACGACGAAAAAGGCAAAAGAGGAAGTTGCTAAGGATGATGCAGCTCCATCGGAAGAAGCTCCTGCCACTGATGAATCTACGGAAGCATCGGAAGAGTAGGGTCTTATCAACCTTTTCTAATATTCAAGCAAGGGCTACAGGAAACTGTGGCCCTTGTTGTTTTACGCCCTCTCCTAAGGAATGGTCTACTTTTTGTAAATGGTCGTTAACGCATGGATGCTTAGAGTAGTAAGCACCTGCAGACATCCTTTGACTTAATATCCAAAGAGGTTGTCTCTAAAGTCATAGGAAATATGGACTTCATGAATTTGACCGAGGGCAGCTCGGTTGTTCGACAAATTCATATCATAGGCATAGCCAATAGAAAAACGGTCTAATACCGTAAATCCTCCTAAGAACATTAAGTGAGAGGTCGATCGATAGCCAAGGCCAACACTAAGTAAGGATTCTACACTGTAGCGAAGGCTACCTGTAATTTGAGGGGGTGCCCCAACCACATAGTGCAGGTTTATATCTGGGTCGAGTGAGATGTCCCTTGCGCTGTAATTGTCTTGTAGAGAAATCTTACCGCCGATTCCGAAGTGATAATGTTGCATTTTGGTGAAGTTCGTGGTACGGCCATTGCGCCCTTCAAAAGGGACGGACAATTGCAGTAACTGGGGTATGGCTGCTGCGATGTAATATTTACCGCCCTCGTAGAGTACACCAAAGGAGGCGTCAGGATACATTTTTGACTCTGTATTGGCTAAAATTCCTGGATCATCGGGTTGATCTAATTGTAACAAACCTGCATTGAGACGGTAACTATTGGCTCCAAGACTAAGACCGAAGGAAATGGCTTTTCTTGCCCTTTGACGAGAAAGTCCTTTGTCGAGTATGATTCTGTAGGAAAAGCTTCCTGAAATCCCGCTGTAACTGGTTGGGCCAGTAAAGTCATTAAATACCGAAGCTCCAAGATTGATGCGTTTGTTTCGAAGTGGCGTATGAAATCCAATATTCGCGGTAAAGGGAGAGCCCTCAATTTTTCCCCATTGTGACCGAAAGGTAGAGAAGATATACATCCCCTGAGCATGGCCCGCAACCGATGGATTATATAGAAACATACTCTCTTTAGAGAAGGAAAAATCAGGCAATTGCTGTGCGTTGGCTTTCTCTCCGTTGAGCATTAAGAATATCCCGAGGATTAAGAATGTATACGTCGTGCGAGCCTTCATAGATTATTGCAGTTATTCGACCAGCGTTATATGCCCGGTATAGGTTTGCTGGGTCTGACCAGACTCATTAAGGTTAAGGATGTAGTAATAGGTTCCCGCAGGAAGTTGTTGTCCTTTCCAAGTTCCTCTCCAATCATTGTTGTAGGGCGCTGCCTTGTAAACAACGTCACCCCAGCGATTAACAATACTCACCGAGTTGTCAGGGAATTGGTAAAGCCATCGGATATACCAAAAGTCATTTAAGCCATCACCGTTCATCGTTAGACCATTGGGAATAAAAGGGTCTTCGTCAAAGCGGTCATCTACAAAGATTGTAATGGAATCAATGTCCTTACAACTTCGATCATTTTCTACTAAAACAACATAGCTCGTGGTTGAATCGTGGAAGAAGAATGGGTCGGGACAATTATCACAGCTCAGATAATCAGCAGGCGTCCATGTGTAATCGATTCCGCCACTGGCCAATAAATAGGCGGTGTCTAACAAGTAAATGGTCGTGTCATTACCCGCTTGGGCAAACGGCCCCGTGGTTTCCGATAGTGCAAAGTTTTCGGAGAGATAGTTTTTCCAAGGACTCATGCGGATCACACGCTCATTCGTACTGATATCCGTTGAGGAGAAGGAGGGTGCAATTTCCCATTGTGGTAAATTCCTCCAGTGGACAACATCGTTAAACTCTCCATCTTCTAATGGATTAAAAGTAAAGTCGATGGCTACCGAGTCTGTACCTAATTCTTCCCAGATTTTATGGTAAAAGCGGTCGTTGATGGAGCAAATGAGGAGATCTCTTTCTTCTCGATTTAAGTTGTCCAAATTAGGATCATTTTCAACAAGTCGCACACGATAGATGTAACTGCCTGCAGCGTTAGGGACGATGTCTACTGGACGGTAGATGGTATCTCCTCCTAATTCGAAGCCTACTGGAAACACATAGCTATTCGTAGAGTTTAATGTGCGTTCAATGCCTCCATTGCCCAATGCGCGAATGAAGCCTTGATTACGATTTACGACATTGGATTCTGTGTTGAACACAAAGACGGTATTGGTGTCCAAGTCAAACTGACGATTTCCGAGATCTAATAGACTATCGACTTCTACGTTGATCGTGGCATACTTTGTACCATTATTCTCTAAGAAAAGATTGTGAAATCTTGTAATTGAGCTACCTGTAATCGACTGATCTTCTCCATCGAGATAGACATATCCTGCTAAGTTGGGATCAAAGCCAAGTCCATTGCTTTCATTTATCCAATCCCCTTGATTGCGTATCGTGTCTTCGTTAAAAATTACTGTGTTGACGTTGAGGTACATGTCGCCATCTACATTGAGCAGAGCTTCATCACTTATACTAACATAGCCCTGGCTTACAGAGAACATTGGCTGCGCAAAAACTACTGCAGTGTTCAGGAAAGTGAGGCATCCAATAATCAATGAAAAGTGCCGGATATAAAAAAGCGTAGTGGTCATATTGGATTTATCCTCTTCTAATTTACGCAATGTTCGTATTATTGTTTAAGTCAAATACGCGTAATGATTAAACAGTGCAAAAACCATGGGGTCTTGCTGAGTCTTTTCTTAGCAATCGCCTCGACTACACTGGCTCAAGTAGGTATCAATATTCAAGAGCCGGACTCTTCAGCAATTCTTCATTTGGAGTCTATTGATAGAGGATTACTGCTCCCTCGTCTCGATGATGCACAAATGAATGGTATAAACAACCCGGCAGAGGGGTTGGTATTGTATAACACGGAGGATAGCTTGGTTGAGTATTGGAACGGAGAATGTTGGATAAAGCCTTATCAACGTACTTGCGATGACTGTGAATTCATTATGACGATCGACCAAACTCAAGCAGTTATTGATCGGGCTGTTACCGACAGCGCCTCATTTACCCTTACGGTAGAACAAACGAATGGTTCGGATGATATCAACTTAGTTATTCTTACCTCACTCCCTGCTGGTGTTACGTATTCGGCTGATAGCTTTGTAATCGACAGCTTTGGGACGTCAACCATTACGGTGACAGCGGACATCTTTGCTCAGCCTGGAACATTTCCGGTCATTGTCCAGGCTGTTTGCGGCCAGTTTACTCAATTTATTGCCTTTACGGTTATTGTAGAACCGTGTGAATTTGTTCCGCTAAATGCGAGTACTGATAATTTTTTGCTTTCCGATAACGTTAATCGCGGTCTTCCTGGAGACCCTGCTTGTATTATTGTCGATATCGCCGATGGAGTAGAAATTGGATCAACCGATGCTGGACAACCAGCTTTTAATACAGGCAACCTCGATCTTCAGTCTCATGTTGGATTTATTCATGAAGGGTCAATTCTTGGTCGAGGTGGTAATGGTGGGGGAGTTGGTAATATTATCCAATTGCAATTCGGTGAAGATGGCGAAGATGGCGGAGACGCAATCAATCTAACCACAAGAGCAACCTTTGACCTTGGTGGTGAAATTTACGCTGGCGGTGGCGGTGGAGCCGGAGTGGGAGTGGGGCTAACCATTCCCTTAAGCCAGATTCCTATTATTAGTTTCCCTGATCTCTTCCTTGGCTTTGGCTTTGGTGGAGGAGGTGGATCGGAGTCCGGTATTGGTGGACAGATTCCGTCAGGTGTTACCGTTATTGGTCAACTCGATCCTGGTCAGGATGCAACGGCTTCTGTTTTCTCCATTCCTGGGGATGGCGCCAACTTTACAGTTAATCTTGATTTACTCAACCTCTTAGGTATTCCGAGCTCGATTAATGCTGGGGTGGGATCAATCAATTTTACGGCAGCTATTGGTGGTCAGATCAATGCAGGGGACGGTGGTGCCTTTGGTCAGGCTGGTCAGGCGTCAAGTGCCAACGTCTCCGCTACGCTCGCTGCGGAATTATGTGTGATTTTTATCGGCTGTACGGATATCTTCAACTTCAATCCTACTTTCCCTATTGGTATTGCTAATGGCGGGCAAAGTGGTCTTGCGGTAAGAACAAATGGGAATACGGTCAACAATCTACAGGTTCCCAATCTCTTTATTTTAGGAAACATTCAATAACATGAGAACAGTATTTACAAGTTGTTTTTTATTCATAGCTGGATCGATCCTAGCGCAGTTCACAGGACAAATTGAATTTGATTTAGAAGGTGTAAGCCCCAATACTGGACAATTAGAGTCAAGTCATTGGTCAATGCATGTAGGATCTGAAAATTTAGTCATGGAGTTGCACAATGCTGACGAAAGTGGAGAAAGCTTAATTTTTGTACCCAATACGCGCAATGGGGATCTAAATCTTTACAGTACAGCAAACGGAACTGAGGTGTACTTTACGTCAAAAGCAGGTCAACGAAGCGCTACCTCTTCGTTGGTGGATCGCGGTTTTCGAATGACAAAAACATCGTCAACGGATAACATCCAAGGCATAGCTTGCGATGTTTGGGCTGTAGTGAATGAAAACCTTGAAGGGAAATTTTGCATCGCTTCTTCCATAGGTGTCGATTTTGCACCATACATCGATATGTTTGTCGACAATGTTTTTATGCGTTCAATGGAAGTCAATGATGTCAAGGGTTTTCCAATGTATTGGGAAGTAGTTGATCGATATGATGGCACGATGTACAGAAAAGGAAGTGTGACAATGATTTCCGATGAATCCAAGCACGATTTACTTGTTCTTCCATCTCATCTAAAGTCCATTGAAACAATGATGGAATAATATTGTCCATTAAGTTCCAAATACCATTTATTTTTTCGATATTTGCATCCCGAAAGAAAAGTGTTTTGACTTTGAATCGGTAAATCGGTTAGTAATAACCAAAACTTTAGAGGATAAAACTATGGCACGATTTTGTGAACTTACTGGCAAGGGTCCTTTAGTGGGAAATCACGTTTCGCACTCGAATAGAAAGACGAAGCGACGGTTCCTTCCAAACTTGCAAACAAAGAAATTCTACATCCCAGAACTTGATCGTTGGGTAACACTGCGTGTTGCTGCCAGCACGATACGCACGATCGATAAGATTGGTATCTACAAGTACCTCACGGACCTAGAGAAAAAGGGATTGATTACGATAGTTGAAGAAAACGATTAATCATGGCGAAGAAAAGTAAAGAGGCCAGAGGCCAAGTCATTCTCGAATGCACGGAGCACAAAGCATCAGGTATGCCTGGTACTTCACGCTACGTGACACAGAAAAATCGCAGAAATACTCCTGATCGATTAGAGCTTAAGAAGTATAATCCTATTCTTAAGAAGTACACGGTTCACAAGGAGATCAAATAATCTATTAACTAGAAAGATAATATCATGGGTAAAGTTTCGAAAAACGCCAAAACAAACCGTAAAGCACAAGAGGGTTCTAAGGACTATGTTCGTGTAATCAAGGCGGTTAAGACGAAAAAAAGTAGTAGCTACAGCTTCGCTGAAAAAATTGTTCACAAGGACAAGGTGAAGGATTTCTTGGCGAAAGACTAATTAGAAAAATTACCAATTAACATAAAGGGCTTTTCATAAAAGCCCTTTTTTTGTTCAAAGAAGCAGTGTGGAACGACAGAAAAAAACTGGATTTTTTAGTAAACTAAAGAGGGTTATTGCTGGCCGTAAAAAGGTCGATGATGACTTCTTAGACAACGTCGAAGAAGTATTGCTGACAAGTGACGTGGGATTGGATACTACCGTTAAAATTGTCGAAGCGATTGAGCATAAGGCCGAAGTGAGTCGAGCCGATACGGAAGATGAGTTGATGGCCATCGTAAAGGCTTCGGTGAGCTCCATTTTTGACCATCAAGAATCTTACGATCCAAATCGTTTTTTACCCTCGGACAGACCCTCGCCCTATGTCTTAATGGTCGTAGGCGTAAATGGTGTAGGAAAAACAACGACTATTGGAAAGCTCGCTTACCGTTTGCAAAAACAAGGATTGTCGGTAGTGTTAGGAGCAGCGGACACTTTTCGGGCAGCTGCGGTAGCTCAACTGCGAATTTGGGCTGACCGTTCAGGGGCCGATTTTGTCGAGAAAGGTCAAAATGCTGATCCGGCAAGTGTAGCCTTTGATGCAATTAATGCAGGGAAAGCCCGTAATGCTGATGTGATCATCATTGATACGGCGGGAAGACTTCATAATCAGGTTGGCTTAATGAATGAATTGACCAAGATTCGCAAGGTGATGGATCGTGGAATTCCTGGAGCTCCTCACGACGTAATGCTCGTTCTTGATGCGTCTACAGGACAAAATGCATTCGAACAGGCTAAGCAGTTTACCAAGGCTACCGATGTTTCTTGCCTAGCGCTAACGAAGATGGATGGTACAGCAAAAGGTGGTGTGGCATTGGGTATTACCGATCAGTTCAGTATTCCTATTCGCTATATGGGATTAGGGGAAGGAGAAGAGGATTTAAAGCCTTTCGATGTCAATTATTTTATTGATTCCATGTTTAAAGAAATGCTATGACGCGCTTATCGATTAATATCAATAAAGTAGCGCTTATGCGCAATGCAAGGGGTGGTAACCTTCCCAATGTAGAGGCCTTTGCTAAGCATCTCATGGATTTTAATGTTGATGGTATTACGGTTCATCCTAGACCAGATGCTCGCCATATTCGATGGTCTGATATTGAAATGCTCAAGCAAATCATGAAGAATTACCATGGTGAACTAAACATTGAGGGCTATCCAACCGATGATTTTATTCAATTTGTCTGTGATATACAACCAGAGCAATGTACACTCGTTCCCGATGCACCTGACCAGTTGACGAGCAACCATGGATGGGACATAGCATCTCATCGAGATCACCTTAAGGAAGTAGCACTGAAACTCCATGCATACGGTATTCGGGTAAGTCTATTTATGGATGCCGATGCCTCGAAGTATGATGGGCTTCAAGATGTAGGAGTGGACGCTGTCGAAATCTATACAGGGCCTTATGCCGAAGATTTTGCCCATGAAGGGGAAGGAGCGCTCGCCAAGCTTAGTGAAGCGGTGGATAAGCTACGTTCACTCAATCTTTCTATGCATGCTGGCCACGATTTGAATCTTGAAAATCTTGGCCCACTGATTAAGGCCTTTCCTGATATCAAAGAGGTTTCCATCGGTCAGGCATTCGTAGCTGATTGCTTGTATTATGGATTGGAAAATACTCACGGTCTCTACAAGCGAGCCATTACTATGATATGATGCTCTTGCGCCGCATATGGGGATACTGGGGGTTTATCTGGTTTGGCTTCATCTGCGGTCTTGCGTTAGTTTTAGTATTGCCTTTCCATCTTTTCTGTTCTGCGTCGTACGATAAGTATTTTCAGCGCTATTGGTATCAGGTCTTGGGTAGATTTGTACTCTACGGTTCGGGAATCTTTGTGCGTCGCCTTGGTGCCACCCATTACGAGGATAAGGCCTACATGATTTTAGCCAATCATAAAACAGCGATGGACATTCCTATCCAAGCTATTGGCATCCCAAGCGCCATTCCCTTTAAATTTCTTGCCAAATCAAGTGTTTCAAAAATTCCTGTGTTGTCTTCGATTGCAGCGCGCTGTGCGATTTTGGTTGACCGCCATTCTGCAGAAAGCCGGCAAGCTGCAAAACAAGCTCTTGTCGAGGCTATTCAAGGAGGTCAGTCGGTCTTGATCTATCCTGAGGGTGGGCGTAATCGCACGGCGTCGCCATTAGCTCCTTTTAAAATGGGGAGTTTAGCCTTGGCCTATGAGCATAATTTTCCTGTAGTTGTGAATACCGTAGTGGGTGCTCATCGCCTAAATCCCGTAGGTAAGTATCTTGAACTGCGCCCTGGTATAGTGGATAGTCACTGGAGTGAGGTCATCGAACCACAGCGCTATGTTTCAGCGCTTGCATTTCGTCAAGGGATGGAGGAAATGATGCTGAATATTTTAGAAGAGCAGGGGGAGAAGTTAGTTTGCGAATCGCAGAATTCGATAGCCTCGTAAACCATTGATGATTGAGATCAGGTAAACCATAGGCGCCATGTGCTGCCATCCAATGAATCCCACGGTAATCACCAAGATGGGAGACCAGAGAAGCACACTTCCAACATAACGGGTAAAGGATGTTCTTAATAGGAAGATGCCAATGATAGCTATGGGGTTAGCCCAAAGCATGTTCAGGTTTGCATAGGTCGACCAATGAGTCGTTCCCATCCACATAAAGAGAAAGAGGCATCCAACAAGTCCTGTAAGCAGAAGCCAGAGAATATCTACTGCCCAAAACCATTTGCCGTTACGGTATTCTACAACAAACAAGCTAAGCATAACCAGTAGTAAGATGGAGGTTGCCGCAGTTGGACCCGAAATTCCAGCAGGTTCTTCTAATGGCGTGCCGGGATTGAGTATCCTTGTTTCTTTGACCAGCTTTGTTTTTTGATCACTCGAGATGTAGGTGTTTTCATAAGCCTTCATCATATTGTCAGGTAAAAACATTCGATCCCTGAAGGTGGCATGCTGGGATGCGGAATAGCCCAAAATAATGTCCGTTCCAAATTGCAGCCAAGGTTTTCTTTCGACAAAAGGCTCAATCAGGTCAACAAAGGATTCATCAGAGAATTTCTTTTCACTAGATGCTCCCCAAGAATAGATTAGGCTATCTGCATAACATGCTTCGATTAAATCCCTGATTCTAGTAGCGCAGTTGTCTTTGAAATGATCATAGCGATAGGTGCGGTTTTCGGGAAGGAGATTAGCATTGATGAGATCTAGTAAGGTGCTCTTTTTTGAAATACTTACGTTGAGCACTTGCTCGGTTAAGCGCTGATCACGCTCTAGATAGTTCACCATAAAGGCATCATAGGGTTCGATGCCTAATGAATAGGGGAGTATTCCGCGTATAAACTTCGAGACAAAGTGCTCCGTTCGATAATCAAACATTCCATAGTTAATCACAAGGTCTTGACGACTTGTACCATTTAATGAACGCAGCCGAAGGGCAGAGTGTCCCCATGTTCCATAGACAAGATCAGATGGCGCTGCTGTAATCAGGGAAACTTCAAGATGTTCAACATCATTAAAGTATTGATGAAGGTCAATGTTTTGGCCATAAGAAGCAGTATTAAGACTGACCAGAATATATAATAGTATGGCAGTGAATCGTTTCATTCTCTTTAGTTCAACGAGGGGTCTATAGGCATGTTAGCCATTGATTCATAGGGGTCCCCCATGGAGAGCATAACCGACTTCCACATCTCAGAGGTTGAATAAACAAGGGGGTTGATTGAATTCAAGTGATTGACAATCCATGAGTTTTCAATGATTTCCTTCCTTAACTGACCTGCATCCCAACCCGAATATCCCAAAAAGAGTCTAACGCATTTTGGATCGGTACTTTCTTCTTGCAATGCTGCTAATAACTGTTCGTGCGATCCTCCATATTGCCATCCATTGGCAATGGGCATGGTTCCTTCAATTGCGGGCAGGTCTTTATGAATAAATAAGAGAGTATCCTGAGCTACGGGGCCACCGCTGTATAATGGAAAGCTATGGGGCGTCTCAATATCTAAGACTTCATGAAGCTCGACCTTTAGTGGGCGATTAAGAATAAAACCCATGGAGCCTTCTTGTTTGTCATGAAAGCATAGTAGGCTTACACTTCGTGCGAATTCACTATCCTGTAAAAAGGGCTCGGAGAGCAGTAATGATCCTGCGTTGAGTGGTTTTCGTATTTCTTTTCTGTAGTCCCACATAATAGACCTCCAATATAATGAAGCAATCGCAAGCTGAGGTGCTTGATGGATTTTTCCACACATTTTTTAAAAAACGACAAAAAATGATATTCAAGTCTTAAAAGAATTGCTTACCAAGTCTTAGTTTTGCGATGTTTCTTAATAGACCGAACCCTATGAAGCGAACCCTTAGAAATATCTTAACGCTTGTGTTGTTCAACCTTGTTGCAACACCTATGTTTGCTGCCGATGATAGCGTGTCCAACGTTATCGTTTTTTCTTCTCTAGCCTTTGTCATTGTTCTCCTGATCTTTCTGGCACTTATAATGGGTGATCAGTCCATTCGAATAAGCCGTTCGACGCTCGCCAAGGATGAGCAGGATCTTCCTCCATCATTTATCCCTTCGAAAAAGGAAATTTTTGGAATTAATGATGATCCAATTGCAGGTGGTGCTAAAGTCCATGTCTTAGGCCGAGGCCACGAGATTAAACTTGATGGGCGTGCTGATGTCACTTTGCAACATCCAGAAATAAACTTGGTGAGTGTTCGCCCGACAGATTACGTAGGCATGCAGCCCATTCCAAAAATGTTGGTGGCAGAAGGTGATTCGGTGAAGATCGGTCAGAAACTTTTTCATGACCGCAAGCGAGATAGTTTTTTCTTTACTTCTCCTGTAGCGGGAAAGGTCAAAGAGATTCGCCGAGGAGCAAAGAGAGCAATCACCGATGTAATTATCGAGGTATCTAAGCGAAACTCTTATGTTGACTTTGGTGGCGGTGACCCAAAATCAATGGATCGCGAGGGTGTGGTTGAAAAGCTTATTGAAAGTGGTTTGTGGGTTAACTTTATCGAACGACCATTTGGTATTGTGCCTGATCGAAGTACTCAACCAGAGGCTATTTATATTTCAACCTTTGATACAGCACCTTTGGCACCGGATTATAATCAGATTCTTGCGTGGCAAGGAAAAGAAGGAAGAGCCCACTTCCAAAAAGGTTTAGATGCATTAAATGTTCTTGCCCCTGAGCAAGTTCATCTTGGACTTAATGCAAGTGAACAACCTCATGCTGCATTCACTGAGGCTGATAGTGTTACAAAACACTGGTTTAAGGGAATCCATCCTGCAGGAAATCCTGGTGTTCAATTACATCATGTTCGCCCTATTGGACCAAATGATAAAGTATGGACTCTCCGTCCAGACGATGTAATCATGATTGGCCGTTTGTTTGAAACGGGTAAGTTGTACGCCAAGCGAATTGTGGCGCTAACTGGAGATTGTCTATCAGATAAAGCATACATCGAGGTTCCCTCGGGATCTGCAATTGGCGATATTGTAAAGCAGCGGTTTGATTCCTTTATGGCAAATGACGATCGCGATGCCGAAGAAAAGGCAGAGACAAGCTATCGTATGGTAAGCGGTAATGTTTTATCAGGCTTGCAAATCGAGGGTGAGGGATTCCTCCGCAGTGCTGATGCCCATGTCACTGTACTCGAAGAAGGCGATAAGCACGAGATGTTTGGATGGCTTCTGCCTTCCTACCCAAGGCCATCGATTAATCCAACGATTCCTTGGTCGTTATTTTCCTTTATGACCTTTAAGGCGAACACCAACACACATGGTGAGCGAAGAGCATTTGTGGTGTCAGGTCAGTATGAGTCAGTGACTCCAATGGATTTATATCCTCAGCACTTATTGAAGTCCATACTTGCAGAGGACTTTGAGAGTATTGAAGGTCTTGGAATCTACGAAGTCCTAGAAGAGGATTTAGCCTTGTGTGAATTCGTTTGCACTTCCAAGCAACCCGTACAAGAAACCCTACGTCAGGGATTGAATTTTATCATGTCCCAACGATAATTAGAGATTATGAAATTGATTAGAAATTTTCTTGATCGTATTGAACCAGACAAAAAGTCAAGTCCCTTTCTTCATACACTTTGGGATGGTTTCGATACCTTTTTATATGCTCCTGCCTCAGTAACGAAGAATGGAGTGCATATCCGCGATGGTATGGACCTAAAACGGACTATGATTCATGTGGTATTGGCTATGCAACTTGCGTTTATTGCAGGAGTGGTCAATATCGGTCATCAACACTACACGGCCTTTGGAATGTATGGTGGTGCCTTCCAAGGAATTGGATGGAAGTTTGCTTATGGCTTATTGCAAATGTTACCTCTGATCATCGTGGTTCATGTTGTAGGTTTAGGTATTGAATTCTTTTTCGCAGCGAAAAAAGGCCATTCTATTGAAGAAGGCTTTCTGGTGAGTGCCTTTTTGATTCCAATGATTATGCCTCCTGATGTTCCGCTATGGATGGTAGCCATCGCCACAGCTTTTGCGGTTATCGTCGCAAAGGAAGCCTTCGGTGGTACGGGAATGAATATTTTGAATATTGCGTTGACTGCGAGGGTCTTTGTATTCTTTGCTTATCCCTCAGAAATTTCAGGTGAGATTTGTTGGATTTCATATGATTACAATGTCTTGCACAGCCTATTCGGTATTAAAGCGCATACCGTTGATTATCTAGCCAATCTTCCCAATGGCGGACTAGCCTTTGATTCGATGTTTGATGAGGCGGGACAGTTTATCGCGAATTCATCCGTATTAATCGATGGATGGTCAGGTGCAACTCCATTAGGTTTAGCGGCCAATGGAGGGTGGTCGGCCGTGCAGGAAGCGAGTTATACGATTATTGACCCTATTACGAACAAAGCTGAGGTCTTTCAACAATACTCAACGACGAACTTATTATTGGGTGTAATGCCTGGTTCAATTGGCGAAATGAATAAGCTTGCAGTTATTGCAGGCGCGCTCATCCTCGCAGTATCGGGTATCGGTAGCTGGAGAATCATGCTATCCATGGTTTTAGGGGCAGTTGCTGTGGCTATTCTTATGAATATTCTAGGTGAAACGCTTTATCCAAATCAAGATCACTTCATTAAAGTGCCTTGGTACTATCAGTTGTTTATGGGTAGTTTCTTGTTTGCCATGGCCTTTATGGCAACTGATCCGGTAACAGCAAGTGGTACGGACCTCGGTAAGTTATTTTATGGATTCGGTATCGGAGCTGTGGGAATGGTAGTCCGTGTGCTTAATCCAGCCTATCCTGAAGGATGGATGTTGGCCATTCTATTTATGAATGTTTTCGCGCCACTCATCGATTACTTCGTATTACAATCAAACATCAAAAGAAGAGAAGCTCGTGTCCAAGTTCAATAAAGATTCCAACGTATACACCATAGGCTTTCTAGCAGTTCTAGCCTTGGTGGTTGCCCTCGTACTCGGTGTGCTGAGTCAATCACTCAAGCCTTTGTCTGATGCTAATATCAAGTTAGACACTCGTAAGAAGATTCTTATGTCTTGTTTCAATGATCCTAATGCGATAGCTACTAAAGATGAAGGATGGATTAACAGCACTTATGAAAATTCAATCTCAGGTATTCTCATTGATGTGAATGGAGATACTGTAGCTGATGTTGTTCCAGAGGGCACGTATGACTTCAGAAATGAGGTGAAAAATAAGGGAGAAGCTCGGCAAATTCCAATCTACTCCTACACGGATGAAAAGGATTCCACCTATTACATTGTTCAAATGATTGGAATGGGGCTATGGGACGAAATCAACGGTTATCTCTGTATTAGTTCTGATTGGAACACGATAAAAGGAGTTGCTTTTGATCACAAAGGAGAAACTCCTGGACTTGGTGCCGAGCTAGTTAAGCCTTGGTTTACTAGCCAGTTTATCAATAAGAAAATTTTTGACGAAGAGGGTAATTATGCCTTCAAAGTGTATAAAGCAGGAAAATATACATCCGGTGAAAATGGTGTTGACGGTATGTCAGGTGCCACATTAACTACTGAGGGCGTCGATATCATGGTTCGTGCAACCGTGGAGATGTACTCCTCTAAATTCAACCCTGTAATCCTTTAATTATGGCAGAAGTAGCATCAAGAAAGCCTTTGCTAAGCAAGCAGGATCGAAAACTAGTATCCGATCCATTAAATGATAATAACCCAATTACTGTTCAGGTACTTGGCGTCTGTTCTGCGCTTGCGGTGACATCGAATTTGGCAAATTCTATTGTAATGTCCGTAGCGGTAATTTTAGTAACGGCTGCGGCGAATGTTACGATTTCTTCTATTCGGAACTTTATTCCAACGCGTGTTCGAATGATTGTACAGCTTGTAGTGATTGCCGCATTGGTGATTGCTGTACGTGAAGCACTTCAAGCCTTTGCCTTCCCAGTTTACAAAGAACTAGCAGTATATGTTGGCCTTATCATTACCAACTGTATTGTAATGGGACGTCTTGAGGCCTTCGCCATGGCAAATCGTCCATTTCCTGCCTTGCTTGATGGTATCGGTAATGGCTTAGGTTATGGTGTTATTCTGATTGCTGTAGGGTTCTTCAGAGAACTTTTTGGCGCAGGAAAATTGCTCGGTTACGAAGTTATTCCAAGTGCAGTCTATGATTTTGGCTACACGGATAATGGAATTATGATTTTACCGATTGCTTCAATCTTTCTTATTGGAATCTTTATTTGGGTCCAGAGAAGCTTTAATAAAGACCTAATTGATATTTCTTAAACCGGACCTATGGATTTGATTAACATTTTTATAAAAGCGGCCTTTGTCGAAAACATGGTACTCATATACTTTCTTGGTATGTGTTCATTTCTTGCGGTGTCCAAAACTGTGAAGACTGCGCTTGGACTTGGAGCTGCAGTAGTATTTGTATTGGGAATTACAGCACCAATTAATTGGCTTATTCGGGAATACATTCTTGTACCTAATGGGCTGCTGTTCCTCGATTTGATCGTATATATCGCGGTTATTGCTTCCATGGTGCAAATTGTTGAGATGGTCGTTGAGAAGTTCTCTCCTTCGCTCTATATGGCGCTAGGTATCTTCTTACCCCTAATCACCGTTAACTGCTCTATTCTTGGGGGTACGTTGTTTATGATTACTAAAGAATACAATCTTGCGGAGAGTACAGTGTTTGGTATCGGTTCTGGTTTTGGTTTTTTCCTTGCCATTATAGCCTTAGCCGCAATTCGAGAGAAAATAAAGTATTCAGCGGTTCCACCTGCACTTCGAGGACTTGGAATGGCTTTTATTATTACAGGACTTATGGGCTTAGCCTTTATGAGCCTAATGGGATTAAAACTCTAAAATCTAACTAACTATGACCTATATGTTGGCAATGAATATTGGAAATCTTATGATGGGGGTCGTGCTTTTTGCAGCGATCCTTTTTGCCCTCGCGGGAATCCTACTTTACCTTAAATCGGTATTGATTCCTGCAGGTAATGTTAAGATTGTGGTAAACGGTGATACAGAGAATCCCATTGAGGTGGCTCCTGGTGCTTCCTTGTTAACGGCACTATCTACAAAGAACATTTTTCTTCCTTCGGCATGTGGAGGGGGAGGAACTTGTGCTATGTGTACTTGTCAGGTAACAGAAGGGGGCGGAGATATATTACCTACTGAGCTAAACCACATTAGCAGAAAGGATGCGAAAGATAACTGGCGTTTGAGTTGCCAGGTGAAAGTCAAGAACGACATGGAGGTGCATGTTCCTGAGGAAATCTTCGGGATTAAAAAGTGGGAATGTGAAGTGGTATCAAACTATAACGTGTCCTCGTTTATTAAAGAATTTGTAGTTAAACTTCCCGAAGGGGATAGTCTAGACTTCGAGGCAGGTGGCTACATCCAAATTGATGTACCTGAGACGGTTGTAGATTATAAGGACATTGATATCGCTGCCCATCCAGACCATCATGGCGATGATCCTATGAAGTTCCAAGAGGAATGGGATAAGTTCGGACTGTGGCAGTTTAAAATGGTTAACGATGAACCGATTTTCCGTGCATACTCTATGGCTAACCACCCAGCAGAAGGAAATATTATCATGTTAACCATTCGTGTGGCCACGCCACCATGGGATCGCAAGGCGAATAAGTATATGGATGTTAATCCAGGGATCTGCTCAAGCTATGTCTTCGGATGTAAGCCAGGAGATAAGGTGACTATTTCAGGACCTTATGGTGAGTTCTTCATCAAAGAAACTGAGCGTGAAATGCTTTACATTGGTGGTGGAGCGGGTATGGCTCCAATGCGCTCTCACTTATTCCATTTATTCCACACCTTGAAAACAGGTCGTAAAGTGAATTATTGGTATGGTGGTCGCTCCAAAAGAGAGTTGTTCTACATCGATGACTTTAGACAAATTGAGAAGAAGTTTCCAAACTTCAAATTCCATATTGCCCTTAGTGAGCCTTTAGAAGAGGATAACTGGGTAACCAAGGAAGATGTAAATGACACGAAGGGTGATGGATTTATAGGTTTCGTTCACCAATGTGTTATCGATCAATACCTTAGTAAGCATGAGGAGCCAGAAGAAATCGAAGTGTATTTCTGTGGACCACCGCTTATGAATCAAGCCGTTATTAAAATGTGTGATGATTGGGGTATTCCAGAGGATCAAGTAGCCTTTGACGACTTCGGAGGATAGATAGTTCAAATGAACTTATCACGTCTTGTAAACATCTTATGTTTTTCAGGCATTTTGCTGCTCACTCAGTGTAATGCTCCTGTAGAGGAAGATACAAGGACTACATGGACCTATACCTTCCCTACGATGGGTACAATGGGGCACGTTAGTATAGTTGTTGATTCTATCATTAGCCTAGATACTACTGCTATAATTGGCGCTATTCAGGCAGAACTTCAAGCCATCAATCAATCGGTCAATACATGGGATCCATCCTCCTATCTCAGCCGATATAATGCAGGGGATACCTCATTACATCCTTTTAAGGATAAGGAATACGTTCTAATGGATAACATCCTTGCAAGTAAGCGCTTTCACACAGTATCCTTTGGAGCATTTAATCCGGCTGTGATGGACTTAGTGTCTTTTTACAAGGAACGCGACGTTCATGCATTGCTGAGTGAAGAAGAGCAATTTATTGTGGATTCGATAGTAGAGGCTATAGCTCGTTTCCCATTCATGTTTGAACATCAAAACGATGTTTTTCTTCCCTTAGATTTTTCGGCCATTGCCAAAGGGTATGGAGTTGATGGAATTGCCAAGGTGCTTAGTACACTTGGTATCGAAAATTACCTTGTTGAAGTTGGGGGTGAAGTGGTCACCAAAGGATTCAATGGAAGGAATGCGCAATGGGTGCTCGGTATTGAGACGCCGAATACTTCGCTTGCTACCGATATCTATGCTAAAGTATCGCTTAGCAATTTTGCCATGGCTACTTCTGGGAATTACCATAATTACAGAGAAGGAACTGATGGGAGCAAGTGGGTGCACATAATCGATCCAAGAGATGGCAAAAACAAAGAAACTGCTGTCTTAAGTGCTACCATTGTGGCTAGAGACTGCATGACAGCTGATGCATTAGCTACAGCGTGCATGGTGCTTGGAGAGTATGATGCGCTCAATATGGTTGAGCAAGTTTCCAATACAGAAGTCCTGTTAATCCTTTCTGCTCCGAATGGACAATATCGAACGGTAATGTCTTCAGGCTTTGAGAGCTTCTTGGTCAAATAGTTTTTAGTTCAGACCTAACGAATTACACCAATTTCTGACTACTTGTCGGTCTGCATCAGTGATGTTACTGTGATCGAAATCAGTTGCATTTTGAAATGGCGGTGGCATTATTAACTCATCAAGAGGATAGTTTTCAAAGTGTTGGGTGCATTGAGGGCGATGACAGGATGTACAAGAATTTTGAATAATCGTAGTGTGCGGTTGGTTGAATTCCTGCCCGATAATGGAATAAGGGTTGTTTCCTGTAAGTGGTACAAGTAACTCTGAAGTGTCCAACGGGTTTCTTAACTGATCAACTGCAGGAGTATGCAAAAATGGGCTTGCCATATGACAGTTTTGACAGTTATCTGCGGCTATTATGCTAGGTGTCATCCATAAATCGTTATAACCGTCTTCTCCTGGTATAGGCGGGTAATCTGCATCTCCATTATCTATGATGGATAAGAAACATGTCTCTCCTGTGGAAATCTTATGTCCGATCACGCCTAAACCACCATCTCTGCAAAAGGTAATGAAAATGACATCTTGATTCTCACTTCCATCTGAGTTTAGCCCTTGGTAACGACCCACTTTATTCCCAGTCTGACATGCCATTCCAAACGCCCACGGGTGATCGCAATCATCAGGATTTGAACTACCTGACCCTTCTTCTCCTCCGGGAAAGCTCACAGGAATTCCATCCTTCGTTGTCGGCACTTCTATAGCATCCAAACAACTAAATCTGGGAAGGGGCCCTAAAACTTCTTGACATTCATATGCATATTCCAACGCTGTTCTCCCTCCTGAGGGTGAGATTTGACCATTATCATTTTCGCAGGATTCAAGGATTAAAAAAAGTCCAAACAAACCGAAAATACCTAAAGCCAAAATATGACGTCTATTGGGCATAGTCTATAGAATATAAAAACAAGACGCCTAGAAACACGTTTTATTGCCCTACTAAAGCTGGAAAGCACAAATGCAAGTGATTCTAAAGGTTATCAGCCAATTTTTGGAAGCGTACCTTCTTCGGGGTTATCGCAGTCTTCCGGCGTTTTGCCACATAGCGTGCATTCACCGAGTTCATTGCGAAGCATAGGGTTGTTCGAAGCACATCCTCCTCGAAACTCACCATTTTTTTGAAAAACGATGCGTATAGCCATTCCAAAGATTACTAAGGATAGGACAATAAAGCTCCCTATAATTGTTTGTAACATAAGACGAAGTTAAGGGCTTTCACCATATATCTTTCCTAGTATTGAGTAAAATACACCACAGATGCAAGAGAAGGCTAAGGCGTTTCTACGATTACTTGAAATAATGGATGATTTAAGGGCTCAATGTCCTTGGGACATGAAGCAGACAAAAGAGAGTCTTCGATTACTTACCATTGAAGAGACCTATGAATTAAGCGATGCGATTCTAAAGAATGACTTACAGGCCGTCAAGGAAGAATTAGGAGATATTATGCTCCATATGGTCTTTTACAGTAAAATAGGTGAGGAGGAAAAGGCATTTGACGTAGCAGACGTTCTTCACGCTGTATGCGAAAAACTCATTCGCAGGCATCCTCATATCTACGGAGATGTTACCGTAGAGGGAGAAGAGGACGTAAAGGCCAATTGGGAAGAAATTAAACGAAAAGAAAAGCTCGCCAAAGGGGAAGGCTCAAACAACGAGGTCAAATCAGTCTTAGCTGGAGTCCCTGATGCCATGCCCTCTCTGATAAAGGCATATCGCTTGCAGGAAAAGACCGCTCAATTTGGTTTTGAATGGGATAATATAGCCGATGTAAAGGCTAAAGTTGACGAAGAGTTATCCGAGCTGGATGAGGCAATTCGAATGGGAGTTCAGAAAGACATTGAGGCTGAGTATGGCGATGTTCTTTTTGCCCTAGTAAATTATAGTAGGTACTTAAAGCTTGACCCAGAGGCGGCTCTAGAACAAAGCAATCGAAAGTTTAAGCATCGCTTTCAATACATAGAAGAACAAGCCATATTGCAAGGCAAGGATTTAAAGGATATGACGTTGGCAGAAATGGATGCGCTTTGGAATGAGGCAAAAAAAAAGGCGGTCAACATTGACCGCCCTTAAATTTTTAGTGAGATTGGATTAGAATCCGATTACACCGTCAAGGATGTGGATTGCTCCATTTGAAGCGCATACATCAAGACCGCCGGCATTAAGACCTGCACCACCTACAGTAAGCGCTGTAGCGTCAAATGCTTGTCCAGAACCAGAAGCCATGGTGATTGTCTGACCATCCGTTAACTCACTGCTAAGTACCATTGATCCTGCAACGAAGTGATTAGCAAGTACACCGAATACAGCATCAGGGCCAAGAGCGTTTAAGTCATCACCGTCTACGTCACCATCCATGTCAACATCAACTGCTGCTAAGAAAGCGGCATTCGTTGGTGCGAATAATGTAAACGCTGTGTTTGGATCAGACAGCGCAGCTACTAAATTTCCATAAGGGTTTTGAGCTGAAGAGGATCCAAACTCTAATGCTGCAACGAGTGTTGCGAACTCTGGATTGGCAGTTAGCATTTGTCCGATACCTCCAGGTACCACTACATTGTCTACAATATGGATTACTCCGTTATCACACTGAATGTCAGTTACAACAATATTTGCTGCAGCAAAAGGAATTCTAGAGAAACCACCGGATGCATCTGGAAGAATCACTTCACCAGCTTGAGCAACAGTAGGTCCTGCTGTGTTAACGAAAATATCCACAAATGAATTTGATGTGAAATCCGTGCTTACAGGACGGGAAGACTTAACGTAGCCAGTAGCTAAGTCTCCTGCATAAACTTCTCCTCCTACAACGTGCGTTAAAAGGACACTTGATAGAGTATCTGCACCGACTTCCGTAGGATCAGTCGCTCCAAAGAGACCTATAGCTGCACTAACTGCCGCATTTGCTGGAACAAATACTGTGAATGGGCCATCTCCACTTAATGTTGGAGTTAAACCGCATGCATCAATTGCTGCTACGAAGTCAGTGTAACCTTGATCTGCAGCGACTCCTAATATGCTGTTGTCTGTGGGTGGTGGGGGAGTTGTTCCTCCGCCATCATCCTCGCCGCAAGACGTTAGTGAAATTGCCATGACAGCAAAGCCGCCAAAGAAAAGAGTTGATAAATATTTCATGTGTTTTATTTTATGTGGGTTAAACATACTAAATCTTAAGATTGTTTAACGAGACTGTTATTTTTTCGTTATTTCTTCAACAATTTGTTTCCATGTGGCTACCCAAGTCGTCGTTTGGGTGTCGTAGATCGCCGTTTGCTGACCATTAGACCAGCCAATAAAACGGCTATCGATAAGGGATTGATAGTTTAGCAGTTGATCTATTGCGGTAGCATTGATTGAAACCTCAGGGCTTTTGCACTCTAGGAGGAGCTGGGGAATGCCAAAAGGGGCAATCAAAATATCGAAGCGGAACTTTTTCTCTGCATTTGTAATGCTTCCTTCAATTTGAAATTTGCTCTTGGGAATCTTCCAATCAAATACCAAGAGATGGATGATATGTTGTCGAACCATTTCCTCCTTGGTCCACGCCACCCATTTTTTTCGGATAATGTCGAAAACCTCTCGGCAATTTTCATTTGTACGAAAGCGAAAGGCTCTTTCTTTAGGTTCTAATGGTAGAAAGTGTATTTTACGACTCATGGCGGTGAATGTCACAACAATACGAAATGATGTGCGGAATGGAAAGTTTGCACCAATTTACTTGCTCTACGGGGACGAACCATTTTTTATAGATCAAGCAGTATCGGTAATTGATGAGCATGTCTTAACTGAGGCCGAACGGGGCTTTAATCAGGCAGTGTTTTATGGGGCGGATATTGAAGGTCAAAAACTCAATGAGGTATGTGCACGCCTTCCTATGATGGCAGCGCGCAGTTACGTTTTGGTAAAAGAGGCACAGGATATCCCAGCAGAATCTATAGCTCATTTATTGGATTACATGCTCAAGCCCAATCCACAAACGGTTTTGGTATTGGCATGGAAACGGAAAATTGATAAGCGCCGGGAATTCTACACGAAAGGCGTAAAGAAAAGTGAGCATCTATGCATCTTGGAATCCCAAGCAATAAAGGACTATAAATTGGAAGAGTGGCTCGCTGGTTATGCCCAATCTGTGGGCTTCCGTGTAGATAATAAATCGGTATCGCTTTTGGCCGAGTTTCTAGGCAATGATCTAAGTACCATCCATCAAGCCTTTGAGAAACTTAAGCTCGTGCTTCCGGAAAACGCTCACATCGATGCTGATATCATAGAGCAATACATTGGAATATCAAAAGAATACAACAATTTTGAACTAAAGGACGCTCTTGGAAATCGAGATACGCGGCGTGTAATGCGCATTCTTACTTATTATCGTGGAAACAGTAAAGCCTTGTATCTGCCACTCATCTTAGCTACGATATATAACCATATGGTTGTGTTATATCAACTTAAGATGATTTCATCACCGACGGTTCATGATGTTAAGGCCATTGCCAATATTCATGCTTTCCCAGTCCAACAGTCGATATTGCGTCAGGTTTCGAGTTATTCCTTGCCTGAATTATCTAAAGTGCTCATGCTTTTATCTTCTTACGAACCCAAAGCCAAAGGCATCGGAGTACGCAATAGTCCAACGAAGTCAATCGAGTTACTTACCGAATTCTGTATGATTGTAGTTAACCCTTCCTTACTGGCTGCTTCCAAGAACTTGAGCGTAGCGCGCACGGCATAATTCTTCGTCTGCCTGCAATTGAGATTTTAATGCATTTGAATTGTCAAATGGTTGCTCGTCTCGTATGCGTTCCATAAAGGAAACGCGCAGGTTCGATCCATAGAGATCACCCTCCCAATCAAGAATATGAACTTCCACTTTTAATGCGCCATTATCATAGGTAGGACGATGCCCGATGTTTACCATGGCGCAATACTCCTTATTGTCGATATTTGAAACTCCCCAATACACACCGGGTTTAGGAATAAGCTTTTTACCGTCTTGTAAAAGGAGATTAGCTGTGGGATAGTCTAATTGCCTTCCCCTCTTTTCTCCGTGCACAACGATACCTTCTAATTCAAAGGCATAGCCTAGTAGGCTGTTCGCTTCCGATATCGCTCCATTAGCTAAGGCTTCACGTATTCGTGTCGAGCTTATTTTTAGCTCGGTGACTTTTTGTGCATCGATAACATCAACTTCAAAAGAATAGGCTTTCCCAAGGCGAGCTAATAGGGAAGCGTCGCCACTGCGTTGGTATCCAAAGCGATGATCAAAGCCAATCACAACACGCTTTGGCTTAAAGGTCTTGGCAATGTATTGTTCTATGTAGGCTAGAGGTTGCATCTCTGAGAGATCTCGAGTAAATGGAATAATGGCAAGATGGTCCAATTGGAGTTGCTCAAGCCGTCGAACTCGTTCCTTCATGGTAGTAATTAACTCTACGGGTTTTCCATCCCTTCCTAGAACGGCTCGTGGATGAGGATGGAAGGTAAGCATGGCAGAGTCAGTCTTTGATGCCTTGGCCAATTCTATTACTTTTTTTATCAAGGCTTGATGACCTATATGCAAGCCATCAAAGCTTCCTATGGTCAGGATACAATGCTCTAGGCTATCGAGCTCCTCTAGTTTGGTATAGACCTTCACGATGCCAAGGTATTGTTTCTCTCTAACATGGCGATGCAATCTTCTATCTCAAAGCAGTCATCAAGCTGAACCTCACCAACAGCAATTCGCGTAAGTTGAATCAGATGAGCACCATTCCCTAAACTCGTCCCCATATCTCTTGCTAAGCTGCGTATATAAGTTCCTTTGCTACAGGTCAGTGAAAACGCCAAGCAATCCACATCATGTGGCGTTAGAACTAAATCTTGTATTTCTACGGGTCTTGGTGCCAATTCAAAGACTTCACCCTTTCTTGCCTGTTTGTAGGCCCGTTGACCACCAATCTGAATGGCTGAATGACGAGGAGGCCGTTGTTGTATCTCGCCTGTAAATTCTTGGATTAATCGTGAGATATTTTCCTGTGTAAACTCAGGTATCGCATAGGTGTTATCAATGGCAGTCTCTAAATCAAAACTCGGAGTGGTGGCACCAAATCGAATGATTCCAGAATATGCCTTTGTCGTTGCCATCCATGATTCAATCGTCTTGGTTGCTTTTCCAATACATAAGACAAGAACCCCAGTAGCCAGGGGATCAAGTGTTCCAGCGTGACCTACCTTAAACTTCTTCACGCCTAGTCGCTTTCGGATCGTCCAACGAATTTTGTTAACTACATCAAAAGAAGTCCAACCAAGAGGCTTATTAATGGCAAGAACAATACCATCTCTTAAGGCCTCTTCAGATAAACAGGGGGTGGATTTTGGTGTTAAAGTATTTGCCATAAGATGGTGGCGATTCCAACGATTGCGCAATACGCTGCAAAGTATACCAATTTGTTTCGGAGAACGAGCTGGACCATAATGCGACAAGCAATAACACCAACAAGGAAGGCACTAAGACCTCCTGCTAAAAGAATTCCCCACGGGACGGCGTCAACCGCATCTAGTTGAACGAGATCATTGATCTCTAGTATGGAGGCACCAAGAATAGGGGGAATGGCCATCAGAAAGGAAAAGCTAGCAACTTTTTTCCGGTCTGTTCCTAAGACAAGTCCGGTGGAAATGGTAGCCCCCGATCGAGAGATACCGGGTAAGACGGCAAAGGCCTGGGCAATACCCATGATAAAGGCTCCCACATAGCTTAAATTGCCATTGTAGGGGCTTGTTTTAATGGTTACAAGAAGAAGAAGGGCTGTTACGCAGAGCATAGCGCCAACTAAGAGAAGGTTGCCATTAAAAATGACTTCTACTTGATCCTTCAGAAAAATTCCCACAAACAATACGGGTAGCATGCTTATGATGATTAGGGTAGCATATTGAATGTCAATGGTGCTTCCTTTCAAAACTCCTTTAATGCGCCCTATGATTTCATCCCAAAAAACGACAATAGTACTTAAGACAGTTCCTAGATGAACAGCTATAGAAAAAGCTAAGTCGTAGTCTCCTATATCTACACTAAGTAGGGCTTGACCAATTTCAATATGTCCACTACTTGAGATAGGAAGGAATTCGGCAATTCCTTGAAGTATACCTAAGAGTATTGCTTTTAGGGTTTCAGCCAAGGGAATAGATCAGGTTAGGCCTCAGATTTAGGGGCTTTGTAAAAGATGGCGAAAACTTCCACAATAAAACCCAATACAACGAGAATTGGTGCAAGGATTATGCGCTGAAAGCTGTAGATCGATGAATCAAACGTTTCGGCAGTATTCGCTTCCCCTGACAGCTCTGCACCTCCTCCAGACATAAGAACAAAGCCAGCAGTTATAAGCAATGCACCAATGATCATGAGTTTATAATTCATAGAACCAAAGAGTAGAACATTCGAGGAAGTTTTTTTCGAAGATTGCTTGGTAGAATTAGCCATAATATGAATATAAGTTTTCTAAACGCATACGAAGATAGCGATTAACTGAACGATAGGTACTAATTAATGAAACGAATATGCTAAATGTCACAATGGCGGCTATAAGTAGACCCATTTTATCATACGAGTGTAGCAGTTGAATAGGGTAGTTGGATTGTTCAATCGCATACAATGTGCCAATAAGCAGACTAATTCCCAATACAGCACTGAAAAATCCCCTCAATAACCCTCTCCAAAGAAAGGGTCGTTTTATAAAGGCACTCGTTGCGCCGACGAGTTGCATGGATCGTATAAGAAATCTTCTACTGTAAAGGGATAGACGAATAGAGTGGTCAAGTAAGACGAGAGACACAAACAAAAAGAGTAGGCCTAAGCCGCCGGTAATCAACGCGCCGCGCTTTAGGTTTGCATTAACAACGTCTAAATTTACCTCGGGAACAAAGACATAGGATACTCCCTCGATGTTTTCTAAACTTTCCTTGATTGACACCAATTGATTGTTGCTTACAAATTGATGGTTTAAGTGAACGGTAAATGTCGGATATAAGGAATCACCAATCAACTCTCCGATATCATCCCCCAAATCGGCACGTACAACCTCTGCGGCTTCCGCTCTTGACACAAAAACTGCTTCTTTAATCTCCGGTTGATCCATTAACTGCTTTCGCATGGAGGGCGCATCAGTCTCATTGAAGGTTGGCGTTAGTTCCACAATGAGCGGTAGTCGTTCTTTTAAAGTTTGCGTAAAAGGCCTGTATTCAAGGTATACAGAAAAGCTTATGCCAAGAAGCCAAAGCATCAGCGACATGCTAATAACGGATGAAAGGCCACGTATTTTCCATCGTTTGTTCTTCCTTGAGGGTTGCTTGCTCACAACGTAAAGGTACAGATTGTATTGAGGAGATTCGTGCTTTTACTCCATCCTGTGGACAATAACCTTCTTTTTGTCCAATTACTTTTTAATTTTTGCAGAAATCATAGCGCAAGCTTATTAATCCATATTGAATGCATTATCCATTTAACGAAGCACAAAAGGCGGTTAGAGCCTCTTGGGAAGAGGCCGGGATTTACCGTTGTACAGAAGATGCTTCCAAACCCAAATACTATGTCCTTGATATGTTTCCGTATCCCTCTGGATCAGGACTTCATGTAGGACACCCTCTGGGATACATTGCTTCAGATATCTATGCGCGGTACAAGCGACAAAAAGGATTTAATGTGCTTCATCCCATGGGTTTTGACTCTTTTGGCTTACCTGCTGAGCAATATGCTATTCAAACGGGGAAACATCCAAGAGATACTACGAAAGAAAACAAAGCACGGTTCAAAGATCAATTGGCAAATCTCGATTTAAGTTATGACTGGTCTCGAGAAGTAACCACTTCTTCACCTTCTTACTATCGGTGGACACAATCGATATTCTTAAAGCTCTTTAATCACTATTACTGTGCCTCCTTAGATCGAGCATTTCCGATTGAAGAACTCGTAAAGATCTTTGAACAAGATGGCAACGTTGAGGTGAATGCAGCTTGTGATGAGGACACAACTCAATTTACTGCTGACCAATGGCAGTCAATGAACGAAAAACAACAAGCGGACATTCTTATGAAATACCGTTTAGCGTATCGCAAGGAGTCAATGGTAAACTGGTGTGAGGCGCTTGGTACTGTTTTAGCAAACGATGAAGTAGTGCAAGGAGTCTCTGAACGTGGGGGACACCCAGTGGTTAAGAAACCCATGGTTCAATGGACTCTGCGCATAACAGCCTATGCTGAACGTCTGTTCAAGGCAATAGATGGTTTGGATTGGACCGATGCATTAAAGGCAATGCAACGCAATTGGATTGGTAAATCCATCGGAGCAAACCTCACGTTCCCAATAGAGGGAAGCGATGAAGGTATCGAAGTATTTACGACACGTCCAGATACACTATATGGTGTCACGTTTATGGTGTTAGCACCAGAACACCCTTTGGTCACACAATTGACTACTGCGGAACATCTTGAAGAGGTTGAGGCTTATAGAAATGCGGTGAGCCGTAAGTCTAACATTGAGCGTCAACAGGATAAATCAGTAGATGGCCGTTTTACCGGAAGTTTTGCTATTCATCCATTAACGGGAGACAAGATTCCCATTTATATCAGCGCTTATGTCCTCATTGACTATGGAAAGGGAGCCGTAATGGCCGTGCCTGCTGAGGATGATAGGGACAATGCCTTTGCCAAACATTTTAGTCTTCCCATAAAGGAAGTTATTGATCGTACTGATTCAGGAGGAGAACGAGGGGATAAGCAAGGGAAAATGATGAATTCAGCATCATTGGATGGTCTAGCGCCAACAGAGGCAATACAGCATGCCATTGAAGCAATAAAGAAAAAAGGGATAGGGGACGCCGCATCAACATGGAAGCTCCGTGATGCGAATTTTAGTCGCCAACGCTATTGGGGAGAGCCATTTCCAATTTATTATAGAGAGGGTATAGCCTGTCCTGTGGATGAAGCAGACTTGCCCCTTGAATTGCCTGATACAGAAGATTTTACGCCCAAAGGCGGAGAAGGCCCTTTGTCGAGAGTAGAGGATTGGACCTATAAAGGATATCCTCTGGAGACGGACACGATGCCGGGCTATGCTGGGTCGAGTTGGTATTTTCTTCGGTTTATGGATCCGACAAATACCGATGCCTTTCTGGCTAAGGATAAGGCAGACTATTGGCAAGATGTAGACTTCTATGTTGGTGGTACGGAGCATGCAGTAGGACATTTACTATATGCACGCTTTTGGCATAAGTTTTTGTTTGATATCGGGCTTGTTTCTACTGAAGAGCCTTTTAAACGATTGTTTAATCAAGGTATGATCCAAGGGCAAACATGCTTTATCTATCGAGATGCACAGCAAGCGAAAACATACTATAGTGCAGACCACCCATCGGTGAGTGAGGGCTGTCAACGAATTCGAATCCTTACGAGCTTGGCTAACGAAAAGGCGGAAGTAGACATAAATGAACTATCTACTTGGAGACCTGAGTTTGAGGATGCGGTTTTTCATAGCAATGATCAAGGATTATTCCTTGGAGAGTTTGAGACGGAAAAAATGTCGAAGTCTAAACATAATGTGGTCAATCCAGATGATATTGTCAATCGCTACGGAAGCGACTGTTTTCGGCTTTATTCCATGTTTCTCGGTCCAATTGAGGAGCATAAACCTTGGAATAATCAAGGAATCGACGGAGTCTATCGCTTCATGAATAAGTTTTGGAGGCTGATCGAGGCGTCTCAAGGTATTATCCTTGATGCTTCCGAATCTAAGTCAAGTTTGCAGATACTACACACGTTAATCGAAAAGGTCGACCGAGATTTACCCAAATTGGGTTTAAATACTTGCGTCAGTGCCTTTATGATTGCAGTGAATGATTGGCAAAAGCTAGATAAAATACCGCAAGAGACTATGAAAGAAGCCTTGCGCGTAATAGCACCTTTTGCTCCTGTTTATGCGCAGTATGGATGGCAATTGCTTGAAGGAGAGGGTTTTGTGCTTGATAAGGGATGGCCCAAATTTGATGCATCCTTTCTTCAAATGGATACCATAACCTTAGCCCTAAGTTTTAATGGAAAGCGTCGCGGAGAAATTGAGATTGACGCAAAGGCTGACAATGAAACCATAGAATCTATAGCGCTTGCCTCAGAGGTGGCCAAGAAATGGATGGAGGGAAAAGAAGTGGTCAAAGTGATTGTTGTACCAGGCCGTATGGTGAATATCGTCTTACGCTAGTCCTAAATACCTGACACAAGTAAGTGCTTTTGATAGGTCTATAACGACAAAAGGGGACCGAAGTCCCCTGTTATTGAAATCTTAGTTTTTAACCTCTAAGAATTTTTCTTTGCACGAAAAACTCGGCTACCTACGAATGTTATAATTCCCGCAAGTAGAGCTAAAATACCTCCGTCTAATGGTACACCAGTTGGTGGTGGCGGTGGTGGTGGTGGTGGCGGTTGCGCGCTAGCGATAGAGACTAAGGTTGCAAGTACAACCGTTGCGAATAGGGTTATTTTGGTGTTTTTGGAAGAATTCATAATTCTTGTTTATAAGCCAAATATATAAATAATTAACGGACGAATCACTTAAAATTTAACTTCTTGTTGAAATTTTATAGAACCTCCTTCATGATGTACGCGGAAATTCGCAAAGGGTAACAATTTCCCCGAGATATTTTGGGTATTGATTTGACTTACTATGTGTCCAAGTTCGCTTTGATACAAATTGTGGTTTTCTAAGATGTTCTTCATCCAATGCTGTTCAGTAAGTTTTTCGATGTTTTGGTGAACTAGTGTTAGGGTAGTTGCGCTTCGTGATACTTGCAGAATGTTTATTCCAAGCCTGTCGAACTGCTCCAAGATTTCCATCAGTGCCTCAAGGGAAATGTAGCTGTAGTCTTTTGTTTCGAGCTGAGTAATTATGATTTCATCTGTTGCTGCTTCCATAGTGGACGCTGGTACTTCACTGATGTTTTCTTTTTTATGTACGATTTTACTTCCCTGTTTCTCCGGGGATAAGAATGAACGTACATGGAGTTCGATATCTAGATTGGCTAAGGGCTGAATGGTTTTAGAATGGAGAACTTTGGCTCCGTAATAGGTGAACTCTACAGCCTCTCTAAAACTAACCTCGGGAAGTTGAACTGCATCTTCAAAGGTGTTGGGGTCTTTGCTCCAAATTCCATCTACGTCCTTCCAAAAGGTGAGTTTATTGGCTTCTAACATATTCGCAAACAGCGCTGCACTGTAATCACTTCCCTCTCTACCCAACGTAGTCGAAATTCCTTCTTCACTCGCTCCAATAAATCCTTGGGTGACAAAACATGAATAGCTGTACTTATCCAAAGCCTTCTGAAGATTTTCTTGAGATAATCGGAGATCTACTTTCGCAGAGCGATAGTCGTTGTTGGTGGTGATGATACGTCGTGCATCAAGCCACTGATTATGAATTCCCTGGGCGTTTAAAAAATCGCTAAGAATCCTGCTTGAGACCAATTCACCCAATACTACGACCTGATCATAGATGTAGTCGTGGTGGTGAACCGGCACATGTTGCATGAAGCTCAGTGTCTGATCAAAAAGCGCATGGATCTTATGAAAAACCGTATCGTTTTTTTGAAAAAGTTGCTCGGCCACCATAAGATGGTATTGTCGGACTTGTTCAAAAAGTTCTAAGTAGTGGTCGTCTCCATCAAGAAATGTCTTGAGAACTTCTTCAAGGGCATTGGTCGTCTTACCCATGGCAGAAACGACGATCATACGCTTATCAGCGGGAAACTTCTCCATGAGAAAAGCCACATTCATTAATCGCTTAGCGTCTTTTACAGAGGCTCCTCCAAACTTATTGACTTCCCAGTTTGCCATAATAGCTTATTTAGGTGGTAAGATAACGCGGTTTGTGGTTAGAAGTTGCTTATTCGGTGCGCAAATTTTAGAATGAATGATTCTATTCTAAATATCCATGATCCTCTAAGAGATTACTCCCATGGCTGGCTTGTACTGCGAGCTCATCACATCGCTCGTTTTCCTGGTGGCCATTATGGCCTTTAATCCATTGAAAAGTAATGGAATGCTTCGCGTGAATGGCTAAATATCTTCTCCACAAGTCAGGGTTTTTCTTATCCTTAAAATTCTTTTTTACCCAGTTAAAGACCCATCCCTTGGACACCGCATCGACAACATACTTGCTATCACTTACTACGGTAACCTGAGCGCCTTCTACCTTGATCGCCTCAAGCCCAACAATGACGGCTAACAATTCCATACGGTTGTTGGTCGTATGCTTAAATCCCTCGGATAGCTCCTTGTAGTGGGGGCCACTTTTTAGCACTACACCATAACCCCCTGGTCCGGGATTACCTCGAGCTGCGCCATCCGTGTAGAGATAAATCATAGTGTGAAGGTATTGAATACTTCTGCATACCTTTAATGGTATGGACATTTCCTTTGATAAGTCGCCTAAGGCTTTGCGTATTTATGTCACCTTGGTCGGTGTGTTTATCGCAGCATTAGTATTGACTAATCTCATTGCAGGGCGCTTTTTTACCATAGGTTCATGGACCTTGTCGTCTGGTGTTATTGCCTACCCTGTAACCTTTTTAGTTACTGATTTAATCTCTGAAATCTATGGAAGAAAACGCGCTGATTTAGCGGTTAAAGTAGGTTTTGTGGCCAGTGTCTTTGTAACTATAGTCCTTCTTATTGCTTTACAAACGCAGATTGCAGAGGACTCCTATGTTACGGAAGAATCCTTTCTCAATGTCTTTGGCCTTGCACCGGGAATTGTTTTTGGATCGATGTGCGCCTACCTCACAGCTCAATTTGTCGACGTGCGTATCTATGAGTTTTGGAAAAAGCTCACAGGAGGGAAATACCTATGGTTGCGAAACAATGGCTCAACTATACTTAGTCAGCTTTTAGATACTTCTATTGTCGTTATAGTTGCGTTAATCATCTACCCATTATTGGATGGTATAAACAGTACTGAGCCCATCACCTGGACGTTAGCTGGGGAGTTAATCATTGGTCAATATGTCTTTAAAGCACTCCTTGCCCTTATCGATACGCCGCTTATGTACTTATTTACATGGCGCATCTCAAAGGTGATTCAAGACGATGTTGCCGAAAAGGCTAAATAATCCGTCTCGATTTGATTTAAAACAACTTAGGGAAGAGACGCCCTGTGCGCTTCATGTATTCATCAAACCCTGGTCGTCGCTCTAACGAACGTCGGTCCATCCACGGAATAGAAACGCCGTAAAACATAACGAGAATGGCAATGGCTCCACACCCTGTCCACCAATAACTTGGATTGTAGGCAAGAATCAAAATCCATAGACCCACCCAGGTTGAGCATTCTCCAAGGTAATTGGGGTGGCGATTGCGACTCCAAAGACCCTGATCCATGGTTTTCCCTTTGTTTTCAGGGTTTCTACGGAAATTCCGCATTTGTTCATCCGCGACAAAAGCAAGTAAAACAGAGCCATAGAGAACAACCCATCCCACAATGGAAAGAATTAAATAGCTATCACCTCCAGTATTTTCAGCTGCAAAGAGATAGAATGCAGGTAGACAGCCCATAAATACTTGAACGGTAGGGAAGAAGTGGATTCCAGAAAGACTTACAAGCCAATAAGCTTTCCCACTTTTTTCTGCTAAATCTTTATATCTCCAATCCTCGTGGGATAATCCAGGCCAATCGCGATAGAAATTGGAGGTGAGGCGAAGACCGTACAATTGCATACCGATTACGGTAATCCATTGATGGATGGTTACATTTTCAATGCCATAGGCTGCCACAAGACCTGCTCCAAAGACCATGGGTTGTACACTCCAAAATGGGTCATACATACTTGAATTTTTAAGCAGATAGCTCATGATAAATATGAAGAAGGTCGCAATGGCGGCGGCTACCATAAACTTGGGCATCATTTCCCAGTGCTCAGGCATTCGCATATAGCTTACAAAACATAAAACGGTGGCGGCGATATAAGAGGATAGACTAACAATGATGCTATCTCTTCGTCCTAGTTGTGCTGATTTACTCATAATGTTTCTTTTCTGTTTCCAATCTGGAGGTGTAAAATTATTCTTCGGTGTATTCCATAAAAGTCTTGCGAATAATAGCAAGGCAGGAATCGATTTCTTGTTTTGTGATGACAAGAGGTGGCGCTAAGCGAATAATGGTATCATGTGTGGGCTTAGCCAGTAATCCATTATCTCTCAGTTTCATGCAGATATTCCAAGCTGTTTCCTTTGACTTCGCATTGACTAAGATGGCATTGAGTAGTCCTGCGCCTCGAACTCCTTCGATCCATGGGCTATCAATCTTGTTTAACTCCATTCGTAAGTAGCGTCCCAGAAGTTGGGCGTTGTCTGTAAGTGACTCATCTTTAAGGATTTGTAAGGCCTCCATAGCAACCCGACAAGCTAAAGGATTTCCTCCATAGGTCGAACCGTGCTCTCCTGGACGAATGCAAAGCATGACTTCATCATCCGCTAAAACAGCAGATACAGGCATCATTCCACCGCTAAGTGCTTTTCCTAAAATCAAAATGTCAGGGCGTGTTTCATAGTTGTTTTCGCACCAGCCATTACACGAGCAGTTTCCGCAGGTCGCTAAGAGCTTGCCCGTTCGCGCCAAGCCGGTTTGAACTTCATCCGCCATAAAGAGGACATTCTTTTGCTTGCAAAGTGCGTGCGCCTTAACGAGGTAGTCTTCGTCGGGCACTACAACACCCGCTTCTCCTTGAATGGGCTCTACTAAAAATCCAGCGACATTGGGATCTTCCAAGGCTTTCTCTAAAGCAGAGTAGTCGTTGTAAGGAATTACCTCGATTCCTGGTAGATATGGACCAAACTCCGCCTTGCTATCCGGATCGGTAGAAGCAGAGATGATACCAAGTGTCCGTCCATGGAAGTTATTTTCTACAAAAATGATTTTTGCTTGATTGTCTGCAATGCCTTTTTTGCGATAAGCCCACTTTCGACAGAGTTTAATCGCGGTTTCTACCGCTTCTACACCTGTATTCATGGCCAGTACTTTGTCAAAACCGAAGTAACCTGTAATGTATTCCTCGAACTCGCCCAATAATGAATTGTAAAAAGCCCGAGAAGTAAGAGTTAGCTCTTGGATTTGATCCTGCATGACGTCGATAAGTCTTGGATGGCAGTGTCCTTGGTTTACCGCGGAGTAGGCACTTAAAAAGTCAAAGTATTCTTTGCCTTCAACATCCCATACGCGCGTCCCTTTGCCCTTTTTTAGGACAACTGGAAGAGGGTGGTAGTTATGGGCACCATATTTATCTTCTTTGGCTATAGCACGTTGACTTGCAGTAAGTTCTGGAGTATTCATACGGATACTAATTCAAGAGTTAGATGAGATTGTTTTTACTAAATCCAAGAGGGAGTAGGTCTCTAATAGAATTAAAGAGATAGATGGAAGAATCGTTGCATTGCGCTATGATTCGCATCGTTTGGTCAAATCGATCGGCGTATTCAAGTAAGGCTTGGCGGCAGACTCCACATGGTGTGGCTACAGGTTTGGTTACCGCAGCACCTCGGGCATAGACTGCAACTTCTACTACGGCAACGTCGGGATACTTTGCAGAAGCATATCCTAATGCGCCACGTTCCGCGCATTGGCATACGGTGTAGGCGGCATTTTCTTGGTTTGAGCCATTGATGACCTCGCCGTTGGCTAGACGTAGGGCGCACCCCACATGAAAATTTGAATAGGGCGCATAGGCTAATTTGGAGGCTTCAATCGCTTGATTTAACAGGCTTTGATCATCTTGAGAAAGATCAGCCAATTGAGAAACGACTTGATAGTCTATGTGAATGCTACGCGATTCTGACATAGGGTTAAAGGTAAGGATTTGTGCCGTTTTATACCGTAAAAACTTCAGGAAGGGTGGAATGGTAGTTCGGTGATTATGAATGAGATAGCATGGGATTTTGTGTGTTGGCACCCCATTCGGCCCCCTTCCGTGGGCAAAATACAAACCTCCATCCTAGGGTTATCCACCAATTACTCTACACCGCCTCTCCGCGAGTGTAGGTAAGCCATGAAATATTAAGTACTTTCAACGCCATGAAGGATTTATCGTCAATGGCCAAGATATTACTTCTTGGAGCTGGGAAAAGTGCTACCGTGCTTATTGAGGAATTAGCGAAGTGGGAAAAAGATGGCCGAGTTAAGCTCACCCTCTGTGATCCAAACTACAAACAGCTCAAGCCCCAATTTGAGCAAATCATTCAGCACAGCCTTCAATGGAATGACTTAGATGTAACCAATGAAAAGGCGCTCAGCGAAGCGATTATGGCTAATGATTTGGTGATTTCGATGGTGCCGGCGCGGTTTCATCCCATTGTCGCTCGATGGTGTTTACACCACCGTTGCCACCTTATAACGCCTTCCTACACCTCGCAGGATATGAAGGACATGCATGACGAGGTAAAGGCAAATGACCTCATTTTTATCAATGAGATGGGCCTTGATCCGGGAATCGATCATATGAGTGCTATGGAAATGCTCGATGATTTGCGCTCAGAAGGCGGAAAAATCAAAGGGTTTCGATCTTTTACTGGAGGGCTTGTAGCTCCTGAATCCGATACGAATCCTTGGCATTATAAGTTTACCTGGAACCCGCGCAACGTCGTACTGGCAGGGCAGGGGCCTGCTGTAGCCTTTAAGCAGGAAGGCCGCTTAAAATATATCCCGTACCACAAATTATTTGATCGTACGGAACGCATTGATATTGAAGGATATGGCGCCTTTGAAGGATATGCGAATCGCGATTCATTATCCTACAGATCAATTTATGGATTAGAAGATATTGATACGATGTATCGCGGTACCTTCCGAAGACCGCCGTTTTGTTCAGGGTGGCACATGCTTGTGCAGTTAGGTATGACCGATGATTCTTACGAGATGCTGATCGAAGAGGGCATGACCTACAGAGACTTTACCAATCTTTTTTTAAAGTACCGTGACTATGACTCCGTCGAGCTAAAAATGGCGCATTATCTCGATACCAAGGTACATTCAGAGCCCATGCAATTGCTTGAATGGTTAGGCCTGTTTTCCGATCAACTCGTTCAACGCAAGAAGGCTTCTCCAGCCAGAATATTGCAAGATTTGTTAGAGGAAAAGTGGCGCTTAGAGCCCGAGGATAAGGATATGATCGTAATGTGGCATGACGTACGCTACACCAAAGACAATACAGGAGATGTCGAGCAACGCATGACAAGTAGTCTCGTAGTGATTGGCGAAGACCAAATGCGCACTGCCATGGCAAAAACCGTAGGCTTACCCATTGTCATTGCTGCCAAGCTAATAATTGACAATCAGTTAACGGAACGCGGCGTCTTAATGCCAACCCTCCCAAGTATCTATAAGCCCTCTTTACAATACCTTGAATCCAAGGGTATATCCTTTAATCACTTTAATCACAATGTAGAGTAGGATCTTGCCTACTTGATTCCATTTTGCTCCAATAAGGCTTTAACTTCTTTGAGCTCTGTCTTTAGGGATTCAATCATCTCCTGTTGCTCTTGAATGGCTTTGACAAGTACAGGAGTCATTTCGGTATAACTCATTCCTAATGTCTCCATAGGTACGAGATGGTATTCCTCTGGGCGATCTTCGCTTATTGGTAACCACTCTTTATCCTGTACAATCTCAGGAAGGATGTTTTGAACCTCTTGAGCAACAAAACCAAGTTTCGTTTCTTTTTCATGAGATGCGATTGGCGTGATACCGATAACATCTGACTTCCACTGATAAGTAACGGGTCTTAATGATAATACTTCATCGAGACCATAATCTAGATCACGAATGTTTTTCTTCATCCGCTCATCCGATGTATTAATCGTTCCATTAGTAGCAAAAATTGTGTTCCATCTTAGGGCACCAGTACCTAATGATCGAGTACCATTCGTTGAGGGTGCAAAATTGTTGTTTATAGTTGTTAAGCTACTAGCATCTAGTAGGTACTCCACGGAGCCGATACCAATAGCAGTTCCATCGATTAAGCCGTTGTCAAAGTCCGCAACGTAATCAACTACAATCGTATTGACTGTACTTCCATTTCCTGCATCTCCAGCGAGATCATTTCCAATTCTTACAATGTCATCTGTGGCATCAATATATAGGGCATTACTTCTAGTATCTGTTTCTACCCTGAAATTATGGTCAGCAATGCCCGACTCATTGTAAACCATATCTCCATCCCAGTGTCCATTTCCAACAAAATATCCGGCATATCCATTTGCGGCTGTATTCAAGCCATAAACCGCTCTATTGCCATCGCCACTTGCACTGAAATAACCTCCATAGTGCGTGCCTGTGCCATTTGAGCTCACATTGGCATATACACCGTAGATAGTGCTCGAGTTAGTTGCAGCAGGTGTTACCAGGTTATAAGATCCTGCTAAAGGCCCTTCTCCACCCTGCACTAGATTGTATGTTCCTCTCTTAGAAGACGGGCCATCATTTAAAATAAAATTGTATGTGCCATATATTGTTCCGGAGGATGTCCCATTATCGAATCTATTATAAACTCCGTATTTGGCCCCATCAATATCAGCAAACTCATTCCTTACGCCATATTTAGTACCAGTTCCAGATTGCATATCATTATACACTCCATATTGGCTTCCACCTCCAGTTGCTTCTAAAGAATTATAGGTGCCATACTTTGTTTGACTTCCTGTTCCTTCAATAGAATTGTATTGACCATATACGGTGGTGCTAACTGTAGCAAGGGTGTTCATTTCGTTGTACTCACCATAGCTTGTATCAGCTCCATGATCGATCTCGTTGTATTCGCCATATACTTTACCACTGACACTACCATTTACTATATTTACACGGTTATAATTTCCAACATTTTGATTTCCTATGTTTGCCCCATTGAGCGATAGGGAATTGTACGCACCCCTGTGCAACCCATCTCCATAAGCCACAAGGATATTATATATTCCATAACCTGCCCCTGTGCTTCCATTATTCATATAGGTTGTATTATAAAAGCCAAATCTCGATCCTGTTCCTACGCTGTTTACATTATTCCGTATACCATATTTTGGACCGCTCGTTATGCTGGTGTTCTGAGCATAAATGCTGTAACGAGTTGTAGTTGTAGAAGCGTCTCCACCATCTTGAAGGCTATATATAGCAGTTGTGGTAGTTAAATCAATAGGAGGCACAGAAACATAAAGCCTATAATTGTCGAATGATGTACCAATACCTACATTACCATTGGTATTGATACGCATATTCTCTTGTCCATTGGTTCGAAAGACTAAATCTTGGTTGTCATTTGTTCCCAGGTAATTGGTGTTTTCATCTATACCTGAATTTCCGAGTAATGCCCAATCATCTGAAGAGGTAAGACTTGATAAGTCAATGGTTTCTGAAGTACCCCCTTCAATACCTATGGTTAGGATAGTTCCTGCTAATCCAGACCCTTGTATGTTTTGATCATCTGTACCTCCTGGGCCGGCAGGGCCTTGAGGGCCAGCGGGACCAGCAGGGCCTTGCGCACCGTCGACTCCATCAGCACCATCTGCGCCAGCAGGACCAGCGGGACCGGCAGGGCCTTGTATACCTTGAGGGCCTTGAGCACCATCAACACCATCTGCACCGGCAGGACCTTGAGGACCAGCGGGACCTTGCGCACCGTCGACTCCGTCGGCTCCATCAGCACCAGCAGGACCAGCGGGACCGGCAGGGCCTTGTATACCTTGAGGGCCTTGAGCACCATCTTGTCCGTCTACACCAGCAGGACCTTGTGCACCGACCAAACTATTCAGCCAATCGGTCTCTGTACCGACAAATCCATTATTTAGCGCAACTTGATAAGCGGATGCACCATCAGTACCATCTTGTCCGTCTGCACCAGCGGGGCCTTGCGCACCTCCAATAGAGGAAAGATCAACAGTTACGGAATTTCCGTTTTCAATATCAATTTGTAGTGTGTTTCCTGAAAGGGTAGCGGCCGTTAAATTTTGATCGTCACTACCTCCTGGGCCGGCAGGACCTTGAGGACCTTGTGGACCGGCAGGGCCTTGTGCTCCGTCTTGTCCGTCTGCACCAGCAGGGCCTTGTATACCTTGAGGACCTTGTACACCGTCTATTCCGTCTTGACCATCTTGTCCGTCGGCTCCATCAACACCGACCAAACTATTCAGCCAATCGGTCTCTGTACCGACAAATCCATTATTTAGCGCAACTTGATAAGCGGATGCACCATCAGTACCATCTTGTCCGTCTACACCAGCGGGACCAGCGGGGCCTGGAGCACCATCAGCTCCATCTGCACCGGCAGGACCTTGTGGACCGGCAGGGCCTTGTATACCTTGAGGACCTTGTGCTCCGTCAATTCCGTCTTGTCCATCGGCACCATCTGCACCAGCAGGGCCTTGTGGACCAGCGGGACCTTGCGCACCGTCGACTCCATCAGCACCGGAAGGACCTTGTATACCTTGAGGGCCTTGCGCTCCGTCAACACCATCTTGTCCGTCTGCACCAGCAGGGCCTTGTATACCTTGAGGACCTTGTACACCGTCTATTCCGTCTTGACCATCTTGTCCGTCGGCTCCATCAGCACCGACCAAACTATTCAGCCAATCGGTCTCTGTACCGACAAATCCATTATTTAGCGCAACTTGATAAGCGGATGCACCATCAGTACCATCTTGTCCGTCTGCACCAGCGGGGCCTGGAGCACCATCAGCACCGGCAGCTCCGTCTGCACCGGCAGGACCAGCGGGACCTTGTGGACCGGCAGGGCCTTGTGCTGCAAGTGGACCGAGGTCAACGGTTGCGGAATTACCATTACTTATAAATACTTCAAGAATACTTCCTGTAAGGACTACAGAATCGATATCCTGCTCATCTAAGTCAATAGGCATGGGTAGCCATGCATTGCCATCCCAATAATAAAAGAGGTTGTCTGTTTGATCAAAGACAAGGAGACCACTCTCAACATTAGTCAAACCAACAATTGCCGCTCGTTGGGCCGCATCTAAACGTGGAATCAAAAGACCTTTATCATTGGACTCGATATCGAGGGCAGCATTGGGGTTGGGAGTAAGGGTTCCAATTCCAACATTATCCTGTGCTGATAGTGAAAACGAGATGAAAAGTAAAGCTAGAGCTATAAAATATCGCATAGTCTTGGTGTTCTTATTATTCTTAAGATAAGCTTAAAAGCTTTTTTGGAGGTTGCGATGTTAATTACTCGTTGGTAAATCCCTTGAGACCTTAAGTAAGCTTGCAACGCTTAGGGCATCTGTAATCTCACCGCGGTCAATCATAGATAGCGCATCATCTAGTGGAATACACTGTCGTGTTAGGTTTTCAGTGTCTTCAGGTCTTGCCTCAGATTGGGTCAGCCCTGTAGCAAGATAGGTGATGGATAGCTCGTCGGTTACTGAATTAGACGTCGCCATACGAAGTATTTCTTTCCATTGCCTTGCCTCAAGTCCGCATTCTTCCAGTAATTCTCGCTTGGCTGCCTCCAATGGCGCTTCATCATCAGGACATCCGCCTTCAGGAATCTCCCATTCATAGCTGTCCAATGTAAAGCGAAACTGTCCTACAAGATGAACGTTCTGAGCTTCATCTAAGGCGACTATGGCCACCGCTATGTTTTTAAAATGCACAACTCCATAGATTCCCTCACTTCCCGATGGATTCGTTACCTCATAGTGGCCAACCTCAATCCAAGCATTCTCATAGGCAGTTCGCCGATGATTGATTTTCCAATCGCCATGAGGTTTAGGAGGGTCAAATCTTCCATTATCCTTAAAGGATAGATTATTTATGGATTGATTGTCTTTCATTATGAATTACTTCGCTTGCTTTAGTTGATTGATCCATTCTTGAATTCCCTGACAAGCCTTCATAGGGTAGACCGTAAGTCGAGGAATGGTAAGGTGTTGAGGAGGGTAGGGGTCAATTAAAATATGTTCAGTATGGGAGGCGGTATAGTAAATAAGATTGGCGGCAGGATAAACTTGCAGAGAGGTTCCGATCACCACAAAATAATCAGCTTTTCTTGTCCATTCAATGGCTTTTGGAATGGCGGGAACATCCTCTCCAAACCATACAATATGTGGCCTAAGCGGAAGACCGTCATTTCCAAGGTCGGAAAGGTGTAAATCGTTATCCCACGGACGAATACCATCTCCTCGTTGGTTGCGCACTTTACGTAATTCACCATGGAGGTGTAGGATGTTTTGAGAACCTGCACGCTCATGTAAGTCATCGACATTTTGTGTGATAATCTGCACATCATATTCCTTTTCGAGTTGGGCTAAGGCCTTGTGTCCGTCATTTGGCTTTACCTCAAAGAGTTGCTTTCTGCGTGCATTGTAAAAAGTATTAACTAACTGCGGGTTAGTCTGCCAACCTTCAGGGGATGCCACTTCTGTAATATCATGGCCTTCCCAAAGTCCATCCGCACCACGAAAGGTGGAAAGACCGCTTTCTTCACTCATTCCGGCCCCAGTCAATATGACGATTATGGGTTTGGCCATACATCAATGATTCGTTGAATATTGGTGAGGAAATAGGTGTATTGGCCAGAGGATGCATGGTAGATGCCATTGTGATCAACTTGGTCAATTTGAGCCACACTATCTACGTGAAGTACTTGCTGATTGCCCCAATAAAGGCCGATATGATCTACAGGACCTCCTTTTACCGAAGAAAATCCGAGAAGATCACCAAGTTGAGCTTCTTGGATAAAATGTAGTGGGTGACCTATTGTAGATTGTTTAACTGCAGTTCTTGGCAAGCTTTTGCCCAAAAAACTGTAGAGGATATGCACAAGCCCAGAATCGTCAATTCCGAAGGGTGATCGACCTCCTTTTCGGTGCGGAGCGCCTATATATTTTTGGCCAAGACGTTTAAAGCGCTCCATGCCAAGATCTTTGGCGTGAATGGATTGGCCGGAAAAATTCCATTGATAGTCACCATAATGCAGCCGTATGCCATCATAATTTGGAAGCTGACACCCAATAAAGATGGGAATTCTACGTTCTTCCTGATAAACATATTCTGTGAAATCAATGCAACGAATAGGGCTATCATTAGCTTCCGTCAATGGAACAAAATGGTCCGTGTGAACCCAACCTTTGCATTGGTTGTTATGTATCTGAACCTGGGACCATTTTTGTGAGAAATCAATTACCTTTACATTCTCTCCAAATAGGACCATTGATACCACATCGCTCGAGTCGTTTGGCTCGGAATAAACGGTTGAATTGGATACATGGCATATTGAAAGGTTCGACATGAGGGATTTGCGTATGTGGGATATTGTGCAACATAAAAATATCAAGCTTTACAGGCCATCGTCGAAGATGTTTTGGTCATTGTTGATAAGCCTTTCGTTACTTGGTTTAGCTCAGAGTGTTTCTGCACAGATTACGGCGGATTTCACGGTATCGAGAAGTCAAGGATGTCCAGAACCTTTAGTTACGCAACTGCAGGATGCCTCTATATCAGCGAATCCCATCCAGAGTTATGTCTGGACTGTGATAGGACCTAATGGGGTGCTTCCTAATAGCCCATTTTTTGCGGCGAATCCGTTTATCGCATTAAGTGATCCTGGCTTATATACTGTGAGTCTTACAATCACAGATAATCTCGGTAATTCCAGCACGCTTACTCAAAGTGATGTCATCGAAGTCTTTGAGCTTCCAAGTGCGGCACTCACTACAAATACGCAATTTTTATGCAGTGGTGATTCAATTACGGTAAATCTATCCTGTAATCCAGGATGCGGTAGTATAGTCTCTTCATTTTTTCAACCCGTCCCAGGAGTGCTTATACAGGATGCATGTGATACTTCAATCACTTTGCCATATTCATTATCAAATCCGTTTTCGCCGAGTGCGATTTTAACCAATTCATGTGGTTGTATTGCACAGGATACAGCCTCTTTTGTGGTGACACCAGTTCAGCGTCCGGTGGCACAGTTTAGCCTTCCAGAAACGGATTTTTGCATTGTACCAGCGGCGGTAACGGTGTCCAATTTGTCGTCGGCTACAAGTGCTTCCACTAGTTATACTTGGAATTTCATTGATACGTTTGGCAATGTAGTTTCTACGCAGACCGGTTTCGAGCCAGTGTTTATATTAAATGAGGGAGTATACAGCGTAGAGTTAATTGCTGAAACAAATGGTTGCGTCGATACCTTTTTTCAAAATAGGGTTATTCGGGTTTTTAATGCAACAGTGGATTTTTCCGTATCCGCTGATACTTCTTGTGCCTTAGAAAATGTCGTCTATACGGATCTTTCATTTCCTACACCTGATGTTTGGACTTGGTCTATGCCAGGTGCTAATCCTTCGAATGCCTCAACTCCGAGTGTAAATACATCTTACGCAAGCGCTGGAAGTTATGATGTAACCTTGACGGTGGAGTTTCCAGGAGGCTGTTCTCTAACACAAATTCAAACTGATATAATAGAGATCTTAGATATTCCTATTCCAAGTGCAACCTACACTGTAAATGAAGGTTGTAGAGTTCCGGCTACGTTAAACGTTCAATCAACTTCGTTAAATACAGTGCAAACCGAGTGGACTTTTCCCAACGGTACACCGTCTAATGCGGTAGGTGTTGGCCCAATTTTCGTAACCTATGATGCTTTTGGTTCCTATGAAGTTGTGGTTACAGAGACAGCTTCCAATGGTTGCCAAGTAACAGAAACACTGAATAACTTTCATACAGTACAACCTTATACTTCTTCCATTATTCCCGATGTATTCGATGGTTGTGTTCCGCTGAATGTTAATTATGCAGCGCTGTTTAACAACCTTCCTATTGGGGAAAACATTCAGTCATATGCTTGGAATTTCCCTGGTGCAACAACTGTTTCCAGTACGACAAGCCCTGGTCCATCTGTTACTTATTCCGATACCGGGTGTTTTGATGTGGAGCTTATCACAGTAACCACAACAGGTTGCACCGATACGGTTTTGTTAGAAGATGCTGTTTGTGCTGGTAGTCCGCCGATAGGTGTTGGAATGGCAGATACTTTAGAGGCCTGTTTGCAAACAGGTGAAGTTTGCTTTTTCTACGACGGACTTGATGCAGATACCATTTTTTGGGATTTTGGCGATGGAGTAAGTACTGGAGCCTCTCCATTTGATACGATTTGTCACAACTATCTCAATGGGATTGGTCCTTCCATTCCTTCCTTCACGGCACTTCAGTATAATTGTCCTAATAATGCTAGTCCTACATTGTTGCCAGCGGTCAATGTGCTAGGACCTTTTGCTGAGTTTACAGACAGCATCGGATGTGATAATGAAAACACGGTCTATTTTGATGCATCCAGCTCTTCAGCCTTTACTGCAGTAAATTGGGATTTTGGGGATCCGAGCACTACTTCTGATGTTTCAACCAACATTTCGGATAGTTACACGTATCCGCCCGTATCAGTACCAACGAATTTTATCGCGAGCTTAACCGTAACCAATAATGTCACTGGCTGCGTTCAAGACATATCAAGGACAATTACAATATACCCGGACACAATCATTGCAGGAATTAGTGATGATTCTATTTGTGCGGGAGAAGTGATTTCATTGTTCCAAAATTCACCTGATGCAACGGGTGTATTGGGGAATACTAGATGGACTTTTAATGGTTCATTGAACTTTTTTAGTGGACTGGGGAGTGGTCCGGTTCCTCCAAGGGTTACTGCCCAAGGGCAAGCGCTTACGGTTCAATTTGCCGCACCTGGTATCTACCCCATTAATATGCGCTATGTAAATCAAAATGGGTGTGCTGATACATTTTCCACCTCTCTTGTTGTTTCAGGGGTTGCTTCAGGTGCTGTTGCTGATGTAGTGACAGGCTGTGCCCCGCTCACTGTGAATTTTTCGGATACGTCATCTGCTCCATTATCGGGTATAGAAAGCTATCTATGGGATTTTGGATTTAGTAATTCAACCTCAGACACGAGTAATCAAGCATTTACCTCCTTTGTCTACGATACTTTTGGTGTATTTCAAGTTAGCCTCACACTTGTTGATTCTGTGGGCTGTTCGGTTTCGGATAATTCAATAGTTATCAATGTGTCTGATCCGGAAATCGATGTTACCTTATCCGATACATTTATCTGCCAAGATGCCTGTGTAACGTTTACAGATAATTCAAGCGGTAGTCTTGTAACCAATTATTCCTGGGATTTTGATCAGGGTTTACCAAACACAATATCTGGTCCAAATGAATCTAGTGTGACGGCATGTTTCCCAATAGAAGGTAATCAAACCATACAATATCAAATATCGGATAACAATGGCTGTGTGGCAGATACAACATTCGTTTTGCCGGTGTTTAATGTTGTGGCGGATTATGCGATTTCCCAAACATCTCTTCCTTGTCCATTCCCGGTTCAAGTCATTCAATTCACGAATCTTTCTCAAAACAACGTCGATACGAATTCTCTTCTTTGGGATTTCGGAAATGGCTTCCTTTCAACCGAAGTAAATCCTGAGCAAATTTATGTGCGTGCTGGGAGTTACCCTATCTCGCTTATCGCCTCATCAAATACAGGATGTTCTGATACGATTATTCGTGATACAATTACTGTAGGAGGCCCATGGGCAAACCTTCGAGTTATAGGAGACAATACAGGATGTGTTTGTGATTCATTTGACATTGAGTACTCTCTTTATGGCACACCAACGGCTAGTTTTGTTTTAGGTGATGGAACGGAAATTCCACTGACAGCTACGGGCAGTTTGACGGATACTATTACGGATACATTGTTTAATGTGGCCTTTTGTAATCTTGGTGTCTTTGCGCCCGGTGTATTTGTTGATGATGCGAGTTGCGCATATACCTATTTTCTCCCAGACTCTTCAATTATTATTGACAGCTTTGATTTTGATTACAGTCTGAATGATTCAGCATTTTGTGGATCAGGTGAAGTGGATTTGGTAAATAATACGGTATCATTTCCTGGGAATTTTCCTTTAACGGATATTTTTTGGGACTTTGGCGATTTAAGTGTTACAACGGATACTTCCTCTCTTGACTCCACAGGTTATAATTACCCCAACCCAGGTTATTACGAGTTAACGCTTACTGCAACAAGTAGTATTGGCTGTTCTGAATCTTTTACAGACTCTATTTATCTTCCTGAAGCGCCGGTTATAAACCTAACAGGCGACAGTGCAGGCTGTCTTAATAGTAGTGGATTTAATGCGTCATTCACTTACGACGCTTTCGCTGATTCAGTAGTTGGCGCCACGCTGGTTCAAAGTGTGTGGGATTTTGGAGACGGAAGTCCACTTGAGGTGGCGGGTGATTCTGTTCAACATGTATTTACAAGTCCTGGATTGTTCTGGGTAGAAGTCAGCCTCACCGATTCTCGAGGTTGCAGCACTGCGGATAGTATCCTCATTGAAGTATTTGCCGATCCAATAATTGGTATTCCTAATGATACTACGATTTGTCGTGGAGATTCTATCAATCTCTTTGCTACAGATATTGAAACGGTCGTCTGGTCACCGAGTTATGCTATGGATGACACCTTATCCTTAACACCATTAGTTTATCCAGATACTACAACGACCTATGTGGTTTTTGGTATAGATAGTAATGGATGCTCAAGTCAGCTCGGTGGTTTTGTGCAAATTTCGGTAGATCGAGTATTCGCTGATTTCAGTGTAGGGCAGGCATGTGCTGGAAGCCCTGTCGACTTTACTGATGAGAGTAATGGTGGTCTTGGTACAATAAACCAATGGAATTGGGACTTTGGGGATTCTGCTTCAGGAGTTAACAACACAAGTGCTCTTCAAAACCCTCAGCACAGTTATGCGCTCGATAGCATATATCTCGCAACGCTCACTGTACAAAATGACAATGGGTGTTCCTACGATACTGCTATTTCCGTATTAGTAGGGCAGGGGCCTCAAGCAAACTTTACGTTTAACGATACGTGTCAAGGTGAGATCGCCTCTTTTGATGCAAGTACGTCGGTCGGTGGAACAGGAAACATCACCGACTATGTTTGGATTTTTAATGATCCGAGCAGCACGCAGGATACGTTAACGGGCGTAAATGCTACGTATGCTTTTTCTACCTCAGGAGATTACAACGTATGTCTAATTGTAGAAACCGATCTAAATTGTGCGGGCAACCAAGATACCGTGTGTCAATTGGTGCACATTCGTTCGCTTCCAACGGTAGATATAGTGGTTGATTCTGTGTGTTTGGGGACGGCTACTTCATACTCTCAAGTGTCTTCTGTGGCAGAGGCCCCATTTACTTCCTATACGTGGAACCTTGGAATTTCGCCTTTCGATCTTTTAACGATTTCGGCACCATTAAATCCTGATACGTCAAGAGTTAACCCAAATCCTGGAATCTACTTGGTATCCTTATCGATTACGGATAGTTTAGGTTGTGTCGGTATTGGAAGAGATACAGCGATTGTCTATGATTTGCCAGAGGCCGACTTCGAAGTATTGGCAACATGTACAGAAACCATTTCTACCGTCAATGATTTAAGCCAACCAGCAGAAGTTGGTCAACCTCTATTAATCTGGACTTGGGATTTTGATGAGGGAAATGGTGATGAAGTGATTGTACCCCCATTAACTACGACCTTTACTCAGGATGGAATTCATAACATTAGGCTAGTTGTTGAGGACAATGTGGGATGCAGGGATACAGCGTTTCAAACTATTGATTTAGTTCCTGCCCCAATTGCCGTAATCACGCCAAGTGATACCGCAGCGTGTGAAGGCCTCACCTCAGTGATTCTTGGTGGATCGAGTCAAGTATTTACTCCATCTGCTACGTATTCATGGGACTATGACTACAATATTCAACCCGGATTTGATCAAGTAGATATTGTCAACCCTGGATATACGCAGATTTACCCTATCGGTACGTACACCATTTTGCTTGAAATTGTTGATGATAATGGTTGTGTCGATTCAGCGTTTCAGGATATTATTGTTTTTGAAAATCCGGAGGCTGTAATTGAATTTGGGCCAGCTTGTGAGGACTTCCCTGTTGATTTTACCTCTGCTTCTGAAGAAGGTGATGCTCCCATCGTTTCTGCTAATTGGATTTTTGATGACGTAGTTGGGGTAAATGGTTTTAACGCGGTACATAACTCACCAAATGATATTACAGCTGAACTCTTCATTGAAGATGCCAATGGTTGCGTAGATAGGGACTCCATTCAAGTTGTTCAGGACGTGCTTCCTCAAATCGTCATCGATCCACTGTCTGATACAGTATGTCTTGGGGATATCTCTGTGTTTACTGCAAGTGGATTTGATTCACTGCAATACATTTTTAATCCTAACCTTCAGATAACCTACAATGAGCTATCTTCTCAATTGGAGGTCGAACCTTTGATAGAGGGCCTAAGTACGTTTTTCTTTGAAGGAATAAGTGAAAATGACTACTGTCCGAGGGATACGTCCCCTAATATTTCGGTCTTAGTTCCATTAATTCCAATAGTAACGCCACAGGCAGCACCTGATACCATATTACAAGGAAGCTCATCTTTATTGTCGGTGGAAATCAATGGGTTATATGATACGCTAATTTGGGATTTGAGCGTAAACTCCGGTATTATAGAGGATGAAACTCTTCTCGTTTCGCCTTCAGAATCAACGATTTATGAATTTGAAATTGAATATAGTGTTGATTTTGTAACCTGTACCCTTGATTCTTTCGTATTAGTAGGTGTGGAGAATAGCTGTGCCGATGGGTATATCTTTCTTCCGAATGCGTTCTCTCCAAATGGTGACTTATTGCACGATAACTTTTATCTGCAGGGCTCGGGCTTGACCAATGTCAACTCGTTTGCTGTATATGATCGATGGGGTGTTCTTTTATTTGAATCGCTCAATACTCTGCCAAACAATGAAATGAATGGTTGGGATGGACGAAGTACAAATGGAGAACGGTGTAATGAAGGAGTTTATATCTATCGGTATGAAGTCCAATGTTCCAATGGAGACCGCGTTCAAGGTAGTGGTAACGTAACATTGATACGATGAGAAATGTGATAAAAACAATTGGCATTTGGCTTTACATTTTAGGATGTTTAGTTGTGGGGTCTGTCTTTGCTCAAGATGTACACTTCACGCAGTACACAGCAACTCCGGTATATGTAAACCCTGCGATGAGTGGTTTTCATGGCTCCAATTATAGAGTAGGCGCTAACTTCAGAACGCAGTGGAATGCTGTTTCCACGGGTAATACCTATCGAACCTTCAATGTGTTCTCTGATTTTGCTTTGGGCAAACCAACCTATTACAGCAACTATGCTGGTATTGGGATTAATTTTTATTCTGACCAGGCGGGTGATTTAAACTACAGTACCAATAAGGTAGATCTCAATGTAGCGTATCACTTTATATTGGATAACAAAGGAACCAATTCTATATCTGCAGGAATACAAAGTGGATTTGGTATGCGCAGCATCGATTTAACCAATGCGGTTTTTGCGAATCAAGCTGGTGGAATTGATCCATTAGGTGGTGAGGCTATTGATCGTGAACGATATTCAATGTACGATGTGGGTATGGGGTTTTTATGGAGCTATTCTCCTGATAAAGATCGAAGTTTCTACCTGGGTACAGCAATGCACCACCTGAATCAGCCTGAATTGTCTCAGTTTACTTCTATTGGGGCGAGTGACCGCATGTATGCTAAGTTTTCCGTTATGGGAGGAATGCAAGTACCCGTAGGGGAGCGTATGCATCTACAGCCTAGCTTTATAGTGAATAAACAAGGCCCTTCTACGGAAATCAATTTGTCGACGTTAATGTCATATTCCTTTAATCGTGAGCCTTTTGATCAAAATTCTGTCGCTTTTGGTGTAATGTACAGGGGGCCTCTCGATGCGATTGCCCTGATATCTCGAATAAACCTGGAGACGTTGGCTATTGGCTTTAGTTATGATGTAAACATTTCAAGCTTATCGTCTGCATCACGAAGTAATGGTGGACCGGAAATTAGTCTAGTGTACGTCGGGAAACCAAAAAATAGGGGTAGCGAACGCTATTGTGTGCCCTTCTAAGACAAATGCAATAACCTCACTTACTGCAGAATCCAGAATGGTAAGCCATGTTTTTGGTTAACCCGGTGCCATTCATCTTCAGATACATGAAGTCCTACTCGGTAATACGTACCATTGAATTTGTACTCTATATCCTTGGTAAGATCTAGTGCGCTAAACTCTTTAATTGCGCGTTTGGCATTATCCTTTTGGCTATAAGAACCTAAGACGACGTATACTTCAGGATGATGGGCATCAACTTTCGGTTTTTCTGGCTTATCAGTAAACTGAATTTTATCGTTATCGTCTAGTTTTTTTGTTGGACTATTTGAAGCATCTTCACTTTGCACTGACTCTAAGACAATAGCTGGAGCAGATTCTTCACTATTTATATCCTCAGGTTCAGTTCTAGGAGAATAGGTCTCATCAGGAATCTCATGGATGTTCTGAGAAGTTTGCTGAACAGGGTGTATCAAGTTATATACTGGACTTCCTACTCGATTACCTTCAAAGCTGAACAGGCTTAATGTTATAACCCCTAAGATATAGCTCGCTGCAAGGGCTCTTGCAGAGGTTTGAACGGGTTGATTTGTCCTTTTAGCTGCTACTTTTTCGGCAACGCCTTGCTCATCTTTAGCTCCTCGATCTATTGGAATAATTTTGCCATGAGCGTCCTCATTTTCTTCAACGGGTTCACTGTTCGTGATTTCACTATTCCCTAGTAAAGGTTTTGGTATGGATACACTTGCGAAGCCGAAGTATGTCTGGTCTTCATTATTAAATGCGCTTTCGCTTAAATGGACTTGAATGCCATTTTCTGTAGAGGAAATCTCTCCAAAGTTAGTAGACGACCAGCCGGTATTGGTGCGTAAGGCACTTTTAATATTTCCTAACCATCGGTTTAAAACAACCTTACTCTCAAACTCGCTTAGGGTTAAGCGATCAGCTATAGTCTTTACTTGTGTTTTCTTTATGGATGTATTTACATCCTCTTCGAAGGTGACAACATTCCTTTTAAAATGAAGATTTTCGCCGTCCTGTTGAATCGTTGTGGCATGATAGCGTAGAAGGCCAAAATATGGTAAAGCGAGGCTGCCTTCGCTGACTAGGACCTCTTGTAAGACTTCTTCGAGCTCTTTATATATGTTAGAATTGAAAGGTTGCACCTACTAAACCATTTACACCATAGCTTGGGTAATTGTAGAATTGCTGGTATTGATAGTTTTCTACAAATCCAAACGCGTTATTAAGGTAGGCAAATATTATAAAATTCTTGTTGAACCGGTACTCACTTTTGAGGTTGATATCAACGGGAACGGGAATGGTTTGAAGATTACCTGTTTCGTCCAATCCCTGAGCTCCTGCAAAGATGTTAAGCTCACCGCGCATGAGTAACTTGCCATCAAGCACAGACATCTTGACCCCTGTAAAGGTCTTGAGCTTGGGTAGATTAAAGGCGGCTTCATTATTACTCACTTTGTACGTGAAATAATCAGCTCCGAAGTAGAGGTGTACATTCTCCTTTATTTTGACACCTAAGTCAACATGGGCATTGTAGGTAATCATTAATGAATCATAGACAACCTCAAACTCGCTTAGATTTTGTCGGCTTACATCGTAAAAGTTTCTGTACAATGCTTGATTTCGAGTTGCTCTCATCCCAAAGTGTACATCATAGTCAAAACGTTTGACTCCTCCTTGGAAACCGCTGGTTAAATGATCATAGCCAGCATGTTGAACATCTACACTATCGAGAATCATCCAGGGATTGTCTCGTTGAAGTCGATCTAAACTTATCAAATCAATGTCCCGATCGTATCGAGCAAAGAATTGGAGCTTATTATTGATAATTTCTCTTCGTGCCTCAAGTTTTGGGAAAAAGTCAAACTTGCTTTGATTCTTTTTCTTTCTAGGAGAGACATCACCAATACCAAAACCAAGTGTTGCATCGAGTAACCAATCATTGGTTCTGTAATGGTAATGGCCGCCTAGTTTAAAAACTGATCGTTTGAGGTCTCCATAGAGCTGATTGGCATTGCGAGTGATATAGTTAAAGCTCGTTATGATTTCAAAATGTTGAAATTTATCAATCTCCTTCCCAATCCGGCTATCAAAATTTATAATGTTTTCGTTGTTAGACCAGTTGTCTTGATAACGATTGTACCCGAAGGTATTGTTGAATGTGATATCTAGATTGTTTGCCTCGTGGTTAATCACTTGAACACTTCCCCCATATCGCGTAGCCCGCTGTCTGACATCTTCATCCGTATACTCACCTTGTGTTGTGTCATAGACATAGTTGTGGTCAATGTCATGTTCAAAGTTGCCCTCAATATGCATGGAGATATACCTTGAGTGGTAGTTAAGAAAAGAGTTTACTCGGGAATCCATAAAGGTCATATTCGGTAGCCTTCCCCAATTGGAAGAGAAATGACTTCCCATTATACCAAGCTGACTTCGTTTCTTTTTTCCAAGATCTTCATAAAACCCCAGCTCTCCGAGGGCAGACAGCTGTGAGCCAAATCCAAAGCGAAGAAAGTTATCCTGTGTTTGAAACAATGCCTCTAGATCAACACGGGTCGGGCGTGTCTCAGGGGGAGGGAGATCAACGTTAAACTTTACCTTAGGCATGGTGTAGTTATGGGTTATCTCATCGGCTTCAGGTGGACTAACATCTAACTGAAGTTGTAGCTTATCAGCATCCTCTATAGTGCCCTCATAATCTCTTACTAGATTGAAATCTGCATCATTGAGCCCATTGTTTTGAGCAAGAACACTGCTACAAAGTAGAATGAGCAGTAGCGGGGTGAAGTAGTTTTTATTGTATTGCATAGGGTTAATCTTGAAATTCACTATTCAGTATCTTCTGAATCTGCTTGACGCTCTAGCATTCTGGCTTGCTCAAGCTTTTGATTCGCCTCATCAATCAAGGCTTGGTCTCCTTGATAATTGTTTACTATCGACTCTAAGGTGAGAATGGCCTCATTATAGTTTTTGAGGCCTATCCAACAGTCGCCAATGAGTATGTAGGATTTTACAACCCAGTAGCTGTAGGAACCATAAGTACTAATGATGTTTTTGCATGCCTCTTTGGATTCTTCAAACTGTCCATTGTCATAAGTAATCTTAGCAAGGTGCCAGGCAGATTCAGCTTTTTTCGAACTCATATCGAGGCGTTGTATACACTGCTGGAACTTTGACTGCGCTGTTTGGATATTGCCTTTATTGTAATAGGCTTTTGCGCTAGAAAACAACGCTAAATCTTGAATATCTTTTGCCATACCAGGGGTCTGATGAATTTTTTCTGATGCGTCGATGATTCCATCGTGATCTTGGAGTTCTATACTGGATCGTAAATAACCTTCCAATGCCAGTTCAACATTGCTCTGTACTCCGCCAAGCTCTGATAACCTTTTGTAATACTGTTGGGCTAAAGAGTAATTTTGTTGATGGTTAAAGGTTATAAATCCTGCGCGCACTAGAGCTGTCTCAAGTTGAGCTCCTGATCCCTCAGATATGACGGTTTGGTAATAAGGGAGCGCCTTGCTAAAGTAACTCGGATTGTTCTCTGATTTTCCGAGTTCAAAATAGCATTCAGCAGCATATAGATTTACTTCCAAGTGATGAAATCCCCGACTAAATTCGCTTAGGTAGTCTTCGAAAGCTTGAACGGCCTTGCGATAGTCATTGGCATTATAGAAATTCATTGCATTGGTAAACAGAAGGCTATCTTTTTTGCTTTCAGTGAGTGTAATCCCAGATTGGGAATTAATGAAATCTAAAAAGGCCTGAGGCTGACCCATCGCGAGATATACTCTTTCAAGGGCCTTTACAGCGCTGTTTGCTGAGGGTGTTCCTGAATATTCTGTGATGGTTTTTTTATACCATTTCGCTGCCTCATTGTATTGGTTTTGTGTTTCATAGATTAGGCCTAGTTTGTTATAGACAACAGGTTTGTACGGACTTGACCCATGAGTATTTACAAAATCTAGAAATCCTCTTTTTGCATTGTCTAAGTCGCCCAGTGCAAAATAGGAGTCTGCGCTTTCAAAGTCGGCGTCATCGCGATATGTGGATTGCGGAAAATCGACCGACAATTGATCCATCCGTACAATTTTTGATGAAAGATTGTTGTTAAATCCATCAATTAATCCGGCTTGGTACAAGGCGTAATCGTCTTTTGGGTAATTGTTTTGATAGACTTCTAGATAGAGTTCTTGCGATGTGTTGTATTCGTGTTCCATAAACAAACAATCTGCCCTGCGTAGAACAGCATCTCTATAAAATTCCTGTGCTTTAGGGAATTGAGCCTGGTTCAGTTGTTCGTAGGCTACTTTTAGTTTGGTCGCAGCATTTTTGTAGTCTTTTTCTTTGAAATAAGTGTAGGCAACGCCATAGGAGGCATAGGCATTGACAGCCCATGGGAATTCGGAATTGTCAACATTCGTCATTGAAAACTGATTGTAGTGGTTGCGCGCTTCAGCATAGATTCCTTGCAAATGTTTTGCATCCCCCATGATTAGGTGTGCAATCTGAAAAAGGGTATTATCCATATTGCTCGATTGGGATTTGAGCGCATATTGGATAGCTTCTTCATAGTTGTTACTATTCAGAGATTCAACTGCTGAGTATAGGGTCAGCCGCTGGTAGATCTCTTGAAAGGCTGCCGTATTAAGGTTTAAATCTTCGATGACTTGAATGCCTTTCGTGTAATCCTTGGAGTGCAGGGTAGCGTTGAGTAATAACTCCAAAAGTTCGTCTCTGTAGGCCGATGTAGGATAAAGTTCTAAAAACGTCTCTATTAGTGCAATGGATTGGCTATGGTCACCTAAATCGTCTGAAAGACGAATGCATTGAACAGTCGCTAACTCCTTCAGGCGTTCGTCAGGGCCTGTTCCTGCTGCATTTTGAAAATATGCCTTGGCTTCTTCTTTACTATCCATTTCTAGATAGCTATTGGCAATGGTATACATCGCATGTTGTCTCATAGAGTCTGAGTTAGCAGAAGTAAGCTCTTTTAAATACGTAATAGCCTTTTCATATTGGCCGCTTTTGTAACTGCAATATCCCACCTGATAAAACAATGCGTATTCTGGGTCTCTGAGTGATTTGATGTATTCTTCTAAAAGAGGAGTTGCCTTTTCACAATCTTCGGCGCAGAAATAGGCCTGACCAAGTGTCCCTTTAATGGCTGCTTGTTTGCTCCGAGGTGCTGAGCTTACCATAGGCTCAAGATGCCGCATCACCTGAGTGCATCGGCCTTCCATTAGGTCAATTTGTGTGAGATAGAGCGCAGCATCTTCTCGAAACTCCGGTTCATTGGCAATCATTACAAAGTAGTCCTTCGCGGCCGCCATATTGCCATCTTTAAGTTCGATGACTCCCATGTAGTAGACGGAAGCGGCTTGGTAGGGATTTGAGTATTTGGCGGTTTTTTCTAAACTGGTGCGCGCCGCAATGTAGTTGTCTCTCTGAAAGTGAGCATAGCCTGATAGAAAGTAGAATTCATCCTGTTCGGTTTCGCTTAACTCATTTGGATCAACTTCGTTGAAATGGATAATGGCGTTGTTCTTATTGTTGTTGTCCATATACACCATACCCAGAAGGTGCGAGACATTGGCGGAAAAGGTATTGTTGGGATAATCAATCTTAAATTGTTGCAATAATTCAATTGCATTACGATGCTTTAATCGCGCTGCGGCCGTAGCATAGTAAAAATCTGCTCGCATTCTCCATAGCATAAACTCGTCGTCCCATCGAGGAATTGGTTCGCTGCGGTACATGTCAATTCGCTGCTGACAAGAGGCCCATAATTGGTTCTCAGCATCTTCAATGGCATCGGCAATGAGTTTGGTTTGCTTGCTATACTTGATGGTGGCTTGACCCAGTAGGCTCAAATTGGTTTGAAACAAGAATAGGGCAAGAAGGAATACGCTAATTTTCTTCATATCTCAGATTGTGTATGGGGTAATAACGTCAATTGACTGGAAAATTATTCTGTAAACCTTGATTATCAAGATTCATGCCTTAATAATTGTAAACAAATAAATGACTATGGTAAAGGAATCTAGACAGATGTATATTTGCAAATCAATAAGAATAATGGAGAACGTTTCAAACAATTTTAAAGTAAAAGATATCAGTCTAGCTGAGTGGGGGCGAAAAGAAATCACTTTGGCGGAAGCTGAGATGCCGGGGCTGATGGCGCTTCGTGAAGAGTATGGGGCTTCAAAACCATTACAAGGCGCTCGAATTGCTGGCTGTCTTCATATGACGGTCCAAACGGCGGTATTGATTGAAACGTTAGTTGAACTAGGTGCTCAGGTTACTTGGTCAAGCTGTAACATCTTTTCTACCCAAGACCATGCTGCGGCTGCTATTGCGGCTGCGGGTATTCCAGTTTTTGCTTGGAAAGGTCAAACCGATGAAGAATTCTGGTGGTGTATTGAGCAAACACTCTTCGCTTTTGAAGATGGTGAGGGATTAAACCTTATCCTTGACGATGGCGGCGATTTGACCAATGTGGTGCTGGATAATCACCCTGAGCTAGTAGAAAACATTCTTGGTCTTTCAGAAGAAACGACTACAGGAGTCCATCGCCTTTATGAGCGTGCACGAAAAGGTACTTTGCCAATTCCGGCTATCAATGTCAATGATTCTGTTACGAAGTCAAAGTTTGATAACAAATACGGATGTCAGGAGTCACTTGTTGATGCTTTGCGTCGAGGAACGGATATCATGCTTGCAGGAAAAACAGCCGTAGTGGCTGGCTATGGTGATGTAGGAAAAGGTTCAGCAGCTTCTTTGCGTGGGGCGGGTGTTCGTGTTACGGTGACAGAGATTGATCCAATTTGTGCCCTACAAGCAGCTATGGACGGTTTTGCGGTAAAGCGTTTAGATACAGTAATTGGTGAAGTTGATATTGTGGTAACCGCTACGGGCAACAAGGATATTGTTCGCGGAGAGCATTTTGAAAAAATGAAGGATAAAACCATTGTCTGCAATATCGGTCACTTCGATAATGAGATTGATATGGCTTGGCTTAACAAGACGCATGGCGCATCAAAATCAACGATCAAACCGCAAGTTGACATGTATACCATCGATGGAAAGGATATTATTGTCCTTGCTGAAGGCCGTCTCGTAAACTTGGGGGTTGCTATGGGCCATCCATCCTTCGTGATGTCGAATTCATTTACCAATCAAGTATTAGCTCAAATGGAGCTTTGGCAGCATCATGAGAAGTATAACAATGAGGTATACGTTCTACCTAAGCACTTAGATGAGAAGGTTGCCAAGCTGCACTTAGCCAAAATTGGTGTTGAGCTGGAAACACTTCGTGAAGACCAAGCGGACTATATCGGGGTTAAGGTTGAAGGGCCTTATAAGCCGGAATACTATCGCTACTAGACTTGTAGCAGAATAATCTGGGATAACTTTTTAACGGGTTATGTGTTCTTTTACAAAGAGTGCACATGGCCCGTTTTTGTTTTTTAGCTTTTTTGCTTGGGATTTGTTTTCTGCCGTCTCGTCTTTGGGCTCAATCCACAGGTCAGTTGTATGGGACAATCTATGATGATATAAATGGGGAGGTTTTGCCTTTTGCCGAAGTCCTTGTTGAGGGTGGTCCCTCTGCAATCAGCGATATAAATGGCGATTATCGCATTGAAGAGGTCCCTGTTGGTCTCGTTGATGTATCTGTAGTGTTTATTGGGTATGAGGGGCAAACGATTACGGAAGTCCGTATTCTAGGGGATAAGGCAACCAAATTGGATGCCTATCTAACCGCCTCTACCAAGGAGTTAGACGAGGTAGTTATTCAAGGAAAGCCTTTTGAAAAAATAGAAGAATCACCACTATCGGTTCGGGTCATTGGTACAGATGAAATTGAGCGTTTTCCAGGGGGGAATAGGGATGTATCTAGGGTTATACAAAGTTTGCCTGGTGTGTCGACGGGCGTTTCCTATCGAAATGATATTATCGTTCGAGGGGGTAGTCCTAATGAGAACAGGTTTTACATCGATGGTATTGAGATTCCTACCATTAATCACTTTACGACACAAGGTGCGTCAGGAGGGTCGAATGGGTATATCAATGTTGATTTTATTAAAGGGGTAGACTTCTATTCCGGTGCCTTTCCAGCAAGCAGGGGAAATGCATTGAGCAGTATAATGGCCTTCACTTTTAAAGAGGGGAGTACAGAGCGTTTTCGAAGCCGTTTTACCCTAGGTGCAACCGAGGCCGGATTGAGCTTTGAAGGGCCCTTGTCGAAAAAAAAGAATGGGAGTTTTATCATGAGCTACCGTAGGAGCTATCAGCAGCTTCTCTTCAAAGCGTTTGGCTTGCCCTTTCTGCCAACATATAACGATTTACAATTTAAAATCTATCAACGTTGGCCTAGTGGTCATGACTTGACGGTTATTGGTTTGGGTGCGCTGGATCAGTTTGATTTAAATCTAGATGCCAACGAAACGGAGGAACAGCGGTATCTGTTAGGTAGCTTACCCTATTTCCGTCAGGCGAATTACACATTGGGTATGCGCTACAGAAAGTTTTTGAAGCAAGGCAATCTAGCGGTAGTCTTAAGTCAGACCCAAGTCAACAACAACAATTTTAAATACCAGGATAATGCGAATGACGACCCAACGGCACTTGTATTTGATCTACGCTCTAAAGAGATAGAACAGCGGCTACGTATCGAACATAACTTGCGTACGAAGGGGTGGAAGATTGTCTATGGCCTCAATGCAGAAGGTTCGAATTACCAAAATGACGTAATCTATCCAACCTACACTTCCTCTGGGCTTGGTAGTAGTTTTTATAATGCTTCCTATTACACGGTCTATTATGGCTTTTTCGCTCAGTCGAGTCGACGATTTTTTGATAACCGACTTTTACTTTCCTTGGGTCTTCGTTTAGATGGCTCTTCGTTCAACTCCTCGATGAGTAATCCATTTAATCAGGTATCTCCAAGGGCCGCGCTTTCTTATGCAGTAACCGATAAGTTTAATGTTAATCTAAGCGGAGGTCGATTCACGCAGCGCCCTCCGAATACCACGATGGGGTATGAAGATTCATTGGGTAATCGGACAAATCAAGATCGACTTCAATTTATCCTTTGCGATCAGGTAGGCTTCGGTTGGGATCTTGAGTTGCCAGGTAAGACACTTCTCGCCGTTGAAGGGTTTTACAAATCCTATTCACGATATCCCTTTCTACTTCAAGAAGGTATTTCTCTTGCCAATCTTGGGGCAGAGTACGGTATAGTTGGTGATGCCCCTGCTGATGCCTCATCTAAAGGACGTGCGTATGGCATGGAAGTATCCATTCAACGCAAACTGCATAAGAGGTTATTTGGTCAGATTTCCTACACCCTTGCTCGAAGTGAGTTTACTGATGGTTCAGGGGCTTATCGTCCTTCGTCTTGGGATAGGCGACATGTCGCAAGTGTCAACCTAGGGTGGAAGCTGCCAAAATCATGGGATATAGGTGGTCGTATCGGCTATGCTTCGGGCAGTCCTTACACTCCCTATGACTTAGCCACTTCTTCGCTTATTGATGTTTATGATGCCCTAGGTGAAGGTGTGCTTGACTATACTCAGCTAAATGCAGTGCGCATCGCTTCAGGCTACCAGTTGGATATCAGAATCGACAAGCGTTGGTATTTTAAGTCATGGAGTATGAATCTCTATTTCGACGTACGTAATGCGACGAATGCTGTAGTTGCTCGTGAACCCGATCTGCTCTTGCAACTTGATGCTAATGGAAATGCACTGATTGATCCGAACGACCCTAGTCGTTATCTCCTCAAATCAGTTGCAGAGGAAGATGGGTTTTTACAGCCATCGATCGGATTAATTCTAGACTTTTGATTCAGAATACGGTGGATATTAGAATGGCAAGTCATCAAAGGCATCGTTACCTTCTTGATTGGCTGGTTGGTCATTTTGTGTTGGCGGCGGCGGGATGAAATTTGCCCCACTTGATGGACTGCTAGGCGCTTCAGACGATTGTCCATATTCCAGTTTCCATGCTTGAAGATTGGTAAAGTATTTTCCTTGCCATTCTCGACCTCTTAGATCAAAGTAGACTTTAATGGATTCTCCTTCTTGCATGGCATCCATGGCTTCGCACTTGTCTTGTACCAACTGGAACTTAACATACTGCGGATATTGGCCTTCAGTTTCAATAACGAATTCCCTTGCTTTAAACGATTCAGTTTTTTGTTCGGTGGGAAAAATTTTGTGTAAGCGTCCGGCAATTTCGAAACTCATAGGAATTTATTTAAATGCAAATAAAATAGGGTAGAAGGGTATAAACAAATGAGGACTTAATCTATTTATACACAAATGATGTTATCTCCTTCGTTGACTCGACCAATTACTTGAACCTTGAGCCACAGAAACATGCTGAACAGGTTTAGCGGCAGACTTGCCAATCATGGTGGCTCCTAGTTTGCCAAGATCCTCTAGCCACGGTTCATGCTCGTAATTTTCCTGTGCCTTCAGTGATTGAACTTCGGGGGTAAAGTGTTCGTCTACGAAGTGTGTGGTAAAATTGCCTTTGACGAACTCGGGATGTTCCATGACAAACGAACCAAAGGTTAGCGTGTTTTTTACGCCAACAATTCGATATTCATTTATGGCCCTTTTCATGCGATGAATGGCTTCCTCTCTGGAATTTCCGTACACGATAAGCTTAGAAATCATAGGATCATAAAAAATGGGTATTTCCATTCCTTCCTCAAAGCCATCATCCACACGAACACCCGGGCCTTCAGGTTTCTCATAGTATTCTAAGGTTCCGATATCAGGAAGAAAGTTGTTTAAGGGGTCTTCGGCATAGACTCTTAGTTCGATCGCATGGCCTTGCAACAATACTTCTTCTTGGGTCAAGCTAAGTGCTTCACCACGTGCGACTTTTACTTGTTCTTTAACGAGATCTAATCCCGTGATAAGTTCGGTAACAGGGTGTTCAACTTGAAGACGTGTATTCATCTCGAGGAAGTAGAAGTTCATATCACGATCTACAAGATATTCTACGGTGCCGGCACCGATGTAATTGCATGACTCAGCAACCCGGACAGCACTTTCACCCATGGCCTTTCTAAGTTCTGGGGTCAATAGCGCACTGGGCGCTTCTTCTACAACTTTTTGATGCCGACGTTGGATGGAGCATTCTCTTTCGTGCAGGTAAAGGCGATTGCCATGTTGGTCACATAAGACTTGAATCTCGATATGTCGTGGGTCAAGGACGAATTTTTCTAAAAAAACTGAGGCATCTCCGAAGGCATTTTGCGCTTCACTCATGGCCATCTCGATTTGCTCGTCAAAGTCTGCTTCTTGTTCAACAACACGCATACCTTTTCCTCCTCCTCCAGCAGAGGCCTTAATCAAGACGGGATAGCCAATTTCTGCAGCAATCCGCTTTGCATCTTCTTTATCGGTGATGGCTTCTGCTGTTCCTGGAACAAGGGGAGTATTGTAGGCAGCAACAGCTTCTTTTGCGGCTAACTTTGACCCCATGGTGCGAATGCTATCTGGGGATGGCCCAATAAAGGTGATTCCGGCTTGCGTTACTTTTTCGGCAAAGACTGCATTTTCCGATAAGAAGCCATAGCCTGGATGGATTCCCTCAACTTGCAATTGTTTAGCACCTTCGATAATGGCATCCATACGTAAGTAGGATTCAGTGCTTGGACCAGGTCCCAATCCAATAGCAAAATCCGCAGCGTTAACATGTGGGGCATGTTGATCTGCATCGGAGTAGACAGCTACCGTCTCAATGTCCATTTCACGTAACGAACGGATAATACGTAACGCAATTTCTCCTCGATTAGCAATAAGGACTCTTTTCATCTAAGCAAATTTTAATGTTCAATTGAGGGTTTCCCTTCTTGAAGGTCCTTGGCCATCAGCTGATCAATTTTTGGATGCATGACCCAGAAAAACAAGGGTGGAAACAAGGAGAGTAACATAGATCCTGGATAGCCTGCGGGTAATTGGGGGCTTTCGTCAAAATGTCGAAGGATTTGATACTTGCGGCTTGGTATGTAGTGATGGTCGGAATGGCGTGTAAGTTCAAAGAGTAAAATTCGACCTAAGGGGTGATTGCTATTCCAAGAATGAACTGGGCGGGTCTTTTCATAACTTCCGTGCTCATTGCGCGCTCGTCGAAGTCCATAGTGTTCTATGTATTGAATGGTTTCAAGAAGAAGAATACCAATAATGGCTGCTATGATAAAATATGCCATCGTCCATACTCCAAAATACCAAGCAATTCCTCCACATAAAAGGGCTTGGATGATTTGGTATTGAGTCATGGCATTGGACCAATGAAGAGGATGTTTACCCTTCTTTTTAAGGCGTTGAAACTCTAACTTCCAAGCATTAATCCATTCTCCAATCATAGACCGAAACCAAAAGATATAAAGCCATTCGCCACGTCGCGCTGAAGCGGGATCTTCGTGGGTTGACACATTGAGATGGTGTCCGCGGTTATGTTCAATAAAGAAATGTGTATTAAGCGATGTAAGAAGAAGAGCTTTTGACATCCATTGTTCATACCAAGTGTTTCGATGACCTAATTCATGAGCAACATTGATTCCAAAAGCACCACATGCTATACCGAAGGCCAGGATACAGCCAATCAATTCTACCGGATTCATTGTACGCTCTGTAACAATCCATAAGAAGTAAAAGAGCAAGCCATATTGCAAGGGAACAATCAAGTACAGTAAGCCGTCATAGAAAGAATCCTCCCTAGAAATAGCTTCCTCGAGTTTTGTCATGTTTGCCGTGGACATCGGGAGTACAAGCTCTAAAATCGGCAGGAGCACAAAGGTGAAACAGACTACGTTGAATGGCCAATAACCTCCAGTATATAGGCTTCCGAAGACTAATAATGGCATGAAAAGTGCTCCGATATATTTCACTTTGTTCATTTTGACAAGGTTTCTTCTGTTAAATTAGGGTTTTGGATTGATTTCTAAAGCAATGGCGAATCGGTAACTTATGGAATCCTTACAAGCATACGGCGGAAACGTGAAAAAACCCGATACAGAGAGTGTATCCCTTGGTGAGTTTTCTCAGCAGATATTGCTGGGTGTGACGGGTACCAATGGCGCAGGGAAGGGTGTTTTTGTGAGCTATCTAAAAGAGCAATATGGTGCAAGTCATTATTCGGTTCGCGATTATTTGGTGCAATCCCTCAAGGAGAAAGGATTGCCAACCGATCGTCCTGCCATGCGTGCTCTGGCCAACTCCATACGAAGCAATCAGCATGGGGCCTTTATAATCGAGGCTCTATGTAAACAAGCTCAGGACGATCCAGGAATCGTGATTATTGAAAGTATTCGCAATCCTATGGAAATCGACTTTCTCAAGCGATGGAATGCAAAAAGTAAGCTTGTGGCAATTGACGCTCCACAGGAACTTCGCTATCAAAGGGCTATTGAGCGCTCATCTTCCACTGATGCTATCGATTTTGAGACGTTTCAAGCGCAAGAAGCTTCGGAATGGATAAATGATGATCCTAAGGCACAGCAAGTCGGAGTATGTATGCAACGAGCTGATATCACCTTGATGAATGCAGGAGGATTACATGATTTCAAACGAGCAATTGATGCTTGGCTGAAAACTGCTTATCAGTTAAGCCCTAGTCAACCTTAAGTTTCTGTCCTGGAAAAATCCGATCCGGATTGTGAATTCCATTGAGAAATAAAAGATCTTCTACTGTCATTTTTTTTGCGGAAGCTATGCTGTATAGGGTTTCGCCTTCTTTTACCGTATGCACAGTTTCTTTAGGCGAAGTATATCGGCTCGGTCCGCTGTATCCTGAATCTCCTCTCCATCGCAGGGTATGAAAGTCTTCTCGGTTTAACACGAGGGTGTCCATCTTCAACTCCCAAGTGTTTTTGTCAATAAAAAGCATTGGGTCGAAGGCAAATTCCCGATACCTAACCTCAAAGTGTAGATGGGGGCCACTTGATCGACCTGTTGTTCCTCCAAGACCTACAATCTGTCCTGCGGATACCATTTCATTAGGTTCAACGGATATCTCATCAAGGTGGGCATAATAGGTTTCAAGGCCATTACAGTGTCTTACCACAACGAGATTTCCATAACCCCCTGTGTTAAACTTGGCATACCGTACTTTACCATCAAAGGCAGCATAGACTGGAGCCCCGATGCGCAACCCCAAATCAATTCCCATGTGCATTTTCCCACCCCATCGTGGCCCGAAACCGGAATTAAACGAGTTGTAATAGGTTCCTTTAAAAGGCTTTAGAGGAATCACCAATTGGTCGGGAAGGTTTGTATAGGACTCATAAGAGAGAAATAGACCATTGTTATTCCAATTCCTCGAAAAATGCTCACTGTCTTCACATTCTGCCAGGCGGATCGTTTCAGCCTGTGTATGCGGTGCAACTTCATTTACTCGCACAATACCATTGCTTAAATCATTCTCTTCATTAGAGTAGTCATGATCATGGTCGTGGTCATCTTCGTCCGAGTTGTCTAAAAAATCGCTGATTGAGCCGTCGTCACCATTTTCTTCAATATATTTTCTCAAAAAGGCGGCAAGCTCTTCAGTGTATTCAAGAAGTTCTTTTGCTTGATCTTCACTATTTGGCGCCCGTCGTACACCACGACGTACATCGTTTAGTATTTCGAGAAACTCTTGATTTTTAGTTAACTCTTGAAAGGGATCTTGTCCAAAGGAGGTGGAGAAGCTTACAAGAATAAGCAGCAGGCTGCCAATAATTTTATTATTCATCTTCATGTTGTTGACTTCTTTCATATTCATCACCTAATTCAAAGTATGCTTGCTGAATATACCCATTCTTATAATCCCCTGTTCTGCCCAACTCAACATGTTTTGCATAATAAGGGTAGTGATCATTAACCCATGCACGGAACAAATCACCTTCTTCATTGGAATGAATAGGATAGAGATCAGCAATGTTTACGTCTGTCATGAGCGCATGATACCGCTCGGGCTCATAGGCGACAAAAAAGTTGCAATCTTGAGGAACCCACCAGCGCACGAACTTTGATACATAATCAGAAACGCGAATACAGCCAATGCTATTGCATGTTCCAAGCATGTTTCGTGGCATTTGCCTTAAGCTTACCTCATGGATGCCATTCCTATACATGGCATCGGTAAATCGTTTGTGGGGTTGCATGGTTAGGAAGTTAGGTAGTTCGACACGCCCTTGGTAAAACACCACATGATTGTGCCCGCCACTGAGCAAGCTATCATGTGCGATATCAATCGCTTCGTAGGGACGACTTCGCTCCCAATGTTTGGACGATATCGTATACTGCCCGCCATAATACCTTCGAAAACGATTTAAGGGTAGAAGCTGAAAGTATGATTTAGCATAGGTGCTGTCGGCTCGCAAAACTTGCTTTACGTCGAGCCTCTTTGAGGAAATACCGGCAGAAGCCACCCAAATCAAGGTGTCTTCATAGGCTTCACAAAGACACAGCCGCTGCCCACTAGCGTACACTTTACTTCCGCTAAAGCTGTATGTTTTATCAATGGGTTTACCATAATACCGCCAAATCTTATCAAAAAAATTGAGCTGACCCTCAGGACTTATCAAATGATTGTGATTGACATAGTTGACTAAGCTATCTCTTGCTTGGTCCAGTATAGAGTCGGGCTGATACAATGGAAAGGTCATCACGTCTTTCAACCATTCGCTTTTATAGGGCTCCCAGTCAAACAACTCCTCAATACGTGGTAAAAACTCCTTGATACCGCGCACGCTTTCATCTGTGTTTAATACCATGAAATCCCCAACGAGGTAGCGACGAACAAACAGCAAAGAGTCCTCGAGTTCAGGGTTTGGCTTTATATTTTCATTAAACAGATCCTCAACGCGAAACATGGTCGTACTATCATACCGTGGTGGCCAATAATTTGGGTCGCGAACAAGTGGAAGATAACAGGGATTAGAGTCTACACGATGGAGGATTTGCTCCTGACTAAGCTCTGCAATAGGTATGCGGGGCACCTCCTCAACAAGGCTTGATGAATCTAGGGCTAACGCCTCAGGGGTCGCTTGCGTGGGCTTTTTTATGGGTGGGTGCTGACTAGAGCACTGCTTCGTATTGCATGAAAGCAACGCGGCTAGAATAAAGCAATACAGGGTGCTATTGGGATATTGTGGTATCGCTTTCATAGGTTTTCTGATATTTTTGGTATTCACTGCCTAATTCAAAATATGCTTGTTGGAGGTAGCCATTTCTAGGGTCACCAGTTCGATCTAAGTTTACATTTTGTGCATAGAAGGGGTAGTTGTCGTTAATCCAAGCCCTAAATGCGTTACCCTCTTTTTCTGTCTTAATGGGGTAGAGGTCGTCCGCATTGATATCCGGTACACGATAATGATAACGGTAGGGTTGGTAGGCCACATAAAAATGGCAGTCCTGAGGCACCCACCAACGTAGATATTTCGCCATATAGTCTGAAACTCGAATGCATCCTATGCTATTGCATGTACCTAACATGTTACGTGGCATCTGCCGTAAGCTTACTTCATGTATACCATTGTCCTTCATGGCTTCAGGATAGAAGGAAGTGGGCTGCATCGTGAGAAAATTAGGTAACTCAACCTTTCCTTTGTACATCACGACTCGATTGTGGCCACCGCTCATTAATGTATCATGCGAACGATCGATCGCTTCATATTTGCGGCTATATTCCCAATGCTTGGATGAAATAGTGTAAAACCCTCCGTAGTAATCTCTGGAGCTTCCTGTTGGAAAATGATTGTATGTAGAGGTGGATGTCGTACTATCTGCATGCACAATTGTCCTTAATCCAAGCCTTTTGGATGATACCGCTACAGAACCTACCCAAACTAAAGTATCCCAATACGCTTCACACATACATAGTCGTTGACCACTTGCATAGACGGTATTTCCCGAAAAACTATACTTTTTCTTTGTTGGTCTCCCATAGTATCGCCATATCTTGTTAAAGAAGTTGATTTGACTTTCCGCAGTGAATACAGGGTGTTTCTCGTTCACGTAACGCGGTATACTATCACGTAATCGTTGGATCACAGAGTCCGATTGATATAGTGGATACCGCATGTGTTCTTCCATCCAGTTACTTCGATAAGGAGCCCAACCAAATAATTCTTCAATTCTTGGATAAAACTCCTCACTGCCTCGAATGGAAGAATCTGCATTAAGTACCATGAAGTCGCCTACTAAGTATCGTCTGACAAACATCAATGAATCGGGAAGGTCTTCATTGCTTTTTATTGAAGAATTGAACAGGTTGTGGTAGCGTATATATTTCGTGCTATCGAATTCCGGTGACCAATAGGATGGGTCTTGAATCAGCGGTAAGTAGCAGGGGTTTTCTTGAGCAAGACGAACGATACGCTCCTGACTGTAGCTCAGGATAGAATCTCTGGGAGGTCGATCTTCAGCCGTGAGGTTTTCGCAATTGGCACATTGATCATAATCGCCAATAGATATTTTCTTTCCGTAATCATCATAAACCCTATTGCTTTGGAAAGCACGAAATCCTATGAAACCAATCAAAAGAGTTCCTATTGCTAAAAGCACAAGTGTTTGAGGATTTTGTTTCATCGAGGTAAATCGTTTGAGGTTTGCCCTTCTTCGGCCGGCGATTCAATTACTGGCTTAATTCGCTTCTGTTCTGCTTCGACGGTTTTCGTCCCAATCCACCAACCAAGAAGCAACATGCTTACAAATAGGAAAAGATAGAATAGAGGCTTTCGATTCATGACGATTAAGCTTGTTTAGGAGTTAAGTCGTTGTTTCGATTTAATCGAGCATAGAGATAGAGACTTACAAGCAGCATAACTAAGCTTGCCTGCATTCCTTGTTGTCGCACAATGAGAATAAGCATTCCAACATTGAGTAGGATAAATAAAATGTGAATCCAAGGAAAGAATATAGAACGCTTTATGGTGGGATGCCTAAAACTATATTCCACGTAACTTAGCACGGTTAGCGTAGCCATAATGGATAATGAGGATCCCACCGACATAATCAGGTGTTGAATTGGTAGTAAGATCAGTAAACAAGCTATTCCTGTTTGTATCCAGACTGCACGCAAAGGCAATTGGCTCTTATCATCGGTCTTCGCAAAATATTTCAGCAAGCGATTGTCTTCTCCCATGACTTTAAGTACGCGAGGCCCAATAATGACCATACCACTTAATGTAGCTAAAAGGCTTATCGACACTAGGAGTGAAAGATTGGATGCCATACTCGGTCCAAAAAGGTGTTTGCCTGATTCGTAGATTACCGTTAACTCTAAATCATCTCCTGCAACAAAGGCTTCGCTTGGGATACTGCGCATGAAGGCTAAGGTGAGGAGCACATAAAGAACAGCCACTACGCTTGCTCCTATAACTAAGGCGCGAGGGATTAATCGCTTGGCATCTGGAATTTCAGAAGCCACATAGACCGCAGCATTCCATCCAGAGTACGCAAGCCATACCCATACCAATTGCTCGGCAAAGCCAATGTCTAATGTTTTATCCCAAAAGACGGAGTCCAAGGTCAAATTAATCGGTTCTCCCCCTTTGGTAAAGGCCCCTATCAAAATAAATCCCAAAATCCCCAGTTTGATGGTCGTTAGGACTTTTTGAACGTTGCCGCCAATTCTAAGGGATATGCTATGGCATGCAGATAAGGAAAAAAGCATAAGAATACCGATGCACTGCGCGGGGCCTAAGGAAAAAACACCCAACGAAATGGCCTCGAATTGCATTCCAGAAAATACATTGGACTTAAGGGCATATTCCCCTAGCGTTATTGATGCAATGGCCAATGGACCTGCAAAGCCGGCAAAAACGGAAATAAAACCCGCACTAAATCCAAACGAAGGGTGGAGTAACTTGTCCAAAAAGGCATACTCTCCACCTGAACGAGGGACTAGACGTGAGACATCACTGTATGAAAGGGCCCCCGTTAGTGCAATTAATCCACCAACAATCCATAAGGCGAGTATGGTCGGTTGATTTTGTACAAATGCCGCTTGAAAGGAAAAACTTATAAAGATTCCCGTACCGATCATACTTGAAACGACAAGCGAAACAAGTGTCCAAAAACCATATCCAGACTTCATGGACTACTTTTTAACGATCAACTGATAGTTAAAACATGGCGCACATTCTTTTTGGCGCTTTTGATAACCGAATTTAAACGGTGGCTCTTCAAGAATCAATTCTTTATTGTTTCTAAAATAGGAGATGAGGCAATCAAAGGTGATCCATTCAAAGTGGTGAAGCGGCTTGCACCCATTTCTCATAGTACCCATAACATACATAGTACGACTTGTATCCCGTGAGGCCATGGAGCACTTGATTCCTGTTGGGTCTTGGAAAATCGCCTCACCATCATAAATTGCATCCACCGCAATACTGAATCCGCGCGTGTTGTGTGGTATATAGGAAGCAGCTTTTATAAAGCTGTTATGCGTCGGAAAGTTTTCAATATATGCTCTCAGTTTGGGGTTAGCCTTTAATCCTGCCTTCCCAGCATACTCTTCATTTCCGATGTTTCCTGAATAGTAGATGTATTGTTGCACTTTGTTGTCAGGGTACCGTACACGAATGCTCACGCCATTGGCTTTGCCATTCTCAATAGTGTCAATCGCTCCCTCTTTATCGGGCTCAAAGAAAAATACTTCTTCTATTGTTCCTCCTTTGATTTTGGCGGTAACAAGCATCATAGGAAGCACACCTTCTACATCAGAACGCAATTCGGATGACATATAACTTGTGATGTAATAGGAGTCACCCACAATATTTTCGAAAGCTGCCTTAATATCCTGTTGATACTGTTCAACCTTGTTGGCTGAAAATGATGGGTAATCGGGTAGTGCATTAACCGGCTCTAAGGCACACATGTAGACAGTGCTTGCATCTGGGAAAAACAGACGAGGGTATAAAACATCTGGTCCAGAAAATAGATAAACTAGGTCTAATGACTCATCAATTTTTGTGTTAAGCACACTATCTCGCCATCGGTCAACGCCTTTTCTCAGGGCATTGTCTGCGCGAACAAATCCCCCTCTAAATTTTTCACTGTATTCCATCCATGATGGCCAATCCGCAGTATCAATCACGGCCTTAATAGTATTGGTATCTCCTGCATACAAACCTGCGAAGTTGTCATAGAAAGTATCTACAATTCGAATAGGTGCAGGCTCTTGAATGATCTCTGTATCGGGAACTACTGGAGTAGTGTCTTGACTCTCAACAGATGCTGGTGATTCTGGGCCGGAGGCGGTTGGGCTCTCTTTTGCAGAACAAGCGAAAAAAATCATTCCGCTTAGCAGACTCAAAATAATACTGGATTTTCTCATGGTTTTGAATTTCAGTTTCGCAGGCCTAAGATAATAGCAAGTCTTGGAATGTGTATTTTTTTAACCTTAATCCTGTCTGATCTTGATTGAAGTATTTCCAATGACTCTAAATGTAGTGCGGCGATTGAGTTGATGTTCTTCTTCTGTACATTGTTGATTGTCGTCACATGAGTTAAGCAACATGGATTCTCCATAACCCTTGGGTTGTAAGCTGCTTGCAGGTATTCCTTTGGAAAGAAAGTAATCTACAACGCTTTGTGCTCTTCGCTGACTTAAATCCAAGTTGTACACGTCAGACCCTCGGCTATCGGTATGTGAACCGATTTCAAACACTAACGACGGATTGTCGCTAAACAGTTGAATCAAGGTGTCCAAGACGGGAAAAGACTCAGGAAGAAGACTCGCGCTATCATAGGCATAGTAAATGTTTGGAATGACCATCTCTTTTTCAGCTACAATTCTCTCCAATCGAATGGTATCATAGAGGGTGATGTACGTTTCGTTAATTGATTCTACACCGTGCGTATTCCCCTCGAGCCTTGCGGTAAAAAACCCTTCTTTGCGCACCTTAAATGTGTAGGTACTATTTCTGGTAATATCACTGATGTAGGGCCCGTGCTTGATACTGTCATTAAATGTCAAAGTATTGTTGATTTCATAGGTGAGTAGCGTGTTGGAAGCAGGAATAAAGTCCTCAATATCCTGGTCTTGCTCTTTGAGGTTCCCTTCAAGAAGAGTTAGGTGCACTTGGATTTTATTGATATAAAACTCCTCAAAAAGAAAAACATCATCTTTTCCAAGGCTTCCCGCTCGATTGGATACGATGTAATGCTGTTCTCCTACTTCACCATAGCTTAGGTCTTGGGGAGCATTGTATAGGGAGAGTACTTGTAAATCATCCCAGCAACTGTTCATGGGATAGGGAAGTATACTCGCTTCATTAAATCCTCGTGTATTGGGAAAGGCTTCATAAACATCAAATCCTCCATAGCCTATGCGTCCATTGCTACTAAACCGCAGGCTGCCATCTGCTTGAGGATTGGGAAAGTATTCGTCTTCAGGTGAATTGATCTGAATTCCTAGATTGGAGGGTAGCCCAAATTCTCCATTGAGATAGGGGACGCGATAGATATCTCTTCCGCCAAAACCATCCGGCTTATCCGATACAAAATATAAGTACTCACCTTGTGCATCCCAGAAGCCCTGACCTAGGTTTATGCTATCCTGGTTTTCAAATAGAATTACTTCTTCCGGATTTGACCATGACATATAGTCCTTTCGGGAGAGATAAAGCTTGCAAAAGGAAGAAAGCGAACCGTCCTCTGGAATACCACAACGTGTAAAGACGGCTATAGAATCATTTGGATGGAAACTCGGGCAATCTTCCGAGGCAGTGCTGGTCCAAGATTCTGCGTATAATTTGGGTTGTCCGCCGTTTATCGAAGTGGAAAAAATACTTGATGCCCCACCACTAGTGAATGGATGGTTGCTATTGGTAGCCTGTCTATCTGAGCTAAGAAACAAGTGATTCTGATGAATCGAGATTCCGTAATCATAGTCCTTGGTATTGATTGATTCCAAGTTGGAAAGTTTCGATTGTCCTAGAATGGTCAAGCTATCAAATTGACTCCTTTCTTGTTGAAAGGAGGTCAGCATTTCGATTTGTTTATTGGTCTCGAAGGATTCATTGGGTGCAAGCCGGCGATAGACAGATAAAAATCGAATGGCTGAATCGATTGCATTGGTAGTAATCAAGGTTTGTATAAAAAAGGATAGATCTTCTTTATTATCCGTCATTTGATACAACGCTGAACTTGTGCTCTTTGCTTTGTCATGCAACCCTAATTGCTGATAGCTCAAGGCTAACTGTCGGGTTTTTACGATTTTTTCTTCTCGGTTTTTTGTCGAAACGACCTCAGTCTCAAGAAGCGGAATAGCCTCCCCATAACGCTGAAGCTCGAAGGCAATACTCCCATCATTAATCGGTCTTAGTTTTTTCTGACAGGAAGGAAATAGACTAATTGTCAATAGAAATACTAAAGCATAATGCGCAAATTCTCGACTCATCGTATAAGTAAATATACAGCCTAAAATTCGTGGATTCTAAGTTTATAACTTAGTGATTGAACGGTTTGTTTACCCCTTCTTACTTTCTATCTTAAACACGTATAATTTTGTCATGCAGGGAATCAAGGCTTCAAGCAGAACAATTAACGCGTTAGTCGAATATTTTAATCAATTCGAGATAAAGTCTTTTTACTTAATTGTAGGAGGAATTTCATTCATTTTATCATCAGCTTTTGCTCAAAATAATCCTTGCTCAGTAAATCTAACGGCCAATCCCACGGTTGTTCCCTGTGGTAGCTCAGTACAATTGGATGCTTCTGCAACTGGAGGAAGTTTTGCACTTTATAATAATTTTAACAACGGCAATGCTGGAGCGGGATGGCAAACGACCAGTTCTGCTCAATTTAATAACCCATGTGTTGGTCAAACGGGCAGCGCCGATGGTACGACTCATTTGTGGATGGGCTCATCATCTTCTGTACCGCGTTCCCTAACCTCGGTTCCTCTTGATTTGTCAAGTGGAGGTTCGATATCTTTCGACATGGTCTATTCTATTCAGGGTGCGAATGCGCCTTGTGAAGGGCCTGATTTGCCAAGCGAAGGCGTGTATCTTCAATATTCTCTTGATGGTGGGATAACTTGGATAACAATGAATTATTGGGATCCACTTGGTGGTACTGATCCCACATTAACAAGTTGGAATAATTATACAATTCCCATACCGCCTGCTGCAAATCAAGCTAACGTTCTCGTTCGCTGGATTCAAACGGCAGATTCTAATGCGGGGTATGATCATTGGGGACTTGACAATATTGAAATTCAAGTAACACAACCCGGTAGTTTTTCTTGGAATGTTTCCCCGAGTACAGATAGTTCAATTACTTATACTCCTGTTTCATCGGGACCAGTTACCGTAACCTATGATAATGGTTCTGTCCCTTGTCAAGCAACGGTAAATATCACAGTTCTTCCGGCGATTGACACGATTGAAGATGTCTTTTGCGAAGGATTTAGTTATACTCTTCCTAACGGTGTGTCTACAAGCCTACCTGGAAATTATGATATCCTATTGCCAGGATTGAATGGATGTGATACCAACCGAACATTTCAGTTATCTGTTATCTCATCAGCTCCTGACACGGCCTTTGTTAATATTTGCGATAATACCTTGCCCTTTCTGTTGCCCGATGGAAGTGCAGTATCCGTTGGAGGAAGCTATTTTACCGCTGGAATTGATACCAATGGTTGTGCTGATACGACAACTACTATTTTGACTATTTATGGCGCAGATTCAATAGCAGATTCAGTCCTTGTTTGTCAGCAGAATGGGTATACATTGCCCGGTGGCGCATTCGTGGATTCAAGTGGCGTGTATATCGACAGTTTATCAAACATTGCAGGTTGTGATAGTACGGTCACCACCTATTTGACCGTCCTTCCAGAAACCGAAGAGAGCTATAATACTTCTATTTGCTCCGGAGATAGTATTGTAATTCATAACCAGGTCTATTTTACATCAGGAACCTATCAGGATACGCTGTATAATCAATTAGGATGCGATAGTATTCGGTGGTCTCTTGATCTTTTTGTTTATTCTGGATCGGACAGTATGTTACTTGCTAATGTCTGTCAGCGGGATCTGCCGTTTAGTTGGCGAGGTCAGCAGTTAACTAACTCTGGGGTTTATTCTGATACTACGCGATATAATGGCACTTCTTGTGACTCCATTCGATTTTATGTTGAACTGACTATCGATAGTGTATCTTATGACTCTTCCTACCAAGTTGTATGTCAAGACAATCTACCGTTGATTTGGAGAGGACAGAGTATTACTCAAAATGGTTGGTTTTACGATACTGTCTTTGCGCAATCGGGTTGCGATAGCATAAGCTATGCCACATTGGTTGCCATTGATAGTGTTGAATTTGATTCTTCTCATTTTACCGGCTGTCAAGATGACCTTCCCTATCAATGGAGAGGGCTTACGACAAATGTATCTACCATACTTAGAGATACGGTACTTAATGGTAATGGATGTGATAGCATCCATTTTGTGCAATCAGTCACGATTTTGCCAAGTGTAGACTCTACCTTGGTGGTAACGGTTTGTCAGGATAACCTACCTTTTGTATGGAGAGGTTCAAGCTACACTGCAACCGGCCAATACAGGGATACTGTCCGCTATTCAAATCAACTATGTGATAGTATTCGTTTTCTGTTGGATTTGGTTGTAGATTCCTTTATTGAGGTAAACGAGATTATGCGAGTTTGTCAGGATGACTTGCCAATTCTTTGGCAGGGACAAGTCTTAACAAGCGAGGGTCTGTATTTTGATACCACCTATTCTTCATCGGGTTGTGACTTGGTCAGGTCACGCCTAGACTTTAGAATTGATTCGATTCAGTACGACACAGCATTTGCATTGATCTGTGCCGTGGATACGCCATATACCTGGCGTAACCAGCAATTATCAGGCTCTGGAAGGTATCGCGACACATTGCGTAATGCAGCGGGATGCGACAGCATTCGTTACGTTTTTGATCTAACCGTTCAATTCGCTTTTAAACAGGGTAGTGATGTTGAACTTTGTGAAGATGACCTTCCGTATGTCTGGCGTGGATTTACGCTAACCCAACCCGGGATGTTTTTTGATACAAGCCGTTATGTCGGCTCGGGCTGTGACAGCATTCAACATGAGTTAAGTCTTACGGTAGACTACCGTATTGAAGAAGACTATGTTTTTACAAAATGCCTAGGGGAGAGTGTTACAATTCATGGGTTGACTTATTCGACGACTGGTTTTTTTGAAGATACCTTATCCAACGTGCGCGGCTGCGATAGCATTACATGGAGCGTTGATTTAACCGTTAATACACCTTATGGTCTTATCCCTAGAATACAGGATTCTCTGTTTTGCCTTCGAGCTACCGAAAAGATTGTAGGGGTGGAATACCCATGGGCAGTGCAATATGTATGGTCCGGTCCTGATTATTTAGAGGGAGCACTGGTTGATATAGAGTTTCCCGGCACCTACATAGTGAGTATTACTCAGGATAATACTTGTGAAGTAAGCGATACGGTAGAGATAGCCTTTGAGGATTGCTTGGAAAATTGCGGAGTGCTTGCACCGACTGCATTCTCTCCCAACAATGATGGGGTTAATGACCTCTTTATGGTTAAGCAAGATTGTCCTTTCGGATATGATGCCTACTTGTTTCAAGTGTTTGACAGGTGGGGTAATCCTGTCTTCGAGACGAGTGATCCTCTAGAGGGATGGGATGGTATGCGCCAAGGAATAGAGGCTCATCTAGGAGTATATACGTGGCATGTTACTCTAATCAAGACAAAGGATGAAAGTTTCGAAGAGCATGTCTATCGCGGGAATGTTACGTTGATTCGCTAGATTAATTTATTCGTTCTCCTGATTCCCAAAGCCCCTCTTGTTTGGCGCCATCTGGAAAGGTTATTGAGCCTTCCCCATGGTATTGGTTGTTTTTAAAATGTCCAACATAGACTGTTCCATTACTCCAAGTGTAGCGTCCAAATCCTGATTTTTCCCCATCCATAAAAGAGCCTTTATACACGTCACCATTGGCCATAGTTAGTTCTCCTATGCCATGAAACTGTCCGTCTTTAAGCATTCCTTCGTAGATAAAGTTATTCGCAAAATCAAAGTGTCCAAAGCTATCAATAGTGCCTTGATTAAAGTGCCCGATGTAAAGATCTCCTTTAGGCCATGATAATTGTCCTTCTCCGTGAAACTGACCATTCTTAAATTCCCCTACATAGACCTGCCCGTTTGGCTCGCGTTGCTCTCCCTGTCCATCAATCTCACCTTGTACAAAAGATCCGGTGTAGATTGATCCATCAGACCAAACATAACTTCCTTCACCATGTTGCTTATCGGCTAGAAACGACCCTGTGTAGTGATCGCCATTGGGCCAAAACTGTTGTCCATGGCCTTCTCGATTACCCATAACGTAATCTCCGGTGTAGTAGCTACCGTCCAGCCATGTATAGGTGCCTTTTCCATCGAATACACCATCGACGAAACTGCCTTTGTAGGTTTCTCCATTCGCTTTGGTCAGCAAACCGATTCCGTTGGGTTTTCTTCTTTTCAACTCACCTGTATACGTGGAACCATCTGAGAATGTTCTCGTTTTTTGGGCCCACAAGTCACCTGTTCCGATAAGAAGGATGAGTGAGTATATAAAAAGGCTAAACAAGCTTGCCTGGGGTGTATTGTTTCGTGCCATGAAGAAGGTTTTTAATAAAGCTAATGATGATAGGATTCTAAACAAATCATTCTTCAGAATTTAACTTTACAGGAATATTCGTTTTGTAAGGATTAATAAGTTATCTTTGCCGTCCGTTTATACGACATTATGGAGAAATTAACAATTGAAACTAAAAAAGCTATCATTAAAGAATTTGGTGGCGACGAAGCCAATACCGGCTCGACTGAGGCACAAATTGCCATTTTTACTCACCGCATCAAGCACTTAACAGAACATGCTAAGCGGAACCGCAAGGATTTTAGCAATATACGCTCACTAACGCGTCTTGTTGCCAAACGCCGTCATCTTCTTTCTTATCTGCGGGACAAAGACATTGAACGATACCGTTCAATCATTAAACAACTCGGTTTACGACACTAAGTCGCTAAATCACCAATTTTTTACGATGAATTATCAGCATTTTACTCAAGTCATGGACTTGGGAGACGGGCGTAATGTGACGCTCGAGACAGGGAAACTTGCAAAACAAGCCGACGGATCTGTAGTGGTTCGTTTAGGAGATACTATGGTTATGGCTACGGTCGTATCCGATAAAAACGCCGACGATGGCATAGACTTTCTGCCGCTTATGGTAGATTACCGCGAGATGTACGCGGGAGCAGGGCGATTCCCAGGTGGGTTCTTTAAACGAGAAGCACGCCCTAGTGAAAGCGAAATTTTAACTTGCCGATTGGTAGATAGAGCGTTAAGACCGCTCTTCCCAGATGATTACCACGCGAATACGGTTATTCAGATACAAATGATCTCTTCGGATGGTGAAAATATGCCAGACGCCTTAGCCTGTTTAGCGGCTTCTGCGGCGATTTCAGTATCGGACATTCCATTTAATGGACCTGTTAGCGAGGTGCGCGTTGCCCGTATTGATGGAGCATTCGTTATCAATCCTACTATTTCTCAATTGGATGAAGCTGATTTAGAAATGGTAATTGCCGGAACATCAGACAGTATTGTTATGGTCGAGGGCGAAATGTTTGAAATCAGTGAAGAAGAAATGCTTGAGGCCATTAAAACGGCTCATGAGGTAATCAAACGTCAAATAGACGCTCAAAATGCATTAGCATCAAACATTGAAAAGGCAAAAACTAAGCGTGAGTATAGCCACGAGATTGATGACGAAGCCATTCTTGCGACAGTAAAAGAGGTAGTATACGCTCCTGCTTCTGCTATGGCTAAAGAGGGTATTGCCAATAAATCCATTCGTGGTGAACGATTAGATGCTATGAAAAAGGAGCTTATCGAAAAATTAGGCGAAGAGGTTTATGAAGAAAATAAGCCTATGATTGCTCGATATTTCAAGGCAACTCAGAAAAAAGCGGTCCGGGATGCGGTTCTCGACACACGCAAGCGACTCGACGGGCGTGATCTTGATGAAATTCGCCCGATTTGGTCGGAGGTAAACTATCTTCCTGGAGCCCATGGTTCGGCAATCTTTACAAGAGGGGAGACTCAATCATTGACTACCTGTACTCTTGGTGCTGCACGTGATGAGCAAATGATTGATGGAGCTTTTGTACAAGGAACAAGTGCGTTCTTACTCCATTATAACTTCCCTGCATTCTCAACAGGTGAAGCAAGAATGCCAAGAAGTACTTCTCGTCGAGAAATCGGACACGGTAATCTTGCCTTTAGAGCGCTAAAAGGAATGATTTCTCCTGAAAATCCATACACTATTCGAGTGGTTTCAGATATTCTAGAATCTAATGGTTCTTCTTCTATGGCCACGGTTTGTGCAGGAAGTTTAGCTATGATGGACGCCGGTGTTCAGTTGGAGAAGCCTGTTGCAGGCATTGCCATGGGACTTATCACGGATGCGGAAACGAATCGTTCAGCTGTACTTTCTGATATCCTTGGAGATGAAGATTTCTTAGGTGATATGGACTTCAAAGTAGCTGGTACTAAGGATGGTATTACTGCTGTGCAAATGGATATCAAAATAGACGGTCTTCCTTATGACATTCTTGAGCAAGCGTTAAAGCAAGCTAAAGAAGGCCGACTTCACATTCTTGGAGAAATGGCCAAGACGCTTGAGACACCAAGAGAGGAGATGAAGCCAAATGCTCCAAGGCTTATGCGATTCTCTATCGATAAGGAGTTCATTGGTGCTGTGATCGGTAGCGGAGGTAAAGTCATCCAAGAGATGCAGGCTGTTACGGGTACAACCATCAGCATCGAGGAAGTGGACAATGTTGGAGAGGTTGAAATCTTTGGCCCTACAGGAGACGCTGTTGATCAGGCTTTCCAGAAAATCAAGCAAATCACGGCAACTCCCGAGGTTGGTGAGGAATACGAAGCAACGGTTAAGTCTATCATGGACTACGGTATGTTCGTTGAGTTCTTGCCAAGTAAAGAGGGACTTCTTCACATCTCTGAAATTTCTCATGCGCGCATAGAAAAAATGGAAGATGCAGGATTCTCTAAAGGGGATAAAGTGCAGGTCAAACTTGTGGGTATCGATAACAAAGGTCGATTCAAGTTATCTCGCAAAGTATTGTTGCCTGCTCCAGCTAAGGAAGAAGGGTCTGAAGAGTAGACACCATAATCATGGTGTCATAAAACCAAAATCTAGGACACTAACATAGCCATATACGGAGTGATTGTCTATAGTTGCGCCAACAGTTGTGTATATATCAGATAGGCATATGATTCGGTGACCAAGGGATGGAACATCGTAGTCTATAAGTAATTGCAGTATGATCCCGAGAGCGTTGTCTTTTCCATAAGAGCAACACTCAGCCCAAAAGCCATCGTCACATTGGATTCGGTCATGACCGGTAAGGCCAAGTTCACCGGATTCCTTGGCCCAACATCGTGCAAGCTGGTACATCGATTGATTTGGCTTGACGGCGTGAATGGGCTCCATTGAAAGCATATGGTTGATTAACGAACGTTTGTACTCATAGTCATAGTCTTCTTTCTCTATGGTTAGCTCAAGTTCTACAAATCGTTTAGGATACATGCGTGCTAAGTTGAGCACGGTGATAATGTCCCTTTCTGAAGAGTGCATATAGGTTCGTGCTTCCTTTGTTGTATTGGCACTTCGTAACTCCTCTTGGGTCCAAAGGGGGCTTATTCCTTCAATTTGCCCTTGACATATAGACACTAAAAATATAAGAGCCGTAAACAATGCGGAATAAAGGGATCTTGTTGATTTCATAAGACGTCACATTTACCTCATAACTGCTACCTGCAAAAAAATATTATCCTAGTTGTAACCTATTAGGAGAATTTAACGTATTTCCGAAATAGGGTATCGTCCTGCATCCATTGAAAACCATGAAAAATGATAGGCGTTATTGGAAAAAGTGTATTTCAAAATCTAGAGACTGGTAGATCAAAGAATCTATCAAGACTAGCGAGTGGGGTCTCACAATTTTCGAGGCGTCTACCTCAGCAGAATGCGGGTATTGAGGTCAATGCTCAGAATACATTGGTAAAGCAATTGTCTCTTCATCGACGAAAAACCCAACATGAAATGAATGATTTGTATTAATGTGCATTGATTTTTCCTTGAACATGATTAAATCGTAGCGACGTAGTCTTACCTTTAAGCTATGTCAGTAGTTATTTCCCCCTCAATCTTAGCAGGTAACTTCCTCAACCTACAGCAAAGCCTTGATATCATTAACTCTTCAGAGGCTGAATGGGTCCACGTAGACGTGATGGATGGTGTCTTTGTTCCGAATATATCTTTTGGCTTTCCTATCCTAAAAGCCGTTTCGGCCTATTGCACAAAATTCATTGACGTTCATTTAATGATTGAGCAACCAAACCGTTATTTCTCCATGTTAAAGGAGGCGGGCGCACAAGGTCTTAGTATCCATTTTGAGGGAAATTACCATCTGCATAGGGATCTTGCCGAAATTCAGCGTTTAGGTATGAAAGCGGGCCTTGCCCTTAATCCACAAACCTCGTTGGATGCGGTAAAGGAACTTCTGCCTTCGATAGACTATCTACTTCTTATGTCCGTAAACCCAGGATTCGGTGGTCAACAATTTATTGAAGACACGGTTAAAAAAGTCGCTCAAGCTTCTTTAATACGAGATTCGCTGGCGTTGAACTTCACCATACAAGTAGATGGCGGTGTCAATTTGGAGAACTGTGTGCGTTTAAAATCTGCTGGAGCAGATAATTTAGTTGCGGGTAGTGCCGTTTTTAAGTCAACTAATCCTCAAGAGACCATCGCTAAGCTAAAATCATCTACATGAGATGTCATATCCGAGGTGATATGAGTCTTCGTACAGTCATATTCTTTGGCTGCTTAGCATTGTTTGGGGCTATTGAGTCTTATGGACAATTCACGATAGAAGGAGAGGTCAAAGCTTATGATGGCAAGCCGCTTTCTGATATTCTTGTTGCTGCCCCTGAACACACTACAAACACCACATTTACCGATAATCAAGGAGTCTTTCGTTTAGATCTCCCAGAAAAGCCTAACCGATTAGTCCTCATGTTACAAAGTCTTTTTGAAGGTGATACGACGTGGGAGTGGAATGGCGTCACAGCCTTAGATGCTATATCAATAACCTATGGAGAAAATGCAGCCAATATTGATACGGTAGTCATCGAAGGAGATCAAGGAGAAAAAGGGGTCACCGATGTGAGTACCACCATAATCGATATTGGGTCGAAGCGATCACTGCCCAATCCTTTTCCAGATGTTTCTGACTTTTTAAGGGGCGAATTAGGTTTTAGTAAGAATAATGAGTTAAGTACGGCGTACAGCATTCGTGGAGGAAATTTTGATGAAAACCTTGTATATGTCAATGATTTCGAAGTGTATCGACCGTTTCTTATTCGATCGGGGCAGCAGGAGGGACTCAGTTTTGTAAATGTAGATATGGTGCGCGAGGTGAGTTTTTCTGCAGGTGGTTTTGCTCCGAAATATGGAGATAAAATGGCTTCAGTGTTAGATGTTACATACAACAGACCCAATGCCTTTCGCTCAAGTGCAGAAACCAGTCTTCTTGGTGGTTCATTGATGGTGCAGGATGTTGGGTTGAATCATCGACTAGCGTGGAGTGTTGGAATACGCCATAAAAACTCCCAATATCTCCTCGGATCAACCAATACAAATGGACAGTATAGCCCTTCATTCACGGACGTTCAATACTACGTTAGTGCTTTGTTACAGCCTAAGTGGCGATTGGAGTGGATAGGGCAGTACGCTAAAAATCGTTTCTATTTTGTGCCAACAGATAGGGTTACAGATTTTGGTTTGTTCAACCAGCAAAATAGGTTCCAAGTCTATTATTCGGGTCAGGAAAACGATCGGTATCAAAATGTGATGAATGGGCTTGCTTTAATCTATAATCCCAAACCACGTCTCAATATGAAGTGGATGGTAAGTCATTATGCGATGCGTGAGAATGAATCCTTTGACTTAATTGGCGATTATTTATTGGGAGAGGTCGAAACGGATCCAAGCCAGTCGAATGTAGGCGAAATAAGGCTCTCGCTGGGTTCTGGTACATTCCATGATTGGGCAAGAAATCAACTCAATACAGAGATCTTTTCGACGGCATATCGCGGAAATGCCTATTGGGCAAATCAGACGCTGCGGTGGGGCATGACGTATAAGAATGAGAACATTCAAGATCGACTTAGCGAGTGGGGGAGACAGGATAGTGTAGGGTACAGCTTGCCGTACTCAGTGGATTCTGTCTTGCTCTACAGTCAATTGCGTTCAACGGTGGATTTATCAAGTCATCGATTAACCGCCTTTGTACAGCATCGCTGGGAAGGAAAAGGAAGGGCTAAACCTAGTTTGTTACTGGGGTGCAGAGGTCAGTGGTGGAGCATAAACAAAGAGTTAGTGGTTAGTCCGCGAGCACAGTTTCAGCTCCAACCTACCTTGCGCAAAGATAGCCTCGGACGTACGCTTAAAATCTCATGGGCAGCCGGTCTCTATGCACAACCGCCTTTTTACAGGGAGATGCGAAACCTCCAAGGTGTAGTCAATACTAATCTATTGGCACAAAAGTCAGTGCATGCCATATGGGGATTAGACTATCGATTCAAAGCATGGGATGATCGAGATTTTGCGTTTACTACAGAAGCCTACTACAAATACATGTGGGATCTTGTGCCCTATGAGTTTGATAATGTATTGATTCGGTATTTCGGGGAAAACAAGGCACGGGGCTATACAGCAGGGCTTGATTTGCGATTAGCAGGCCAATTGGCGGAAGGCTTAGAAAGTTGGGTTACGTTGGGATATATGCATGCTCGGGAGGATATAAATGGCGATAGCTATACGGTTATTGATTATTACAAGGAATATGTAGAGGAGGATGGTGTAATTGTTGAGGATATCACTGTGGCAGATACTTCAACGGTTTATCCTGGATTTATTCCAAGGCCAACAGATCGCAGGGTTTCCTTTTCGCTGAGTTTCCAAGACTACATTCCAAGGTATCCATTTTTTAGAGTTCAAATGAATCTTGTGGTGGCCACTGGGCTCCCCTTCGGACCACCGGATGGCGAGCGCTACAATGATGTATTCCGTATCTCCACCTATAAGCGCTTTGATATTGGATTTAGCGCAAGGCTTTATGACCGTGATCAGCGCATTAAAAAACGCGGGATTGCAAAAAAGGCAATCAAGAATGCATGGCTTAGTCTTGAGGTGCTCAATCTTTTCGGTATTGAAAATGCAGTATCCTATTTATGGGTTAGAGGGCTTGATGTTCGAAATGGTGGCTTAGGACAGTTTGCGGTGCCAAACTACCTTACCAATCGTCGTGTAAACTTGAGGTTCCGTATTGATTTCTAAAATGACTAGCCCCACGATCCTTGTTTATTGTTTATTATTTCTGTTGAGTCAATCCATACCTGGCCAGTCGCTTCCTACGCTATATCTAGTTGAAGAGACCACCATGTCGAAGGATGAAACCTCGACCATAGCGAGTCTACAAGGTCTTTTGGCTAAGGATAATCCGTCCATAATATTTTCGATGCGTGGTCGGAGTGCAGAGTCAATGCTGCATGATATGATGTCACAAGAAGTTGTTTCCTTGGACTCAAGCTATCTAGCTAATCCAATGGGTTTGGTAAACGAATTTCAAGATCAAATAGAAGGGTACATTCTCTATGGCAACGCGCCACATTCCTCTTATGCTGCAACCTGTTTTGCTGGGCCATTGCATTCCATCATTATCTCAGAATCGTTGGAATACGTGGCTATTGAAGCTGGATTGCCTTTAGTGAAGGACTGCCGGACAATGTCTTTGGCTGATGTTTGGGCTGAGCTAAAAGATACGGTGTCAAGAGAGGGAATGGTAATACAACCTCAAAAATCTTCTCATTTCCTGATTGATTTTGCAGTTAGAGATAACCTGTTTTACTACGAAGTGGATTTAGAAGACCCACTACTGGATACGTTATTTGCGGCACTAGATCCAGGAGCTGTAGCATTGGGATGGAGCCGCTATCATGAAAGTGAATTGATCGGGATGGCTTCTTCCTATGATGTTGGCGTAATCCCAGCGGATTGGGCGTTAAACTTGTCGGTCTTGGATGCGCTCTATCTTTCAGACCTTGATACGCTCGATAACTCTGAGGCTATAGAAACGAAACCCTTAGATGCAACAAAAGACTATGTAGCTTTTCTTATGTCTGATGGAGATAATCTTCAGTTTATTTTAAATGATTTGATATACCAAGGTAAATATCTAGATAACGGACGTTCAGAGAACTATCCCTTGTCTTGGACCATTGCGCCGTCGACGACCTCATACATTCCATTTATTGGCTCAAAAATTACTAATTGGCATTATAGTACGGGGAATATGGACTGTATTGCTGCCCCGAGCGGATGGGCTTACGTATTCCCTGAGGCATTACCATCTTGCAAGGCCTACGTTGAAAAGACAACTAAGGAAATGGAATCCATGGGACTGACAATCCTTAATGTTATTGGAAATGACCCTAATTGCCCTTGTATAGACAGTCTTTTGCAACATGAAACAATTGAAGGACTTGTTTTTTATTGGTATGAAAACTATTCCAAAGGCGAGGGTATGATTGAATCTCGGTATGGCAAGCCTGTTGTCCATGGATACAGCAACCTTTGGGATGGTTTTAACACGCCATCTCAATTAGCCCGGCGGCTAAATCGCTTAGCAAGAAGTGAAGAAGGGCCGTCTTTTTCCTTAATTCCTGTGCATGTTTGGTCGTATGGCAAGGAGGATGTGGATCAATGTATTAATAAATTGAATGAATCGACTGAAGTTGTTACCGTCTCGCAGCTGTTTGACTTGATTCGGCAGGATGCTCTTCGTTAAATAATACTAACAGACTTAGGGTTTAGCTCATTGGAACCTGCTGTTCGCTCTTTGATCAATTTTCAAATTTGGAAAGGGTGGTAGATTGGTGGGTGGAGTGGGTGGGGGAGGCCCCACCTAACTTAGAGTAAAATGTATGTTAAACATAAGAGCTACAAATTCCTCGACCAATCACTAGCACGACCTAACTACTTTCGCTCTGCATGCACGATAAATCCATTTTCTTCATCACCAAACGATACAACCTCAGCCTGACCTTTGTCCATCAAGTATAAGCCGTAAGCGCAGAGGAAGCCATCAATAGCATCCTCAATATGTTTATGACTCTTCTTGTTGATTTCTGTTCTCCACTTTTTAACCTGCTCAATGATAGTGGAGGGATTCTTAAGCTCTTTCAAGATATTTTCAATGGAACTCAGCAATCTTCTCATATCGTTTTGATAGTGCGCATAAGGCTTCTTACTCTTGACTTTATGGTCGATTGGGGTGAGCTCAGGAAAGAGCCCGTAAACCAATGCGGTAGGGAAGGTCTCTATAATGCAAGACGCCTTGTTTTCAGGACTAGCTGTCAGGCTGCATTGAGGAAAGTGATCAAGTAACGTTTGTGTTAAGAGTTCACCGCGAATCATCCCATAGGTCTTATTTAGAAAGGCACGGTTGGAGACAAAAATTCCTAATGCATGTCCGTGTATTCTATGTTTTCTAAAAAGCCTATCACAAGGTCGTGATCCATTTTCATTGGGAACGACCAATGGCGCATCAATGGCGATCTGAAGTGATCCATCATTAACCTTCTGAATGATGTCTACGATATCATCGTCCCATAGAAGCTTAGTTTCCCAGAAGATAATTTGTCCTGAATCATTGAGAATACAAAGGCCACTTGGTCTCTTATTTGTCCAAGCTAAGTCAATGCCTACATAAATCACAACTACGTGCTAAGGATGGTGAAGCGGAATATAGATCCTCCTGTTGGGTTAGGGAGTGCTTCGATTTTGCCGTCATGGAGTTCTACGATCTTCTTGCACCGCGCAAGGCCAATACCTTGTCCCTCGAAACCATGGTCAATGTGCGCTCTTGAATACAACTCAAAAACGTTCTCGATTTTATCTTCAGGAATTCCGAGGCCATTATCCTTTACATCAAAGGTTTGGTAGACAGAGTTTTCGTCGGTGGTGCAGGAAATCTCTATGACGGGTGGCACAGAGGGATCGGTATACTTTATTGCGTTATTGATAAGGTTTTGAAAAAGCTGGCCTAACTCAACTCCATAACCTTGAATGGTAGGTAATTCCTTACATGTAACTTGTGCCTTTGTTTGTTGAATTTGGTTGGCTAAATCATGAGTAACATGTTGTACAATCTCATTTAGATTGACTTCAGACTTTTGAGATCCCTTACCAATTTTACTGTAGTCAAGCAGAGTGTCAATCATTGCAGTCATGCGCTTAGAGGCACTTGCAATAAACTCAAGGGATTGCAAACGGCGTTCCTGGCTCATCGTGCTGTTCGCCTCATCGGCATTGGAGAGTAAAAGGCTTGCGTAGCTACCCATGGTGCGCAAAGGCTCCTTAAGATCATGGGATGCAATAGCGGTAAATTGCTCTAACGCTACATTTTTTGATTTTTGTTTGCGCAATTCTTCAAAGAGAGTCTGTGATCTGCGCGCTTGCATTTGAGCTCTTTGCTCATTGGTCTTGGACTCTGTGATATCGGCATGTGTTCCAATCATTCGGAGGGGTTTGCCATCATCACTCCAGCTTACGACTCGACCATTGCAATTCACATAAACGGTAGACCCATCCTTATGTCTAAAGCGCAGGACTTCTTGGTAGGGTATCTTGCCTTGGGATTCCATATGGGCGCCGATCGCTTCGTTGGCACATGCATGATCCTCTTCAAGTAAAAGACTGAAGACTGTATCGATATGACTTTCAAGCTCTTCAGGTTGATAACCAAACATAGCCTTAAATGATGGGCTCATATAGGTTTCGCCGGATACAACATCCCAATCCCAATAGCCAGCAAGGGAGTGATGAAACAGGAATTCAAATTCGCTGTGGCCTAATTTGGGTAAGCTTTTTTCGAGATCAGGTTTTAAATCAACTCGCATCATCAAAAGGATTTACCGTAAGGTACTGCCCTTGGTTTGATAAAATGAGAATTCTAGGATTTAGATGTCAAGAAAAAAATCTGAAGTGTCCAATCGCACCTTGGGACTACGTTGCGCGCTTTCACTGCCTTGAGCGTATCCAATGGCGAGAACCACATTTGGTGTTAGGCCTTTGTCAGATAATTTGAGAATTTGGCTGTACTTCTTCGCATTAAATCCTTCAATAGGACATGAATCGATGGATAGGCTGGCGCAGGCCATCATAGCAAAGCCAAGTGCGATGTAGGTTTGTTTGGCATTCCAATGCATGAGCTCATCCTGAGACTTCCTTCCTGTCATGTCTTGTAAGAACTCAACATACCCTTTGTAATGATCTTTTTCCTTTCCTTCTATCTCCTCCCGTAAATGGTTGATTCGTTGAATATATTCTGAGGATAATTCACTTAACGAGCAAAACACAAAGAGGTGAGAGGCATCCGTTATCTGGCCTTGATTGAAGGAAGCTGCCTTTAGTTCGCGGCGAACTTCTTTGTCTTGAACATCAATAACTCTGCAAGGCATTAGGTTATAACTTGACGGACTGAGCCGAACGCTCTCCTTTATTCTTTCAATATCCTTTGCATCAACAGTTAGCGCTGCGTCAAAATGCTTTGTAGCATGTCGTTTGTGAAGGGCATTAAAGAAATCAATCATAGTGTTTGCAATTTGTAACGATTGTCATTGAGATAACAATGGTTGAACAGAAGAGTTTAAAGGGTTTTCCATCATATGGTTGACTTAAGTCAAATGTAATTTATTGACGAATTACTTGGTACACAGGGAAACTATCGGCTCAGATCATCGTATCAATTGGAAAAAGATAATATCTTCCCAATGCCTAAACAACAATCCATGACGTACAAATCCATACTATTTTTTGTTTTATCAGCGTTTGTGTCGCTGGCTTCTGCTCAGAATCTGGCGTTGAATATGCCTGTCACGGTAACGAGTACTGAGGGTGGATTAATAGGAGAAAATGCGGTAGATGGTAGTATGTCTACTCGCTGGTCTTCGGCTTTTTCAGAGCCTCATTCCATTTCTGTAGATCTTGGTGATGTCTATGATTTAGATCGTGTAGTCATTCATTGGGAGGCTGCCTTTGCTGTAGCATACGATGTCGAAGTTTCTATGGACGGAGTTCAGTGGACTGTCGCTAATACAGTCAATTCAGGAAATGGCAACGAGGATGTTGTGAGCTTAACGGGAAGTACAGGGCGTTATGTGCGTATTCAATGTTTACAACGTGTATTTATTGGCGGAGCTCAATATGGCTTCAGTATTTATGAATTAGAGGTATATGGTTTAGCTCCTGCAAATAGCGCCCTCCTTCAAGAGATTTATGTTGATGGTGCGCCTCTTCCTGGCTTTGATGCTGAAACCTACAACTATGTTTATGACATAACGGATACGTCAGCGGGTATCCCATCGTTGACAGCCATCGCAGCAAATGCCCAGGCCTCCGTTGCCATCAATAATGTGACGTCGCTTCCGGGTGATGCAACCATAGTTGTTACCTCTGCTGATCAGTCTACGACGGCAACATACACCATCTTGTTTCAACGTATAGCTTACAACTTGGTATGGAACGATGAGTTTGATTACAACGGTGCTGTTGACCCAAGCAAGTGGTTTCACCAAACCTATCCTCCTTTTAATGGAGGTTGGGCAAACGCAGAGGAGCAGCACTACACGAATCGTCTGAGTAATTCATTTGTGGACAATGGGACTTTGAAAATTGTAGCAAAGAGAGAGCAGTATCAAGATCCTGTGGTTGGAAGCATTAAATCGTTCACTTCCGCTCGTCTAAACTCAAAGTATGCTTTTCAGTATGGCAGGGTAGTGGTGCGCGCGAAGCTTCCTGCAGCACTTGGAACATGGCCTGCTATTTGGACGCTTGGTCAAAATGTCAATGAGCAAGGTGCGTATTGGCAGACGCAAGGATATGGGCAAGTTTCTTGGCCATTTTGCGGGGAGATTGACATCATGGAGCAGGATGCGAATAAGAATCTAACGTCAGGCGCCTTTCATTTTCCAGATGCTAACGGAAACCATACCTACACTTACGATAACACACCCGTAGCCAATTCAGCAACAACATGGCATGACTATGCTATGGAATGGACAGAGGATTCTATCATTCTTATGGTGGATGATGTAGTCTTCCATACGTTAGATAATGCGGCAAACCCATACTTCGATAACCCTCATTTTCTTTTGTTAAATGTGGCAATGGGGGGCGCTCTTGGTGGTGCAATTCCTCCAAGTTTCACGTCTTCCACGATGGAAATCGACTTTGTGCGTGTCTATGAGAAGGGAATACTTCCTCCCGATACGACAAACAACGACACGACCAATAATGACACAACAACGACATCCATTACCGATATCGAGAATCTCATGGTTTCGCTCTATCCCAACCCAAGTAATGGACACTTTACGATCCAGTCATCTTCGGTAATCCAATCTGTCGAAATCTTTGATGTCTATGGTCAGAAGGTTGCCTACTTTGAAGGACTTGGTCGACATGCAGAAATTGATATGATACAACCCAAAGGCTTATACATTGTCAAAGTCAGACACCAAGAAGGTGATGTCATACTGCGACATATGTTGGAATAGACAAGACGTATTGTCTTGATTCGATAAAATCTTTTATCACTCAGATATACGCTATAGAGCGTATGTTTATGCCCTTCTTTTATGGTTACCTTGTCGGTCAATCCATCTTATGAGACCAATTCATGTCATTCTAATTTTAGTTGCCCTGTTGTTTTTGGGAAATATTACTAGTGCGCAAAACTTGGCACTAAATAAAGCGGTCACTGTAAGTAGTGTAGAGGGAGCCTTTACAGGAGATCTTGCTGTCGATGGTGATCTCAATACGCGGTGGGGAAGTGCATTTAACGAGCCAGAATACATTCAAGTGGATCTGGGAGATGTTTATGCATTAGATCAGTTAACGCTCTATTGGGAAGGGGCTTATGCCGTGCGTTATACGGTTGAGGTATCAGAAAATGGTGCAAACTACGTTACGGTGGATGATATCGTTAACGGTAATGGGGGGACGGATGTGATATCTCTCACCGGAAACAATGGTCGTTACGTTCGTATTATCTGCACAGAGCGCGTGGTGATTGGTGGTGCTCAGTATGGTTTTAGTTTGTATGAGATGGAGGTTACAGGAAGCGCGTCACCTAGTAGTGCTTTGCTTCAAGATATTACTGTAGACGGAGTGTCTTTACCTACCTTCTCTGGCACAACGTTCTACTATGTCCAAGATTTATGGGATTCGTTACCAGTCATTCCCGTGGTTGATGCAGTACCTGCCAACCCTTCGGCTACCTATACCGTGACAGATGCTACATCGCTTCCAGGGGAAACTATTATCGAAGTTACTTCGGCGGATATGTCCTCAATGGAAACCTACACCATTTATTTCCAGCAAAGCCGATACAACATTGTTTGGCAGGATGAGTTTGACTACACTGGGCCAGTCGATCCAACAAAATGGCATCATCAGACCTTTCCACCGGCTAACGGAAGTTGGTTTAATGGTGAAGAGCAACATTATACTGATAGAGATGAGAATTCTTATGTTGAGAATGGTACGCTCAAAATCACAGCGATTCGGGAAAACTATGTGCATCCTACAGAGGGAACGCTTAAGTCCTTTACATCCGCTCGCCTAAACTCGAAGTTTACGTTTCGCTATGGGAAAGTGGTGGTGCGTGCGAAGTTACCTAAGCCAAAATTTGATGGTACATGGCCTGCAATTTGGACGCTTTGTAAAGACTTTATAGAGCCTGGTGCGTATTGGAATGACCAGGGATTTGGACAAACAGCATGGCCTTATTGTGGTTATGTCGACATTATGGAGCAAGGCTCAAATAAGGAGGTTGTAACTGGTGCCTTTCACTATGCGGACAATACAGGTGCTCATACCTATGTAACCGATACGATTTCTGTACTTAATGTCAATACAGAATGGCATGAGTATTCTATGGAATGGGATACCAATACCATTACGCTAAGTGTGGATAGTGTTGTGTTTCATTCAATGAATAATGCAGAGAATCCCTACTTCGATACAGAACAATATTTGCTATTAAATATCGCAATGGGCGGTTTCCTTGGAGGGCCGGTCGATCCATTGTTCCAATCGGGTGACTTAGAAGTTGACTATGTCCGTATATATGAAAAGGAGATTCTTGCAGGGGATACGACCAATAACGACACAACCATTGTCGATACTACAGGGGATACGACATCTACTTCGATTTCGACGCTTACCCTGCCTACGGTTTCCTTACACCCAAATCCAAGCAATGGAACCTTTACAGTGCATTCCACTCAGCCCATCTTACAGGTAGAAGTGTATAATCTATTGGGTAAGCAAGTGGCTACTGAGGTAGGCGAAGGAAGACATGTAGCGCTTTCTATGGTTCAACCAACAGGGCTCTACTTCGTTAAGGTCTTGCATAATGAGGGTGATGTGACCTTGCCCTACCTTTTAGAGTAAAGTCTGTCTTTAGTATCGCGCGCCTTCTACTCGAGAGTCACCAATCGGCAGAAGCGTAATCGACTGAGGTATTGGAATCAACTGGACAATGGCGTCTATATATTGATTCGCAACAAATGTTGCCCCTTCTTGATTATAGTGCGTGGCATCTGCAAAGTAGTTTTCGATAAAGTCCGTAGACATATCAACCAACACAACTTCTGACTGAGGCGTGGATAGATTGGTAACAAGACTTTCGAGTTCTTGGTAAAAAGATTGGAGGGTGTCGCTGAGTTCTGCTGTCATAAAAGATTCGGATGCTGGGGCAATCCGCTCCACTAAAAATTCAACATCTGGATAGCTTGCTCGCAATTCCATAATGATTAGCTCAATGTTGTTGATTACTGTAGAAACGGGTTGTTGACCATCGGTTAGATCATTTCCTCCAATGCCGAGTAAAATGATGTCCGGTGTGGCTGAGGCTGCAATAATCTCATCAAGACGCTCCAGTACGCCACTTGTTTCAATTCCTCCAATACCTGCGTGATCAGGGTCAAAAGATTGTCCATAAAATTCAGGATAGCTTCCCTCATCCACTTGATCTCCTACAAAATCCACGCTATAGCCTAAATCGATTAGCCCTGTCCAAAGAGGATACCGATAGCTTTCATAGGCACCTTCATTCCCGTTGGTTGAATCATCATCCGTACTGCATTGTACAGCGAGGGTTAGTAGTGCAAGCGAAAGAAGGTGAATACGTTTCATAGTAGATAGACTACCATTATAACGAGAAATGTGCCTAAGGATTATTTTCTACTTGGATAGGAAAGGCCTTCGTCACTGTACCAGTATTTACTTTGAGGATATACAGACCATTCTTAAGGTGTGTTAGATCAAATTTTAGCGTATTGTCGGTCATCACTTCTGGTGCAATTGCCATATGTTGTCCATTGATGGTAAACAACTTCATGTCAAATTGTGATGCGAGTGGTGCTTCTACATAAAGCGCATTCGTAGCGGGATTAGGATATGTGCGTATATCAAATACCATGTCCTGATCATCTATAGTTGTTATATAACCACCTGTAGATTCTGCGCCAATCAATATTGAAAAATCATTGTAATAGTCAAAGGTTTGGATAGATGCCATATGGTTGCCATTAACATCGCTGAATACAAATCCTTCGGTGGGAAAATATATCGTAGTATCGCTACCTGATCCCCATTGTGTTAGAGAATAGTCATTTAGTCCATTAGCAAGAGCGTCGTACGCGCTAAATGTATAGCATCCCGGATCAAGATTGCTAAAGGTGTAATATTCAATGTTTGGTAAAGGATCATCTAAGTCTCCCGTAGGATAATAGTATTGACTCCCAATTATGTTGTTTTCTGGATCGAAAAACTCCCACTCACATTGCCATCCCATTTGATCGATATGCAGAGCGATGTTCACCTCGTCTGAGGCCAACGGGTAGTAGCCTAACGATACCTCTTTATTCTTTGAATTGTTGCTCGACAAATCATCCATTTGGCCATTAACCGCAGTGATGGCTACCTCCACGTTCATAGTCGTTCCACTTCCGTTGATATATGGCATCACTATTTCCGTTTTCTCATAGCTGTTGAGTTGTCCTGACCATGAGTAAGTACTAGTAGTATTCCCGTTTACAGCGATATCAAAATCAATACTGGTAATGAGATCTCTACCCATATTTCTAATCATAACCTTTGGATAGTATTTTTCACCGCAATAGGTGCTTAATGAGTTGATTTCCATGAGACTGACATCTAAGGCATTCGATGAAATGAGCGACGCTCCGCACTTATCATACATCACGTCTTCAAGGTATGTTGCGCTTACAATATCGCTCCAATAGAGATCAGCCTCATCCTCTACATAAAATGTTCTGTCTGGACACACCAAGCAAACCGTGGGATAGCCGCTTCCCCCGTAGGAGTTGTATACGGATTCGTCGGCATCATCAATAATGGGATAATTGGAGTGGTCAACATAACTGTAAGCGCCATTCCAATACAATTGATTTACAGAAGTTGATGCGTCTGATTCTACAAGAAAAACATAGCCATCCTGGTATCCATTTGGACCATGAATATCATGGAATTCATTGAAATATCCTGTTTCATGCAGACCTCTACAAGGTCCACACCATGTAGCTGATAAATCGATATAAACTGCTTTTCCCTGGTCTAAATAGTCCTGATATAGATTGTGAACTGTGCCGTCAAGGTCGGTTTCTATAAAATTGGGGGCTTGGCCATGGCTTACACTAAATAATGTAATACTGAGTATACACTGAAGCGCTAAGGCAGTAAAGTGATTAAAGAGGGGTTGGGGTTTATTCATATTGAGTTTAATATACCAAAATTTACATAAGGGCCTCGGATGCATTCGCTATATTACACGTTATGCAAAGGCTTTCCATTCACTATTTTTTTCCATTAATGCTATCCTTGTTGTCATTCTTCAGCTGTGAGAATGACGTGGTTTCTTCTGAGTGTGATGCCTTAGAGCATTCTGTGATGATCGATAGCTCAAAACTTAATAACAAGGTGATTATCATAGGTATTGATGGATTTCGAAGTGATGCATTAACCCAAGAGACTACACCGTTTCTCTATGCGCTTTCGCAAAGAAATGCCTACGTCAACCTATCGCATCTTACGGAAGAAGATACCTACAGTGGTCCCAATTGGTCGAGTATACTGACAGGGGTGCATTACGATAAGCATAATGTTACCGACAACAGTTTTGATGGAAGGGGCTTTCATGTTTTTCCGACACTGTTTAGCTATATCGAGCGTTACGCTGATTCATTGAATACAAGCTCTATTGTAAACTGGCTTCCGATCAACCAATATGCCTTATCTCAAGATGTTGACTTTAGTATAAATAGTCAACTTAATGACTCCCTGGTCTTGCAAGAAGCGAGCAACGTACTATTAAACGATGATCCCCTTAGTGCAGATGTTCTGTTTCTGCATTTTGATCAGCTTGATGCTGCGGGGCATAATTTTGGATTTTCTTCCAGTGTCGCGGAGTATAGAGAAGCACTAAGTATTCTCGATTCGTATGTAGACAGCTTGGTAGGTATTATTGATTCTAAAAGATTGGCTGGTGAAAATTGGTTATGTATCGTTGTGTCTGATCATGGTGGTGATGGTGATGGTCATGGCGATTATAACAACATCCACATCCGAGAAACCATCTTTATTGTCGAACATCCATCCCTACCATTTAAAGTAAATCATGAAAGCAATATGACCGATATTGCTCCAACGGTACTTGATTTTCTTGGGATTACGAGTACGGAGTTTGATTGTAAAACAGATGGCCAGTCAGTTCTTGAATAAAGAGTGCATAACACCCTTAAGTTGAGATTATATCCGTTATCTTTCATTACGGATAGGACTTGTGCCAAACTATGAACAACATTACCATGCAAAAGCTTCTCACAATAGTTTTCTCTCTTTTGGTAGTTACGGCTAGTAGCCAGGACTACACCTCATATTTTACTGGTTCAACAGAAGATACGGTTACTTCACCCTTAGGTGGGGTTTGCCTAATGGGAGGGGCTACAGAGGATGATAACGCCATGCAATGGTTTTTAGAACAAGCCAATGGAGGAGACGTCTTAGTGTTGAGAGCAAGTGGTTCAGATGGCTATAATCAATATCTCTATAATGACTTGGGTGTAAATG
>JBMYZU010000005.1:0-162609 GCA_049610685.1 Chitinophagales bacterium
ATGCCGAAGTTCGTGTCGAAGGATTAGATGTCAGTACCCTGACTGACCTTGATGGGCAATATAGCTTTGAGTTGGCTCCTGGCACCTACACCTTGTCTGTAGAATTTTTGGGCTATGCCAAGCAAGTGGTTAGTGAAGTGGTCGTTAAAGAGGGGAGTACCGAATTGGTCGATGTTCGCCTTACCGAGGAATCAGAAGTTATTACTGAAGTTGTTGTCACTGCAACCCAAAGCAGAAACAATGAGACGGCCTTGCTAACCATTCAAAGAAAATCGGCGGTTGTACTCGATGGGGTCTCTGCCCAAAGTATCAGTCGAATTGGTGATAGTGATGCAGGTCAGGCCATCCAACGCGTTTCAGGCGTGTCGGTCGAAGGCGGAAAGTATATCTATGTGCGTGGCCTAGGCGATCGTTACACAAAAACTACGCTTAACGGAATGGATATCCCGGGACTGGACCCCGATAGAAATACCGTGCAAATGGATGTCTTCCCAACCTCATTAATTGATAACATCATTGTTCGCAAAACCTTTGCGCCAAATATGCCAGGCGACTTCTCAGGTGGTGTGGTCGACATTGCAACAAAGGCATTTCCAGACAAAGAGCAGTTTAATGTGAAGTTTGGCCTAGGCTATAATACCAATACAAGCTTTAACAAAAACTTTTTGACCTATGACGGAGGTAAGCTGGATTGGTTAGGAATGGATGATGGCAGTCGTGCCTTGCCTAGCGGGTATGATTACACGGACATCAACGGCTACCCAACAGCTATTCAAGAAATTCAAGAAGATCCAAGTATTGAAGCGTTTACCAGAGAGTTTAACCCGACCCTTGGCGTACGAAGTGCTCCAGCATTTTTAAATACGTCGCTTAGCACCAGCTATGGTAACCAATATCAGTTGGGGGAATCCAACCAAACCCTTGGCTTAATAGCAGGCTTCTCTTATCAGAATAACAATCAACACTTTGATGTCGCACGCTATGGGGAGTATTTTAAGTCACGTGATGCCAATTCATTTGATTTAGACGACGAGCAGTATAGAAGTTCTCAAGGCCCATTGAGTCAAAACAATGTATTGTGGAGTGGGTTAGTTGGCTTTGCGTTAAAAGGTCAAAAGCACCGACTGAATACTCAGCTATTCCATACTCAAAATGGGGAAAAAGGCGCGTCAACTCGTTATCAAGTAGATGGCTGGGATGACCAGGAAAGTGAGTTCACGACCCTGACCTACTCTCAGCGATCGATTACTAATTTCCTTGTAGGAGGCAAGTCGACATTTAATCGTCTTGAGTTAGAATACAAAAATGCCCTTACGTGGTCTGAGATTATTGACCCTGATTTACGTACGACTTCCCTTGAAGTTACAGGGGGTGCGATTCCAGCCTTGAGTGGAGGAGGAGGTTCTGGCTCAGACCGCCTCTGGAGGGACCTGTCAGAATTCAATGAAACATTTCGCTTGGACGGAACCTACCTCTTCTCTCAATGGGGAGGTTTAGAAAGCAAGTTTCAGTTTGGGGTGAGTAATACCTATAAGGTCCGTGATTTTGTAACAACGCGTGCCGAACACATATACCAAGGCTTGATTCCTAATGGAGATCCAAATACCATCTTAAGCGATGATTTAATCTGGACAGCGGGCACTCCATTATCGGATACAACAACTATCATCCGTGCGCTTCAAGAAAAGCAAAATTCCTATAATGGTCGCATCAACGTTTTAGGCGCTTATGTGATGAATGAATTGCCATTGGGCCGCAGAATGCGCGTTATTTACGGAGTGCGCATGGAGAAGGCGACAAATTGGTATACGGGAGAACCAAGTCAACCGCAGTTTGCTCCTATTCCTTACTATGATGATGAAAAAGTGCTTAATGAGCTCAACTTCTTGCCATCGGTTAACTGGATTTATGAGTTGGCGAGCAACATGAACCTTCGTGCATCCTATAGCCGCACTGTGGTACGACCTAGCTTTAAGGAGATTTCGCTTGCTGAGATTTTTGATCCCCTCACAGAAACTACCTTTATTGGAAACATTGATGTTCAACAAACGGACATCGACAACTTTGACCTGCGATGGGAGTCCTTCTTTGGTCGCGGTGAAATGATTTCATTGTCCGGTTTCTATAAGCGATTTACCAATCCTATTGAATTGGTGAGCGTCTCGGAATTTGGTCCTCGTGAGATTACACCACGAAACGTCGACGAAGCCTTTTTGCTTGGGGCAGAAATCGAGTTACGCAAGAACTTTGCCTTCATTCACCCTGCATTAGAGAATTTAGCGTTTACAGGAAATGCATCATACATCAAAAGCCAAACATTGTATACTGATGCGGAGTACGCGACACTCTTAGCGAATGCTAAGCCAGGAGAAGATATCTCACGGGAGCGTGTAATGTTTGGTCAATCACCCTTCTTGGTAAATGTAGGACTAGGCTACCGCGATACAGAAAAAGGATTTGATGCTATTGTATCCTACAATGTGCAAGGAAAGCGTTTAGTACTTCTCGGTATTGATCGAGTACCCAATGTATACGAGCAGCCATTTAATAACCTTAAGGTAAAAATCGCACAGAGCTTTGGTGAGGACGATCGCTTTAAGTTAAGCGTAAGTGCTTCCAATCTGCTAAATGACGACCGAGCCCGACAGTACGAGGTTTTTCAAGGCGACCCTGGAATCTTCTCGCAAACACGCGCTGGACGAACGTTTAAGTTGAGCTTCGCGTATACGCTGCAGTAAAGGATAGGATGTAGCTGATTTATTTACAGTGCAATTTTGTGCTGTAAGTATTCAGTCCAGATTGAGGTGATAATTTCTCCTGCGGGCAGAATCTGATCCATATAGCCACTTACTTGACCAATCTCAAGTTCTCCCTCTTGGAGATCGCCCAACTTCATTCCTTTTTTAGAGCGGCCTTTCCCAAGAAGTTGCTCGAGCTCTTCGGGACTTGCTCCGCGCTCTTCGGCTTCTTTGACCTGTTCTTGGAATTTGCTTTTTAATAGCCTTACTGGCGTCACAGCCTTTAGCCTTAATTCAGTATCTCCTTCATTTGCATTGCATACCGCTTGCTTAAAGTTCATGTGCGCGCTGGACTCTTCGCTTAGCACAAACCGCGAACCAATTTGAACGCCACTTGCTCCTAGAGCCATGGCAGCAAGCATGCCTCGCCCACAACGTATTCCTCCAGCGGATATCACAGGAATGTTTACTGCATCGGCTACAGCAGGTGTTAAGACAAAGGTGGTGGTTTCCTCTCGTCCATTGTGCCCTCCCGCTTCAAATCCTTCTGCTACAATGGCATCGACCCCAGCCGCTTCCGCTTTGAGTGCAAACCGCACACTGCTCACAACATGGATGACTTTGATCCCGTGAGATTGCAGCTTTTTTGTCCAAGTTCTGGGGTTCCCCGCTGAGGTAATTACAATCGGCACTTTGTAGTTGATTATATGCTGAACATGCTGTTCAATATCGGGGTAGAGTAGAGGAAGGTTAACCGCAAAGGGCATCTGAGTAGCTTTTGTACAGGCCTTGAGGTTTTCTTCAAGTTCATCTGGATACATACCCCCAGAACCAATCACACCTAAACCTCCCGCATTGGATACCGCTGCGGCAAGGGGCCAATCCGAGCACCAAATCATGCCGGCTTGGATGATAGGATACTTGATGTTCAATAATTGAGTCAAGGAATTTTCCATAGAATAGTGCTTGATTTATCTTGCGAGAAGGTCTTTTTCTAAGGTATGGCTTTCTATGGACTTGCCTCCTTTTTTGAGAGGGCATGACCGACAACATTTTAAAACACTAAGGCGTTTTATCTTGGAATGATAACAGAAGACGTGGGTTTATGAAAGGTTGGGGATTATGGATATTGGGACTGCTATGTATTGGTCAAGGGTGCGCCTTTAATGCGCAAGGGGAAGACATGGTCTATGCGGTTAAAAAGGATAAGTCAAACAAAGAAATTATGGAGTCAACGAAGGCATTAGATACAGCGACATTTGGAGGAGGTTGTTTTTGGTGTACTGAGGCAATTTTTCAGTCGATTGAGGGAGTAGAACAAGTAATCTCAGGATATAGCGGTGGACGCTCGGAGAACCCCTCTTACGAAGCAGTATGCAGCGGGATGACAGGGCATGCTGAGGTGATTCAAATAGTCTTTGATCCATCAATTATCCGTTATGAGAAACTCTTAGAAGTCTTTTTTGAAACCCATGACCCTACCACGCTGAATCAGCAGGGAGCCGATAAAGGAACACAGTATAGGTCGGTGGTTTTTTATCATAGCGAGGATCAAAAACTTGCTACCGAATCAGTTATTAAACAGTTAACAGAGGAAGCGATATGGCCTAATCCGATTGTGACGGAAGTCAGTCCCATAACGACCTTCTATGAAGCAGAGTCCTATCACCAAGATTACTATCGCTTAAATGGACGTTCCAATGGGTATTGTCAAATCGTAATCAACCCTAAACTGGCAAAATTTAGAAAGGTTTTTAGCGATATTCTTAAAGAGTAATGTTAACACCGCCCATTTATTAGGCTTTTTATCTGAGTAATCCTATCTTCTGAGCTAATCTATTGGGAAGTGGTACTCGAAGGGAGTCGTATTGAAACATTAACAACACTTGAGCTTAAGGAGGGCTTCGGGAGAAATTTCTATTCTGACCTGTCCTTGGCATCAGTTTACTTAGGGGGAATTCTTGATCAACTCAAAGACCCCAAAGACGCCTTCACGATTTCAGAGCTTCGATATAACGAGGCATCCTACCACATGATGGCCTTTGATTTTAAAGCGTCGAATAGGGCTTCTCTTCAGGCATTAGAATATGCTCTAAAAGATGGTGATAAGGAAATGATAGGGATGTGCTATGGCTTGCGTGGCAGTCTTCTGCGTTACCTTAATCTAATAGGCCTTTCCATATCATCGTATAATCAAAGTTTGGCCTATGCTCAATCCCACCGTAGAAAGGCCTCTTCGTTAAATGGCTTAGGGGTGGTTTGGACCGTTTTGGGCGATCACAACAAAGCAGAGGAAAAGTATAAGGCGACGCTAGACGTATTGGAGAAGAATGGAGAAGAATGGAGTCCCTACTACATTTTATGTGCCTTTAATTTGGCCCACCATTACCTAGACCTAGGGCAAGGCGTAGCTTTTGCTGAAAAGGTAAGGCATCAATATGTGGAGATGATTAATCTCGATGCATCTAACATTCACACTTTTGCGCGATTCTATCATTTAGTAGCCAAAATCTGCTTACACAATGAAGAATGGCAGGACGCGATCACCTATGCTGAAAGTGCTCTTCATCTAGTTGAGGAGGGCAACATGCCATGGGATAACACAAGGTTTAGGTTGCTTATAGGGAAGGCCGCTATGGCGTTGGGCGATGTTGATTTTGTACAAAAGACATTGGCGCCGGTGCATGGGCGTCAGGAAACAGCCCTACCACACTTTCACTTAGACTACCTCAAGCTTTCAATGTTTTGTGGTTTTTCTGCAGAAGAAATTTCAATGCGACTCCGCGAAGCCAAACATCAATTGCAGTTGATTCAAAGCGAAGTCTTGGACACAAGTCAGGCGTTTTTAACGGATGTAACTTCTTCAAGCAATAGCAGGGTTACTAATTACAAGAAATCAGAAGATCTCAAAGTCAATGTTTCTTTCTTAGATACGCACTTTTTAAGCAATGCGCTAGCGTCGGTCCAGCATTATATTTTGAAGTCAGACTCCATTACTGGAGGAATCTACGTGGGTCAATTTAGTGAGTATATCCGTCAGTTGATGTATGCAGCAAGAGATGCTGAAATTTATGTAGAGCAGGAGATAGCCCTAATTGAGGCTTATCTTAAACTGGAGGCTCAACGTCTGGGCTTTACTTATAATATACATGTCAAAGACGAACAAGAGAGTTTTGCCAAGCGATACATTCCGAGCCTTATAGTTCATCCCATTGTAGAGAACGCGATTAAACATGCAATGGGCCCTAATGGGGGAAATCACATTGATGTACACTTTAGAACCTGTAGTAATCGTTCCCTGTATGTGCACGTACTCGATAACGGTCCTGGCCTAAGCAAACTCAGTTTGGAAATTTATGATCAGAGTCGCGGCGTAGGCAACGAGCTGATTCGAGAAAGAATACGAATCTATGAGGAGCATGGCTCTTGGAATATATCCTTACGCCGAAGTAATCTGGAACAAGGACTACACGTAACCTTCAACTTTAATAAAAATTAAATCCAACTTGGAAGAAAGCCTAAAAATATTTGTTGTTGAAGACTCAAGAGAAGCTGCGGAGTCGTTGGAGATTTTATCAAAAGTTATTGAAGAAGGTATCCAGTTTGTCTATCATGCGATGTCGATTCGAGAGGCCCTCCAAGAGATACCCAAGCATTCGTTTAATGTGCTTGTTCTTGATGTCACCTTGCCAGATGGGTCGGGCTTTGATTTGTTAAAACAACTAGGATCGGTATCCTATCCCGTGATTATTATGACAGGGGATGATACCTCGGCCATAACGGCGATTAGGCACCAAGCTTTTGACTATTGGGTAAAGCCAGTAAAAATTGAGGATTTAAAGCAAACCTATCAAAAACTCAATGACTACCTTTTTTTAAATCCAATGAAAGGGAAGCTTTTGGTTAAACAAAAAGGGGTAAGTGAGATCATCCAGCTACAGGATATTCATTATGTCAAAGCGGAAAGCAATTATGCTAGAATCATATTGAATTCAGGCAGAGAAATTCTAGTAACTCGTACGCTTAAATCCATTGAATCAAGCCTCCCAAGTCACGCGTTTTTTCGCACGCACAACAGCTATGTTATTCCGACGGCATCCATCAAGAAGTTTCATTCTGCCGAGTCAGAGGTAGAACTTACCAAACAAGTCAAAATCCCAGTGAGCCGCAGCAGAAAAAAAGCACTTCAAGAGGTATTAAGAAGGCTAAAACGTTAGCAGCCCTCTCCGTAGTCGACATATTTTATCGAAAAGTCCTCTCCGTAGTCGACAAACTTAATTTTGTAGTCCTCCCCATAGTCGACAAACTTCCATCGACCCTCGTGTTCTTCACCGTAGTCTACTGTTTTTACTTCGAGATCCTCTCCATAGTCAACCACTTTAACCTTGTAGTCTTCTCCATAGTCGACGACCTTAATCTCGCCATATACATGACAGTGGGAAGGAAGCACAGAAGCTTCTTTTACTTCCTTTGGAGCAGCGTCGTTGTCGTTAGGGGAGTGCATAAAGGCATAGGTTGATAGGCTAATACTTGCTAGCATAAGTATACCCAACACATAGGCGATTCTATTTTTCATAATCGGGTTTGAAGTAAGATACCACAGATCAGCGAACTTTTGGAGAGTTAGAATTCGGTTGTTTAGCATTATTATTAAGCATAGAGAAAAGCATACTCACATTTAAATTCGTTGATAAGAACCACCATGAAATCAAAACAAACAACAGATTACTCATCGTATACCGTCGATGAGTTGCTCAAGGCTCTTTCTATACACTCCTATAACAATCATCACGAGTTAAAACAGATCATTACTGAGGCCCAACAACGGGAATTGGATGACATGAATAAAGTAGAGTTTTTGTTTGCCGACCTCATACATGATATATATCAATATGACTTGGAGACTGCATTCATTAAACTGGGTCAAATATCCAAGATTCATGAGATGAGTTCAGACAACACATCTAGGCTATTTAGCTTATATTCTGTTATTTATCGTTTGACGAATGATGTGGATCAATCATATCATTTCGCTCAAAAAAGTGAAGTTGTAGCTGAAACTAAGTTTAGGAAGTTTTATTCTGTTGTCTCTCAAGGGATGGCTCTTTTTACCTATGGTTTCTACGAAAAGGCCTTAGAAACCTTTCGACGTGCATTAAGAATAGTAGAACATGTTGATTCAGTGAAATATCGAGATTGGGTTTTGTTTTTGATTGACTACAGTGAGCTTTATGTTGCGGATCACAATCTTAAAGATAAAATAGAATACACCAAGGTCATTGTTAATGGTTCAGAGATAAACAATCTGTTCGACTTGTGGAAAGTATATTATTTAGCCCATCTAAAAATTGAAATAGGTGACATTGACAGTGCATTATTGTTAGCGAATGAAGGACTTAAATTTCTTAACAAGGCTTCCATAAAGCTAGGTTATTGCAAGTTTAAGTTTTTGCAGCTTGACGCTCACATAGTATCTAAAGACACTAGCAAAATACAAGAGACATTAAAAAAGTTAATCATTGAGCAAGATGTTTTCATTTATAAAAAACCTGATTTGTTAAACAGGCTTGTGAGGATCAAAGATTTAAAACTTATTTCTGCTAATGGTTTAAGAAACATTCAAGGCGAGATATTGACAAATGCAAATCTCGGAATAAACTCATTTCCTCATGGCATCCGCTTTTTAGATAAGACAGAATCTCAAACAAGCATACAAATAAAATTAGAATATGATAATCGTGTTACTGAGATGATCTCAAATTATATCGGAATAAGAAATCATAATACGAACTCCTCCTTAATGTCTGCTCATTTTCTAAGCAATGCATTAAACAGCATTCAGTTTTTTGTACTCAATACCCAAAAGGAGCTGGCCTCAGACTATCTAGCAAAGTACAGCAGGGTTCTTCGTCAAATGATGCGTCTTTCGAAGTCTCAGGAGACCACTCTAGATAAAGAATTGGAGTTTATTAAAAGTTATTTGGACTTGGAAGCGATTCGTGTCGGCTTTGCGTTTTCCTTACAATGCAGTCTAAGAGAGGCCTTAATCCCTACATATCACGTCCCGGTGTTTATGATTCAACCCTATATTGAAAATGCGGTAAAGCATGCAGTTAAAGATATTACTGGAATGATTCATGTCAACGTGAGGCCGGGGCTAGGGGGTCTTTTTGTACATATACAAGACAACGGTCCTGGATTTACGTCAAGCACTTTCTCAGCTGACAAGAGCACAGGAGGAATGGGCATGCAGCTTAATCAGGAACGTATGGAGCTATACAATGCCCACACCCATTGGTCCATTGCGTTGCGGATTTTTTCAAGTAAAAAAGGAAGCCATATCGTATTACACTTTAAACCTTAACAAATGCCCTATCTATTTCATTTATTAGAAGACGAAGTTCACGCACGTGCCTTATTCCATCATATGATGAAGCAATGTGGATCTTCTGAGACAAACATTATCTTATCAAAATCCATTGAAGAGGCTCACTACAATGCAAGTCGATATGCCTTTCATGCGGAATTTTTAGATATCTCCCTGCCCGATGGAAGCGCATTTGATTACTTGACCCAACAAGGCCGCATTCAACATCCAATCGTGTTTATAACGGGGCATGATGATTATATGCTCGAGGCTATACGCCAAGGGGCCATGGACTATTTACTAAAGCCTTTGGGTCAACAAGATTTTCAAGTATGCCTGGATCGGGTGATGGCCATGGTAAATCAGCAGAATTTAAAGACACGGTTGGCGATTAACTCGCTTGAGGGTATTGAGTTTTTAAATCTAACAGATATAGTCTATTGCAGGGCGGATAACAATTACGCACATATACGCCTGCAAAATGGCAGAGAATTATGTGTTTCTAAAACCTTGAAGTGGCTTGAAAATACGATAGCAAGTTCAGAATTTGTTCGAATCCACCAAAGCTACCTCGTCAATAAAGCTTTTGTTCATCGTTATATCCATAGTGATCAGTCAATTCTGCTCTACGATGGCAAAATGTTGCCTGTTAGTCGCGCAAAGCGAGCCCAGGCTTTGACAATTTTAGCTCAATAGTGTTACGAATTCCAAGAATTTACGTATACCCTTTTTAATAATGTGTTTGATTTATGGCAAATGCGCTTAACATCCATAGTAGTAAAGCGTTACTCGATCGGTTACGAGACGAGGTGGAGTCGGTTATTGTTGCAGATCAAGTAGAGGGCCTTAAGAAGAGCAAGGCCTATCACAGAGTTGCCAAAGAGGCAGCCGATGCCATGCATCAAGCTTTAGCCCTAAAGTATATTGCTTTTTGCTTTTTTCATAGACGTGAGCTGGAAAAAGCTCTGTCGTTTGGAAACAGTGCAAAGGAAGTGGCTTTTGAAAACAACTTACCTGGAATTGTTCAATCCATGTTGAGTTTTACGGGAATGGTTTTGCGTCACCTTGGTCGGATTGAGGAGAGTATAGAGACTTTAACTGAGGCTGTATCCTACCCAGGTGATTCTCCTGAAGTCTTAGCGGGTTCTTACAACAATTTGGCGGTAATCTATGATACAAAAGAAGAGTTTGATAAAGCTTTAAAATTCTATAAAAAGGCTTTACAATATATGGAAGACAAAGCCTCCCCCAATTACCCATTCATCTTAGGAAATATTGGTAGATGCTTGTTGAGCTTGAAGGATTACAGCGAATCAAAAATAATGCTCGATGAGGCCTTATTACTTAGCCAAAAATGCAACAACACAATTGCTGAATCAAGAAGTCATCACGATTTAGGCCTTTACTACTTCGAACGTAAGGAATATATTCATTGTAGAACCCATTTAGAGTCAGCCTTTAAATTGGTGCATAGGGCGGGGCATATTATTGATAAGCTAAGGATCTCCTTTCATCTTTCACATGTCTATGAGCATACAAACCAAATCGCCCAAGCGGAGGACTTGATAAAGGAATCATTAGAAGCATGCAAGGAACTTCAACCAATTCATAAAGAGTTGGTTATTAAGAGAGCTCTTGATTTTTATCAAAACCAGGGGAAGCCCATTATTGCCCTAGGCCATGCAAAGGACTTATTAGAAATTGTAGGGGCTCGAGAAATTGAGAAACGCGAACGCCGAATCTCTGAACTTCAAATGCAATTTGAATCCAAGGAAAAAGATCGCGAGATTGAAACATTGCAACGCGAGCGTGACCACCAAGAAGCTTTACTAGCCCAAGCCCGCCTCACTGAAGAAGCAAACATCAAGTTGGAAAAAGCCAATGAGGAGTTGCGCCAATTTACCTATGCTGTGTCTCACGATTTAAAAGAGCCCATCCGACAGGTAAAAAACTATGCCCACATTGCATTAACGCCCATAAAAGATAAACTGTCACCAAAAGAGGCTACGATGGTGCAGTTTGTCTTAGACGGTTCCCATCGTGCCCACCAAATGATTGACGATTTGTATTCCTTTGCTACCATAGGTGAAGGAGAACAACAAAAAGAAGAAGTCAATCTTCTGGCACTTGCTCAAGATAGCTTGGTGGATTTGGCCGATAAGATAAAGGCATCGGGAGCCGAAATAAATCTAAATGAATTGCCCACAGTTCGTGGTCATAAGAGCATGCTTCGACAACTCTTTTTAAACCTTATATCCAATGCGCTGAAGTTTGCGCATCCCGATCGAAGGCTGAGGATAACGATAGATACAGGTGCAGATGGTGCGGTAGTAATTGCCGATAACGGACTTGGCATACCCCAAGAAGCTCAAGCCAAGATTTTTTCTCTCTTTCAGCAAGTCGATAGGCAGAAAGAGGGTAGCGGCATAGGTCTAGCCTTGTGCGCAAAAATTATGCAAAAGCATAATGGACGAATCGCTGTGACCAGTGATGGCCACAGCGGAACGTCGTTTAAGCTAAGTTTTTCTAACGTTTAGCAAAAGAATCGGAAGACAATTCTGGCCAATCAAAGGCTTCGATTGTAGCTTTTGAGCCTTTGACCTTCTTATCTTCAACAGATGGCCAATCAAACGCCTCAATAGTAGTTTTACCTCCTTTTAAAGCTTTTGACGCTTGGTCGTTTAACGGAATGAATGTGTTCTTTTTCATAATTTCTAGTTTTCAACATAAATATATAGAAAAAAACTTAATGCATAAAGTGTTGAAAATGAATTAAATAAAAATGAACCAAGTAGAGTTATCCACATTTATGCACGCCAAAAGCAATTCCGTATCTTCGAAACATGGCAAATCAGCGCATAGTGGTCTTGTGGTGTTGGATACTCCTTGTATGCTCTCTAGGGGGTGGTATATCGGCTCAGGATGTAACGGTTTCTCGTGAGATTCGCTTGAATACTAAAATGCCTCGATTTAAGCTTCTGGGTAAGACGGGAGCGGGTTATGCGGCCTTGCGTTATGGAGAAAGCCAAATGGTGTTTGATTTATACAACCAGCGTCTAAACCTTCAGCGTTCTCAAACCGTCAAGCTCAATCAGGCAATGTATGAGGATGCCTTTGTTGATGCTGAGGGCGGATGGGTACTGCTCCACCGACCGACTAAAGATTCTTCCACTTTGGTGGCCGTTCGCCTAAATAACCAGTTGCAATTGCAAAATGAGATAAATGTTACGCTGGATGCAATACCTCAGAGCAGGCGGAGTCCTGATGGACGGTACAAGGTCTATCAGTCCGAATATGGCAATGCGTATGTTGTATTGCGCAGTGCGAGCAATAGCAGTCTATTAGAACAGGTAACGATCTATAACCAGAACTTTGAGTTGATCGCATCCTATCCAATCACGATTAGTCCTGAGGATAGATTTAATCAAATCTTGATTACTCATTCGGGAGATGTTTATCTCTTGTTTACAGCTAACAGCGACGTCCCAAAGCCTTTCATTTTCCACTTAGCCTCTGAGAGCACGACTTCGCCTATTCGGTACAACGTGCCTATGGAGCGTTTCCCCTATCATCCAGGAAAGATCAAATACGACGTAATGCAGGATAAGCTCATTTTTGCAAGCCTTTACTCGGATCGGATGGAGGATGAAAATTATGGTGCCACAGGATTGATTCACGGCTATTTTGATGGTCAATATTGGGATCTCGAAGAGGAGGAATTTTCTCACAATATGCTAACGGATTTAACGGGACAAGCACTCCGGCAAAGCGACAACCGTTTAAAGACTTATTATGTCAATCGCATTATTCCTAGTGCGTTAGATTCATCCTATACCTTGCTGATGGAGTCCTTCTATTCGGAAGAGGAGCAAGTTTTTGTCCCGTCGGTTTTTGCTACGACGACCCTGTCGAACTATCGCACCGTGGAGCTCTATTATTACAATGACATCATTGCCTTGCAGCGCTCTCCCTATTATGAGGTAGACGATTATACGATTCTGCGCAAAAGCCAGCTTTCAGAAAATGACAATGGTCGATATTCTGGTATTTTTCTAATGAATCGTCGAAAGGAGCTTAGCTTATTATATGCCGATGCAATAACGCTTGATGGAAACTACAATCGCTTCGTACTCACAGGGGAAAACGTAGCCAAAGAGAGTCTGTTTAATCTGGGCCAAAAGGAGGTGCTTCCGCTTACTAAACTAGCCCAGCAGACTGCGGTTAATGAATGCATCATGCCCAGTTATGTCAACAATAAAATGAAGCTTCTAAAAATTACCTGGTTTTGATTTTTAGTTCTTTTAAAAAGGCCGATTTATCGAAATCCTTGCTAGTACTTTTGATCTGTAAGGTGGTCTATGTGTTCGTCGCTGTTCTTGGTTCGAAGGATTGGACAAACTGGGCGTTTCAAGGCTTTTTTACCTATGATGTATCGAACTGGTATGTGCTATCCTTGCTTTTGGGGCTGGTCATGCAAATGATTATTATGTGGCGAATGGACGATTGGATGTATACCATTGGTTGTTATCAGGGAACGCGACATACCGCTCTTTGGTTTGCTTTTTTAGTATTGCATGCGCATCCATCACTTTCTCATGCCTCTGTATTGCTCACATTAATCTTGCTTATGGTGCTCTTTTTAGAAGGTAATTTTACCTTGAGCAGGAAGGATTTTACCCTCAACTACACGGCAAATCATGGGGTCTTAATGGGGTTGATGACTTGGGTACATGTTGCTCTTTTTCCTGTTCTAGTGGTAGGTTATAGTCCGAGATTACAGGATAGTCGTGAGCGATTTCGCCATACGTTAGTTCTTCTGTTTTTTGGGTGTTTAGTTTGGGGAATTTTAGAATCAATTCCCTTGATTCAGACAGAGAGTTTTTCTTTAGGAGCATTTATGGATCACGGTTTACCCTTGTTTCATCAATCAGGGCTTAGCGCTTTTGCATGGACACCATCCTTGATGGTGACGATAGGATGTGGGATCCTTGCGCTGTTGTCGATTGTTCTTAAAGAGATTCCTCAACAGCGTTTTCGTCACGTTTTACGTAATATACTTTTTGTGTATGGTTTGCTTGCTGGCTTAATTGGGATAGGGTCTCAAGATGAAGCAGCCTTATTTTTACTCCTCGCACCCGCATTAATTATCGTTCTTGTAAGAGGATTTGAGCAGATCCAAAACCGCGTCTTCTTTGAAATGGTTAGTATCCTTTGGTTTGGAACAATTCTTCTCGATTTACTAGGGGTTTTTGTACTTTTCGACTTATAACTAATTATAAGAATTGTGCGAATAGGTGTAGTAGTTTTTCCAGGTTCAAATTGTGATCGCGATGCAGCCCATGCTATGGAGCAATTGGGTCATGAAGTAGTAATGCTTTGGCATAAGGATGCAGTAATTGCAGACTTTACTCCAGAGGATTGTATCATCCTTCCTGGCGGATTTAGTTTTGGAGACTACCTCCGTTCGGGAGCTATTGCAAGATTTTCTCCAATAGTTGATGCGATTAAACAGCACGCAGAGGCAGGTGGAAAGGTCCTTGGAATATGCAACGGTTTTCAAGTGTTGTGTGAAATGGGTCTTTTGCCAGGCGCACTAGCACGAAATAATAATCAACGTTTCTCATGCAAGGATGTTTATCTCAAAGTCGAGTCGACGACTTCTGCACTCACATGCGGCCTACAAGGAGGTGAGGTGTTACGTATACCGATTGCTCATGCAGAAGGCCGGTATGTAATTTCCAATTCAGGTCTTCAGGCTCTTAATGATAATAACCAAATTGTAGTACGTTATTGTAATGCCGAGGGCCAAATTAACCATACCTCAAATCCGAACGGCTCTATGGATGATATAGCAGGCGTATCCAATAAACAAGGTAATGTAGTCGGCCTTATGCCCCATCCAGAGCGCGCAGCAGAGGGTGTTTTGGGGAATGCCGATGGCAGGGTATTACTGGAATGCCTATCCAAATCGCTTGATTTAATGCACGCATAGCCATGGGAATAGCAAGATTTCGACAGGTTTTATTCGCGTACTTTCTGTTTGCTTTTGGGAGTCTCTTCGCTCAGTTTGGAGACAATCCTGTGACATGGGATGTGGAGATTGTTCAAGGGGAAGACAATGAATATGAAATACGATTTGAAGCTTCTATAGCGGAAGGTTGGTATATCTACAGCCAAGATAACGACCCCAATGCAGGGCCTATTCCAACTACGATTGAGTTTAATGAAAATGCTGACATTGCACTAGAGGGAGGGATTGTCGAAGAATCAAGCCATCTTAAAGAAGGTCTCGATCCGATATGGAATCAGGTGATTAAAAAATACAGTGATGAGGTAACCTTCGTGCAGTCCTTCACGGTATTAGAATCAACTTCTATTGAGGGGTTTTATGAGTACATGACGTGTAATGATGAGTCGTGTATGCCACCAGAATATGTGGAGTTTAGCCTTGATGTCGATTTTTCAGATGAGGGTTCGGAAACGGATTCAGCAGATGATGACAATCCAGATCAGGATACGGTAGCCGCAGACAGCATATCTGACTCGATGACGGATAGTATCCCGACAGACTTAGATAGCCTTAGCGGGCAAGCGTCTGATGAAGTCACCGAAGGGAATACGGCGTCAAGTAGCTCGTCAAGTCCTGTAGACGATGAGGAGACGGATTGCGCTAAGGAATTTCGAGCTAAGTATGAATTAGATCTTGGCAAGAAGGAGCAGGATAATGAAAAGGACAATAATAAGGGCGATGGAGGTATTTGGACATTATTTCTGTTGGGCTTTGGCGGCGGCCTGTTAGCCTTGCTAACGCCTTGTGTTTTTCCTATGATTCCTCTAACCGTAACCTTCTTTACTAAAGGGGATGGAGGCAAAGGATCAGGATGGCTTCAAGCGGCCCTTTATGGTTTCTTTATCACCTTGGTCTATGTACTCATTAGCTTACCATTTCATCTGATTGATGGGCTTAACCCCAACATTCTCAATGAAATTTCTACAAGTCCAGCATTAAATATTTTCTTCTTTGTTGTTTTTGTCTTTTTTGCAATATCCTTCTTTGGAGCTTTTGAGATCACCTTGCCGCCTTCTCTTGCAAATCGCGTGAGCAATGCCGAACAGTTTGGAGGCGTGATTGGGACATTTTTTATGGCGCTTACGCTTTGTATCGTTTCTTTTTCATGCACTGGTCCAATTCTAGGATCTGCTATTGTCACCGCGCTTTCCTCTCAAGGTGGAGCAGTAGAACTTACGATGGCCATGTTGGGTTTTGGCGTCGCCTTAGCATTACCATTTACCCTCTTTGCTGCCTTCCCAAGTTTGCTCAATAAACTGCCAAGAAGTGGAGGGTGGATGAAGGATTTTAAGGTGATATTGGGATTTGCCGAACTTGCCCTTGCCCTTAAATTTTTATCCAATGCTGACCTTGTTTTACAGCTAGGCCTTCTGAAGTACGAACTCTTTATCATTGCTTGGGCTATCATTAGCATCCTGGCAATGGCGTATCTCTTCGGTTGGCTTGCAAAGAAGAGTAGCCCAAAGAAGCCTTCGACAACCAAGGGTTTTTTTGCTGGTATCTTGCTGATTTTTGCAGGATACCTTCTGATGGGTTTATCCATTGATGAATCTACAGGTCGGTATAAGCCAAGAACAATGCTCTCTGGCTTTCCCCCTCCAGTATGTTACAGCTATTTAGGTTGTGAAGAGCATATATCGGATAGCGAAGACACGGAGATTACTGAGTTCAAAAACAATATAGTGGATGCAAAAGCGCAAGCAGAAGCGTTAAATCGTCCAATGTTGTTTGATTTTACAGGTCATGCTTGTGTTAACTGTCGCAAAGTTGAAGAGCAGATTTGGACTGATCAGGGTGTTCATCAGCTTATAGAAGAAGACTTTATTCTGACTTCACTATACGTCGATGAGCGGACGATTCTTCCAAAGGAAAAGCAATGTGTAGTTACGATTACGGGTAACGAACAGAGGGAAAAGCTCATCCGTACTGAAGGAGATATTTGGGCAACGGTTCAGGCCATAAATTTCCAGTCGGTAACCCAACCGCTCTATGTGATTTTAGCGCCTGACGAAACGCAGCTGACGTCTGCTGTAGGGTATTCCGAGGTAAATACTGTAGAAAAGTATACGGAGTTTTTAGAGGATGGACTCAAGGCATTTGAGCAATGGAAGGAAGAGCAGAAGGAGGTAGAGGATGACGAAAAGTAACTGCTGTTCACGGATTGTGATGGCTGTACTTGGCTGCCTCTTCACAAGTATGTCTACCCTCTATGGGCAATCTACAAAACCAAAGGCCTCGACTCCCGACAAACTTGTCAAATGGTCTCCTAGCATTGAATACATCACTTCCGATAGCTTACAAATCTCTTTTCATGTGAAACTAGCCTCGGGTTGGGCAATTTATAGCCAACACCAACAAGGCACAGGACCTATTCCTACATCGATACATGTATCGAATGTGCCGCAGGTGACATTTAGTGAGCAAAGTGCATTTGGATCAGATGGCTACGATCCCATTTGGGACTTACCTATAAAGAAATTCGTGAACGAAGTGTTGTTTATCTCATCTCCTTTTGTTCTTCCACTGGAACAATCGATAACAACCTCCGTAAAGGGACACTACGAGTTTATGATATGCGACAGCATGCAGTGTTTACCTCCCGAGTGGGTAGACTTTGAGATAGACATTCCAGATCAGGAATAGGAAATTCTTGCGATAACCTATCGATGGATACCTTGACCCATTGTTTTTTTGGTGCCACCGCAATTCTTAGAAGAGTAGCAACTTGTGACCGTAAGTCCTACTATAAGAACCAATGCAACATAAGTTAGAAAGCGTTTCATAGAGTTAAATCTTTACTGAAAGATACACAGCATTGTTAAAACTAAACGGTTAGTGAAATGTTAGTCTAGAAATCTAAGGTCAAGTTTCCTCCAACTTGGGGTGATTTCTTTCCGGCAGATGCTTTGGCCTCTTCTGGCAAGGGCTGTTCCTCCTTAGGACTTTCTAAGGCTGGACTGACATCAATAACCTTTCCTCGCCTAGGGTCGCTTGTAAACTTATTTCCTTGGGACTTCCATCCTTTAACATCAATAAAACTGCTTAGGGCGATGACTTCCTCTGTTTTTTCTTTTGCACTGCCCTTCAGCACGGTAATTTTTACTTGAGGCTCAGGATGGAGGCTAACAAAAAGGAGCTTGGATGAAGCGTGTTCGCCAATAAAGTTGAATAATTGATCATCGGTCTTTGTTTCGATATGGAAGCGTTTAACATATTCTGTTTTGCTTGACCCATCGAGATAGACTGCCGTTACTATGTCCGAAGGCTGCCATTTGTATATGTGGGCAATACCAGATAAGGGCAGTTTTTTGCTTACCTCTGGATGAAAGGTCTCGTAGCAGCCATTTTGGTGCACAACGAGTACCTTGTCTGAGGTGTCAAAACTACCAATGACCTTCCCTCGTTCTTCCCCATTTATGCGGCCTGTTGCGCTATCAAAGAAAAAGGCCTTTCCTCCAAAGGTCGAAGGACCGATTGAGATTTGGTCAATCTTTCGGATAGGGTACTTTGTAATCACATTACCCGCGGACATTCTTCCTTTGACGTTGATATCGGTGAAGTTATACTCAAACTCTTTTTGGCGTGCTGTACAATTCGGACTGAGTTTGATGCGAACCGTCTCGGATTCCCCGTTGGGGTGCATGGCAAAATAGAGCACCTTGGCTTTATCGCTCTTGGTAATTTGGTAGGCCTTGTCCCGCACCATGGAAGTCACAGCAAAGCGCTTCACATAGTTTTTACCAGAAGTCAGGTCAGCATAGATCATGTGATAAATCCGGCGATCTTCATTTTTCTTCCATACCGCGACATACAAGATATCTTTCCCTACAAACTTTTTATCCTCAATACGCGAGATTATCATACTCCCATCCTTTTTAAAGGCTATGACGTCATCAATGTCCGAGCAGTCTGTGATAAAGGTGTCTTTTTTGAGCCCCATGCCTACAAAGCCTTCCTTGAGATTTGCATAGAGTTTTACATTGTTGGCAGCAACATGTTTAATCTTGATCGCTTCGAAGCTCTGCAATTCCGTTCGGCGAACCTTTTCACTTCCATAGGTCTTTTTAATGCGTTCAAAATAAGCGATGGTGTAGTCGGTGAGGTGAGCTAGGTGGTTTTTGACCTCTGCCAACTTCTCTTCTAAGCCTTGGATAATTTCATCGGCTTTGAAGCTATCGAACTTGGAAATTCTTTTGATTTTGATTTCGGTCAGTTTAAGAATATCCTCTTCGGTAATATCCCGCATTAGGCTGAAGGCCGAAGCGCTTTTATTGATGCGCGATGGGGTTGATACGTGTTTATGCATACCCTGGTCTATAGCGGCTATTACGGCCTCCCAAGTTTCACACTCCTCTATATCTCTATAAATTCTCTGTTCAATAAATATCTTCTCCAAGGAGGCCAAGTGCCATTTTTGCTCGAGTTGTTCCTTTTCAATTTCCAATTCCCATTGAAGAAGGTTTTTAGTTTCCTCTACATTGAGTTTTAAGATGTCATGGACTGAAAGAAAATGGGGCTTGTCCTCATAAATGATGCACGCATTGGGCGCGAGCGAAACTTCACAATTGGTAAAGGCATAAAGAGCATCTATCGTTACATCAGGACTTACTCCTGTGGGCAACTCAATTTCTATATCAACTTCTTTAGCGGTGTTGTCGACAACCTTCTTAATGCGAATTTTACCCTTGTCATTGGCTTTAATGATTGAGTCAATGATGGCTTGAGTCGTCGTCCCGTAGGGGATTTCGCGTATGCGCAACGTTTTTTTGTCTTCAACTTCAATACGTGCTCTAACCTTGATCCGTCCACCTCTTTTTCCTGCTTGGTAGTCGCTAGCATCCATAAGTCCACCCGTAGCAAAGTCTGGTACAAGTTTAAAGGAGCGACCCTTGAGGTGGTGAATAGCGGCTTGACAAAGCTCATTAAAATTATGAGGTAAGATTTTAGTGGAAAGTCCTACCGCAATCCCATCGGCTCCTTGGGCAAGCAGTAAAGGAAACTTAGCGGGTAGGTGAATCGGTTCTTTTTTCCTTCCGTCATAGGATAGTTGCCAATGCGTCGTATTGCCATTGAATAATACATCAAGGGCAAACTTGGTTAGTCGTGCTTCGATGTATCGCGGTGCAGCAGCAGGGTCGCCAGTGCGAACATCTCCCCAGTTTCCTTGACAATCAATCAGCAGGTCCTTTTGCCCGAGATTAACTAAGGCGTCACCAATCGCTGCATCCCCATGAGGGTGGTATTGCATGGTTTGACCTATGATATTGGCGACCTTGTGGTATCGTCCGTCATCCATGGTTTTCATCGCATGGAGTATCCTGCGCTGAACGGGCTTCATCCCATCCTTAAGGGCAGGAACTGCTCGCTCTAAAATCACATAGCTTGCGTAGTCTAAAAACCAGTCTTTATATAGCCCGCTTACTTTCGAATCGGACATAGAGGTATTGGGCGCGGGATTTTCTGACATAATTCTCACTATAAATGTAGGTTCCCAATATATTTACGCGGTGAATTTTATCCACTTCATTTTTGTGGATGCTTCAGTCAATGGCTATTAAGTATACACTGTAAAGCACAATCGGCGTGCAAAGAGAGGAATTGATACAACAATATCAGCAGTCGTCCATGCTGCAAGATGTGGTTTCCCATCTAACCAATGGAGACAGCGGGAGTGCAATGCACCTCAATGGCGTAAATGGTTCATCATTGGCCTTCATTATTGCGGCGTCCTATCAGGCATATAAGGGAAACCATATCGTCCTCTGCCGAGATCGGGAAGAGGCGGCGTTTTTAATGCAGGATTTGCAGTTTGTGCTTCCTAAAAAAGAGATCTACAGCTTTCCATCTTCTTTTAAGCAGTTAGGACAAATTCACCAATCGGATTCAGGGAATATTCAAATGCGCACAGAGGCTGTTACCCAGTTGACGAGCAATGCCATTCAGTCCATGTTGATCATTTCGTATCCGGATGCCTTACTCGAGCGCGTGGTAAAAAAATCAGTACTCAAAGAAACACGTCTTGATGTTGAAGTAGGGGAGACCTTCGACATTGATTTTATGTTGGAGTTGCTAATTACCTACAACTTTGAACGCGTAGATTTTGTCTATGAGCCCGGTCAATTTTCTATTCGCGGGGACATCATTGACATTTACTCCTTTGCCAATGCCAACCCTTATCGAATAGAAGTTTTTGATAATGAGGTAGAGAGTATTCGACTTTTCGATCCTGTGAGTCAGCGATCAGAGAAAAAGGTCCTTCGGATTTCTATTTTGCCCAATGGTCAACAAAACTTCACAGTAGATGAGCAGGTCTCACTCTTTCAGGCTATTCCTAGTAATACCACGTTTTGGATTAATGACGTGGCGATGTGTTTGGAGACCGTAGATGAGGGTATGGCAAAAGCTATTGCTTGCTATGAAAAGCTTGATTTCGATGAAGAGGATTTTGATAAAGAAGATAGCATTCATATCCACCCCCAAAAGCGTTTTGAAACCTCTCCGCGAATCAAAGGATTCCTTGAGGATATTCAGCTTGTTGAATGGGGCAATAAGATCTATTCCAAGGCCATGGAGGTTTTCGACTTTGGCATTGACCCCCAACCTGTATTTAATCGAAATGTAGACTTGCTGGTAGAGGATTTACAGGCAAAAAAGGAGGCTGGGTATGAACTTATCTTGGCCACAGAACATGCCAAGCACTACAACCGGGTCCAGGGGATATTACAAGATGTCGAGGCGAATATCACCATGCATCCGCTCAATTTGGACTTGCATGGGGGCTTTGTAGATAATCAAAACAAGATTCTTGTATACACCGATCATCAGATCTTTAGTCGCTACCACAAGGCAAACATTCGAAAAAATCGAAGCAGTAGTCGCGCACAACTGATGAAAACACTCAAAGAGTGGAAACCAGGAGACTATGTTGTCCATATCGACCATGGTATTGGAGTGTATTCAGGATTGGAAAAGCTTGACATTGCAGGTCGTGTGCAGGAGTCCATTCGAATCGTTTATCAAAACAACGACCTGCTCTATGTAAGTATCAATGCGCTGCATAAAATCTCTAAGTATTCGGGGAAGGATGGTAAAAAACCCAAAATTCATCGTTTAGGGTCAGATGCTTGGGCGAAAACCAAAACCAAAACCAAAAAGAAAATTAAGCAGGTTGCCTATGACTTAATCAAGCTATACGCCCAGCGAAAAACCCAAAAAGGATTTGCCTTTTCACCCGACACGTATTTGCAGCATGAGTTAGAAGCCTCCTTTTTCTATCAGGATACTCCTGATCAAGAAAAAACCAGTCTAGAGGTAAAAAAGGACATGGAGAGCGATGTGCCCATGGATCGTTTATTATGTGGTGACGTAGGCTTTGGTAAAACAGAAGTCGCTATACGCGCTGCCTTTAAGGCGGTTACCGATAACAAACAGGTCGCCATTCTTGTGCCCACTACCATTTTAGCCGCGCAACATCATAAGACGCTTTCTGACCGACTCCGCGATTTCCCAGTGACCATCGAATATGTTAATCGCTTTCGTAGTACGGCAGAGAAAAAGGCGATTTATGAAAAACTTGCCCAAGGGAAAATTGACATCTGTATAGGAACCCATTCCTTAGTGGGTAAAGCAGTGCAATGGAAAGACCTTGGACTTCTCATTGTCGATGAGGAACAAAAGTTTGGAGTTGGCGTCAAAGAAAAACTTAAGACTATTAAGCTTAACGTGGATACATTGACCTTGACGGCCACACCGATTCCACGAACTCTGCAGTTCAGCCTCATGGGGGCAAGGGATTTGTCTGTGATTCGCACTCCTCCCGAAAACCGTCAACCCGTACATACCGAAGTCCATACATTCAGTACGGAAGTTATTGCTGATGCGATACAGTTTGAGTTGTATCGAGGAGGGCAAGTCTTTTTTGTCCATAACCGCGTAAAAGATATCGAGGAAATCAAGCAAATGCTTGAACGAATGTTGGGTAATGTTCGCATTGCAGTCGGTCATGGCCAAATGGAGGGTCAAGCACTTGAGCGCGTAATGGTAGACTTTGTTGATGGTCAATATGACGTTCTGTTATCGACCAACATCATTGAAACGGGATTGGATATTCCTAATGCCAATACCATTATCATAAATGGAGCGCATATGTTTGGCTTGTCGGATTTACATCAATTGCGCGGACGGGTAGGACGTTCGAGTCGCAAGGCGTATTGTTATTTATTTACCCCTCCAGTGTCCACACTTTCTCAAGATGCCCGATTGCGCTTAAAGACCATTGAAGAGTTTGCTGATATCGGAAGTGGTTTTAATATCGCTATGCGTGATCTAGACATTCGTGGCGCAGGTAATTTATTGGGGGGAGAACAGAGCGGGTTTATGAATGACTTAGGTTTTCAGACCTACCACAAAATTTTAGATGAGACGATTCAGGAGCTAAAAGCCACGGAATTTGTTGAGCTTTACAAGGCAGAAATCGCCGAAAAAAGAGAATACGTAAGGGATTGCCAGATTGATACGGACCTTCCCATGCATATTCCAAATGACTATGTAAACAGCGTACCTGAACGCCTTGCGTTATACACTTCACTTAATGCCCTCAAGGATAATCAAGGCCTTCAAGCATTTTTAGAAGATGTGCAAGATCGTTTTGGAAAGGTCCCCGAAGAAGTTAAAGAGTTGTGCAACGCAATCCGACTAAAATGGGTCGGCAAAACCTTAGCGCTCGAACGAATTATAGCAAAGAAGGGTAAGCTCACCTGTTACTTTACCTCTAATCAAAAGGCGATGTTCTATGCATCAGATGCCTTCGGCAAGGTTATGGCGTATGTAAATTCCAATCCTGCTGCTATGCGCTTGAAGCAAACTGAAAAGCATTTGATCCTTATTGTTGATCAGGTCGCAACCGTTGAAGATGCTTATCAAAAACTTCGATCGATGGAGGCCTATGTATATGGGGATGCTTAGCCGCTTATAGCAATCATTGAGATTTCAACTTTTACGTCTTTAGGAAGTCGACTAACTTCTACCGTTTCGCGCGCTGGTGCATCTTCGCCTATGTAGGAGCCATAGACTGCATTAACCGCATTAAAGTCATCCATAGACTTGAGAAAAATACTGGTCTTCGCCACATGGTCAAAGTTCATCCCCGCGGCTTCTAATACGGCCTGCAAGTTTTTCATGACTTGATGGGCCTGGTCGCTAATGTCATCGCCGGCATAGTTCATCGCCCCGTCATAAGGGATTTGACCACTGATAAACAGGGTGTTTCCTGCTAAAATAGCTTGGCTGTATGGCCCAATAGGTGCTGGAGCATTTGAGGTTTCAATAACTTTTTTCATAGTGTATGACTTAGATTTACGTTGTGCAAGAAAAGATAGGCATTCATACCGATATACAGCGCAAGGAAGTCTCTTACATCTTCCATCAAGTATTTACTGATTGGTTGGGTATGGGTTGGTCTTATGCCGATTCGTCTGACCTGAATTCAGGTCAATATGCATTTACGATTTCGTATGCCAAAGAGCCGAGTAGCCAAGCTGACCTATGTCTTGGTCGAAGTGATTGGTCTTTTAATGAGGAGGAATGGATGAATTCACCGTTGATATCAGATGCTGGACTTGTTGGTTTTAAAAGAGTCATGCAAGGAGCGCTTGGCTTTGATTTTTTTGCGACACTTTTTTTCACCTTAACCAGAAAGGAAGAAACCTACAACTCAGACGATTGGGATCAACATGGACGCTATCCCTATAAACAATCCCTCCTCGAGTCGCACAATCTTTTGGATCGTCCCTTTTTAGAGGAATACATTCCGTTTCTTGTAGCACAAATGACTAAAAAAGGCCTAAAGGTGGGTTGTCGACAATCTCCTCATGTGCTGACCATTGATTTGGACTTTGCTTTTCAATGGTATGCAAGACCACTTCCACTGATTTTGGCATCCCTTATTAAATCGCCGAGTCGTTATCCTGGATGGCAAACCTTACGCTCCATTCGTAAGGGGCAAAAGCGAGATCCTTATGATGTCATAGAGATGGTCCAGCATTGGGCTGAGGCGCAGGGTGTTGGCCTTAGAATATTTCTCCCAGTAGGAAGGCGAAGTTCGATGGATCGACATGTCCACCCATCGAATAAGGCTTTTAAAGAGTGGTTACAGCAATGGAGTGAGGTAGTTGATTTTGGGCTTCATCCAACTTACGCCTTGGGCTCTTGGGATTCCCCTCGGCGGTGGGAAGTCCTAGCAGCTGAAACAAAGCATTTTGAGGACCTCGTGAATCAGCCATGCCATCATGTACGCATGCATTACTTACGATGCAGGCCCCATGACGATTATCCAAAATTTTCAAGCCTTGGAATACAAAATGATTGGTCGATGGGCTATGGTAATCGTTCGGGTTTTCGATCAGGTGTAAGCCGTTCATATCGCTTTTTTGAAGAAGACAAACCCTTCGATAAACTCCTGCGAATTCACCCGTTGCCGCTTATGGATTCGACCTTTGTTCATCACACGACTTGCAATGGTTTAGAGGATTGGAATGAAAGGGTGGGAGCGTATCTTGGCCATGCGGCGAACCTTGATTATCCTTTAGTGTTTAATCTACATAACAACCTTATTGCTGACCATAATGAGTATTGGGCTGCCTTTGCAAAGTCCTTAGAAAACGCATGATCCATTGAAGAATTCACCACCATTACACACGGCTTGGCGCTGGGTAAAGCGCGAGGAAATTGACGACAAGCGGTGGAATGGCGTGGTGCACTTCGCACCGAATGCTATGCCTTATGCCTACACGTGGTATCTCGATGCGGTAGCGATGGAATGGGATGGACTTATAGCGGGAGATTATGAGGCTGTTTTCCCTGTGCCCTTTCGCCAAAAGTGGGGCATATCCTACGCCTATCAACCCCCATTTACCCAGCAATTGGGAATGTACAGTCAGCAGGGAAGTCAAGTCATCGATATTGAAGGAGCTCTCTCCTTACTTGTCGAACGTTTTCCGTTAGTTGAAATACAGCTTAACTCAGGCAATACAGTGACCGATCATTTTAATTTCACTACTCGACCCAATTTTGAACTGGCCTTGAATGCGCCCTACGATGCGCTCGAAGCAAAGTTTTCCGGGAATCTAAAGCGCTCGCTAAAAAAGGCCGATAAGTTTCCTATTCGTACCACACAAAGCATCTCTCCAGAGACGTTCACGTCGTTTTACTTGAAGCATATGCGATCTAAAGACCCTTCAATAGACCAAACGACAAAACATACTATGCATCGGCTTATTTATAAGGCTCAATCCTATGGCTTGGGAAGTATCATTGGTGCATATTTAGAAGATGAGCTTATTGCGGCAAACTTTTTTTTATCAGGCCCTATGCGCATTATCAATCTCATGCCGGTATCATCACCAAAAGGAAAGGAGGTCAATGCAATGCATGTTATTATGAATCAGTGTGTTATAAAGAATGCTGATCAGATGAAATATTTGGATTTCGAAGGATCTGCGCTCGACGGAGTCGCCCGATTTTACAAAGGTTTTGGAGCCGAACGTAAGGAATATGCTTTTCTTCAGCATGACGCATTGCCATTTCCTTACAGTTTTTTACGAAAAATTTCCAAGAGAAAGTAGCGTTAATAACCCATAGATAGAAAATCCTTACTATCTTTAGTAGCTACCAAAATCTAGGATGATGCGACGAGTTTTAATGTTTCTTTCTTTCTGTGCCCTTCTCAGTACAGCCAAATCTCAAGACATTCACTTTAGTCAGTACTACGCATCACCACTCACCCTTAATCCTGCATTGACAGGACTCCACGGCGGAGACTTCAGAGCAGTGGTCAATTATCGAAGCCAGTGGTTTGCCATTCCGACCTTTTCATCTTGGGCTCCTTACACCACAGTTCAAGCTTCTTTTGACGCTCGACTTTTTCCAGAAAGAATGCGAGAAAACATTCTCGGGATGGGATTAGCATTTTACAACGATGCCGCTGGAAATGGGAATTTAACAACACGTGCAGGATTGTTTTCACTATCCTATCATCAAGGACTTGATCGTTTTGGGCGCTCGAACCTTGGCTTAGGTCTTCAAACAGGTTATGTTTCAAAACGAGTGAATGAAGGCGATCTAATTTTTGAACAACAGTGGGATGCTGGTGCCAATGCATTTAATCCTTTGGCATTCAATGGAGAGTCTTTTCAAAATGGAAACATCAGCTATCCAGAGGTTAATGCGGGCGCTCTTTTCAGCTCTCAACCCAATGAAGAGTTCGGATACATGTTCGGTGTTGGCGTAAACCATGTACACCAGCCCAATGAAAGTTTTTTGGGTGAGGACAATAAGCTCAACACGCGCATTAATGCTCATGCGGCAGCGCAAATCAAAGTGGGCGATTATTCTTACATCACACCTACGGTACTTTACATGCTTCAAGGCAATGCTCAGCAAGCGAATGTGGGTTCGGGCTTTGAATACGAGCTCGCGGATAATGTATCAGCCTTTGCTGGCGGATGGGCTCGATTAGTAGGAGGAATCAATGGTTTTGGGATCGATGCAATCATCGGTGTTATAGGAGTCGAGGCATACAACATGCGTGCAGGGTTATCCTATGATGTAACCTTGTCAGACCTTCGCGTTCCTACAAACTCCAATGGAGCCTTAGAGTTGTCATTGATCTATACGCATAACAAGCAAGGTCCTATGGCAATTGATTATAACCGATTCTGTCCTAAGTTTTAAAATTACCGTTCTTGAGAAAACTTGTGCTGTCAGGGCTATTAAGCCTATTTCTATCCCTTCATGTTCAAGCGCAAGCTCCTGGTTGTCCTAATATAGTTGCTGGTCCTCCTATTACTCTGCAATGCACGGATTCTTGCACACAACTATCCTCTACCTTCTTGGCTACTGGAGAAACAACATCCTATGGAGTTTCTTCTATTCCATATGCCCCGCCGTATCCTTATGGATTAGGAACGCTCACCTCGGTCAACACGGATGACGTATGGAGTAATGTCATTAGTCTTCCATTCACCTTCTGTTTTTTTGGGAACACCTACAATCAGTTGGTCATAGGAAGTAATGGTGTTGTTTCTTTTGATATTAGTCAGGCAGGAGGAACAAACAATTGGTCTTACACGGATCCTATACCTAGTGCTGTTTTACCTACCAACTCCATTATGGGTGTCTATCACGACATTGATCCTTCGGTTTGCGGTTTTATACGTTATGCGAATTTGGGTAGCTATCCATGCAGGACCTTTGTGGTCAACTTTGATAATGTTTGTCATTTTAGTTGTAACAACTTATTAAGCCGCCATCAGATTGTGATTTATGAATCTACGAATGCGATAGAGGTTTATGTAGAAAGCAAGCCAACTTGTGCCTCATGGAATTCAGGAAATGCACTTATTGGCATCCAAAATGCAGCAGGTAATGTTGCCTATAATCCTCCTAATAGGAATACCGGGCCATGGACGGTAAATACACCGGAAGCCTGGCGCTTTTTACCCAATGGTACGCCGAATTATAGTATAGAATGGACGGATCAAAGTGGTACTGTAGTCGGTAGTGGTGGGAGTGTGCAAGTATGTCCTACAACTAATGAAGTATATACTGCAGAAATTACCTATACCAATTGTGACGGATCCGTTGTGGTCGATACTGATAATCAAGCGGTGAACTTTACGTCAAACCTTACTCTAAACACGGTTCTTGTGGATACCAGTGATTGTGGTCAATCCAATGGTAGTGCACAGGCTAGTGTTGTTTCTGGGGGAGGTGGAGCCGTGCAATGGCTATGGGATAACGGAGAGACTACAGCACTTGCTGTCAATCTTTCCGCTGGATTTCATTGTGTAACGGCTACCGATGCAAGTGGTTGTTCTGATTCCTCTTGTGTTTTCATTCCTGTTCGGGGACCCTTTATTGACTCTATGACCTCTAGTCCAGATACCTGTGTGGCTAGCGTAGGTTCAGCAACGGTAAATTTTAGTGGCGGACTAGCACCGATAACTTTTCAATGGGACGATCCACTAGGGCAGACTGTTCCTACAGCTGTTGGATTATCACCAGGCTTTTATGAATTGACCCTGACGGATGCAGCAGGTTGTGTACTTATTGATACGGCCGAAGTTTTGCCACTTGGTGCAGTTCCTTCCCTAACAGCAGGGAGCGATACAACTTCTTGTAATGGCAGCAGTGACGGAAGGGCGTGGGTGCTTTCAAGTGGAGGAGACGCGCCGTATTCCTTTCAGTGGAATGATGTGTTAGCTCAAACAACAGATACTGCCATCGCACTTTCCGCAGGTCAATATCAGGTCGCTGTAGCAGACTCAAATGGTTGTTCCACTTCGATTAACGTAGAGGTCTTCGAGCCAAGCCCACTAACCATAAATTCATTGGTTACCGATGAATCCTGTGGGGTTTTAGCTGATGGTAGCATTACATTGCAAATTTCAGGGGGTAGTGCACCCTATCAAACGATTTATCAAGGTCAATCCACGCCAGGATCCACCTTTACCTTAGATAGTCTGGTTATTGGCTCCTATTTCTTCCGAGTTTTCGATGCATCAGGATGTTCTGATACCTTAACCTTATCGGTTGGTGGAAGTGGTCCTGCTCCAGATAGTGTTGTTTTAGAGCCTGACACATGTCTTGAGGGCCGAGGTAGTGCAACATTGTTTATTTCGAATGCAAGCGCTCCAATTACCTATCAATGGAATGATCCATTGGGTCAGACTACGCAGACCGCCACAGGATTATCGGCTGGGGTTTACACCGTTTTAGCAACTGATGCCTTAGGCTGTGAGATACGCGATACAGTAACCATTGATAGCCTTGGAGAGAGTCCTTCCCTTATCATGAGTTCTGATTCGGTAAGCTGTTTTGGCTACAGTGATGGCATAGCCGTGGCACAGCCCTCGGGAGGCATTCTTCCTCTTACCATACAATGGAATGATCCACTAAGTCAGTCTGTAGATAGTGCTTTTGGCCTTTCAGCAGGTTTGTATAGCGTGGTCGTTTCGGATGCTTTTGGATGTTCGACGATTGACTCAGTGGAAGTAAGTAGTCCAGCACTTTTAACTATTGCTGAGACAATTACTGACGAGACTTGTTTTGGATCTGGGGATGGAAGCTTTGCTTTCAGTGCTACAGGAGGTAGTGGACCCTTTACCTGGGACGTGGATACCTTAACATTAATTGGTGTGAATGTCCTCTTTGACAATCTGCAACCTGGTACTTATCAAGTTACTGTAACTGATGGTAATGCATGTCAAGCCAATGGAAGTTATTCAATTGCACCCGGTACAAATATCAATCTCAATCTAGGAGGTAGTAACGTCGCCTGTCAGGGTAGTAGTAGTGGACAGATTACCGTCTCCTCTGCTGGGGTAACTGCCTTTCAGGCTCGTCTATTGGACAATAATGGATTTCTTCTTCAAAGTAATGCTACCGGCGTATTCAATAATTTATCAGCTGGAACCTATCAGGTTGAATTTGTAGAAGATGGCACAGGGTGTCGAGGGGATAGTGTGTTTACCTTGTCTGAGCCATTAGCCAATAGCTACAGTGCCCAATCTGTGGCTACCACATGTAATGGAGATGCGGATGGCAGTCTAGAGGTTTTTGTGAGTGCTGTAGATACCTCACGAACGTTTACGTATCAGTTATTAGATGTAACGGGGATCCAGTCCAGCCCACTGTTTGAAAATCTAGGCTCTGGGCAGTATGAAATTATTGTAACCGATGACCTTGGATGTTCTGACACACTCAATCCAATAAGGGTAAGTGAGCCTCAGGCCATAGCTCCGTTTTTAGCCGATCAATACCTTGACTATGGTGATACGATTGGTTTGGCGCTCGATAGTCTCTGGAATGGCTTAGCTCCCTTTGAGTATTTATGGTCTCCTTCTGCTGGACTAAGTTGTGACGATTGTGATAATCCAATAGCCATCCCATATATCACAAGTGATTATACGGTGTCTGTTACTGATAGCTCGGGATGTGTTGGGTCAACTGAGTTTACGTTGTTTGTGGGAGAGCCCTTAGATATATATGTGCCAAACGCATTTACGCCAAATGGTGATGGTCAAAATGATGTCTTTGAAGTATATGGAATTGGGATATCTCAAGTAGAGCTTAAAGTCTATAACCGATGGGGGCAAGAGGTTTTTCAAGCATCGAGTAACCGTCCACAATGGGATGGAATGTTTAAAGGAAAAATGCAGCCACCGGGAATGTATTCCTATCTCGTGGAGGTGTGGTTTCTAGGAGATCATGTTGTTAAGCAAAAGGGAAGTGTAGCCCTCATTCGGTAATGCCAAGGCTTTATCTAATTCCCAGTGACTTAGGCAATCCTGATTGTATGGATCCAAGACTGGTTGAGACCATTACACCCATAGAGTACCTTATCGTCGAACGGCTCCGAACAGCACGTCGGTTCTTACGAAAAATAGGGGATAAACGAAACTTTGATGAAGATATACGCTGGCTTGAGTTAGATAAGCATAATCCCAATGTAAAACACATTCGTAAAACCCTCCAGGAGGCTAAATCTACATCGCAAGACGTGGGAGTTCTGAGCGAGGCCGGTAATCCATGTATTGCCGACCCGGGATCAGTGATTGTATCAATTGCCCATGAGCTAAACTTTGAGATACAGCCTCTAGTGGGTCCTTCGAGCATTCTTTTGGCTCTGACAGGTAGCGGGCTTAACGGCCAACAATTTTCATTTCATGGATATCTTCCTGTGGAACAAGCTGCCCGTAACAAACGGATACGAGCAATGGAACAGTCCGTGAATGCCTATGGAGCGACACAACTTTTTATGGAAACGCCTTACCGCAATATGGCCCTTTGGAAGTCTTTGCTAAATCAACTTAATCCATCGACCTTCTTACATGTTTCTTGTGATTTAACTCTAGATACCCAATGGATTAAAACAAAGAAGGTTTCGGATTGGAAAAGTGAATCTGTTGATTTACATAAGCGTCCCTGTATTTTTGCCATCGGGAGAAAAATGCGAATGAAATGATTTTGTTCAAAGACAAACTACTCAGTGAGGCAATTTTTGAAGAACACTTTGTCTGCGACTTGGGCGCCTGTAAAGGAAAATGTTGTGTTGAAGGTGATACAGGAGCTCCATTAGAGCCGTTTGAGTTAGAAGAACTTGAAAATGTATTAGATGCTGTTCGACCTTATCTAAGCAAGGCTCATCAAGAAGTATTGGACGCTAAGGGTCCCTACACGCTTGATAAGGAGGATGGAGTATTTAAGACTTCACTACATGGATCGAAGCATTGCGTGTTCGCCATTGAAAAAGGGGGTGTTACTCTATGTGGTATAGAGGAGGCATATAATGACAAAAAAGTAACGTTTCGTAAACCGATATCCTGTCATTTATACCCTATACGAATCACAAAACTTAATGACACGGAGGCCCTTAACTATGAGGAATGGGAGATATGTAAGGCAGCGTGTGCACTTGGTGAGCAACTGAAGACTCCTGTCTATGCCTTTGTAAAAGATGCATTGGTCCGCAAGTATGGTGAGGAATTTTTCAAAGAGCTCGAGCAGTTAGCTGACTACCTCAATAGTGAGAAATCCTAGAATACAGTTATTCTTTCCATTCTTTTAAAAAGCCTTGGGCTTCCTCAACCTTATCACCATTGAGAGCAACTACTTCTTCCATGGTTTTTCGGGCTTTCTTAGGCTTGCCTAGCGCATGGTAGGCACGTGCTGCAAAAAACATTGCCTCTTCATTTATCTGTTGTTCAGCCCAATCAGTTTCCTCAAATCGTTTGGTAATCTCTTGAAACTGGTCGTTAGCAAATGCGCTACCCCAATCATAGACTGATTCCTGTGGATCAGAATCAGCTATACCCTCTGTGGATAGTGAATTTTTTTCACTCATTCTGTACGTCACCGTTGGTAAAACTTCATCGTCCATCACATCATTTGGCGCCATCTCATCGGGCATGAACACCTCAGGTAGGTTTTCCTCTTGCTCAACAACTTCAGACCCTTGATTCGATGAGTTATCCTCCTCTTCATTAGGAAGATCAAGAGCAACTATTTCTTCAGAGGCAACCTCTTCAAAGGCGTCTTCCTCTATGCCTGAGTTTTCTGTCGTGAATTTATCTTCCCGGATTTCTGTGCGGAGCGCCGGCTCAGCTGGTAGTGGAGGTGGAATTGGAAGTATGGCATTGTCCTTTACCTCTATCGATGGATTGGAACTGTTTGTCGCATCATCTTCTACAGAAGACGATTCATTAGCAATAGTCTCTTGGATTGCCTCGGTTGAGGGCGCTGAGCCCTCGTCTGACGAAACCTCTTGAGCTTGTGTCTCTTGGGCATCATAGGAAACAGGCCCTTCGTTGGTGGTAGAATTAATGATTTGATTGCCGATGATAATCAGAATCCCTGCACATGCAGCGGCTGCTCCATAGCGCCATAAGGGGATGACAGTTGGTTTTTTTGATTGTTTTCTTTTTTGCGATTCAATTTGATTGCGAATTCGTGACAAGGCTTCGACTGCTTCTTCTTCTCCCAGTTGATCCAGTCCCTGCTTAGCTTCCCATTCAAGATCAGTATAGTCCTCTTTAGATTGCTCTCTAGAAAAGACCTTGTTTAGAAAGGAATCGCTCTTTGGAATATGTTTTTTGTGCTTACTCATGATTCTTTCTGGCTTCTACACGAAGGGCAAGGTTGCGCTTGCCATTTTGAATATAACTTTTAACCTTTTTGAGTTCGTAGCCCCTAATTGCTGCTATCTCTTTGTAGGAATGTCCCTCGAGATACATCATTCGAAGGCAAATCTGTTGTTCTTCGCTGAGGTTCTCTAATTCTTCTTCCATGATATCAAGCCATTGATCTTCAATATATACTTGATGCAAATTATCAATGGATTCCATATGGTTTAACTCGGTGATATCAGTGGAGTACTTACCCTTTTTTTTGCGCAGGATTTGTAGGCAGTGATTTCGGCTGACCTGCATGATCCATGCTTTAAAGTGATGAACGTTTTGATGACGCAGTGGTTTTTGAATATGAGTGTATATATCCATTACAGCATCTTCTGCATCGGCAGAATGCTTAAGGTATTGCATGCATAAACCCAATACCTGTGCAGAGTAGCGGATAAATAATGTAGCAAGGCTATCATGATCTTCGAGGGATCGGTAGGCCTGCAAAAGCTCTGCATCAGATTTTTTTTTCATAAAGTCTTAAAAAGCTACAATAAGATAAACTTTCTAACGTATTAATAGTACTCTGTGCGAAAGGAGAGATCGCAATAGAGTTCATAGTCTTGGTTCGGTGCGGCGTTTCAGTAAAAAGAAGCGCCGCATCTTTTTTTGCCCAAACGAAAACCTTAAGGCTTGGGCTGGGATTCTATATAAATCGATTGTGAGGGGAATGCGAAGCTCAGACCCTCTTTAGCCACCAAATCCATGATTTCAAAAAGTAGTTGTTCTCTGATGTCCAATTCATCATCATAGGAATTGGCATCCATATAGATTAAAAGCAGAACATCAATAGATGATGCATTTAAGGTGTGCAAGTGCACGGAGCTATTCTCGATATCAACGTGTTCAGAACGGGCGTAGAGTTCCTTAACGGACCGACATAGGTTTTGGATTGCTTCAGGTTTTGAATCATAGGTTAGACCAAGTACTGTTTTCCATCGCCGAAGGTTACGCTCTCCTAAGTTATCGATCGTCATATTCGACAACTCCCCGTTTGGAATAGTGACTAAGGATCGATCAGGTGTGCGTAAACGCGTAGAGCGAATACCCACACTTTCAACGGTTGCTTCAACACCATTAACCTTGACGTAGTCCCCGATTTTAAACGGTTTGTCAACAAAAACGGTGACTGATCCCAAGAAATTCTTCACGGTATCCTGGGCAGCTAGGGCCAATGCTAAGGCTCCCACAGAAAGACCTGCCAAGATTGCCGTCAGATCAATATCAAAAATGGTTAAGGCATACACCACGCCGGTTCCAATGACAAGAATGTTCAAAACTCGGACAACTACAGGCAGGAGCTGGTCATCCATTTGATTATCCGTACGTGCAACAATTTTTGTCAGGTATTCATGCAGAATTTCTACCGCTTTGAGAAAACCAAAAACAAGGGCTACGCATCCTGATAGACGAAACCCTACAGTAATGTAATTGTATAGGTAGGGATTGAGCTGTAAGCTAGAGCTCGCGATGTCGAGCACTTCTATAACAAGGAAAATGCTAAAAAAACGAAGCATCGACATAAGCTTAGTTCGTTCGGGGGCATATTGCTTTAGTGCGGAACGGAACAATAGGCCTACAAAAACACTGAGCAACTGAGTAAGTATAAAACGCAAGAGAAAGGCACCAATGACCAAGATTCCGATACCCGACCACTGCCATAGTGCTAGTCCAAGAAAGGATTGCATCCCGACATTATACGGGAGTAAGTTTTTAAGAAAATCTACACCTAATGGATAGATTGCCTTGTAGGCCTTGTCCAAACCCTTTACCGTTGACTCGGAATACATCCAATTGCCACTTGTGTCTCTAACAAGGTATAAGGAGGCATCAAGAGGAGTAAGCGAATAAATATTTTGATTGTTGTAATTGGTGTCGATGTAGTCCGGGTCTTGGGGAATAAGCTTAGGATCTAGATATAGACCCATGCCATCAAAGAGCTCTTTTAGCTTTATAGCGATTGCTTTACGTTCTTTTAGATTGCCAGCGGATTCCGGGATTGCTTTTGCCGACCGTTCAGGGTTGTAGCTGTCATCTTGTAGATAGAGTAGGTGGGTTTCAATAGCCTTTTGAGGAGACTTAAGGTCCGGGTCAGCACCCATACAAAGGTTTGATGTAGTTGTCAAACCAAAAAACAAAACAACAAGGAATTGTTTTAAAATCATTCGGTTTAGAGGAATCATCATAACGGTTCGATTGGTTGCCAGAATAGATGGGCAAAGTTAACAACTTGGTTGTTTTCAACCTTAACCCCCTCTTCTTCTAAGCGTTTTTTCATAGGGTATTCATGATCAAAAAAAGCCTGACCTGTGAGCATCCCATGCCTATTTACTACGCGATGTGCCGGCAGATTAAACGATGAATATCGACTCATTTTAAGCAAGCTTCCTACATATCTTGCTGATTTAGGACTTCCACAAAACGTGGCTAAAGCCCCATAAGTCGTCACTTTGCCGCGTGGGATTCGCATGACCGTTTCGATAACCTTTTCGGCAAAATCAGGGGAGCTTTTCATGCAAATAGATTGAACTCAACATACATAATCGTTTTCTTGGCTTCTAAATGCATGGCCTCATAAAAGGTTTGGATTTCCTGCAATCCCCATAGGCTACATGGACCCGCGTACACATCATCAATCTGATGGTTGATTTGCAGGTTTTGCTCTTGGATTATCTCCAGGGTATACTCATAGAGTTCGGGGCTATCTGTTTTGAGTCGAATGGTAGCCTTTGGGTCACAAATTTTTCGATAACGATCTAAAAAAGGAGGCGAGGTAAGTCTTCGTGAGGTGGATCGATTGCGCAGAAAAGGGTCTGGAAAAATGATAAAAATGCCATCTACCTCGCCAGGGCTAAAGAAGTGTTCAATTAACTCTATTCGGCTTCTTATAAATGCTGCATTGTTGAGTTTTTTCTCGTCAACGAAGCCAGCACCTTGGTGCATTCGAGCCCCTTTAATATCTACACCGATATAGCCGTTTTCAGCGTATTGTTCGGCCATGCCCACGGTATACTCGCCCTTTCCACAAGCAAGTTCCAGGATAAGATCACCACCTGTTACACCTAGAGTAGATTTCCATTGTCCGGCCAGATTGACCGCTAGGTTTTGTGAATTGAGCAATTGAGGTTGCTCAAAGGATAGGTTTTCATAACAGAAAGGGAAGGATTTATACTTCGCAAATTTTTTGAGTTTGTCTTTTCCCATGGTCTTTTACGTTATGGAAAAACTTCTATTCAGGGGCAACTAAATGGACCACCACATCGCCCTCATTAAGAAAGTTGATTGAGCCGGGGGTGAAAACTTTTTGCTTTCCCTTTTTATCAATAATCACTATTGGAAAAATTTCTTCCCGACTTATCCAACTGTCTTGGAGATCTGCTTTGGATATTGTTCGGTCCAGAAACTGATTTGTGTTGCTAAAGTCAGCCATTATCTTCGGAAAGTTCAATCTGCCTTTGCCCATAATGCGTGTCGAACCGGAAAGGGTGCTATTCTCTGTTTCCGTTTTGCTACAAATTCTACTCACATTTTCTTCTCCAAAGATCTTTTCAAACTTCTGACAAGAAAAAATATTGACATCGTTACTAGGAGTTAACGCTAACATTTGTCCGACGTCTTCGGTGGTAAGCATGTCATCCATTTTGTCGGACAGGGCATTTACTTCGAGTGACCTTAATCCCTGTTTCTCGGCACTGCGAACATTTTCTTGGTTTGTGTCAGCAAGGGTGACGGGCAAATCTTTTTTGGTTAGGTGGGTGGCAAGGCTTTGGGCAAAAGGGTGGGCTCCAATTATGAGCAATCCATTGGATTCTCGTTTTTTAACTTGGAGAAGATTGGCTACTACACCTGAAAACAATCCATTCAAAAGCACCGTGCCTAAAATGATTGAAAAGGTGAGTGGCACAAGAAGTTCTGCATCTCCCCTAAGTGAATTTGGGAGGTAGCCATTATCTATTCCATGATTAATCTTGAGTGCAAAAATTGCGGCAACAGCGGCAGCCACAATACCCTTAGGGCCGACAAAAGCAATAAATGCCTTTTCCTTCCAAGTCAATGCAGAGCTCTGACTGCTGAGCCAAACAACAATAGGACGTAAGACTAGGATAATAATCAAGAAGACAAAAATTATGTTGGGGTCATTAAGTCGTTGAATATCCTCTCCGCTCAAATTGGCTGAAAGCACAATAAAGAGAACGGAAATCAAGAGCATGGTAATACTTTCCTTAAAGTCAATGATTTCATCTAAGTAGTCGGCGTTGGGTTTGTTAGCAATCATGATTCCCATAATGGTTACTACTAGAAGCCCTGATTCATGTTGCACCCAATCTGCCGTGGAGTAAGACATGATAACAAAGGCGAGCACAAAAACATTGATTAAGTAATGAGGCACAAGTTTTCTTGTAATGCATTCATGTAAGATCCACCCGAAAAGCACACCCCCACCAATACCTGTGAGCAACATAATTAATAGGTTTTGGATTACATCGATGGCAGAATGATCAGCTCCAGAATGCCCCATGGCCATAAAGAAAATCTCATAAATCAATACCGCAAGAAGGGCCCCAATGGGATCGATGGTTATACCTTCCCATTTTAAAATGGCTGCCACCGAAGGTTTGGGCCGGACGGATTGAATAATGGGCTGAATAACCGTTGGCCCCGTAACGACAATTAATGTTCCAAAGAGTAAGGCAACTCGGTAATCCAAACCAAGAATGTAGGTAGCGGCTAATGCGCCCCCTGCAGTCATGATAACGGCCCCATAGATCAACATATTTCGAACCGTTGCTACAAGTCCTTTGATTTCCTGAAATTTTAATGTTAGCCCCCCTTCAAAGAGAATAACTCCAACCGATAAAGAGATAAAATGCGACATGGTTGCCCCCGCAAAAATATCTTGTGGGACGATTAGTGAACTCCCTCCTAAAAGCACGGGCAGAGGGCCTGCACATAGACCAATAAGGATAAGGGGTAGAATCGCGGGAATTTTAATCCTCCATGCCAGCCACTGCGCTGCAATTCCAAGTATTAAAATGCTTGCTAGGCCCATCATTGACCCTCCTGTTTCTGCGCTCAGCAGTATGGTAGCGTAGGCTGATTGTAAATCCATAAATCGATTGTTCTATGAATATGATAAAAAAAAGCCTCAATTGGAACTTTTTTGGCCCTTCAATTACACATTAGCAAAACAATTACGGCATTCTTAGCGTATCTTTAAAGACTGGGATGAAACAATGTTTTTTAACTATATGTATTCTTCTTTGCTTTGGCTTTCATAGCAACGCAACGCATCTAGTAGGTGGGGAGTTGACCTATGTTCGAATTGCCAATACAAATAGCTTAGAATTTACCCTTACTATTTACAGGGACAACTACAACGGGAATCCCAATGCAAATTTTGATGATCCTGCAACAATCAGTGTCTTTGATGATGCTGGAAATTTTGTGGTATCATTTTTTCAATTTCTAGATGTTGACCAGAGTATACCTATCGAGCTAAATCCCTGTCAATCCTCTCCTCCAGACGTTGATACTGAAATTGGTCAGTATGTCTTTACGGTCGATATGCCTACGGCTATTCCAGGATATGATCCCAATACGTTTTACACTTTTGTTTATGCAAGATGTTGCCGTAATGGCGCACTAGTAGATAATTTGCTTAATCCAGGAGAAAGTGGATTTACTTCTTCAGTGGTAGTTCCTCCGATGAATATTGTTAATAGCTCACCAGTCTTTAATGAGCCGGTTGAACAATATTTGTGTGAGGATAGACTAAACACCCTGCTTTTTACGGCCACAGACCCTGATGGAGACTCTTTAGTATATACTTTTTGCAGCCCTTTGCTGGGACTAGGGAATGGACAGGGTAATAATCCACCCATTGCAGATGCCAACGACTTGAACGCTCAAGGAGGTCCACCAACATTTAATGGATATACGTTTTACGGTCCGCCATTTTCACCCGTTACGTTTGGCCCTGGTTTTTCGCCCAATGATCCTTTTGGTCAAGGCACATCTTCCATTGATCCTGCTACTGGTATTGCTCAAATTACGCCACCTAATTCAGGTACCTTTTCTATGTCGGTTTGCGTGGAAGAATACCGCAATGGGGTTTTACTCTCTACAATATCTCGTGATTTCCAGTATACGGTGAGCTCATGTGATTTTCCCGAAGTCGATATTGCCTACGACCCGAGTATTCCTCAAGATTCACTGACTGGGCTCTTTACCATCGATGCTCAGTGCGATGATGGAACGGTATTTTTTGATTTAGGCGTTGATTTTGGTATCACAGAATATTTCTGGGATTTTGGAGTTCCTTCCCTTACCGATGATACGGCAAACATTCCTAACCCATCCTTCTTTTATTCCGATACAGGGACCTTTATTGTCACAGTTATCGGAACTTCAGGGGACGGATGTGCAGATACCGCTACGGGAATTGTACAGATGTATCCCATTTTTAGGCCTGGATATTTTTTGGTGGATTCGTGCCTTAATCTTCCCGTGGTATTTACAGATACGTCCTTTGCTACGACAGGTTTTATCAATTCGTGGAGCTGGGATTTCGGCGATACGTTGACCAATGCGGATACATCCAACCTTCAAAACCCTACTTACACATATACGGAGGCAGGCACCTACATTTCTAGCCTTGTCGTCACTACAAGTAAGGGATGCCAGGAAACAGTATACGACACAGTAGAGGTTCACCCTTTGCCGGAATTTGCGTATTCCACATCGCTCCCTTGTGAGGGGGATTCAATAGATATTATCAATGAGTCTTCGATTGCCTCCGGGAGTATCACCTCTTATCAATGGGATTTTGATGATGGCAATGGATGGTCCAGTACCGCCATTAATCCACAGATATTTTTGCCTGCAGGCACCTATGATGTTGAAGTAAATGCCATTTCTAATCTAGCCTGTAGAGATACAGCGACTCTCCCTCTGGTAATAAACCCTTTACCAAACATTTTGATCACTCCCGATACGGTAATTTGTGAGGGAGATGCCGTTGCGTTAAATGTCAGTGGTGGACAGGACTATTTATGGAATGCTTCACCAAGCCTCACTGGCGAAACCACCAACCAACCCACGGTAAATCCTGATTCATTGGCTCAATATGTAGTGCTAGTTACTACGGCAGAGGGCTGTTCTGATGAAGATTCGGTAGAAGTAGCGGTAGCGTATACCGAAGCAAATTTCCAAGCATTGGACACCTGCCTAAATATTGCCTCCCAATTTTTAGATGGCTCAACTACCACAGAAGGCAGTGTAGCTGCGTGGTCTTGGGATTTCGGGGACTTGAGTGTATTGTCTGATACGTCGAATGCCACAAATGCTGGATACTCTTATCCTCAACCGGGATTGTATCAAGTAAGCCTTACCATTGAGTCGTCTTTGGGTTGTGTAGACAGCACGCTTCAAAATATTGAGGTCCTTCCGATACCTAATGCAGATTTCGTTTTTGGTGATCGTTGTGAGGGGTCGCCTGTCTTTTTTGTCGATTCTTCTTCGTTGGACTCAGGTATATTGATTGCCTACAATTGGTCCTTTGGAAGTCAGGGCTCTTCTTTGATTCAAAATCCGAGCTTCACTTTTGATTCGGCGGGCACTTACAATGTATCGCTCATTGTTACGTCATCAATATTTTGTAGAGACACATTGTCTGTTCCTATGACGGTTAATCCCTTGCCCACAGTGAGTCTGACAGCCGACACATTTATATGCGGTAGCACATCACTTCAATTAAATGCTTCGGGCGGAGTGAGCTACCAGTGGAGCCCTGTGTCTAGCCTAAGTAATCCAACGATTGCCAGTCCGATAGCAAATCCGGCTGTTGCGACAACTTATATAGTTGAGGTTACGGATGGAAACAACTGCCTTCAATTGGATTCTATGAATCTAGGGGTGTATCCGGCACCAAATGTTGATGCGGGCTTAGATACTTCAGTTTGCCTCAACATCAACTTACCTCTTGTCTTTAATGATGAGGTGCAGTTACAAGCAACCGGGGCAGCAACTTACAATTGGACCCCACTTGATGGCCTTAACGATGGTTTAATAAGCAATCCTATCGCTTCGCCAGATACCAATATTTTATATGTTGTGGAGGGAATTGATTCCAATAATTGTCTTGGTCGAGATTCTGTTTTAGTGACGGTGTTAAATCCGGCATTGGAGCTTATCAGCCTTTCGGTAGATTCCACATGTTTTGGAGATACTGCACAAGTGGATGTCGCTGATCAAGGGTTAGTCAGTGACTATTTATGGACGCCTTCGGCTGGACTAAGCGATTCCAGTATACGTCTTCCAATTTTTACACCTCAGGTAACGACGACATACACCCTGCAGGTAACTAACTATTGTTATGGAGACCTGGATAGTATTCGTATCGAGGTCCTTCCTCTGCCACTTATCACAATCCCTGATCTCGACTCTGTATGTATTGATGCCTTGCCTTACGAGCTTTCGGCCCCACCTGGTTACGATAGCTACTCTTGGATAACGAGCGATCCATCCATTATTGATCCCACAGCGGACACAACTTTTGTAAGTCCGTCTTTTGATGAGACCTATATCTTGGAAATTGCAGATGATATCGGAAGTTTACAATGTCTGAATCGCGATACTTTGCAGCTTGAGGTTAATTATCTACCGGATGTAACCATTCTTCCAATAGGACCTTTTGTCTGCGAAGGGGTCCCCTACGTATTAGATGTTTTTTCAGATGAAGCAATTGCCTATCAATGGATTCCGGACCCTGCTATAGACTCAAGCCAAGGAAATCAAGCCTTTATTACCCCGATTGATACGAATTGGTATACAGTGATTGCATCCAATATTCATGGTTGCGAGAACTCCGATAGTATATTCCTTCCCGTTCAGTTTCCTGTCTCGGTAGACGTAGTGAGCGATACGGCGTTATGTATAGGAAGCGAACTTGTATTAGACGCTTTAGGTGCGGAGACTTATCAATGGACGGAAGCGAGTCTTGATCTTTCGCAGGGCGCTACACTAGTTCATCCTGTGACCGGAAGTACATCCCTTACGGTGGTCGGTTCGAATGCATGCTTTGATGATACGGTGGTTATAAGTGTAACGGGTTTGGATTTACCCCTTGTCAACGCGGGTAATGACACAACGATATTCCGAAACACGCAAGCGGAACTTTTCGGAGATGGAGAGGGCGTGCTTACTTGGATAGACAATCCGAGCATTCTTAATCCCGGGAGTATTGATATCGATGTAGAGCCTCTTGATAATACAACGTATATCCTCTCCTCGCTGGGTGGCAACGGTTGTGAAAATTTTGATTCTGTTACCGTCTTTGTAGAGGGAAAAAATGCGCTGTATCTGCCTACTGCATTTTCTCCGAATGGTGACGGCGTTAATGACTTCTTTCATATTATCGCTTCGCTAAATCTCACACAGATACTAGATTTTAGCATTTGGAATCGCAGTGGGGGACTGTTGTTCAGCACATCAGATATCAATGACATTGGTTGGGATGGGCGCTTTAAAGGGAAAGAACAACCTCTTGGTGTTTATGTTTGGTCCATCCAAGCCTTGTCGTATGATGGAGAAATTGTTTCCTACAAAGGTAATGTAACGCTTACGCGCTAATGAATAAAAAAAGTGCTTGGTTAATGCTTTTCTGCATAGCATGGATAATTGGTTCGTGTGATGGTGTAGTAGGAAAAAGAAAAGCTCTTTCCAAGGGTCAACGTATTTATCTTGAACATTGCCAACGCTGTCATGGTGCCCATGGTAACGCTCAACTTCATGGTGCAAAAAATCTCCAGTATTCCACGCTCAATATGGAGGAACGCATCCATATTATATCCAATGGAAAAGGAGTTATGCCAGCTTTTGCTGGAAATTTTGAGGCGGAGGAAATCACTCTTGTCGCATCTTATCTGGATTCTTTACCTGTGGCCCCTTAACCTATGAAAAACGCATCATCAAAGTGGTCGGTTTTGGGTTTGATGTCCGGCAGTTCATTAGATGGTTTAGATGTTTGTCATGCTGAGTTCTCAATCGTAAATGATGAGTGGTATTTTGCCTTACACTCACTAGAAACCTATGCTTATCCAAAGGAATTGGCCAATCGTTTATCTGTAGCATCTAGGGTTTCTGCTAAAGAACTCTTTTCCTTGGATGCAGCATTAGGACAATTTTTTGCTCAATCAGTTATTAGCCATTTACGTGAAGAGGGCATTGGGAATCTAGATCTCATTGCAAGTCATGGCCATACGATTTTTCACGATCCGAACATTGGAAACTCTCTCCAAATTGGTAAGCCGAATGCTATGGCATCTGCCGCTCAATGTCCTGTGATCTACGATTTTCGATCTTCTGACCTCAGTTATGGTGGCCAGGGCTCACCTATATTGCCTTTTTCTGAAGAAGTGCTGTTTCCTGCCTATGATGGCTACCTTAATCTTGGAGGCATCGCCAATCTCAATATGCCAAAGTTGGGATTAGCCTTTGATATTGCGCCTTGTAATCAAGTTCTAAACCATTTAGCCCAGCAACTCGGTCACGAATTTGATCGCAACGGAGAACTCTCACAAGGCGGACAAGTAATTGAAGATTTACTTAAAGAACTACGTGCACTGAATTATGTTGCTCTTGAACCGCCTAAGTCATTGGATAATTCCTACACAAAAGAAGTACTTCAACATCTTGAAAAATACTCATTAGACGCTCTAAGAGATACCTTGTTTACTTATATACATTTCTTGGCAACGGAGACCGCTCGTTGGATAGAATTCGGCAACCTTCAACGCATTATGGTCACCGGGGGAGGAACGCACAATGTCACCTTGTTCAAGAGTATTTGTCAAGCCAGTCAATGTGAGGTTGTCAAGCCGGAGCATCTTGTTGTCGAGGGCAAAGAGGCCCTATGCATCGCTTGGATGGGTCTAAGTCGTTATCTTGAGACGGTAAACGCTAAAGCGAAATACACAGGAGCAAGAAAGGATACAATCAATGGAGCCATTATTTTACCCTAAAGGGGATAGTATTTTTGTTACGGGTGCCACAGGTCTGTTAGGGGCCCAATTTATACGTAAACTATTGGCTCAAGGCTACCGAGTGGTGGCTTTGCGCAGAAAAGAAGTTCTAGATCCATGGCTTAAAGAAGTCGATGATCAAATCGAATGGCGCTTAGGAGATATAAATGATGTTCAGTCCTTGCTTGAGGGTATGAAGGGATGTCAGCATGTGATTCATGCCGCAGCAATGATTTCCTTTTTACCCAAAAGACGTCAGCAAATGATGGAGACCAATATCCAGGGCACAGCGAATATGATCAATGCGGCGCTTGAATTGAAGATGGCATCTTTTGTTCATGTCAGCTCGGTTTCAGCTCTTGGTCGTTATCAAATGGATGGCATTATTGATGAATCCAAAAAGTGGATGGATCACAAGCACAATACGGGATATGCCATTAGCAAGTATAAAGCAGAGTTAGAAGCATATAGAGGGTTTCATGAGGGGCTAAACGTTCTTATAGTAAATCCTGCGACTGTTATTGGTTATAGTGATTGGAATAGAGGCTCTTCACGTATGTTTCAATTGGCGTTTAAGGGGAATCGATTTGCTCCCAAAGGGCGAATGGGCTTTATTATGGTTGAAGATGTAATTGATTTAACGCTCAAATTGGTTGAGCGCAAGTGCTTTGGTGAGCGATTTATTCTCACAGCCGAGCAACACAGTTTTTCGGATATCCTAAAAATGGTAGCTAAAGGCTTTAATAAGCGTCCCCCAACCTTAACCGTTAGCCCGTTCCTAGCTGGGGTGGCATGGCGAATGCATGCGGTGCAATCCTGGTTTACAGGGTTAGAACCCGGAATATCCAAAGAAACAGCACGTTACACCCAATTTGATTACCACTACAGCAATGCCAAGGTTATGCATGCCGTTGATCACAAGTTGCGTGATATTGAATCGGGAATTCAAAAGGTTTGTGCAAAGTATATGAATCAAAAGTAAATTGCTATGCGCCTAGTTCATTCCATTGCTTCATGGATAATGAAAAAACGCCTGCACTCTATTGAGCTTTTCATGCAGTATCCCGAGGAGGTTCAAGGTGATGTGCTTGAACAACTGGTACATCGCGCTACGCCAACTTCTTGGGGAGAAACCTATGATTACGCGTCGCTCAAGGGAAGAGATGATTTTGTTCGAAGAGTGCCCCTACAGGATTACAAGAGTCTTGAACCATGGATTACGCGTATGATGGAAGGTGAACGGCATGCCCTTTGGCCCGGAAAAACAAAGTGGTTTGCACAATCATCGGGTACATCAGGTAGCCCCCGAAAGTTTATTCCCGTATCCAAAGAATCCTTGGAGAATTGTCACTTTAAAGGGGGTAAGGATATGTTAGCACTCTATCTCACAAATCATAGTGAATCCTCGTTGTTTGAGGGAAAAAATTTAATTGTTGGGGGGAGTGCTCAAGTACATGAGTTAAATCCCAATGCCTATTATGGCGATTTATCATCTATCATTATTCAAAATTTTCCATTTTGGGCTCAATTCCGTCAGGCCGCTCGAAAATCCTTGACCCTTTTACCCGATTGGGAAAGTAAGCTTCAACAAATCACCGAAAGGGTCTGTGAAGAAGATGTTACCATGTTAAGTGGTGTTCCCAGTTGGAATGTGGTGCTCTTACGACGTGTTTTGGATTATTCAGGGGCCAAAACTATAGCGGAGGTTTGGCCCAATTTAGAACTCTATGTATGGGGTGGAATGTCTTTGGGGATATACAAGGAGCAATTTGACCGTCTATTAGGTAAGCCCATAAACTACCTCCAGACCTACAATGCGTCGGAAGGATTTTTTGGGATTCAAGATCGCTTTTCCCAAGGAGTCGATGACATGTTACTCATGTTGGATTATGGTATTTATTATGAGTTTATACCCGAATCTTTTTGGAATGATGAGCAGCCCAAAACTTTAGCAATTCATGAAGTGGCCCTTGAAGAGCGCTATGAGCTCGTGATTTCCACTAATGGTGGACTGTGGCGCTATAGAACAGGAGATGTAGTCCAGTTTACGAGCTTATCTCCCTTTCGGATAAAGGTTGCTGGGCGAACAAGTTATAGCATAAACCTCGTAGGTGAAGAGCTCATGGAATCGCATGTACAGCAGGTCTTGCCTCGAATATGCAAGCAACATAATGCTGAGATTGAAGAATATACCATTGGTCCATCAACGCAGGTGCATCAAGGGGTTGCTCGGCATGAGTGGTTTATTGAGTGGAATAGAGTGCCTTTAGATCTTGAGGGCTTTGCTCGAGAATTGGACAAAGGCCTTATGCAGGCTAATTGTGATTATGGAGCCAAGCGGAACAATGATTTAGTGTTAGAAGAACTTCATATTAAATCTTTGCCACAAGGGCACTTTTATCAATGGTTAAGTCGAGAGGGTAGACTTGGAGGGCAGGTAAAAGTACCCCGAATGCGCGGCGACCGTAGTATTTTAGATAGCGTATTAAAGTCGGATACGTTATGATGGTATTATTATCTCCATCCAAAACCATGGCGCTTAGAAGCCACCCATCTATTACTCCAACGCAACCCATTTTTGAGGAAGTCACCAAAGAGGTCTGGAGCGAGATTGAGGGTGTAGATAAAGATGAGCTTCAACAATGGATGAAATTATCACCGGCATTAACGGAGGCTGTGTATACCCTTTATCACAAAGAAAATAGAAAGCATGGAATGGCCTTATGGTCGTACACAGGGACGGCATTTTCAGGGTTAGATGCTCAAACGCTTTCTCCCGATACTCTACGATACGCCCAAGATCACTTAGGAATTCTGTCAGCAATGTACGGGTGGGCAAGGCCTTTAGATAACCTCTGTCAGTATCGATTGGAAATGGCTTTACGAAGTCCCAAGACAAACATAGCCTATCACGACTTTTGGCGTCAACGAATTACGGAAGCGTTGAGTGCTCATGTTAATGCCTTAGATACAAGGTGTTTGCTCAACCTTATGTCTGCTGAGTATAGTAAATCAGTAGATTGGAAGTTGTTTCCAATTGATGTTGTTAGCTGTTCCTTTTTACAAAAATCTCCCAAGGGATTAAAAAATATGGCCGTTCATAGCAAGCGAGCTCGAGGCCTTATGGCACGATATGTCATTGAACATCGTATACATGAAATCCATCGCCTTAAGAAATTTTCGGCTGAAGATTACCAATTTTCCGAAGCGGAGAGCTCTGAAGATCGATTAGTCTTTATCCGATAAGCCGTAGTGCTTTTCCATAGCCTCTAATTGGCTAGATAGCCTGCCAGTAACCCAATGGAAGTACATGATAAAATCACTTGCTAAGCTGTAGAAGGGGTAGGTAAATGTTGCGGGTCTATTACGCTCAATAAGTCCATGTCCAATCCAAGCAAATCCATATCCAACAAGTGGAATAAAGGCTAACAGGACCCAGTACTGCCACAGGATACTTAGGATGAGCAAGGCAATGACTCCTGAAGTCCCTACAAAATGAAGCATTCGATTGGTAGGGTGGCGATGCTCATAGAGATAATAGAGATAAAAGGAGGATAAAGAGGTATGTTTTTTATCGATGTCTGATGGATGCTTTCCCATAAATACTAATCTTGAGTTGATGTCCAATGCATAGCACGTTGCGTTGCCTTCTTCCATTGAGTATAGCCTTCGTTATAATCCGAAGCATTGGGAGAAAACAAGGAGGTATTTTGTTCACTGCTCTCGGCAAAGAAGTTACTGGGTCTTGCCGCTAATTTTGCCGCTCCTAAGGCAGTTTGTTCTTGATTGGAAGGAAGATGGATGACTATTTGGCAAAGGTCACTTTGAAACTGCATTAAAAAGGAATTTGCCGTCATGCCCCCATCTACATATAGGGCGGTAGGTTCTAAGCCGGATGCATGCTTCATGGCAAGCAACAGATCTTGATTTTGATAGGCAATGGACTCGAGCACAGCGCGTCCAATAGCTTCCTTGGAAGTGTTTCTTTCTAAACCGATAAGAAGTCCACGAGCGGTTGAATCCCAATAAGGCGCACCTAATCCCGTAAAGGCAGGGACAAATACCAGCAGCGGATTGTGAGGGGTTTTCTCTGCACTTTGTGCTGTTTCCTTTACATTTTGGATTAAGTTGACATCCTCTAACCAAGTCATAGCACTTCCTGCATTGAAAACACTTCCTTCCGCAGCATAGGTAATCTTACCATTGATTCGCCATGCGACTGTCGCTAGAATTCCAGAGCTTGGGTCAAGGATTTTATCTCCGGTATTCATCAACATAAAACATCCGGTTCCGTAGGTATTCTTAAGCATTCCTTCTTCTATAGCATCATGCCCATACAAGGCTGCTTGTTGGTCTCCTGCAATTCCTCGAATGGGAATAGCTTCTCCTAGAACATCAGGGTGAGCTATGGCCAAATCACCGCTAGAATCTACAACCTTAGGCAGCATAGACATAGGAATGTCAAAAAGCTTACAGAGTTCTTCGTCCCAAGATCCATTCTTAAGATTAAAAAGCATAGTTCGAGAGGCATTGGACGCATCGGTGATATGGGATTCTCCCTGAGTAAGCTTCCAGATTAACCATGAATCAATAGTTCCAAAGCAAAGATGCCCTTCCTCTGCGCGTTGACGGATTTCTTTAGAGGAATTTAGAATCCAACGCACTTTACTTGCTGAAAAATAGGGATCGATAGGAAGCCCTGTTTTTTCCCGAATGCCATCTTCTAGCCCCTTCGATTTTAAGTCATTGCAAAAGGATAAGGTGCGTCGGTCTTGCCACACTATAGCGGGATACACTGCTTTTCCATTTCTTCTATCCCATACTACGGTAGTTTCTCGCTGGTTTGTGATGCCAATGGCCTCAATAGAGTCCTTTACATCTCCTAATGTTTTACAGGCATGCTCAAAGGAGGACAAAGAGGTTTGCCATATCTCTTCAGGATCATGTTCGACCCAACCGGAGTTAGGAAAAAACTGTTCAAAAGGTAGCTGTCCACGACTTACCTCTTCCCTTTGAGTATTGTACACAATGCATCGACTACTCGTTGTTCCCTGATCAAAGCTTACTATGTATTGTTTTTTCATTCGCCGTGCATTTTAACTCATCTAACCATGAGTATTGTCATTTTTCTAGAGTAATTTACAAAGAACCAGTTTATGAAGTGGACACTGCATCTAGGCCTTCTTTTTTTACTCACGGCATCTCTTGCTAGGGGTCAGTTTAATGCAGCTATAGAAGACAGTACGGAGTCAGATAACGTCTTTGTTTACGAGGATCCAAAAGGCTTTGGGAAGGTTCTTGACTTGGTTAACCTTCCCCAGAAAACCAATCGTTCTATTTCGGTGAGAGAGGATTTCCTTCCGTTTGAAGGTATGGAGATTGCATCAATAGAGGTAATTGTCTTTGATGAAAAAAACCAAGTAATCGAGGATACAGCCCAGTGGAACCCCAATGTTCACTTTGTATCAAAACCCAACCAGTATCGATGGAATGCAAAACTTGTAAAGCGGCAACTGATGTTCCGAGAAGGGGACTTGGTGGATGCGCAATTAATGGTTGATAACGAAGTAATTCTTCGGCAACGCACCATTTATCGAGATGCGGTTATTCAACTGCATAGGATTGATGATCATCGGGTGAAGATCAATGTCCTTGTTCAAAACAACCGCCATTGGCAGGTACTCTTTGAAGGAGGTCCTGGGTCAATTCAGCTGGGCTTTGGAGTCTATGATATTTTCAGTATACCACAAACGATTCAAGTAGCTGCCAAAGGAAATTTCAATAAATGGAATCCATATTCTGCCTTTCTTCGACATGATCTACGGAATGTCTTTAAATCGGGATTGGACATCAACACAATCTTGCTTCATGAGAATACAAGCCAAGAATTTGAGACGAAAGTGCAACGAAAGTTTTTAGCCTTCAATACAAAGTGGGCCTTTCAAGCCAAGATGAGCTTCAATAAGTCGAAGTTGGTTGACCGAAGCTTTGAAGCGCCCTATGATTTGACGTCAAACCGGCAGAGTCTGTGGTTGGCTAGATCCTTTAGTGCACGCCACCTAGGCAAGGCTTTTTCGTTATCGCGTTGGACGATGGGTCTTCGTTACATGCGCAGAGGATACAGTCGAATTCCCGAAAGTCAGCCCTTTTACGAAAGTGAGCAATTTGTGGCCTTCGGCATTGGTTTGGTAAGCAGAGACTTTTATGAAGTGGAAGAGCTTGTTCAGTTTCGAGCCTATGATTACTTGGTAAAGGGTTGGAATATTGCCTTAATCGGGGCATATGAGATCAGTGAAAACAGAGGGCAACGTATCGGTTTAGCACTGAAAATGAATACCTCTACAATCTATCCTAGATTAGGTCATATGACAGCGGGTATTCATGCGAATATCTACCTCAAGTCGGCCTCTTATGATCAAGCGTCTATTCGACTTTTTGACCAATATATTTCAAATCCTGTTCCATTGGGTAAGTTGAAGTTTCGGCAATTTATAGCCACATCAGCCACGATGAGTATGGATCGAACACCCAACGATTTTTTTAGTTTCAGTGCGGTGCAGGGATTGGATGGAAGATTACTTAACTACTCCAGCAGCTTAGTTGCCAATTTTGAGTCTGTTTTTTATACGCCGATTACCTGGTGGAATTCAAGAGGAAATTTCTATGGATTTGCTGATTTTGCCTTGACGACTTCGGGCGGTCCTCGTGATTTTGATAAGAGCATTTTACACCATGGCTATGGAGTAGGCATTCGTTTTCAGGCACGTAACCTTGGGTTAAATTTTGTCGATATTGCCTTTGGATTTTATCCAACCTATCAAATTGCGGACGCTCCTTTTTTCAATTATCTCTTTTCAACGACTCCTCGATTGTATGATGTAGGAAGCCTAAGGTCACCGGGTTATTACAGTCCTGATATTTAGATAGGCTGCAGGATTTATTCCTCGTAGGCTATAAATAGTACGGCTCCAATTCTATGCGAAACAGCCTTTAGCGTGCATTGCTTTCCATTGAGTATAAAGGAAATTGGGCCGACATTTTCTTTTTTATCCAACGGAGTTAAAACTCCATTGGCTAGATCAATATCTGGAAACAATGCCTTATTGGCCTCTTCAGGAGAATAATGTGATTCGCTTAGGGAGAATACAGCTTGTAGATGGCGAGAGGCTTCAAAGGTGTTATTTTCTTCCCAATACAGCACAAAACCAATGTTTTGACTAATCATCATGGCATCTAAAACCTCATTCAGTAAGGAGGTTTCATCATTGATCTGGTTAAACTGCTTATTGAGGTCTGACCGCTTGCTCGCATACTTAATGGAAGAGTCTAAAATTGCACCGTCAAAACGTCCTTTCACTAAAAAATCTTGAGCTCCCTTGCTCACGGCATTTTCTCCGGTCTTTTCATCGGATAGACCTGTCATAACCACAACAGGAATATCGGGACGGGATTCTACTATAGTATCTAAAATACCAAGCCCTGAAGCATCGGGTAAATGAAGGTCAAGAAGAATGACATCAATAGATTCGCTTTCGAGAAGCTCAAGGCCTTTAGCAAGACTGCCAGCATCATGAATCACATAGCCTTCAGGATCAATTTCTTCAAGATAGAATCGAATAAGAAAAGCATCACCTGGGTTATCCTCGATGGCCAAAATATGTAGCGGTCTTTGTTCACTCATAGCGCGCAATTTTTGCTGTACTTAACCAAAACGTATGAATTGCTGTTATCGTCTTTATATAGTCTTCAAATTCTATGGGCTTAACAACGACAGCATTGGCCAGTTGTTTGTAGGCAGATCGGACATCCGAGTTTAGGCTGGATGTGGTCATGACAACAATAGGAATCAATTGCAATGGCTCATCCTCTTTGACCTTTCCAATAAACTCAAGGCCATTCATTCCAGGCATATTTAAGTCTACGATCAATAAGTCGGGATATGTGTCAGGGCTTGACGCTTGCAGTCTCTGCAGAGCTTCCTGCGCATTATCTATGTAGGTCAAGTTCACATCAAGATTCGTGCGTAAAATGGCTTCTTCCATTAAAATGGAATCCCCCAAATTATCATCAATCATCCAAACGTTGTTCTGCTCCATGACCTTTGTTATTGAACAATATAGTGAATCTTTACGCCTTCTAATGTGTAAAACTGCGTTATCCGTGCACTTGGCTTTTCACCCTCGACAAGTATCTTCCCTAAACGATGGCAGCAAAGTATACTGAGGATAATATTCGGACACTCGACTGGAAGGAACATATACGCCTTCGGCCTGGAATGTACATAGGTAAGTTGGGGAATGGGCAGTCCGCAGATGATGGCGTCTATATCTTGATTAAAGAAGTTATTGATAACTCAATTGATGAGTTTATCATGGGCCATGGTAAACGCATTGACATCCAAGTTAATGAAGACAATGTCTCCATTCGTGACTATGGACGGGGAATCCCACTCGGCAAAGTGGTGGATGCGGTATCAAAGATTAATACGGGAGCAAAGTACGATAGTGCTGCCTTCAAAAAGACAGTGGGTCTAAACGGAGTAGGAACTAAAGCGGTCAATGCGCTCTCCTCTAAGTTTACCGTGGAGTCAGTACGTGACGGCGAAGCACTGCAAGCCACGTTTTCCTGTGGCAATCTCGAGGAGGAAAAGCGGATTAAAAGCGATAAGGAAAATGGAACGTCTGTTCATTTTATACCCGATGCCACCATATTTAAGAATTACAGTTTTCGCACTGAATTTGTAGAAGACCAAATTCGGCATTATGCTTACCTCAACAAAGGTCTTTCCCTGTATCTAAATGGTCAACGGTTCGTTTCAAAAAACGGCCTTCTCGATCTATTACAAGATAAAACGGAGGCAGAGCAGATTCGATATCCCATTATGCATTTTGAGGGAAATGATATCGAAGTTGCGTTAACGCATGACAATCATTACGGAGAGTCGTATTATTCCTTTGTCAATGGTCAATATACGGTTCAGGGGGGTACCCATGAGGCAGCACTAAAGCAGGCCATTGTAAAAACGGTGCGTGATTTCTACAACAAACAGTTTGATCCTCAAGATATAAGGGCATCCATTGTGGCGGCTATATCAATTCGTATGCAAGATCCTGTCTTTGAGAGCCAAACGAAAACAAGATTAGGCTCGACACAAATTGAGGAGGGTGGAAGCTCTATGTACTCTTTTGTGCTAGACTTTTTGAAAAAAGCCTTAGATGATTTCTTACACAAAAACCCTGATTCTGCAGAGGCGCTTCTTAAACGAATTACGCAAAGTGAAAGGGAGCGCAAGGATATGGCTGGCGTCAAAAAGCTTGCTAAAGAGCGCGCCAAAAAAGCCAACCTTCACAATAAGAAGTTAAGGGATTGTAAATTTCACTATAACGACAAGGCAAAGAACATTGAGGATGAGGATAAACAACGCACAACGGTCTTTATTACAGAGGGAGACTCGGCTAGCGGGTCCCTGACAAAGGCAAGAAATCCTCATTATCAGGCAGTGTTTAGCTTGCGCGGAAAGCCATTAAACTGTTACGGACTTAAAAAGAAGATAGTCTATGAAAATGAAGAGTTTAATCTCTTGCAACATGCCTTAAACATTGAAGAGGGATTGGAGGGACTTCGCTTTAACAATGTAGTGATTGCCACCGATGCTGATGTTGATGGCATGCACATTCGTCTGTTGCTCTTAACCTTCTTTTTACAGTTTTTCCCCGACTTGGTGCGGGAAGGTCACATAAAAATCCTTGAAACACCCCTGTTTAGAGTGCGAGATAAGCAAACCACGATCTATTGCTATAATGAAACAGAAAAGCAAGCTGCTATTGAGCAGTTAAAGGGAAAGCCTGAGATTACACGATTTAAAGGCCTTGGAGAAATATCTCCTAATGAATTTGAAGATTTCATTGGAGATGGAATTCGCCTTCGTCCTGTGCGCATTGCTCAAGACCAATCCATTGAGGAAATTTTAACCTATTATATGGGAAAAAATACTCCAAGTCGTCAAGAGTTCATCATTGAAAACTTGAGAGTCGAATTGGATGAAACGGAACGTTCCGCGCTAGCTTCCTAGTGGTGATCACAGGAGGACGGATGATTCAACTCATCTTGGTCCGATGGATTAATAGGAATTACTCGGTCATGGAATTGAGGCTTACCGGCATCTACCCAACACGTAAACCAGACACTGGCTACCGCGTGCACCGCTTGTCTGTAACGCTCCTCGATGTGACCTTCGCATAACTCAGCATAGCGCGCACAAAATGCTTTGCTGTAGGTTCTGTGTGCTCTTCCTTGCCTATATCGGTAACTGTACTTTGGAATATTGACATCCTCAGACACACAATACTCGGAAGAAAAGACCGAAAACAGCATGTAGTGACTATCAAGTATGATAGACCATATTTTCTCCAACGGATTCTCCCAATAGGAGAGTTCCTCATCAATCCAATAATCATATTGCTCAAATTCTAATTCGGGAATAGTGCTTTCCCAAAGTCCATGAATGCCATGTTGTCCCGAACGCTGCCCATTATAGTTATGGGTAGTATGTAAAGGGACATGTGCATCTGATATATAGTGGCCAAGTTCTCCTGAGATTTGAAGGATGTCTTCTAAACGGCTACCTTTCATCGCCTCTGTTAATCGATGCATCATAAGAAGGCAATGCCAAGGCAAGATGCCATCTTGTCCAAATTCATGATTTTCCTCCATGCACTGACTATATAGCTCCTTAGCCGTCATGTAGTTTAACCCTATAAATCCTGAATCTATAGCAACATAAGTATCTAGGTCGATGAAGTGTCTGGGCCCTTCTTTTGGGTCGATGTATCGTCGATTATCAGGTTTTGTGGCATATACTTTCAGGGTAAATTCATTGTTCTTGTATAGGGTCATAAGCTCAGGCGGAAGGATATAAATCGCATGGCTATTGATCTTTTTATGCATGAAAAAGCCCCACGCCTTACCTTCGTAGGGTAGTCCGTTTAAAACGAAGAATACGACAGAGATTAATCCGAGCTTTTTTGAGAACGATGAATTCAAGCAATAAACATTCAATTTTTTATACCTCTTCAATTCATCATTTAGTATTCGGCATTTTCTTTTTTATGGGAATAGGATTATTCTCCAATGCATATGCACAGGCTACATCTAATCAATTAGAATTTGGTGTTTCCGCTGGACGCGTTATCCGCCATAATGCCAAGTTTAAACCCGTAGTTAATGGTCCAAGCTTTCTTTATCAACTTTCTTGGGTCCGCCATAGAAACGATAGCCTTACATGGAGAAAAGCGGCCAACTTTCCTAGAGTTGGCTTGACCTTGATATTCGCCGATTGTGCCCCCAATGATGTTTTTGGCTATGGTATTGGTTTGTCTCCCTTTATTGATTTTACGTTGCGACAGCGGCCCAAATCTCAACTCGATTTACGATTAGGCACAGGGTTGGCCTATTTTACGGAGGCCTATGATCCAGTAAGTAATCCCGAAAACAATGTAATAGGGTCACACCTTAATACCATAGTTCATCTTGGTATTCACCATCAATGGTTACTAAATTCCCTGCTTTCTTTGGGGCAAGGAATAGATCTCATTCACTTTTCTAATGCCCGGTCGACTTCACCTAATCTTGGAATAAATACGGTTGCTGCGAAATTTTCTGTACGGTATACTTTGACCAAGCAATCCAGCAGAGAAAGACTCTCAACGCCTCGTTCAGGTAAAAAGGCTAACGAAGGTTTTCGTCCTCATTCGATATCGCTGCGCTATGGCCTTGGACTTACTGATCGATTTGTCGGAGGACCTGTTCGTCCAGTTCATTCAGGCATTCTACAATACATGCATTCCACAGGGCTGCTTCATTCCATAGGATTGGGCTTTAAACAAAGTTGGGATATAGGCGAATTGGAAGCATTGAATTTTTTGAATCAGGGGGCGACAAGGGTTAAGCTAGGATCAGCAAGTAACGCCAGCGTGTTTATCGCCGATGCCTGGCGCTTTGGAACTGTGGGTTTAGAATTAGCCGTGGGGGCCTATCTATACGACCGGTCGATGACTTACGATCGTCTTTGGTTTAAAATAGGCATTCAGGGTTTTCTAGGAGGCAGAAACCGCGGAACCCAAGGAATTGCAGGTTGTCATATGAAAAGCCACTATGCGGTAGCTGAGTACGTGGAATTACAATCAGGTGTTCAGTTTAACTATGGCAAAACAAGGCGATAGATTTCTCCTTCCTGATTTCCTAAGTAAAAAGTGTTTGTGGTCATTCCATGCTGCACCGACGTCCATTGCGCGGAAGGCAGATTCATTTCAATCCATGATTTTCCAAAGTCTCGCGTCCACAGGCAAAGACTATTATCGCCAACTGCCACGCAGTTTCCATCATCACTACAAGACATAGATCGTATGCCGGTTATTCCTTTGGACATGCCGCCATTTACTCGAGCAAAAGATTGGCCATCATAAATATATCGCCGCCCACTAAATCCGAGGATTAAACATTGTCCTTCCTGACATTCGATGTCAATAAAGACATCTCCTTGTATAGGAATGGCTTCCCAGGTTATCCCTAAATCTCGACTCAACAGTCCACTTCCAGCTCCAATGGCAATCAAATGTTCTGACAGGGCTTCCCATCCAAGATCATACAGTGCCACGTTTTGCTGTGTGCTATCCCATAAAAACCAAAGAGAGTCTGCCACATGACAACTGCCACGATTATATCCTTCCCCAGCTATGGCAACAAAGCGCTCATTAGAAAACCAGTACGCCGCCTGCAAAGGAGCGTAGCTTGGATCATTAGCGCCTTCCCATGTTATCCCTTGATCAAACGACACATAGCGTAAGCCGTCATAGCCAATCACTAAAAGGGAATCGCTGCTTCGTTGGATCATTTGTTCTAGGGCTTTCCCTGTGGTAAGGAGCGTATCATAGGCAACACCATCTTCGGATTTCAACACAAATCCAGAAGTGTAGGTGTTTCCCCCGATCACCCATAACGAGTTATTGGAAGGGGATATTTCGATATCACGTATAGGTTCACCAACGGATAGTATTTTTTCGACCGAAAGAGGAAGTATTCGCTCTGTTTGACAGGAAGCTAAAGTCCATAGGATGGCCCAAAAGAGGCTATGCCATTTCATGACAAACTTCTTGAATAACCTCAGTGGCAAAATCGATTTCTTCATCGCTTATAGGCAAGGGTGGGGCAATTCTCAAGGCATTTGGCGCAAAGAGAAACCAATCGGTTAACAAGCCCTTATCAAGGCAACGCTTAATTACTTCTTGATTAAAGGCAAAGGATTCAAAATGAATAGCCATCCAAAGGCCTTTTCTAGATATACATCCAAGCGGTAGTTCGCTCAAATTGTCCTCAAACCGTTGCCCTTTTGCTTCTAATGAAGCCAATAAGGGTCCTTGATTTAGCAGGTCAAACGCCGCAAGACCGGCTGCACAGCTTACAGGGTGCCCTCCAAAGGTGGTGATATGGCCTAGAATAGGTCTTGTTTGAAGCGCTTCAAACAAATGCTTGTCTCCAATAAAGGCCCCAAGAGGCATTCCGCCCCCTAGTGCTTTAGCCAATAACAGAATATCAGGACAAATGCCATGTTCATCAATCGTAAAACGATGACCAGTTCGTCCAAAGCCGGTCTGAATTTCATCAAAAATCAGCAGACATCCCCACTTATCACATGCCGCGCGAAGTGCAGGGAGAAAGTCGGGAGGGGGGACTCGAATACCACTTTCAGCCTGGACAGGTTCAACGATTACAGCGGCAGTAGAACCGTTGATTGCAGCAACACCTTCATCTGCTCCATATTCATAGATATAATGACCTGGAATCAGCGGTCTGTAATTTTGCTTAAAGTGCTCATCACCCATAGCAGAAAGCGCTCCTGCAGTGGATCCGTGATAGGAATTTTTAAAGGATATAATCTCAGTTCTTCCTGTAGCTCGTTTAGCAAGTTTTAAAGCACCTTCGGTTGCTTCAGTGCCAGAACTCACATAGTAAACCGTGTTTAACTTGGATGGTAAGTGGTCGGTCAGGGCCTTAGCATAAGCGGTCTGACTATTTTGTATCAACTCTCCATAGACAAGCACATGCATATGTTTTGCCGCCTGTATTTGGACAGCCTCTACAATCTTTGGATGAGAATGCCCCATGTTACTTACAGAAATTCCCGAAATCAAGTCCAAGTAAGACTTGCCTTCCTTGTCGAATAAGTAACTCCCTTTCGCTCGCTCAATTTCTAAGGCTAGGGGCGCATCATTGGTAAATGCGATATGATTTTGAAAAAGTTGTCGAGCACTTAATCCCATAAAAATTATAGGTTACTCTACTGCAATCTGTCCTTCTTGAATCAGATTGCCTGTTTCTTGATCAATGGCCCGATAAAAGTAAACACCTGGCGTCCAAGCACTGACATTAACGCCAACAGTTGATGTTCTCGGATTAAAGACTTGTTGAAGCTTTTGACTTCCCTTGCTGTCATAGACTTGAATATCAACCGTATTGAAGTCGGAGTCCATTAGTCCGAAATAAAGCTCTTCACTACTTGGATTAGGATACACCAAGAACCGATTTTTAGTTTCGTCAATAGGCTCACTTATCGTGGTCGGATTGCCCATTTCAAGTCCAGTTGTATCTTTTAGAAAGTAGGTCGTGTACAATTGCATTTCGTCATCTGACGTTAGGCCAAATTCAACATCTTCTGGACCGTCGTTTATCCATGTAGTTCGTGTGAGAAGAAAATCCCCATCGGTCATCGGCAGGAAGTTGTCAAAAAATCGGAAAGGGAGATGGGCATAGTCATAGGTTTCTACTGAGCACCCTGGAATACCGTTAGCACAACCGGCATCATATTGCTGGTAGGTTTCTGTATCTAAAAAGGGAGATGGGGTGACATACATGTCAAAGTCCTCTCCATATTTATGGGTATGTCCAACCATAGCCCAGAAGAAAATTTCATCGTCATTGCCTGCTCCTGCGCTATTCAATAATGTAGGTAGGGTTACAGGAAAGTCGATAACAGTTGCTTGACCATTATTAGGGATATCTATGTTTAGATTAAAGGCCATCGAAGAGTACATGATCTGTGTTGCAGTACCGGCAGCTTGCGTCTCAAAATTGATGTAGGCCTCACATTTCATGGGTTGGGTGAGGTCATAATTGATGTAGTGACTGTTTAAATCAAACACCATGTCTTGCCAAAACTCAAACGCTGTGCCATCAGGTAATGTCAATGCATTGGTATATTGCTCGGTAGCTACGACGGAGAAACTCTCATTATCAATACCTCTTAAACCAGCAGGAGTCGATTGCCCAAAGGTTGGATTACCATTAAAATCAATGTATTTGTACGTAATAAAGTGATGTGAATAGTCACCCATAGTTGTCGATACTTCAGTGACCTCAACATCTTCGGGAAGATTGGTTTCATACTTTAAGAAATGCTCACGCTCGCCTCCTGCTTCGAGGAAAAATGGTCCAAAATGTACTTGAAACCCGTTGGCTGGCGGTGCAGGAGGATTGGGAACACTTTCAATACCGCCATTTTGATAAAAATCATCAATCAAGGTCGTATTGACCACATCACCTCCGAGGGGAGAACCATAAAGAATCCATTGACGGATTAACTCAATATCCTCGTCAGTCATGCTTCCCCCAATGGGCATATCAGCCCCTTCTGTACTCTCAAGGACTACATCGGGCGAAAGGCCATTGTTGACCTTGCGAAACAGGTAGCTTCTGTAAGGGTCACCAGGATAAATTAATTTATGCCCTTTACTCGCCGCCTCTGCATTGCTCGGGTTGACATCATAAAGATTATTGTATACATCCTGAATCTTTGCATTGATGTTTCCTCCACTACCTTCTAAATCAAGTCCACCTGCTTGACTACTACTGGAGTGGCAATACGCATTAGCACAGTTGGTTTGTAAAACATCATAAACTTTTCTCGCTGTGCTTTGACCACTTGTGTGAAAGGCAACGACTAGAAGAAGAGAAGAAAAAAAGAGACGCATGGCTATATTTCTTCTAAAATACTAATTTCCAATAGGTTGAACGGTGTGTGTAGCTATTTTAACAAGGATTAGAGAAAAATGAAGCCTGAAAGTTATTTTTATAGCGCTGTATGGGAATCATTCATCCTTCCTTGTTTTTTATCAATTTTGCTGTATTCGGCAAAATTCTGTGGCTTAACATGGTTAAGTACCCTTCTATTCGACGGTGGCTTTTTTGTATAGCCCTTGTGCCCATCATGCTGATTTATTGGTCTTTACTCATTGTAGGAAGGATACTTGACGAGATTCTGTTTTTTCCCTATCGTTGGCATGAGGTGAAATCACCATTATATATCATAAGTAATCCACGAAGCGGCACAACATTTTTGCACCGTCTATTCAACCTTGATAATAAGCGCTTTTGCACTCCACTGCTTTATCACACGCTATTTCCTTGTATTTTTTGGATTCGGTTGTTTGATACAATAGCCTTGATTGATTCCAAGGTTGGAGGTCCGTTGCATAGAATTCTAGGTTGGGTTGAGCGAAAGGTATTCAAAGGGTGGAAGGATGTGCATCCTATGGGTTTCACGATGCCCGAAGAGGACGAGAATCTTTTTGTGTCCACTATGATAAGTCCTGCACTTATCCTAGCTTGCCCATTTGTTAAAGAGCTTCCGGAGTTACGCTTTGTAGATACCATGCCTCAACGCACTCAAAAAAGCTTGAGAGTTTTTTATAAAAACTCGCTACAGCGCATGCATTATGCAATGGATCCTTCCAAGACCTTGCTTGTGAAAAATGTATTTAATACGGGGCGATTACAATGGTTGATGGAGACTTTTCCCGATGCCAAGGTCATCTATCCTGTGCGGCATCCTTACAAGTTTGTGCCTTCGGTGGTAAGCATGTTTACTGGCCCTTGGAGGCTTCATAGTCCTGACATACTCGATGACAGCGAAGAGTGCCGAGATTTTGCGCAACTTGCCATTGATTATTGTGCCTATATGCAGAAGATAAGACCTTCTTTTGCTCGCAACCGATTTTTTGTAATTGATTACCAGATTATCAAAGAAAATCCGCATCAGGTTATCTTAGATTTATACCACCAAATGGAATTGGATTTGCCGGCGGAGGTTGAGACAGATCTTTTGGAAATCTCTAAAGGAAACAAGACATATACGAGCAAACATCATTATTCCTTAGCACAATATGGGATGACAAAAAGCGATGTTCACCAGCAACTAGTGGAAGTATTTAATGAGTTTGAATTTGAAGCCTAAAATGAAAGCACAACGAACAATAGGAATTTTAGCAGAGACAAAGTCACCTCCAGATAGTCGGGTGGTTTTACCTCCTTCGTTATGTAAAGAAGCTATGCAGCGTCATCCATCTTTAAAGATTGTTGTTCAATCCTCTCCATCGAGATGTTTTGCTGACGATGAATACAAAGAAGAGGGAATTGAAGTAGTGGATGACGTGTCATCTTGTGATGTTTTGTTAGGCGTCAAAGAAGTTGCCATTGATCAACTTGTCGATGATAAAACCTACTTTTTCTTTTCCCACACAATTAAGGCTCAACCCTATAACCGACGACTGCTGCAAACTATTCTCGCAAAAAACATCGAGCTCATTGATTACGAATGCCTTAGAAGTAAAGATGGACCTAGGGTTATCGCTTTTGGTCGTTGGGCCGGTATCGTAGGGTCTTATAACGGCTTACGTGCCCTTGCCATGCGCCTATCCCTTGGCGAACTACCTGCGATGCATAAATGCTTTGATCTTGCCGAGGCATTAGAGGCAATACGCGCGATAGATTTTTCTTCGGTACGCCTTGTGGTAACGGGAACTGGACGGGTTAGTCGAGGGGCAGAGGAAATTGTGAAGGCTGCAGGCTTTGAGGAAGTAAGTCCTTCATCCTACGTATCAAGTGAGCAAAAAGGTCAATATGTTATGTTACCTACAGAATCCCTGTTTACTCATGACGAACATGGATTCCAAACGTCTTTTTACACAGACCCAAGCGGTTATCGAAGCACGTTATTGCCCTATCTCCAATCGACAAATCTTTTAATCAATGGCATTTACTGGGATAACCGCGCACCTTCGTTTTTCACCAAGGAGGATGCGCATACTTTATTGAAGTCAACACGATTGACAACCATAGCAGATATAACCTGTGATATAGCGCCTGAGGCGTCTATTCCCCTTACCATTAGACCTTCGATTATTGGAGATGCTGTGTATGGAGTGGACCCCCAATCGTTAGCTGAGTTACCTCCTTACTCAAGCAATGGGTTGGACATCATGGCGGTTGACAATTTACCCAATGAACTACCTCGAGATGCTTCCGTGGATTTTGGAGCCATGTTTATCGAGCATGTACTTGATGCTATGATGACTCATGATTACCCAAGCCACGAGATGATTAAACAGGCAACCATAGCCCAAGCAGGAAAGCTTACCCCTGCCTATCAATACCTGACCGAATATGTAAACACCTAACTATGCAAGAACTACCTTTTCATCGCCTATTAATTGGATTGGACTTAACATCTTCCGATGCAGACCTGTTGAATTATATAGACCGTGTACTACCCTATATTCCGGTTACATCCATTCACTTTGTCCATGTCTATTCTTCTTTGTTAACTGACGATAGTAAGGAGGAATTAGAGGATAAAATGACAAAAGCCATGCATGGTCTTGTTGAACAACACCTGACCATAGATGGTGTTGAGCTTCACTATAGTGTTCACGAAGGATCTCCTTCAGAAGAGATACTCAAAACAGCGTCAAGTCATAAAGCGGATTTGATTTTTCTCATGAATCGAGTTGGATTGAAGGGGTCGGCGCTACTTCAAGATCTCGCCAATAAGTCGAATGCAAGCTTATGGATGATTCCAGAGGGTTATGATCATTTTCAGTTTACGAAGTTTTACATTCCACTGCAATTTAATGAGCACAATGCGCATACGCTTCGCTTGGCCTATGGCTTAGACGAGGCTGACAAGGGCCATAATTTATTTGTTTGTGAACACTTTTACGAAGTTCCTTCAGGCTATCATTACTCGGGGAAACCCTTGGAAGAATATAAGTCCATCCTAGAAGAACAAAGACAGCAGGACTTTAATCGTTTTGTAGAAGAAAATGACCTCGGCGCTTTAGGGTTAGCATGTAATGTACTTAGTGTTGATGGGATGTCTACAGCAGAAACTATTTATGCGCAATCTCGCAAGATGGGCGCTGACCTTATCTTGATTTCTGCTAGAGGGCGGAGCAAAGTTTCTTCGTTTCTTTTGGGAAGCGTAACCAATGAACTCGTGCTCTTAGATCCTGTGGCCCCAATGATTTTGGTTAAAAACCCAAAGGGCAACATGGGCCTTTGGCAGGCAATTCAAGAAGTATAGGAGCTATCGATAGTCCTTTTTTAGGATTGAACGACAAAGAATAGGAATCAAAAATAAATCAGCAAAGACTGCACTGAAGAGGGTCAAGCTAACAAGCAACCCAACATACATCATTCCTGGTGCCTTGGCAAAGAGCATAACAAGGAAACCAAAGAACAGAATAATACTTGTTACAATAATGGGTCGCCCTGTTTCTAGAGTCGTATGATAAAGTGCTTTTTCTAGATTCTGCGTCTTGGCCAATTCGAGGCGAAGTTTGGATAAGAAGTGGATCGTATCATCGACGGCAATACCAAATGATATAGCGAAGATCATGGAGGTTGTAGCATCAAGGCTGATTTGTAAGACTCCCATAACGGCCGCTCCAAAGACTAATGGGAAGACGTTGGGAATTATAGAAATCACAAGAAACTTCCAATTTTTAAACAATACAGCCATCACCAAGCCAATGATTAATACTGCCCCGGAAAGACCAAAGAGTAGATTTTGTCTTAAGTAGGCGTTGTTTTGGTCAATTAGCGTTCCTGTTCCTGTAATCTGAACTGATAACTTGCTTGGGTCAATGTGCTCTGCAAAATGCTGTTGCAGGCGTTTATTGATTTTTTCAATATCGGAAGTTCCTAAATCTTTTACTGTGGAGGATATTCTCCCCACTTTCCCGTCTTCACTTACTAAACCAATACGTGCAAAGCTGGTAGGAGGAAGATCGGCTTTCAAAGCCTGAAATGAGCGATAACTCATATAATCTGGTAAGGCATAGTCGTCAAAGCTCTTCCTCAGGTTTTTACCGTAGTTAAATTGCTTGTATACATCGAGAATGGACAGGGTGGTGGAGAGGTCCTCTTCCTTGTGCATCGCCTCTACAATGCTGTTTATCATGACGAGGATTTCATAGTCGTCAAGCGAGTAATCGCCCTGAGCTTCTAAGAGAATTTCATAGGGTCGAAAACCGCTATAATGCTCCTCAAAAAAGTAAAAATCATCGGTTAACTTTTCTCCTCTAGGGAGACCTGTTGCAATATCTAAGTCTGTATTTATTGTAGATATCCCCCAGAAGCATACGGCCAAGAAACCAATAAAGCCAATAGTAATGGCTCGACTTTTTCTTAAGGTAAAGTGATAGAGCTTTTTGAGTTGTTCTGTAAAGAATGAGTCGCCAAAGTCCAGATTCTTGAGTTTGGTTGGAGGAATGTATGTGAAGAGTGCTAGGGTTAGAAAAATGACCACTAAAAAGGTAATCATGATTCCTGCAGCAGCGGCAAGACCAAAGATTCGAATAGGCACTACTTTGGAAGTAAACAAAGAACAAAATCCAATAGCGGTAGTTGCTGAGGTAAGAAAGGTTGCCAAACCAATGCTTCGCAAAGTAGATTGAATGGCCTCTCCTTTCGACTTGCCTGATTTGACTTCGGTAATATATTTTGAGGTAATGTGAATTACATCGGACACACCGACTATGAGTATGATCACAGGATATAGGGCACTTATGGGGTCTATGTCAACTTGAAAGAGTCCAAGCATTCCCGTAAAAAAAGCAAGGGCAACAAGCATGGTGATCAGGGAAAATCCAATGGACGTTGGATTTTTAAAAAAGACAATGAATGCCGCAATAACTAATGCTATGGAAAGTAGCGAGGTCTTTACAAACTCTACGATAGCTATTCGCTTGCCCTCTCTTTCGAAGTTGGCCCGTCCTACGTAGTGATGGTCGCCTCCCCATTGAGTGCTTATGATTTGGTGTACTTCGTCCATAAATGCTACAGACGTGTCAAAGCCCATTGAATCCACGAACAAAATGATCGCTGCACTCGTGGAGTCATTCCCTAGGAGTCTTCCATAAAGTCTCGGGTCTTTTTTAATCCGTTCTACATCGTTTGTAAAACTCGAGTCCAATCGCAACAGAGGAATCGCTACAGGACTCAATTTTGCAGGTTGATTGGTATTCGGCATGAAGCCGACTACTTGCTTTAAAAAGAGTATATCTTGAAAGGATGTGATACTTTGTACATTCCGCACATTGGGAATATCAGATAGCTGCGCAGTAATCGTATCAAGTGTGGCTAACTGCGTTTTTCTTAAAATTTTTCCCTCTTTCGACTCAAGGGCTACAAAGAGAAAATCGTCATCTGATCCAAATGTTTCCCTGTAGGTTTCAAAAGCTTTTACGGAGGAGTCGTCTTTTGGGAAAAAGCGCTTAAAGTCAAAATTAAAGCTTAGATTTTGCGGTAAAGAAAAATACACGGCAAAAACTAACAAAGCGCAAAAAACGCCAATAATAGAGGCTCGATACTTGTGGATAAACATTAGGCCGGGACTCGTGGTTGTAGAATAGGATTAATCACTTTTACATAACAATCGATTTCTGATTTTGTTATCAAAATAATCTCGAATAAAATGTCACGTTGATGGAACAATATCATGCCTTACTTCGCCTAATTTTAGACCAAGGAGTGGTCAAAGGTGACCGCACGGGCACAGGGACTAAAAGTGTCTTTGGCCATCAATCACGCTATGATCTTTCGGCGGGATTCCCTTTAATGACTACTAAAAAGGTATATATGAAGGGTATTATTCACGAATTGTTGTGGTTTATAGCGGGAGATACCAATATTTCCTATCTCGTGCGCAATGGGGTCAATATTTGGAATGAGTGGCCTTTTCAAAACTATCTCATTCAACAAGGGCAGGCCGATTCACTACCTAAGCACGGTCAAGCATGGAAGGAAGAGCTAAAAGGATTTGTCGAACGAATAAAAACGGATGATGATTTTGCGCAAAAGTGGGGAGAATTAGGTCCTGTCTATGGAAGGCAGTGGCGCAATTTTGAAGGGGTTGATCAACTGTCCAAGGCTTTAGATATGATTCAAAACACTCCTAATTCTCGACGGATCATCGTGTCTGCTTGGAATCCACCTGAGATCGATGAAATGGCTAAGGCCGGTCTTCCTCCATGTCATACGCTGTTTCAATTCTACGTGGCCAACAACAAACTGTCTTGTCAGCTTTATCAACGTAGTGCGGATGTATTTCTAGGAGTTCCTTTCAATATTGCGAGCTATGCTCTGTTAACCCACATGATTGCTCAGGTTTGTGGCTTGGGCGTAGGGGACTTTGTCCATACAATCGGTGATGCTCATTTGTACAGTAATCATATTGATCAAGCGAAGGAGCAGTTAGGTCGTGACTTTCGCCCTTTGCCAAGGCTAACGTTAAATGCTTCCGTTACCGATTTGTTTGCGTTTACCTATGATGATATTGTTATAGAAAACTATAATCCTCATCCACCCATTAAGGCGCCTATTGCCGTCTAAAATTTTCTAAGATGATGTCAATTCCAACGTATACCCTTGTCGCGGCACTTGGCCAAAACAATGAATTAGGCGATGGCAACGACTTGTTATGGAGATTGCCAGAAGATTTAAAATTTTTCAAAAAAGCGACGCTTGGTGGTCTTGTCATAATGGGACGTAAAACTTTTGAGAGTTTACCTCCTAGTTTTCGGCCACTTCCTGGACGAGAAAATATAGTGCTTACCCGACAGAAATCATGGAGTATGGAGGGGGTTACAGCGCTCCACTCGTGGGACGCTATTCATGACTATGTCCGTAGCCAAGAAAAACCTGCCTTTATTATTGGAGGTGGGCAGTTATACGATCATGGACTTTCCATTGCACAAACTATGTTGTTAACTAGGGTCAACGGCCGTTTTGATCAAGCGACTGTATTCTTCCCAATGTGGAAGGAAAAAAACTGGTCTATGAAAGTAGTTTATGAGCACGAATCAGACGACAAACACGCCTATTCATTTGTAATTGAGCGGTGGGAGCGTATGGGTACTGATTTATTGCTTTAGCAAATCAGCATACTTCATAAACTTTTGCCACGTAGCAGGGCAAGAATACATTAGGTAGATACCATCGATATCTTCAGCCGATTCCATTTTATCAAAAACATTCATGTGTCGGCTGAGTTGGTTTTCAGCATCTGACTCATTGAGTACACCGGACATCATCTCGTTAATAATTCGGTCTAAGTCATCTAGAGCATAACATACCTTATCTGCATCTCGATTTGAAAATTGCAATAGCCCACTAGCTTCTAAGCGCATAAGACTTTGGTTTGTCTTTTTTGGACAAGCTTGTAGGTAGGTAGTCAAACTTTGGATACCCTCAGTTTCATCCGAATCAAAGAGTTGATACAAACTTGGACACTCATTAAGAAGGATCTGATCTACTTCATCATCGGACAAAGTGCCTTCTGCATTATCAATGGCCAAGCTGGCGATTCGATCTACACAATGGCAGTTGTCTTGTGCTGTAGCTATGTTATAAGGTATACTCACTGTATTGAGAATGAGCAATGCAATAAGAATTTTAATTGATTTCATTTATTCGAATTTAAGCTTAATAGGCTTTAGCAAAAAGTACTTTTTCTACAGCAGCTTCTCCAGTAAATAAACATTGTTGACCGCTTGGGTCGGCATTATTGTCTTCAAGACGAATGCATCGTGCAGTAGCTTTAGTGTCTTTTCGAATCATCTCTTCGGTGCTGTCTTCTCCATTCCACCATGCCTCTACAAATCCCCCTTCAGCAATCTTAGACTTGAACTCCTCATACGTGCTTGCGGTTTTTATCGATTCTTCAAGCTCTGTTTTTCGGCGTGCGTATAAAGCATCTTGCATGGCATGAAGCATAGCCTCAAGGTTTTCAGAAAGCCCATCAAGCGAATAACTCTCCTTTTCCCCGAGGTCTCGGCGCATGACTTCAACCTGTTTATTTTCCAAATCCCGAGGCCCAATAACAACACGTATTGGATAACCTTGTAGTTCATATTGAGCAAATTTGAAGCCAGGTCTTTTGGTTTCATCTACATCGACTTTTACTCGAATACCAAGTTCTTTTAAATCAGTTGCAATGGTATCCGCTGTTTCAATGAGTGCCTTTTGGACATCTTTATCCTTTGTCATAAAGGGAACAATCACTACTTGGTAAGGGGCCACTTTAGGTGGAAGTACAAGGCCCTTATCATCGGAATGGCTCATAATCAAGGCTCCCATTAATCGCGTAGATACTCCCCAAGAAGTGGCCCATACATAATCTGATTCACCTTCTTTATTGAGAAACTTCACGTCAAATGCTTTAGCGAAATTTTGCCCCAAAAAGTGTGAAGTTCCCGCTTGAAGCGCTCGGCCGTCTTGCATTAATGCTTCAATACAATACGTTTCTTCTGCTCCTGCGAATCGCTCATTTTTTGTTTTGACTCCCTGGATAACTGGGATGGCCAACACTTCTTTTACAAAATCAGCATACACTCCTAGCATCGTTTCTGTTTCTTGGATCGCCTCTTCTCGAGTGGAATGCGCTGTGTGACCTTCTTGCCATAAAAACTCAGCAGTGCGCAAGAAGAGCCTAGTCCGCATTTCCCAGCGTACAACGTTCGCCCATTGATTGATAAGTATAGGTAGGTCCCTGTAGGATTGAATCCAGTTTCGGTAAGAATTCCAAATGATAGTTTCAGAGGTAGGTCTTACGATGAGCTCTTCTTCGAGTTTTGCCTCAGGATCTACGACAACTCCGCCATCTGGATCATTTTTTAAGCGATAATGAGTAACTACTGCGCACTCTTTGGCAAAGCCTTCTACATGATCTGCTTCCTTGGAGAGATAGCTCTTAGGAATGAAAAGAGGAAAGTATGCATTTACGTGCCCGGTATCCTTAAATCGTTGGTCTAAGTCTGCTTTCATAGCCTCCCAAATAGCAAAGCCATAGGGCTTTATAACCATACATCCCCGCACATCTGAATGCTCGGCCATATCGGCTTTGATCACTATGTCATTATACCATTGGGCATAGTTTGCTTCCCGTGTTGAAATCCCTTTACTCATTTTTGGTATACTCTTTGTAACTAGTCTTTGCGATAAATGTATTGATAATTCAACGCTTGCGCTATGCGAAATGTAGTATTTCTTTTTCTGATGGTTCTTGGAACGACTTTATGGGCCCAGTTCGATGATGTGTATTCTTCTTCTCCGTGGGATTATGAAGAGGAGGAAGCAGTTAGCTACACTTCTTCCGACGAAAGTTATAATGCCTCAATTCACGATGCCACTATATACTCAGATATTGATTTCTACAACGATGAGTATTGGATGTATGACGACTATGATTTCAGGTATTCGCGTAACATCAATCGCTTTTATCAGCCAATCTATGGCACTACCTATTATGACTTTCGTTACACTAACGGATTTTACTACACCTACAATCTCTGGGATTGGGGTGTAAACATATATGTGAATGCTTCACCTTGGAGACCCCGTCGGTGGGGATGGAATGCAGGTTGGAATAACGCATGGTGGGGTGGAGGTTTTGGTCCTACATACAGCGTAACCACCTATTACGGCTGGGTAAATCCTTGGCCATCTATGGTCAATCCATGGCATACCTCTTGGGGCTACGGTGGATTGGGTTGGAACAATACATGGTTTGGGGGGTATACAAACTGGTACGGCCACCAATATTGGGCCTACAATAACCCCTTCTGTTCAGGTTATGGATTCAACTATAATGATTGGTATGCTGACGCAGGAAATGTACATTACGGTCCTCGCTTGGGAGGAAAATCCTATGGTAATCGAACTAAAAACAAGTCCTTTGTAATGCAAGAGGACGGTTTTGATAACCCACGTATGCGTGCACAAGGCCTTTCACTTTCTTCAACATCGGGAAGTAGGGCTAGTCAAGCAAATGGCAATAAAATGGGATCTACCTCTGTAAATGATGGTACTACCCGTCAAAACAATCAGTCCCTGAATACTTCGGGTTCAGCAAGTCATAATTCGCTTGATAACAGATCTTCAGATATTAACACAATATCAAAAGGTGGTAATAATGTGTCAAGTCAGGGAATAAATCAACAGGGCACTTATCAGGGTACTTTTCAGTCTCATGAAAGCATACAGACTAATCGAAGAACTGAAAGTGTAGGATCTGGCTTCAACAATTCCGATAGATCTCATAATAACAGCGCCTTCCAGGAAAACAATAGTAATCAATCGTCTCGAGGAAATAAAACTGAAAATGGTTCCAATGTTCAGGGCAATCAACGCGGGCAATCGTCACAAGGCAATGGTACCTTCTCTAATTCTCGCCGTTCCTCATCAGGAAACAGCTCATCAGGAAACAAGTCCTCAAATCAAAACAAAATCAATCGATCGAATGGAGGAGGGGGCCATTTTGGCAATGGTGGCCGCTCAAATAACAGTGGTGGAAGCAATCGATCAAATGGGGGTGGTGGAAGCAATCCACGTAGTCGGGGAGGTGGACGATAATAGATAGCTAAACAAACTTAATTATGCGCAAAATTGGAATTTTAACCTTGGTATTTTCTTTATCTGTCCTTAATGTTTGGAGCCAATTGTACTCTCGTCAAATGCTTCAAATGACAGACTTAAATCCCCACTTTAGAGGTGCGCGGTATAGTGGAGTAAGCGGAGCATTCTCAGCCATCGGGCCAGATTTATCGAGTGTTACGGATAATCCCGCTGGTATTGCACTTATCAAATCGTCACAGTTTAGTTTTACTGCTGGGGGAATGGTTCAGCAGAGCAATTCTTCCTACATAAATTCAACGGCTGTTTCTGACCGCTTAGGCGTTCCTACCTTTAATGCCATAGGTTTTGGGGTTACAACTGAAGGGAGTCATCGGTGGTCTGTTGGCCTAACGCTTAATCGACTGGCGGACTATAATCAATCATTGACATTTTCTGGATTCAATACCATGAATAGCATGGCAGCTTCCCATGCGGTTACTGCGACGGAAATCACCAATTCGCTTGGCCTTCCACCCGATGGCATCAACGACAGTAATGCGCCATTTGAGGTGACTAATGCCTATTTGGGCTGGCTTGTAAACTGGGATTCTACGAGTAATAGCTATCAGGCACCGGCTTCCGACTCAGTATATCAAAATGGTCGTTATGAAAGTCGTGGAGGATTTTACGAGGCGGCCATGAGTCTGGGAAGAAGCTATCTGTCTGATCGAGTCCACGTTGGTTTTTCTGTTGGTATTCCGTTTATGAACCATAAGAATCGCCTAATCTTTAATGAAGAAGAAGGGTCTTCAACCGATCGTGGATTTTACCGAAGTGAACAGCGGACAAGGGTGCAAAATGAAGGCTTTGGAATAAATGCAAAGTTTGGAATTGTCTTAAAGCCTGTTGATGGCGTTCGCTTTGCGGCGGCAGTTCACTCGCCGACAAGAATGTTTATCACAGAAAACTATAATGCGAAGATTACGTCCTATGTTGATACGCCTGTGACCCCGACTAGTGGGTTTTGTCTTCCTTGTGAGGAGGCCTCTCCTCGAGGTGTTTATGAGTATTCCATGCGTATGCCATGGAGGGCCAATGTTGGCTTAGGCTTTGTGATTGACCGTGTAGGGTTTTTGTCAATGCAATATGAGTGGACTGGTCTTAATGAGGCACGGTATTTCTTTGGGAGTGGTTTTGGTGAATTGGGCCGTGAGATCAACAAGGATATTGCTGAAACGTATCGCAATACGCATAATGTACGATTGGGTGTTGAACTTGCTCCTGGTCCTTTGAGATTTCGTGCAGGAGCACACGCTACATCATCCCCTTTAGCTAGTGAAGAAATCAATGGCTTGTTTTGGAAGCATGGTATCTCTGGTGGGTTTGGTGTTGTTGGAAAGAATATGGCCTTAGATTTTTCCTACGTGCAAAACCGACAAAATCAACGGGATATGCCTTATGAAAACTTAGGAGAGGCGTCGCCTCAAGTCATATCAGAACTTACTCGGCATTATGTTGGAGTAACGCTTAGCATGCGCTTACAATAGCAGATCAAATGATGTTAACCTCGCGTTCTAGTTGAATGCCGTATTGGTTGTCAATGTCTTCCATGATGGCGCTTGACAGAGAAAGAATTTCTTGCCCATCGCCCTCGCCATGATTTACAAGAACTAATGCTTGGTTTTTGTAGACACCCACCTTTCCATGGGTCTTACCCTTCCAACCTGCGCGATCGATCAACCAACCCGCAGGAACCTTTATGTTGTCCGTTTGAGCTACTTCATAACCAGGGATATCTGGATAGCGTCCTTTGAGTTTAGTAAACTGTGCTTTTGGGATTACGGGATTTTTAAAAAAACTTCCCGCATTACCAATTTTATCTGGGTCAGGAAGCTTGGCTTGACGAATTTCAATGACGGCTTGAGCGATATCCTGAATGGAGGGCTGACTAACGTTTTTGGAATCTAGATGGTTCAGAATGCCACCATAGGAAGCATTGATGATATGATCATTTTTTGTCAACTTAAAGGTTACTTCGTGGATAAGGGTGCGTCCCTTTAGCTCATTTTTGAAAATGCTATCCCGGTAACCAAATAGGCAATCTTCATTATCCAATATGAGGCTCTTGTTGTCTAGCAAGTCGTGCGCCTTTAATGATACCATGACATCTTTACACTCAACGCCATAGGCTCCGATGTTTTGAATCGGAGCAGCACCTACATTTCCAGGAATTAGTGCCAGGTTTTCTACGCCTCCCCATCCTTGTTCGAGGCAATGCATCACGAAGCTGTGCCAATTGACCCCTCCTCCAACTCGAACCCATACGTGGCGATCAGTTTCCTTTTCAACCCCAACCCCTGGAAGTTGATTATGGATGATTACGCCATTATACTGCTGAGTAAAGACCACATTACTCCCACCACCAAGGACCATAAATTGATTTGAAATAGAGATAACATCGCTGAGATCTTTGATATACCAAGCATCTCTTAGGGCATAATAATATCGTGAAGAGACATCAAAGCCAAAGGTGTTCTTATCCTTTAAACTCTTATTGCCTTCTACCCAGTGCAAACTAAACGGGATTGATACGTTACTTGGCTTCCGCGAGCTTTCCGTAGTCCGGAGTTAAAATGCGACCACAATGTTCGCAAGTTGTTACGCGTTTTTCAGCGTCAATGTCAATCTGAATTTGAGGTGGGATTTTAGCAAAGCAACCACCACAACTTTCTCGTTCAACCGAAACAACCGCTAGGCCATTTTTGTAAGAAGAACGAATGCGTTCGTACGCCTTCATGAGTCGATCTTCGACATTGGCTTTTGCTGCATCTCGCTGCTTAGCCAATGCTTTTTCTTCTTTTTCAGTTTCTTTGGTAATCGTCTCTAACTCCTTGATTTTCTTATCCAACTCTTCCTTCTTGGACGCTAACAATTCCTCGATTTCTCCGAAACTTTCTTTTCGACTTTCCAATAACTCGGAGGACTCGCGAATTTTCTTTTCTGCGAGCTGAATCTCTAGTTTTTGGATGCTAACCTCTTTCGTTAGGGCTTCATATTCGCGATTGTTTTTGACATTATCCATTTGTTTCTCATACTTATTGATGAGGTCATTGGATGCGTCGATACTTGCTTTTCTCGCGTTGAGTTCTGTTTCCAATTCAGAGAATTCTTCATTGGTGCGGGTAATTCGATTTTCGATTCCTGCAATTTCATCTTCTAAATCTTCAACTTCTAAAGGAAGCTCTCCCTTGAGCCGCTGAATTCGATCGTACTCTTTATCAATTGCTTGCATTTCATACAATGAACGAAGCTTTTCTGATGTACTTTGCTGTTTAGTCTTTTTTGCCTTTGCCATCTTTTATAGATATAGAATAATGTACTGGATTAGTATTAACCGTTGTTGAAAGGACGGCAAAATTAGCAAAATTCCGCGTTAAATAGTCTTTTATTTCTTGGATTACCCAATGCTCGCTCTCATAATGCCCAATATCACACAAAAGCAAGGTGCTATCTGCGTCAAAAAAGTCATGGTACTTTAAGTCAGCCGTCACGAAAGCATCAGCACCTTTTTGTCTAGCATGCTTCAAAAGATCAAAGCCAGCTCCACCGCAGATTGCCACTCGCTTAATTTTATTGTTTATGGGATGGCTATGCCTAACAAGTTGCAAGCCTAGCTGTTTTTTAAGGTATTGAATGAAATCATCTGAGGAAAGCGGTTCTCGTAACTCGCCAATCATCCCACTACCATGGTTTTGGTTTTGGTTTTTGAGCGATACAACATCGTAGGCTACTTCTTCGTATGGATGATGTTCGTGCAGGGTTTTAAGAGCAGAGGAAAGCAATGTGTCGGTTAGCAGGACTTCAAGTTTCTCTTCCTCCACTTCGGTAAACTCACCGGCTTTTCCGATACTAGGGTTAGACGATGCGCTTCCTTGAAAACTTCCAACGCCCGACGAAATGAAGCTTGTTTTTTCATATTCTCCAATGTTTCCAGCTCCGATGGCAAACAAGGCATTTCGAACTTCTGGGAGGTCTTTGGTTGGAACAAAGGTGACTAACTTATACAGGTTGGACGCTTCTTCTAAGATGGAACGGTTGGTAAGGTTAAGCCGATCGGCGAGCGCTTTATTGACCCCGTCATCTACGCGATCTAAATTGGTATGAATCGAATAAATCGCAATATCATGTTTGATAGCAAGAATAATAGCACGTTGACTGTCAGTCGTTGGTTGTATTGATCGTAATCCTTTGAAAATGATAGGGTGGTGGGCTATAATCAGGTTAGCTTGTTTATCTATTGCTTCTTGAACAACTGCTTCAGTAACATCGAGGGAGACAATAGCCTTCTCTACCCTTTGATTAGAGTCCCCTACGAGTAAACCGCAGTTGTCATAGCTCAGCGCTAGCGAAGGGGGTGCCCATTGTTCTAAGGCATTGGCAATGGATTGAATTTTTAGCATTGTACAGAATACATTAAACGGTGGAGAAATTCGTTAATAAATGTAAAAAAGCCCTCTTATATGTGGTATTTTCGACGAGGTAAAATTATGGTATGTCAAATTCACTTTCAACAGATAGCCTCATTGATTTAGGATATTTGAATCTACATCCAACACACAACCTATGCAATGCCAGTCCTGAAGAATTGGCAGAGATTTCTGTTCAGTCTTATGGCTGTGAAGTCGCAGACAACGGAGCACTTGTCGTCATGACCGGTCGTTTCACAGGGCGCTCCCCTAAAGATCGATTTATTGTACACGATGATATTACTCGAGAAACAGTAGACTGGAACGCTATCAATCAGCCGATTGAACCTAAATACTTTACAGGACTGAAGCAAAAAATGATTGCCTATCTCAATGCAAAAAACATCTTTACTCGTGATGCTTTTGCGGGTGCAGACAAAGACTATCGTCTTGCTGTACGGGTGATTACTGAATATCCGTGGTCCAACATGTTTGCTTACAATATGTTTTTAAGGCCAACGGATGCAGAGTTATCCGCATTTAGTCCTGAGTGGCACGTTATCTGTGCGCCGGGTTTTGAGGCTGACCCAGCGGTTGATGGTACGAAAGACAGTAATTTCTCGATCATCAATTTTGCTGAGAAAACGATTCTTGTCGGTGGGTCGGCATATACAGGAGAGATAAAAAAAGGAATCTTTTCCGTGTTGAACTATACGCTGCCTGAATATGACAAAGTTCTTGCTATGCACTGTTCTGCCAATATGGGTAATGATGGTGACACGGCTTTATTCTTTGGACTCAGTGGCACGGGTAAGACTACGCTGTCCGCGGACCCTGATCGTGCATTGATAGGCGATGACGAACATGGTTGGACGGCATCGGGTGTATTTAATTTCGAAGGAGGATGTTATGCTAAAGTCATTGATTTAAGTGAGGAAAAGGAGCCTGATATTTTTAATGCGATAAAGCCAGGTGCTATTCTCGAGAACATTGTCTTTAAGGATAACAACAAGGCTGTAGACTATGCCGATGGCTCGATAACTCAGAATACACGAGTTTCTTATCCTATTGATCACATTAATAACATTGCGGAGCCATCAATGGGTGGAATTCCAAAAAATATATTCTTCCTTACCTATGATGCATTTGGCGTTTTACCTCCCATAAGCCGTTTGTCTGTGCCTCAGGCGATGTATCATTTCATTTCAGGATTTACATCGAAAGTTGCGGGTACTGAGGCAGGTGTAACTGAACCTCAAACAGCCTTTAGTGCATGCTACGGAGCTCCTTTCTTGCCGCTTCATCCCTTCAAATATTCCAAGATGTTGGGTCAAAAGATTGAGGAATCAGGTGCAAGAGTTTGGCTGGTAAATACTGGACTAAGTGGTGGAGTGTATGGTGTGGGGAAACGAATGTCTTTGCCTTATACACGAAGTTTGATTAGTCAAGCGTTAGATGGATCCCTGGATAGTGGAGAGTTTATGATCGATGAATTTTTCGACATGGAAATACCCATGGCTGCTGGTGAAGTTCCTGCTAATATCTTAAACCCTATTAATACCTGGACCTCTAAAGAGGAGTATGCCAAGACAGCTAATCGTTTGATCAAAGCGTTTGAAAGCAACTTTAAGCAGTTTCAAGCGGCTTGCTCTGATGAAATTTGTGCGGCAGCACCCAGGGTGAAATAAATTGAATCCAATACAATGCTCGAAGGAGTAAATGCTTTATTTTATACAAGTGATTTAAGCTCCAACGAGTGTGTAATCGAAGGTCAAGAAGTAAAGCATATTACCAAAGTCCTGCGTAAACAAGAGGGGGATTCGATTTTTCTAACCGATGGAAAGGGCAACATTGCCCAAGCCACGATTCATAAGGTTGGAAAGCAACAGCTAGCCCTTGAACCTAAAGCAGTCACAAAAGTGCCTCGGATAGAGCCCCAAGTGACCTTAGCTTTTTCAGTATTAAAGCAACCTTCGAGAATGGAATGGATGGTTGAAAAGGCAACCGAGTTTGGTGTGAGAGCATTTCAACCTTTGCTTAGCGCCCATTGTATTCGAAGTCAGTTTAATGCAAAGAGGCTTGAGTCAGTGGCACTTAGCGCCATGAAGCAGTCTCTTCAATGCTATTGTCCTGAGATATATCCCATTCAATCCTTTGAATCCTTTGTGAAAAGTGATTCAGAATCTATTCGGCTTATGGCCTACACGCCTGAGCGAAAAAAGTCTTTTCAAAGCACTTGGCCTGCGCTATCGGACGCCAAAAAGATTACTGCTATTGTTGGCCCAGAGGGTGGATTTACAAAGGATGAAGCAAAGCTGGCATCAGATAACGGGTTTTCATGGGTGTCTTTGGGGCCAAACCGTCTTCGAGCGGAGTCAGCATCGCTTGCTTTTGTCCAACAAATCAATGTATTTTCCAAGCTGTCATGAAAAGAGCATCAAAGGTTTTATGGATGATGGGTTTGTGTCTAGGCTTGCTGCCCTTCGGTTCACAGTCCTTGTGTGCCCAATCCTCTTTTTCAATTGCGTTATTAACCTATAATGGGGGAGGAGATTGGTATGCTAATCCCAGTGCCTTGCCCAATTTAGTTGCCTTTTGCAATCAAGAGCTTAATACCAATATTGATCAGACCATTGCTGAAATCAATCCGGGTGATCAGGCAATTTTCAATTTTCCATTCATTCATATGACAGGTCACGGAAATGTGACTTTTTCTGCTCAAGAGAGAGAAAACTTACGGACCTATCTCAACCACGGAGGCTTCTTACATATTGACGATAACTATGGAATGGATCCTTTTGTGCGGCGAGAGATTCAACAGCTCTACCCTGATAAGGTTCTGAAACCTATTCCAGTAAATCACCCGATTTATACCACATTTTATTCTTTTCCTGAAGGCTTACCTAAAATCCATGAGCACGATGGAAAGCCCGCAGAGGCCCTTGGAATTTTTGTTGAGGGTGAGTTGGTGTTATTGTATACCTATGAGGCTGATCTTGGTGACGGGTGGGAAGATGCTGATGTGCACGGAGATAGTGAAGAACTCCGTCAAAAAGCGCTAAAAATGGGGGCTAATATTTTAGGCTATGCCTTGACGGGCGGTTATTGAGCCATCCCAACTTCCTGCTGCCATCCAACGATCTTAGCCGTTCGTCTTTTCATAACAGCAATTGCCTCTTCTCGGCTTGCAAAGGCTCCATCGATGTTTACTAAATGGTCTGCAAGCTTTTCATAGTTCTTGCGCATCAAATTGAACCAAACCCCTCCAAACTCGATACCCTCAAAGACCATGGCTTGATGTTTTGCGTAGGTGGCGCGGTTATCTAACAAGTGGTTTGGATGCTCTGTCCAGTGCAGATTGGGTTTCACGTGATGACTAATATGGTATCCATCGTTCCAGCAGTTGTGATTGTATTGGTGGTTTATACAGGTCACACTGTTTTTGTACTCATTCCCTGGGTCTTCTGGATCAACAAAGGCATGTTGCGCCCAGTTTCCGAGCATCATGGTAATACGCGTCGTAACAAAGGGCAGGATAAAGACAAAAAGCGTTGCCCAGAAATTCACAAAGCATAGCCCTACTACAGAACCAAGGTAAAGGAGCTCTCCAAGTATGGCTTGGTTTCTTATTTTTCTACGACTCTCACCAATCTTATTAAAGTAGATTACCAAGCGAACTACGCCAAATAGAAGAAAGCTAAACAAGTATTTGGCAAAATCGCGTCCGCTATCGCGCTTGAAGGGCATGGTTGTACTATCATCATCAGGAAGATTTCCTTCAAGGTGGTGCATAGCAATATGGTGTGCAAAGTAGGTTTCAGGGCTTTGTCCCATAAAGGGTCCTAAAATCCACGGCAAAAATTTATTCCAGACTTTATAATCTGTTTTGAACCAAGGTCTATGACTTGTGCAATGGAGCATAAGGCCGAAGGGGCTCTTATTTTTCATCGTGATTAACAACGTGTATATCCCAGCAGTTGGCCAAAAGAGCCATTGTATATGAGAGAAAGCATACATAATTACTACGCAAGGCAATACAATGGCAAGGAGCTTCATGGTGAGGTAAATAAATGGGAGATCTCTAGGGTCTCGCATTCTTTTTAACCAGAAAGAGTCAAAACGGTTTGGGTTGGTTTTGACTTCATAGGTCTTGTCGGTGAGTTGGGCTGGAAATGTTCGTAGCTGTGCCATGATGTAAAAATCGTCAATACTTAGGCTAAAACCAAAAAGCGAGAGAAGTCTTGACAATCAAAACGTACCTTTAGTTAACAACAACGGGTCATTTGTGCTATGGAATATAGAAGATTAGGAAAATCAGGACTTCAAGTAAGTGCTCTGTCTTTAGGGAGTTGGCTCAATTTTGGAAAATTTATAGATGCTAAAATGGCCAAAGGGTTAATGGTCTATGCTTACGACCATGGTATAAACTTTTTTGATAATGCGGAAGTCTATGCAAGAGGCAAATCAGAGGAGGTAATGGGCCAAATTTTAAAAGAAGTATCCTGGGATCGCTCAACTTATGTTGTATCAAGTAAGGTGTTTTGGGGCGGGAAGGATCCTGAATCGATGGCATGGCCCAATCACAAAGGGCTAATGCGCAAGCATGTGGTTGAAGCCTGTGATGCTGCATTACGCCGTTTACAAGTCGATTATCTCGATCTTTTCTTTTGCCACAGGCCAGATATTCATACGCCTATTGATGAAACCGTTTGGACAATGCATAATCTGATACAACAAGGAAAGATTTTGTATTGGGGAACTTCTGAGTGGACCAGTCAACAGATTACAGAAGCTCACTATGTGGCAGAACGGTATAATTTGATTGGTCCTACCATGGAACAACCAGAGTACAACATGTTTAATCGAGGTAAAGTAGAATTAGATTATCTGCCAATCTACCGACGATTTGGCTTAGGGACTACCATCTGGTCTCCTTTAGCGTCCGGTCTACTTACCGGGAAATACATAGATCAAGTGCCTAAGGGCAGTCGCCTGGATCAGGAGGGCTTTGACTGGCTTCGCGAACGAACGCTTGGCGATGAAGACAAAATGGCAAAAGTGGTAAAATTGCATGCCTTAGCTCAAGAAAGGGAGTTGTCTCTTACACAACTTTCTATTGCATGGTGCCTTAAAAACCCAAATGTTTCGACGGTGATATTAGGAGCAAGTAACCTTAATCAGTTGCAAGAGAACATTCAATCCTTAGAAATACTTCCTCGACTGACACACGAGCTTATGGAAGCTATAGATGATGTGCTAGGCAATAAGCCTCAAGAGCCTTCTTATTAAAAGCTGTAAGCCTTTCCAAAAGCCTTCATTAAAGCGTTACCGCAATGTTGATGTGGTTGTTGAGACATTCCACAAAACCATCTTGAATATCAAAGCTTGTGTCTTTGCCGTCGTGTTTCACACGAATTGAACCTTTTTCCAACGAAGCCATTATCGCTGCGTGATTGTTTAGAATCTCAAACGACCCGCTCGTTCCAGGGAGCTTAACGCCTTCGGCACTTCCCTCAAAAAGCACGGATTCTGGTGTCATGATACGAACCGTCATGGTTTAGGCATTTGCAGTTTCTGCTAACATCTGCTCGCCAGCCTCAATAGCCTCTTCGATGGTTCCCTTTAAGTTAAAGGCTGCTTCAGGAATGTGGTCAAGCTCACCATCCATAATCATGTTGAACCCTTTGATGGTATCCTTGATGTCTACAAGGACTCCTTGCATTCCTGTGAACTGCTCGGCTACATGGAAAGGCTGAGAAAGGAATCGCTGCACTTTTCGCGCTCTGAAAACAGATAGTTTATCTTCTTCGCTTAATTCATCCATACCAAGAATGGCAATAATATCTTGAAGCTCTTTGTATCGCTGAAGGATCGCTTTCACGCGTTGCGCACAGTCATAGTGCTCGTCGCCTACAATAGAACGTTCCAAAATTCTTGAGGTAGAATCCAATGGATCAACCGCTGGATAAATACCCAAAGAAGCGAGTTTACGACTCAATACAGTGGTTGCATCAAGGTGTGCAAATGTCGTTGCAGGTGCTGGATCCGTCAAGTCATCCGCAGGCACATAGACCGCTTGCACAGACGTAATCGAACCTCGTTTTGTAGAGGTAATTCGCTCCTGCATTAGTCCCATCTCTGTGGCAAGCGTTGGCTGATATCCAACCGCTGAAGGCATACGTCCAAGAAGGGCCGACACCTCAGATCCCGCCTGTGTGAAACGGAAGATATTATCTACGAAGAATAGGATATCACGTCCTCCAGCATCTCCTTCATCTCCATCACGGAAGTGCTCAGCTACTGAGAGTCCTGAGAGGGCAACACGAGCACGTGCTCCTGGAGGCTCATTCATCTGGCCAAATACGAGGGTGGCTTGAGACTTAGCTAATTCGTCCATATCTACTTTGCTGACGTCCCAACCTCCTTCGTGGAGTGACTTTTCAAATTCTTTTCCATATCGAATAACGCCTGATTCAATCATTTCTCGTAAGAGATCGTTCCCTTCACGCGTTCGTTCTCCAACTCCTGCGAAAACAGATAGTCCTGAGTGAGCCTTTGCAATGTTGTTGATCAATTCCATAATCAAAACGGTCTTACCTACACCAGCTCCTCCAAAGAGACCAATCTTACCTCCCTTTGAATAAGGCTCGATGAGGTCAATGACTTTGATTCCTGTATAAAGTACTTCAGACTCCGTCGAAAGATCCTCGTATTTAGGCGGCTTTCGGTGGATAGGCATCCCATCTTTTTTATCAAGTGGTTCGCCAATACCATCAATTACATCACCCACCACATTAAAGAGACGGCCTCGAATGGCTTCTCCTTTTGGCATCTTGATAGGTGCTCCCGTATCGGCAACTTCCATACCTCGTGTCAGTCCTTCAGTGGCGTCCATGGCTATACAGCGAACACTATCTTCTCCAAGATGCTGCTGACATTCAAGAATGACTTTTTCGTCGCCACTTTTGATAACTTCTAGTGCATTGAGAATTTTAGGTAGGGCATTGTCTGATCCTTCGAATCGAACGTCGACTACTGGGCCGATAATAGAGATAATTTTGCCGTGATTTGCCATAATTTCTGACGATGTTATTTTTAATGTTGCTCAAAGGTAACTTACCCTGTGTTCTATTCAAAGTAGAAATGCACAAAATTGCTGTAGTCAATAATGAACTTGCTCGATATTACTCATGCGGATAAAAATGTAGGCTCAGTGGTCGCTGAAGTTTTGCTACCCTTGCCGTTGGGTACTGCCTTGTCCTATGCTGTTCCTATCTCGTTAGAAGACAGGATTGGCGAAGGTTCTATTGTCTTAGTTCCGTTGGGAAGGCGCAAGGAGTATGCAGGGCTTGTGCTGAGTCTAAGCGGTGTGGAAAAAAACACTCAGCACGAGGTTAAACCCATTAAGCAAATCATTTATCAGGGCCAATGGAGTACTACAGGTCAGCTTGAACTTTGGCGCTGGATGGCAGCCTATTACATGGCTAATCTTGGAGATGTAATGCAAGCAGCATTGCCAACCCTACTTAAGATTTCTAGCGAAACCCTGTATGTCGCTTTAATTGACGATTTGGAATCGATTGAAGATGATGTGAGCTTAGATGCCGCAGATATGGAAATCTTACATACACTTACCATTCATGGACCCCTTGCGCAATCTATGCTGGTCCGCCACACGGGATTAGCCAATCCGCTAACCTCGCTCAAGCGATTAATGAAACTCCGACTAGTGGCAATAAAAGAGTCTTTAGGACAAACCTATTCTCCTAAAAGAGCCATTCGCTATCGCTTAACAAAGGACTTATTAGAGTCTTCTGAGACTTTTGATAGCGCGTTAGCTCAATTACAACGTGCGCCAAAACAACAAGAGGCCTTCCTTAAACTAAGTGTTGGACAAAACAGCGAATCCCTTGAAAGCACTGATCAAGGAGCCTTGCCGAACATGTTGAATAAGACGGCGTTAAATGCTTTAGCTAAAAGAGGGTGGGTCGAAAAGTATTGGGTTGACCTCAATCGACTGGAAGAGTCCTACATTGCACGGCAGCCTAAAGCTTTCGAATTGTCCTCAGAGCAAGCCTCAGCCTTGACATCCATTCAATCGATATGGCAGACAAATTCCACTAAAGCTATTTTGTTGCAAGGCGTTACAGGTAGCGGGAAGACCATGCTATATATAGAGTTGATAAAAGATTGTTTGAGGCAAGGTCGTCAAGCACTTTTTATGTTACCCGAAATCGCATTGACTACCCAAATGATCCAAAGAATACGGCAATATTTTGATTGCCCTATTGGGGTCTATCACTCACGATTTTCTCCTGCCTATCGCGTAGAATTGTACCAGAAGGTTTTACGTGGTGAAATCTCAATCATTCTTGGGGCTCGTTCTAGCGTTTTTCTGCCGTATAAAAATCTAGGACTTGTGATTGTTGATGAAGAACATGAGGCATCCTATAAACAACAAGATCCAACACCAAGATATCATGGCCGGGATGTTGCTCTGGTGCTTGCCAAACAGCACAAGGCTTCAATTATCTTAGGTTCAGCTACTCCAAGCCTTGAAAGCTTGAATAATGTGGTTTCAGGTAAATGGGAAAAGGTAGAGATTAAGAATCGTTTTAACCAATTAGCTATTCCCACACCTCAGCTTATTGACCTTGTTGATGCAAAAAAACGTCATCGAATAAAAGGACGATTTAGTCAGGCATTGATTGAGGAAATTCATGGCTGTTTAGATCGCAAGGAGCAGGTGATTCTCTATCAAAACCGTCGAGGATATGCAACGCTTGCACGCTGTAATACATGTGAATCGACGGCCAAATGTCATCAATGCGATGTAAGCCTAACCTATCACAAGTATTCTGGAAATCTTCGGTGTCACTATTGCGGGAGCACGGCTCGTTTAACCTCGCGATGTGCTTCATGCTCTTCTCAACAGTGGGAACTCTATGGCTCAGGTACTCAGCGTATAGAGGAAGAAATTGAATCCCTCTTCCCGCAGGCGAGAATTCTTAGAATGGACAGAGATACTGCTGCTTCACGTAAGCGCTATGAGGCCATGTTAAAAGGAATTGAGGAATACAAGTATGACATCTTGATCGGTACTCAGTTAATAGGTAAAGGACTAGACTTTCAACGAGTTACATTAGTTGGAGTGCTTGACGCGGATGAAATGTTGCATTTCCCAACGTTCAGAAACAACGAACGTTGTTATAATACGTTAAAGCAATTAGCAGGTCGCGCAGGAAGAGGCCAAAAGGCCGGGCAAGTCTTGATTCAGTCACGGCAAGTAGACCATCCAGTACTCAAGGCACTAACTGAAGATTCTTGGGAAGCCTTTATTGAACACGAGCAATTTTTACGAGAGCAATACCATTATCCGCCTACGTTTCAGTTTGTCGTATTTGAGTTTTCTCACAAGGATGTACAAAAGACAGCCGCTGCCGCCCGATATTTTGCAACAGGTATGAAACATCGTTTAGGTGATAACAGCGTTCTTGGTCCATCTTTACCCCCTGTTGAACGCGTGCGAAACACCTACCGTCGTGAGGTAATTCTAAAGACTGTACGCAATTCATCAGTTGCGAAGCAATGGAGGAATGCCGTTAGGGAGTTAGAGGACCATCGAAAAGCAGAACATGCCATTCGCAGTGTTCGATTAAAAATCAATGTTGATGCGGGATAGTTACTTTTGTAGTATGCAACGTATACTGTTTTTCCTAGCGCTTGTTTTGGTCTGTCTTCAAGCATGCCAAACGGATGACGGTCTTTCTACTTTTGATGTAGTGTATAATGTGCGTTTTGAGGCTACTTGGTCTGACTCTACACACCCCAACGCCTATCCCTCCAATGCTCATTTTAGCCCTTTAGTGGCGTTGTCGCATAATCCAAATTTTTATGTTTTTTTCTCGGGTTATCCAGCTTCAAATGGTCTTCGTATTCTCGCTGAAACAGGACAGACAGATAGCATTATGGATGAGTTTTCATACTCTATCAATACGGGACAGGCCTTGGATGCACGCGTAGGGCCTGATGTCGAAAGTCCTGGACAAGGTGAACTTTCCATTGGAGTAACGTCAACACGACATGCAGTTACTGTGCTGTCGATGATTGCCCCAAGCCCCGATTGGTTTGTCGCTGGGCGAGCTGTTCTCTTTGATGCGCAGGATGGCCTATGGTATGATAAGGTTACTATCGATGCCATTAGTCTTGATGGCGGAAGTGATGCAGGAATTGACTTTACTTCTCCAAATATGCCGATGGATTCGGTTTCTGCGGTTTATCCAATAACTACTGGGCCTTTGATCCAGCCTGGAGATTCTCTTGTGCAGAATATGGGTAAGTTTGTTTTCGAGCGTATCAAGTAATGAATCTTCGTCCTCACATTCCTAATGTATGCACACTGCTTAATGCCTTCTCGGGTATGGCAGCTATCTTTTTCTTAAGTCAGGGCAGGATAGATATAGCCTTGATTTTTTGGGGAGCTTGCTATGTTTTTGACGGCTTAGATGGGTTGTTAGCTCGTTTTTTAAAGGCAGAAAGTGACCTTGGAAAACAGCTGGATTCTTTAGCTGATTCGATTAGCTTCGGGGCGTTGCCTACTTATTTTTTGTTCATTCTCTGTGAGGCGGGGGGGGCATTGCTTTCACTCGGATGTATCATGTATCTCTTGGGTGTTATTTTGCGCCTTGCTCGATTCAATGTTACAGAAAGTAAAACCATCTTTTTTCAGGGCCTATCGAGCCCATTAGCTGCTCTGTTTGTAGGATGGGTTGGAATAGGCCTAGCGCCATTGCCTTTAGTTTGTTATCCTTTTTTGGCAGGTCTGCTGGCCTTTCTAATGAACGTGCCACTTCCTTTGCTCAAAACCAAAGGGTTTCAATATGTTCCAAAGCATTTTTTGATGTTTACAGGATTTGTTTTAGTTCTTGGGACTGGTCTACAGCTGCTGTTCGAAACTTCATTGCTTATACCCCTTGGACTCTTGTTATATTTACTTTTGAGTTTAACTACTTTCCATCGATTAAAAGATAAATCATGACCTTCACTGCACACGTTGAAATCCTGCCACACCCAGAGTTACTTGACCCTCAAGGGAAAGCCGTTTTATTAGGGCTGTCAAATTTGAATATTACGGCGATCGAAGATGTGCGCGTGGGTAAGCATATTGTGTTAACCATCGAGGCTGATTCCATGCAAGAGGCGGATGCGTTGGCTAAAGAAGCTTGTGAAAAGCTATTAGTCAACCCTATAATGGAACGCTATTCCTATGAAGTCACAGAAGACTAGTCTATACCTAGTTCCCACTCCAATAGGCAATCTCGGCGATATTACCCTGAGGGCTATAGATGTGCTTAAGTCGGTGGACTTCATCTTAGCAGAGGATACTAGGCAAACAGGCAAATTATTGAAACATTTGGGCATACAGAAAAAGGTATATGCCCATCATAAATTCAACGAACAAGCGTCCACAAAGGGCATTTTAGATCTGTTAGATCAAGGCAACTCCTGCGCACTGGTTTCTGATGGAGGGAGCCCTTGCATAAGCGATCCAGGTTTTTATATGAGTCGTGCATGTATTGACAAGGGATTGCGTGTTGAGGCCTTACCTGGGCCTACAGCTTTTGTGCCTGCACTCATGTTGTCGGGTCTTCCTATGCATCAATTTGTCTTTGAAGGTTTCCTGCCAGTCAAGAAGGGGCGAAAGACAAGATTAGAGCATTTAAAGTCTGAATATCGGACCATGATTTTTTACGAGTCGCCTCATCGTTTGGTAAAGACCTTAAGCCAATTTGTTGAAACATTTGGTCCCACACGACGCATCTCGGTGAGCCGAGAGCTCACCAAGATGTACGAAGAAACCCAGCGCGGCACAGCGGAGGAAGTCTTATCCGTCTTTCAAGGCCGTGATGCCGTCAAAGGGGAATTCGTCGTCGTCGTCGAGGGCTGCTAGGCAGCCGGCACAGAAACCCGTTGTACAAGAAGCCAGTCATCAATTTGTATCTCGGTAGAAGTTCGCGTCTTGTCATCACCGTCTTTATAAGTGTTCTGAACAAGCTTTCCAAGAATGGCTACCTCATCCCCTTTGTTGACATATTCAAAAAGGTTGCTCGCAGTCTTTCCCCATGCAGTTAATGTATGCCATTGCGTGCGCTCTTGTTTTTCACCTTTAGCGTCGGTGAAATATTCATTAACAGCCAGGCGAAAGCGAATGAGTTTTTTATTGCCTTCAAACTCTTTAAACTCTGGTGTATTTCCAAGCCTACCGATGACTTGAACTTGATTGCGTAATCGATTCATAACATAAAATTTTTAAGTGAATAATGCCTCGAAAGTAGCAGCGCTTATTCCCTGAAATCTTGTTGTTAAGTATTATGACCGATTTGATATGGATGGAGTTATTTTCCGATAGAATTCAGATTTATCCTGTAAAACATGGAGATGTCTCCGGTCTCCACATTAAAGTTTTTCACCTCGATGTAAGGATTCTCTTCATCAAAAAATACATCTAGTATAGGAGCGTTGTGCAAGGTGACATCAGGCCCTTCTACTCGATTAGGGGCTCTACCAGGGCGTTCATTTTTATTAATACCTGCTGCCATGATTTCAAATGTTTTATAGCGCACGTTCCTTGGACTTTTTAAAACCTCGACGTAGTGCTGGTCACCCGTCAGAAAAAGTACTGGAGCATTTTGACCTTCGATTAATTTCATAAGCCGTTTTCGACTTTTTCCTAGCCTGACCATAGCCTCCCATCGCATCGGTCGATTGATTAGGATTTGATAACCACAGGATATAAAATGTAAGTCAACATCGTCTTGTTGCAAAGCTTGCGCCAAAAATTCCCATTGATTCTCTCCTAAGGCGTCAGCATTTCTTCCTGGTTTATCCCGGTTAAATCGACCATCTAACTGAATAAATTGTATGGTTTTGTCGTTAAAGGTGAATTGTTTCGCATAGTAGATCCCATCTTGTGTGCTTGGTATCTCTGCTTCGAGATCCCAAAATTCTCTATGAATATCTTTTGACTTTTCTTTCAGACTATACTCTTTGCCGGCATTATTGAGTCCATAGTCATGATCATCCCATGTCACGACAAAAGAGGAGATGTCTTTCAAGGCAGCAAACCCTTCTTTTTCTCGTAGAATTTCTAATTGGTCAATGATGTGCTGAGGGTCGTCCTTAGTATCTGCATAAACATTATCTCCAATCCACACGGTAACATCTGGTTGAAGTACTTCGGCGATATAGGGTATAGCAGGAGCTGGAGCATGTTGATTATGGCATCCAATCATGGCTATTCGGGCATCAGCATTCCCTATTTCATCTTGTGCCTTGACTTCGAAGATCGAAACACTGCAAACATATAAGGCGAGTAGAATAAAACAATATTGTTTCATAGTAGTAAAAAGTCCAGATTAAAAGGTTTGATTAAATCCAAAGACTAAGCGAGGATAAAGGTTTTGGTTTCCGGTGCCTGGATCGGACACCCAAAAGGGACAATCTAGGCGAAAAGTAAAGGGTTTAAGCTTGTAAAGTTTAAAAAAGCGTTTCCATGTCAAAGAAAGACCAAATCCAGCATCAGCATACACTTTAGACCAATTCCTGCCCCGAGGTGATGGATCGCTATTAATGAGTCCGGCATCGGCAAAAAGGTATACGTTGGCATCATAGTTTCTACGGAGTTTACGGTGCTTTATTTGCACCAATCGATCAAAGCTTAACTCTGATGAAATACTTGCACCTGATCGTCCAGAAACTAAGCGTTGTCCGTTTTCATCAGTTACTAATTGTCCCGCATATCCTCGAAGATTCATACCCCCTGCGTAATGAAATCCAGTTGTGGCATTGGCTTGATAGGGACCAATTTCTTGTTCAGGATAAAACCCAACACTCCGAACAAACTTGTTATCCATCATGGATTCAGGATTTCCACCGGCTAAGTACACGGCACTTTCTGGCGGGGTTTTCCCAAAACCAAACCTACTGTAGAATCGATTCTTCCAATCAAATTTCCCAATTTTCATATGATCGGTAAAGCTTGCTTCGAGGTATTGATAATTCCAATCAGGAGTCATCGACACTCTTCCTGAAAGTTTGAGTTGACTTTTTCCTGGTCGTGCTTTACGGAAGTCTTCGGAGGTGTATTGTAGGTTGAGTCCAGCATTCCAGGCACCGCTGACCCACCAAGCACCTTGCTCTGGGTTTTGAAGGTAGGATAAGTCTTCTTCATTGGGTCTAATCATTGCAAAGCCTTCTAACCTCAGCGTTCCTTTTCCATGAAGCTCTTTTTGAATGCCGACGCGTTGGTCAATAAGCCCATCAAGATATTTTGACTTGACATAGGCGGTGGCACCCTCCATAAATTCGTAAACTGGTGTCGCGTAAGAGAGTCTGTAGTTTAACCATTGGTATGCTCTTCGACTTTTTAAGAAAGCTGGTGCTCCTTGATAAGACCGATTGATAGTCGGCCAAGAAAGATTTCCCCAAACCGTAAAATCAAAGAAGCGTTTACGACGCATGTAATCCCCCTCTAAATGAATGCCTATTTTTAGTCCATCCATACCATTCCACCATACATCGGGACGCCATTCCATGATATAATGTTTACGGCTTGGATAATTATAGACATGGCTGTTAAAGCGCCAAATTGTATTTCCCTTGAGGCGGTTGTTATACGCATTGATATCGGCTAAGCGGTCCGTTGTATCAATCGTCGCATTGGCGAGTTTATCCTCGAGTTTAACGGTAAAACTGTAGGTTGGATGGAGCTTATCCCATCCCGTCCACTTAGGAAGTATTGAGGCTTCTGTTGATTTCTCAAAGTATTGGTTAGGAATATGAAAATCATAGGTTTTACCCGACTTATCTTCAACTTGAAGATCGATGGGCATTTGCATTCTCCCGTGACGCTCTAGCGTAATGGTATAGGTGTTGTTCTCGGATTCTTTTTTAGATGAAATGCTGTAATCGATGCTCTTGTTTGTTTCAATCCATTGATCAAAAAACCAGTTTAAATCAACTCCAGTGAAGTCAATAATGGAGTGTCTGAAATCTTCTGGATATGGATGGGCATAGGACCACTGGTCAAAGTAATGCTGCATCGCAGCTAAAAACAGTGAATCACCCAAGACGTATTGGAGATTATAGAGCATAACCGCTGTCTTGTAGTACACATGACCGTAGCCACCGCCATGGCGTAATGCTCCATTAAACCCATCACTATGCGTGTTGAGTTGAGGGTCTTGCCCAAGGGTGGCATCCATCATATATCCGATGTATACCTCGCCCTCTCGTGCCTCAACAGGCTGCTTGAATTTACGCAGATAAGGAGTGGGTGGGGTGTTGGTTACATAGTTTTCTCCATCGATGGCTTCGAGCCCCCAAGCTGTTAAAAATTGAGTAAATCCTTCATCCATCATAGCTCGGTAGGTTTCATTATTGGCAACCATTCCATAAAACCAATTATGCCCCACTTCGTGGACTAAGAGATCTCGATATCCAGGGTCCTGATCGCCATCTAAGGTGAGCATTGGATATTCCATACCATCGCGTGCGTCGGCTACGATCATCTTTGGATAACCATACATGCCGATATCTTCAGAAAATACTTGAATGATGGCAGCAGTATATTCTGCAGCATTTTGCCATCGGCTGCTGTGGGGTTCTTGACATAGCGCATAAGTTTTTACTCCTTGCCATTCTGATTCTCCTATTCGATAGTGGGGATTTGCTGTGAAGGCAAAGTCATGTACATTTTCGGCATAGTAGTGCCATTGCTTACGCTCGCCTTCAACGTATGGAGTAATGGTCGAAGGAGCCTCGCCCCATGGTTTATCCTTGAAATTCTCAATGTCAAGTTTTGCTCTCAAGTCTGCAGGTAAGACTTCATCGCGGTTCTGTAAAAAACCGGTTGCTCCTACGACATAGTTAGAGGGAAAATCCAAGGTAACATCAAAGGTTCCAAAGTCTCCATAAAATTCTCGGCTTAGGTGCTGGTCGACATTCCATCCAAACTTTTCATCATATACAGCGATTCTTGGATACCAGTGCGCCCCGTTGAATTGAATGGCTCCATAAGAATTAAAAAGTTTCATTCGGCGACGACTGCTGCCAAAACCATAGAAGGTTTGAAAATCAAAATTTAGGGTGATGGCTTCATGGGGAAGCAAGGGCTCATTGAGGTAGACAAACAAAATGGTGTTGTCCACGGAAGTATCTACAATATCTCCATTAACCCGCATATTACTCACAACCGTACCGAGTCTCATTTCCTCATAATCGCTATAAATGGGATCAACGCCATTGTTTTTTTGAAGATTATCGTAATACGCTCCTGGTTGAAAGGCATTTTGATACAAGTGAAATGCCACCTTTTCAAGGGTGTCTGGGGAGTTATTGGTATAAACCAACTCGGTGTTAGCCTGAATGAAGTAACGTTTTTCATCAATGCGAGCTGACATGGTATAATGCACATCTTGTTGCCAATACCCTGGTTTAATGGATTTGTTTTTCCAATAGTTTGGGTTTGATTCACTAGAAAATGAGTTGGGCCCAGTATTCGGATTATAATTCTGACTAACTGAATACTCAGCGGCGAAAAATGTAAGGACAAGCAGGAAGTATTTATGTAGACAGCTCATAATTATTGACTCTTAGTAATCCAACACAAGGTAAACAATGCCAGATTCAACAGAAAACAGATTGTGTAGAATTCAACGGGCCATCGAACTGCAGGCAGTCGAAGGTATTGGCTTGGTCTATGCTCGCCGACTTTGGGACCTTTTAGGCCTTTTGCAGCACTGGAAAGATGTTGATTTTCAAAAACTTCAACACAAACAATGTAATGCTTGGCGTAGTAGGCTTGTAATGCTTGAACGTCAAGGCTATGCGAAGCGTCAATTTGACATTCTTAAAAAGGGTGGATGGCAAGTGGTCTTAATCAGCGATAAGGATTATCCACCATACTTGCGTCATTTAGTCGATGCCCCATTGGTTTTGTTTGTTAAGGGTAATCGTTCTCAGCTTTTACGACAGCATATTGCCCTTGTAGGTACGCGGAAGCCATCAGAAGAGGGGCTGTTGATTTGTACTGATCTTGTCCAATCGATTGCTAATTCAGATCGGAAGAATAGATTGAGTATCGTGAGTGGTCTTGCTCGTGGCATTGATGCCCAGGCGCATAGAACAGCTCTTTCAGAAGGACTCTGTACCCTTGCTATTTTGGGAACTCCACCCCAGTACATTTATCCACCCGAGCATTTTGATTTAGCTAAAGACATGGTATCGAGGGGAGGACTTCTTGTCACCGAGTTTTTACCTGACGTGATATCACGTCCCTATCACTTTGCTCAAAGAAACCGTTTGATTGGTGGGATGTCTAAGCTAACTATTGTGATCGAGAGTGCTTTAAAAGGGGGTGCGCTGATTACGGCAAGAAGAGCCTATGAAGAAAATCGTGATGTGTTTGCTGTGCCAGGCCGATGCAGTGATAAACGTAGTCTAGGATGCAATCATTTGATAGCTCAAAATATGGCTCAACTTATCGAAGATCCCAAAACATTTTGGTCATCTTATATATCGTGTATACAATATGGTATCATGGGGAACAGTACACCATTAAGTGTGGAGGCTCAAGCGATACTGGACCATATTGCGCAATGTGGTAAGGTAAGTCTGGAAGCCATCGTCCACACCTTTGGTTCTAATTTTCCTGTATGTGAAACCTTATTGGAATTGGAAACAGCAAGAATTGTATCTTTCCATAAAGGCGGATATTATTCAATCCATGCAGCATAAACGTCATTCACGTAATCTTCTCTTGCTCCCCTTGTCGATTTTCTATGCGATCGGTATCGTCTTGCGTGACTTGGCTTTTCGGTGGGGAATCAACACAATTATGGACTATGAAATGCCTATTATAGGAGTGGGTAATTTGACGGTAGGTGGAAGTGGTAAAACTCCCCATACCTATTACCTGCTAAATCATCTTGCACAGCGTGGCCTTCCTACTGCCTATTTAAGCCGAGGCTATGGAAGAAAAAGTACGGGTTATCGAGAGGTGAGTGTACAATCCAATGCAGAAAACTGCGGTGATGAGGCCCTTCTAGCTAAACACAGATTCCCACAAAGCAGAGTAGTAGTATCCGAAAGTAGAAGTCAAGCTATTCCCGATGTATATCATGGTAGACCAGTTCATCAAGTAACCTTATTAGATGATGCTTTTCAGCATAGGAGTATTAAACCAGGGCTTCAGATTTTACTGACTCGACATGATTTACTTTTTTGTGATGATTATCTATTGCCTTATGGCAGATTGCGGGAGTTTCGTAGTGGTTACCACCGGGCAGACATCATTGTAGTTACCAAGTGCCCCCAAAATTTAACTATTGATGAACAGTCGATCATTCGTGACCGACTGCGTCCATTATACTATCAATATGTTTGCTTTACCACCATGGATTACAAAACTCCCTATGCAGTAACATTGGGAAACGTAGAAGAAATCAAGGAAAGTCAAAAGCCATTATTGGCAATAGCAGGGCTGGCAGATAACAGCGATTTTTTTGAATACATGCGATCCATGAATGATACAGTTAGTTGTCGAGGATTTCAAGACCATCATGCTTTTACAGCTTATGATATAGAGTCCATTCTGTCGACAATTCGCCATCTTGAAACGGAAAGCAATCTTATCATTACCGAGATTCATACAACGGAAAAGGATTTAATGCGGCTCAAACCTCATCTGCATCTTTTAGAGAAAAAAGGCATACGACTCATTATTCATCCTATTGAGGTTCGTGATGTTACTCAGGGTAATCCTCTGCTGCTCAATTTAGTTGATCATTATGCTGATCATGCCGTGCAGCAGGCCATCGATGCATTTCCTAGTGCGCAAACACAAGAATCCTAGAAAATCATTGATTCTAGATCTTCTACTAACCTTTCAAAACGTATTTTTAGACAATGGATTTGTATACTCAGATTGAAGAAACAAGACAATGGCTGGAAAAGAATATTGAGATTAAGCCTAAATGGGGTATTATCCTCGGCAGTGGGCTTGGTGGCTTGGTTCGTTTAATCGAAAATGCTCAGCGTATTGAGTATAAGGATATCCCGCACTTCAAAACCTCTTCTGTAAAGGGACACCAGGGAGCTCTAATCTTTGGTCAACTTGAAGGAGTGGACGTAGTCTTAATGGCCGGTAGACTGCACTATTATGAGGGGCATTCTATGAAAGAGGTTACCTATCCAGTGCGCGTCATGAAGGCACTAGGGTGCCATTCTGTTGCGGTCTCAAACGCCGCGGGAGGTGTTCAAGAAGGAATGCGGGTAGGAGATTTAATGATTATCAATGATCATATCAATGCCACTCCCGAAAGTCCCTTGCGCGGAGTTAATGATGATCGGCTTGGACCGCGGTTTCCAGAAATGATAGAACCCTATGATAGAGAGTATATCAACACCGTACAGAGTATTGCTAAGGAAGAATCGATCGATGTTAAGGAAGGAGTCTATTATGGATTGTCGGGACCAACCTTTGAAACACCCGCAGAATATCGAATGATTTATCGATTGGGCGGCGACGCAGTGGGTATGTCTACTGTTCCGGAAGTAGTAGTTGCTAGACATGGTGGTTTACGTGTCTTTGGGTTATCAGTAATTACAGATATTGGATATCCTCCAGAAAACGTCGAGCATGTTGACCATGAGTATGTGTTGAAAGCAGCCCAAGAAGCTGGGTATCGAGTAGAAACACTCTTTCGTGGATTGATTCGTGTTCATGGTTAAAGGGTGCGGCAATAGATTATTGTTTTTTTTCAGCATAGTATGTTGCAGCACTTTGTATGGTCAGCGTGAGGCAGGCTTAGAGACGGATAGTTTCTTTTACAGTGCTGAGCCTTGGAAAGTTCGTTCTATAGATACCTCCTTATCAAGCATTTACAATTTTGATTTTGCTTCGGCCTTTAACAGCCCTACAATCGACTTGGGAAATACAGGTAGTCCACTGTATAATTTACATATGCAGGTTCAGCCTGCCATGCAAAACCTAGAATGGCGCAGTCATGCCCATGGCTTATCAGCTTATCGGATGCCATTAGATTCTATTCAGTGGTACAACACAAAAAAGCCGCTCTCACAGATTGCCTATGCGATTGGTGCTGAGCGTCAAAATGTATTCAGTGCAAAACACAGTCAACGGGTTAATCTAGGCTTGGACTATGGACTTTCTTTTTACCGAATGTCATCCATAGGGTATTACCCAGAAGAAGAGACACGCAATGCTGCCTTTTCTCTCTACAATCGTTGGGCCTCAAATAGCGGTCGTTATTCAGGAAATCTCACGATGAACTTCCATAGACTCCGCAGAAAAGCGAATGGAGGAATTCAAGAAGACTTTATTGGTAATGATAGCTTAAGGTTGAGTTCTCCTAGTTTGTATACTCCTGTACTTGATGATGCTATTCAAAGTGATCGTGGGTTTGGCATCTGTTTAGAAAGTCATCTAAACTTTGGGTTGAATACAATGAGACAGATTAATGACTCGCTTCAAGTCACCGATTTTCAAGTACACAGTCTTTTAGGGCACAGACTTGCCTTTTCTACTTGGTCAAATCTCTTTGAAGACCCGAAAAATGGCGACGACTCTCTGTATTATTCAAGTTATGCTTGGCTTGATTCCGACACTTTTCGTCTGAGTTATCAATCCAAGGTGTTGGAAAATAGTTTTTTTTGGCGTCGATATCTAAAGAATAAAGGACTTTTTGATATTGAGGCAGGCCATCGATACATACCATGGAGTTTGCAAGGAATAGATCAAAATTTTCATGAAAGCTTTGCTCAAATTCGATACGTACTTCAAGTAAATAAATGGTCCTGGGAAAACAAAGCCCATTTGATTTTTTCAGGCTATCAAAGAGGTAGTCAACATCTATTTTCAGCCGTTTATAAGAAGACTTCTTTAGGCTTTGTACATGTCGAGACCTCTTTTCTTCGCAAGGTTATGAATCCGGTCGACCGTCTTGCTGACCCTAGTTACACGGGAGGTTTTCAAGTGAATTCGAGGCCCACGACCTTTGAGGGTAGATTAACCTATGGTCTTGGAGATAACTTAGTTCTGTCTGGGCACTATATTCTTGATCAGAACCCTGTTTTGGTAGATAGCAATCGGCTCACCTTTCAGTTTGATGGTTCCGTGCATCGTCTTGCTGGAAGTCTTTCTTACAGCTTCAGTGCATTTAAGGGTTGGCTAAACTGGGATGCTTTGTTAGGTGCACAGATGACGTCAGAAGATGTTTTTATCATGCCAACTTTTTATACTCGCCATAGAATTTATGCCGAGCAAACCCTTTTTCAATCAAGGCTCATTCTAAACTTGGGCGCTCAGATAACTTGGAACACAGCTTTTTCCCGAATGACCTATGATCCTTATCTGTCCCGGTTTGGATTACCTGTGGATGCGAAGGCAAGTGCCATGCCACCAAGACTTGAAGCCTTTCTTGGAATTAAAGTCAGTCACATGAGGGTTTTTGTGAGAGCACAATACCTCAATCAGTACTTAGGACCTACAGGATACTATGGCATTGCTCAGCATCCTGCCCGACCTAGAAATTACACGGGTGGTCTGGTTTGGAGGTTTTTCGAATAGAAATAATCCAAGTAATCTTCTTTACGTCTTCTGTTCTTTTTTCTCTGCAGCAGGGAAGAGCACATTGTTAAGAATTAGGCGATAACCTGGAGAGTTTGGGTGGTTCTTTAACTCGGTTACAGGATCTCCAACATAGTGTCGGTAATCTTCAGGATCATGACCACCATACCATGACCACATGCCTAAGCCAAACTTGCCGTGAATATAACGAGCCTCTCCAAAGGCGTCGTTTTCAGCAAGAATGGTGACATTGGATTTTAGTCTAGATTTTCGAAACGCTGTTGTCTGCCCCATAAAGCCTTTTACGATGCGCGTATGGCATTGGGTAAGCATAGTTGGAATGGGATCCCATTTGGCAGAGAAATTAAAGAGTGAAAAGTAATCAACCTCTTGCGGAACTTGGCGTTGGAAATTCGCATCAATATCAGAATACTCATATTCCATAGGGTTGGTGCGGAGATTAAAATCTTTAAAGGCTAGTGTCTTGGAAAAATCGAGCTGGCTTTGTGCATTGGGAGCCATGGGATCGCCATCAAACATCGTTTCACAGATATCCGTGTTTTGTGCGGCCAAGGCTATGTCATAACTGTCAGTTGCCGAACACATAGCGAACATGTATCCTCCACCCGCCATGAAGGCAGAAATTTTCTTGACTACAGCAAGCTTGAGTTGAGATACCTTTCCATGCCCATGTTTATGGGCTGATGCTTCCATTTCAGCGACCTCTTCTTTATACCACGCTTGGTTTCTGTAGGATGCATAAAACCGACCATATTGTCCTGTAAAGTCCTCATGATGGAGGTGCAACCAGTCATAAAGTAGGAGGCGTTCATCTAAAATCTCATCGTCATACAGCACGTCATAGGGTATTTCTGCGTAGGTAAGGACGAGTGTAACGGCATCATCCCAAGGTTTTTTTGACTTTGGAGAATACACAGCGACTCTTGGTGCTTTTTCAAGTTTGACTTTTTCTGCATTAACCGATGGGCTTGCAATTTCTCTCAAGAGATTATCATAACTGGCGGTCGATACAACTTCAAAATCAACTCCTCTAATGCGGCATTCAAGTTGTAATGATTGATTATCAGGGAAAGCAAAACTTCCTCCACGATAGTTCAACAACCAATCCCCTGTATATCCTTGCGCTAGCGCCCAATAGGTTATTCCATAGGCTTTAAGGTGATCATTTTGGTCTTCATCCATCGGAATAAGAAGAGTCGCTCCGTGGAGATGAACAGCAAAAAGTAAGAAGGCACTAACAGTTTTAAAAAGTGCTGGTAGAGTAAGAAGCGGTTGTTTCTGCATGATATAAATCTAACGAAGTAGAATGATATTTATGCAATCGTAGACCGCACTTCTCAATGGGCAAAATTGTGCAGAAATAAAAAAAGCAGCTCGATTAAAAGCTGCTTTTTAAAGAGTTGTTGGTTAGTTAAGGGTAAAATTATGGTTTGTTTAATCTTTTGAACAAAGCGTTAAACACTATCAACTCAAAGGTTAATTTATAGCAGGCTTTCTGTTTGTACAATACGCCTTTGGGCGTATATAGCCCTAATTAGTCGAAAAAGGTGGCAAATTTGACACAATCGTTAAAGCGCTTAATCCCTAACTTCTTCCATATCCGGTTTCGGTGCGTTCGAATGGTGTTTACCGATACAAACATTTTATCAGCAATTTCTTGATTGGAATGTCCTTTAACAATAAAGCGAAGCGCTTCTTTCTCTCTTGCGGTCAGCATAGAAAACTTCATGTAGTTTTCTCGGGCAAAATCATTCTCACTTAGCACTTTTTCAAGATAGGTCAAGGTATTGGTCAATTGATTAGCCTCGACCTTAAATTCAATAAGGGCTTTCCCTTCTTTATCTAGACCTTTATAGGTGATACTTATCTCTTCTTGGATGTTTCGCGGAGTATTGCTCCAATCAACCTTCTGATCTAGCCAGGCTCGTGCTTCTTGCTCTGTTGCAAAGTGCTTTGGTCTTAGAGGCGCGTCAGGATCTTCACTAAAAAGTTTAAGAACATCTAAATGGGTCTTAACAAATCGACCAATCACAAAAGCCATTTTATGGTGTCCATCAGGAAAGGTGTCAATCACTTTTGAGACTGCACGCATTCCTTCTTGCAGCCATTGTCTATTGTCATTGTCAACTTCGAAGTTAAAGTCTTGTTGCAACCAAAGAATTTGTGATGGCTTCACTTTCATTACCATCTCGACGTACGATTGCATCTCTTTTTTAAAGGCAGCACTACTTGGCGGCGAAGCAGCCCAGTGGTTGACTAGCCGATTTTGATGCGCTTCGTAGAAAGTAGTGATGTATGTGCCCCGAAAGAATTCCACGATATAATAGTAACAATTTTTGCATCAAGATGGTTTCTTGGTGCTGGTTTATGATCGATGCTACGAATCTAAAGGTGGGCCAAAACGGGGGCAATACGCTTAAAAGCGTATATCTAAGTTTTTTTAGGATTGGAATTATTCTACGGTTACGCTTTTGGCCAAATTTCTTGGCTGATCCACATTGCATTCCCTCAATACCGCGATATGGTAACTCAGCAATTGGAGTGGAATGGTATTGAGTAGAGGGCTCAAGCACTCCAAGGTTTCGGGTACTCGAATGATATGATCAACGGATGCCTCAAGGTGCGGATCTTGGTGGCTTGCAAGCGCAATAATTTTTCCTTTGCGTGCCTTTACTTCTTGAACATTACTCACCACTTTCTCATAGTTCGCTCCTTTTGTCGCAACAAAGACAACGGGCATTTCTTCATCAATAAGGGCAATAGGCCCATGCTTCATTTCAGCCGCGGGATATCCTTCTGCGTGTATGTAGCTGATCTCTTTGAGCTTTAAGGCGCCTTCAAGTGCCACAGGGAAATTATATCCTCTTCCGAGGTAAAGGAAATTTTTAGCATTGTGATATTCCTTCGCAATTTCTTGTATCTGAGTATCAAGCTCCAAGCATTCCTCAATTTTTGAAGGTATGGCTTCCAAGGCAGTTAAGACATCGCGAACTTCATCTTGACTCATTTGGTCTCTTAAATTCGCAAGGGCCAGCGCCATGAGTGTTAGTACTGTGACCTGAGCGGTAAATGCTTTAGTAGAGGCTACTCCTATTTCAGGTCCTGCATGGGTGTAAGCTCCAGCATGACTCATACGGGGTATACTGCTGCCGACAACATTACAAATCCCAAACACGGTGGCTCCCTTGTTTTTGGCAAGTTCCATCGCCGCTAAGGTATCTGCGGTCTCACCACTTTGGGAGATGGCTAATACTAAATCATCAGAGTAAATAACAGGATTGCGATACCTAAATTCCGAGGCATATTCTACTTCCACAGGAATGCGTGCAAGATCTTCAAAGAGATATTCAGCTACTAATCCGGCATGCCAACTTGTGCCACAGCCTACGATTATAAGGCGATTGATTCCCTCGAGTTTATCCTTGTATTCTTTGATGCTTCGCATCATAAACTCGCCATTTTCTGCATCAAAACGCCCTCTAAAAGAATCAAAGATTGACTTGGGTTGTTCGAAGATTTCTTTCAGCATAAAATGCTCGAAGCCTCCTTTTTCAAGCTGTTCTAGCTCCATTTTGAGCTCTTGGATATAGGGCGTTTGGACGACATTATCCACGGTGGTAATCACAAGCTCTTCTCGGTTAACCTCGGCAACCTCACCATCATTTAAATAAATTACTCGATTGGTATACTCAATGATAGGAGTAGCATCAGAGGCAAAGATGAATTCACCTCGTTCCTTTCCAATGCCCACAACTAAAGGAGATCCTTTTCTTGCCGCAACAATGGATTCTGGATTGTCTTTTGAGATAACAACAATGGCGTAGGCCCCAATGACTTCAGCCAAGGCAGCCCGTACAGCGTCAGCAAAGTCTAGTTTGCCATTATCTGCAATATCTTCAATAAGGGTAACGAGGACTTCGGTATCCGTTTCACTTTGGAATTGATAGCCTCTTTGTGTCAGCCTATCGCGTAACGTGCTGAAGTTTTCAATAATCCCATTGTGTACAAGGGTAAACTTACCATTATGGGAGGTGTGGGGGTGAGCATTTACTTGATTGGGTTCACCATGTGTTGCCCATCGCGTATGCCCAATACCAAGGTGACCCGACACATCAGTTTGGGCGCAAAGTGCTTCAAGCTCAGCAACTTTTCCTTTCTCCTTAATAGTAACAATTTGGTCCTTAAAGATGGCCACACCAGCACTATCATATCCCCGATATTCAAGGCGTTTTAGTCCATTTATGACGACGGGATAGGCTTGGTTCGGCCCGATGTATGCAACAATACCACACATACTATTCAGTTTCGGTATAAATTACACGAATTTTTATTGGCTGGGTCATATTGTTTCCACCACCGAGGGCGATTTGTCCTGGAAGGTGATTACTCAATGTAGTAAGGACTAATCCAACGCTGTATGTAGAGTCTTGAATTTGATTCCGTAAGTAGTTCGTAATGTTAAAAGTATACCTGTAAAAGGTGATGCCATTTTCTGTTACCTCGGTTTTTCTTCCTCCAAAGGATGTGCTATTCGTTGATGAGTAATCTGGAAGGAAAAATAAATCATTGGAGTCTTTCGTAAAGTATAGGAATAAGTTTTCTGGCGCTTCGTAATCCATTGCATCCTGCATATCTTGACCAATCTGGTTGAATTCAATCTCTGCTTTGTTTATGATTAGATTATTAAGAGTATCTAACCCATCTATGCTGATAATACTTTGAGCAGTAGAGAACGGCGCCAAGTACAAGACGCTGTCAGGGCTATTGTTATCATTCAACGTAAGTTCAACTTCACTTCCCGTCGGAACATTTACATAGTGATTTACGCGTGTATTTAATCCTCCACCATCAAAAGAAAAATCTAAGGATAGGCCTGTCGTATCCTCGTTGCTGTAGTATAATGTCATTTGACTTCCTGAATTCAGTAAATCCACTACAGCAAGACCATCTCCATAGGGTGCTGTGGAATCCGTGAGTATGTGGATTCCTTTAAAGAAGCTCCAAAAATTAGAAGTGCCTGCAAAGGCATCCGTCCCCATATTGGCGACGAAATTGTCGGCAAAACTCGGGTTTAGTGCAATGCGTAGAAAGCCTTGTTTATATACGTCATCAATTAAAAAACTGTCAGTCAAACTGGGAGTATACTGTAAAGCTTGTCCAATAGGAGTGGGACTAGTGCTTAATGAAGAAGATGTCGAATAGGTCTCTGTAGAAATTATTTCTTCGGACACTTCATAGACATAAAAATCTTGGGGAGTAGACCAGGGCCCGTAAAGCTCACTGATTTTGATAAACAAAATGCAGGAGTCAGCCAAGGCATTCGTTCCAGCGTCCACATTGTACGTTTCAGGTAAAAGCTGGCTATAAATGCTATTGCGTTGCCCCCCAAAACGCTGATCATAGAACGAACCGATCGATGAGACGCCTATATTTTTTCCATTAAATGCAGAATCGGGAGTTGTGTTCACGGACTCAATGAATACTTGGCCTTCTTCAGAAACAAGGGTCAGGGTGTTATCTGGATAAAGGGGACTGTCTGGCCCAAGGATAATATCTTTTTCACACCCTGTAAAGAGTAGCAGGGTTAAAGGAAGACCAAAGGAAAAGAAGCATCTAGTTGGTTTAGACATTTTCTTCTTCTCGAGAAACATAAAATTGGGCAAAAACTTCTTCAGCCTCTTCCGCTTTTTCAATTTCAACTACGGGTTTTTTAGAATCCTTAGAAGCTTTTACAACGGATTCATCAACCCCTTTCGTTAGGGCGATATGGTCAGCATAAAAAATTGCTCCCTTGTGCAAATCTTCCTCTGATCCGGAGCCATAAGGGGCTAGGTCTTCTTCGGTTAGTGCTGTGTCTTCTAAAAACTGCTCAGCAAAATCTTCGGCAATGGATCCCGCCATTTCATTTGGATACGCAGTGTACATTAACTGAGCATCAGCAAAGACAGGGTTGTCGGCATATTGAGTCTTAAGCAGAGCAGGAATAACGCTTGTCATCCAACCGTGACACTGAATATACTTTGGTGGCCATCCAAACTTTATTACGGTCTCTAAAGCGCCTTGGCAGAAGAAAACCATACGATTGAGGTTCTCATCATGAAAGTCTCCATCCTCGTCACAGTAAATATTTCGATCCCAAAACAAATCCTCATTATCTAGGAAATAGACTTGAAGACGAGCTCCAGGGAGAGCAGCGACCTTGATGATTAATGGATAATCTTCGCCATCTACCTCAATGTTGATGCCTGACAAACGTACTACTTCATGTAGACGATGTCTACGTTCGTTAATTGTTGAAAAGCGCGGCATTAACACACGAATTTCCAATTCTTCATCATGAAGACGAAGAGGGATCTTAGATACTGTGTTAGCAATCTCAGTTATCGCGACGTATGGGTCGAGTTCGTGGGTAATGATTAAAAGCCTAGACTTTTCCATGTATTACGTACATTGAATTTGAAAAATGAACCTGAAGGTACGATTTTTATATGGTAAAGTCAATAAATTCAAGGGATTATAATAAATGGAGGGCTCAATTTCCCCAGGAAAATTCTTCCATAGGATTTGTTCCTACCATGGGTGCTTTGCATCGGGGCCATCTCTTTTTAGTCGAGCAAGCAAAGCGGGAATGCCAATATGTGGTTGTCAGCATTTTTGTTAATCCAAGACAATTTAATGATCTAAACGATCTTGAAAATTATCCGGTTCAACTCGAAGAAGATATTGCACTGTTATCCCATGAGGGCGTTGATATTGTCTTCGTACCATCGATAGAGGAGATTTATCCTCCAAATGATACCACTTCTGTCGACATGACTTCTTATGCTCATCTTGCACAGGGCCTGGAAGGAGATCATAGACCAGGACATTTTCAAGGAGTAGTGGACGTAGTAAGTCGCCTACTGACTATTGTTAAACCTCAAAGACTATACTTAGGAAAAAAGGACTACCAGCAATTAAACGTATTAGACGCTATGGTGCGCAAGGAGGGGTTTGCCTTAGATGTTATCGGTGTGCCAACGCAACGGGCCTCTTCAGGATTGGCATTGAGTTCGCGAAATGCCTTGCTCAGTGAGGAGGGCAGAGCTAGGGCCTCCCAGATTTATGAAGCCCTTCAATGTGCAAAGGCCAGTGCATTACATGGTGATGGACCTGATATGGTCTGCGCGAAAGGCAAGGCTATTTTGCAATCTGCCGAGGGGATAGACGAGGAATACTTTGTTGTCGCCAACCGACACACAATGAGTGTTAATGAAGTTGGTGGCCCTGAGGAATGGGTTGTCTTTTGTGCCGCGCAGGTTGAGGGAGTGCGCTTAATCGACAATGTAGAGGTATTTGACTAAGCGTTTTCTACCTTTGTACCATCATGATGTTACAGGTTTTTAAATCAAAGATTCACAGAGCTACCGTTACTCAAGCTGAATTGCACTATGAGGGCAGCATAACTATTGATAAAGCCCTTATCAAAGCGGCAAATATGGTCGTTGGTGAGCGCGTACAAATTGTCAATGTAAATAATGGTGAACGCTTAGAGACCTACATCATTGAAGGGGAGGAAAATTCTGGTGTGATTTGCTTAAATGGACCAGCAGCTCGCCGAGTTTCGGTTGGTGATACAATCATTATTATTTCCTATGCTTGGATTCGCCAAGAGGATGTCGCGACGTGGGAGACGACAACGGTCCATCCAAAAGCCCCATCAAATACCTTGGTTTGAGTAAGCTAAAAAAGGCTTTACAGATTTTGGCCTCCTTGGCCTTGGGAATCGGTATTCTCTATTGGCTCTTTACCAAAGAAAATCTTGATTGGGCGAGCTTCAGGACGGAGATGATTACAATCAATTGGTTTTGGATTATTCTTGGCATTATTAATCTGCAGTTGAGTTGGCTGTATCGCGCTATTCGTTGGCAAATGCAGATTGAAGCCATTGATCGGCGCTATGCTCTTCGTGATTTATGGGCAGCTTCGATTGCAGGAGTGGCCATTAACTATCTTATTCCTCGCTCAGGTGAATTATTGAAATGCGCTTGGGTGGGTAAGAAGACGGGTAGTTCGACTCCTCGGTTAATCGGTACAGTGGTTACTGAGCGAGCCATTGATGTACTATGTCTCCTTCTAATTATTTGTATAGGATTTTTTCTAGAATATGATGTATTGATTTCCTTTTTGCTCGAAGAAGCTAAGGTCCCCTATTGGTTATTGTATTTAGGGTTGTTTGGTGGTCTTCTTGGTCTTGCTTTTTTATTTGCGATCAAAAGACTTGCAAAAAGTCAGGGGGGTGTTTTCGCCAAGGCATGGGGTCTTATGATAGCCCTTTGGGAGGGAATTCTATCCGTAAAAAAGCTTAAAAGACCCTTTCTATTTATCGCGTTGACGTTATTGATTTGGTCTTCCTATGTTCTGATGCAATACTTGGTATTTTTTGCCTATCCTCCCGCATCAAATTTCGGATTTGAAGTAGCGCTTATTGTATTCATCTTTAGCTCTTTTGGAATCGTAGTTCCTACCCCAGGGGGTATTGGTTCATTTCAATTTTTTGCGCAAACCGCCTTGGTTATCTATGGAATGGCGAGTGCCTCGGCCCTGTTTTTTGCCAATATCATGTTTTGGCCATTTGTGATTTCTAATATTGTATTAGGCACCATTGGGTTCTTAATTCTCTCGAATACACCTGATAAATCAAGCCCCGTTGAAAATGCCGAAGTACGATGAGTAGATTCTTTAGGTCATTAGATGGTGCTATTGAGCAGGTAAGTGCATGGCGATCAGAAGATTCTAGTATTGTCTTCACCAATGGCTGTTTTGATATTTTACATCCAGGCCATATCCATTGCCTTCAGCAGGCTAAAGCCATGGGAGATTACTTGGTTGTTGGATTAAATAGTGATGATTCTGTGCGTCGTCTGAAAGGGGTTGCAAGGCCTTATCACGATCAAGATCAGCGCGCTATGCAATTGATGGCGCTATCATGTGTAGATGCCGTTGTGCTGTTTTCTGAGGATACACCAGAAGAAGTGATTTTTGGTCTCAAACCCAATATCCTCGTCAAAGGAGGAGATTACAAAGAAGAAGAAATTGTAGGCGGAGACTTTGTTTGCTCGCTTGGAGGAAGGGTAGAAATTATTGATTTATTACAGGGTCATTCTACAACGAAGATTTTGAACTTTGTACATTCACAAAAAAAGGGTAATCATGACATTTAAGCTCACCGAAGAACACTTGATGATTCAAAAGGCAGCAAGAGATTTTGCTGATAATCGATGTAAGGAAGGCGTTATTGAACGCGACCGTGACATGATTCATCCCACTGAATTGATTAAAGAGCTCGGAGAGTTGGGCTTTATGGGAATGATGGTCGATCCAAAATACGGAGGAAGTGGAATGGATACCCTCTCCTATGTTTTAGGGATGGAGCAAATTTCTCGAGTCGACAACTCGGTTTCTGTAGCTATGTCGGTCAACAATTCTTTGGTCTGTTGGGGTATTGAGACATTTGGTTCAGAAGAGCAAAAACAAAAGTATCTGCCTGACTTAGCTCAAGGAAAAAAGATTGGTGCATTTTGTTTGTCGGAGCCTGAGGCAGGGTCAGATGCAACAAGCCAGCGAACTACCGCCATCGATAAAGGAGACTACTACTTACTCAACGGCACAAAGAACTGGATTACCAATGGAGGATCTGCTAGTGTCTTCTTAGTTATCGCACAGACTGATGCTGAGAAAGGCCATCGTGGGATTAACTGCCTGATAGTAGAAAAGGGCATGGAGGGCTTTGTGGTGGGTGCGAAAGAAGATAAGTTAGGTATCCGATCGTCAGATACGCACACCTTATTATTTAATGATGTCAAGGTCCCAAAAGCCAATCGGGTTGGGGAAGATGGCTTTGGATTTAAGTTTGCTATGAAAACCCTCTCAGGAGGACGAATTGGTATTGCTGCTCAAGCTCTTGGTATTGCTCAGGGTGCCTATGAATTAGCTCTGGCATACAGCAAAGAGCGCAAAGCCTTTGGAAAGGAAATTCACAAGCATCAAGCCATTGGGTTTAAGCTGGCGGAAATGGCTATGGAAATAGAAGCTGCCCGTCTTTTAGTATACAAAAGCGCTTGGCTTAAAGATCAAGGTGAAAATTATGACCTGGCGAGCAGCATGGCCAAGCTCTACGCTTCAGAAGTTGCTATGAAACAAACCGTGGAAGCTGTCCAAATCCATGGAGGTTATGGCTACGTCAAAGAATATCATGTGGAGCGCCTGATGCGTGATGCAAAAATCACGCAGATTTATGAAGGAACTTCAGAAATTCAGCGTCTTGTAATTTCACGTTCTATAACGAAGTAGACTTAGTGAATCGCTTCCTCTAAATCGTCGATTGTCATCTCGAAATCAAAGGCGTCATAGACCTTATAGTAATTGTCTGGGTCTGCGCATTCTCGGTAGGCATAGATGGCAAAGTCTAGCCGGTCGCTCTCGAAATCAAAGGCCATCATTATTTGCTTGATTTGGTCTGCGGTCAAACAGTTTGATCGAGAAACTTGTTTAGCAATAGCCATTTTTGAATCGGAGAAGGACTTGTCCTCAATCGATTCTAATGCATCATTAAAATCACTACTTGCCATCGTACAAGGAGGCGCTACAGGAGTTGGCGCCGGTACGTATTGGGTTTGAGGGCTCGTCGTGGTTGTCGTTGTCGTGGTTGTCGTGGTTGTCGTTGTGGAGTTACTAGAATTTCCTGAGTTCGTAGAAGGCGTGCCGTCGTTGATCGTTACATCCATATCGAATCCTACACCTCCAATATTCATATCCATCGATACATTTTCCTGATAGACATCACCACTTGACGATTGTTCAACGACTTGAACATCAGTTGTCGTGGTTTCCTGAACGTTCATTGAGGTAGAAGAATTCATTGAAGAATTGCTCTCATTGACATTAATATCAATATTCATATCCATACCCATTCCTCCCATGTTTACGTCCATAGAGATATTCTCTTGGCCTTGATTTACTGGTGCACTGGGTTGGTTGTTGGTAGTAGTTGTTTGTTCCGTTACTTGAACAGTAGTTGTCGTTGTTTCTTGAGGAAGTGGTGTGCTATGGTATTCAATAACAGTAACCTCAGCGCTTTGAGGTGGAGCGGTTTCAATTGGAGTAGCACCAAAAGCTCGTAAAACAAATTCACCTTTTCGATTGGCTTTTACTCGATAACTTGTCGCACAATATGATGGACAATCAATGCCCTTAAGCATTAAGTTTCCTCGCGTAATTGCGGGATAAAGGCTATTAGCAAATTCAATTCGGACAGAAGCTAAGTCGAACATTAATCCATCAACTTGAACGCTGGTAGAGGCTGTGCCGTTTTGCCGTATCCCATTTACTTCGAGATAAAAGGGTTCTCCAACTTCGGAGAAAACAGTTAGTTGGTGTTGGGCAAAACTTTGCATAATGCCCAGGCATAGGATTCCAAATAAAATATTTTTCATAGTTGTAGGTTATTTAAAAAAATGTAGCTTGATGTTGCCAAACCTTAGTCAAGACTTCTTCCTGAAACGGATCGTGTATTTACACGGCTTCTTCTAAACTCGCGCATTTTAACACTGATCGTACAGTTGTAGTCCCTCATATCGTTAGGAATCACTTTGGCATTGAATTCATCTCCGTGATAAATGACCTTACCCGTACCCTTGTTAAACGAATTAATAGCATGCAAATAGAACCTCCCTTGCATAGTATCTCGTGGATTAACTACGTTGGGCTTTCGTACAAAGGTGAGGTAATGATTATCATCTTTTTCAAAACTTACACGAAGTGTGTCGCCGTTCGAAGAATAACCTACTAAAAGTCCTTTAGTTTCTTTTGGAAAAATTACACGCTCAGTTGCTGTAGCGCTTTCTGCAGTAATTCTTCCCGTTTGAACTTGAGCGCCCTGTTCAGTCTCTTTTCGTTCAAGTTGTACTTCATGAGATAGAAAGAAATAGATGTTCTCTAAGTCCACATAGCTCAGATTAGCATTAGCTCGTAGATTTTTATCATAGGGAACTTGGCGCGCGCAGCTGGTGACCATCAAACCAATTAACAGTGATCCAAAAAATGTGAGTTTAAAATTCATAGGATAATTCATGGCAAATAAGCGTGTTGATTTCAAATTATGTGCCAAAAATACTCAGAATTAGGACTTGCCGTATTTTTCTTCGAAAGCTTTTTCCCATTCAAACACTTCATCTCGAAGGCGAGCAGCTTCTAAAAAGTCCATGTTCTTTGCAGCCTTTCGCATGGCTTTTCTTCGATGTTCAATTTCTTTTTGCCATTGTTTTCGGTCAAGGGAAGCTCTTGAGGTCGTCTCTACCAATTCTTCTTGTTGCGTGGAGTCCGCCTTGGGTTTTCGAATTTCAAGCACAGAAGTCGACTTCAAAATATCAGCTTTCGACTTCTTGACGGAAGTTGGGGTGATATTGTATTGTTGATTATAGGCTAATTGAATCGCTCTACGACGCTCGGTTTCATCCAGCGTAGCTTGCATTGATTTCGTTACTTTATCGGCATAAAAAATCACCTTCCCATGGACGTTTCTAGCAGCTCGTCCAGCGGTCTGAATCATTGACCTTCGATCTCTAAGAAAGCCCTCTTTGTCTGCGTCAATAATTGCAACAAGAGAAACTTCGGGTAAATCAAGTCCCTCTCTAAGTAGATTTACTCCCACAAGTACATCAAATTTTCCAATGCGCAAATCACGTATAATCTCAACACGATCTAAGGTGTCGATGCCCGAGTGTATATAGCGGCATCGCACTCCTGCTTTAGCTAAGAACTTAGCCAATTCTTCTGCCATGCGTTTGGTTAGTGTGGTTACGAGCACTCGCTCGTCAATGGCCGTTCGCTGTTGTATCTCATGTAACAGGTCGTCAATCTGGTTTTTACTTGGTCGAATGTCTATCGGAGGATCAATAAGGCCGGTTGGACGTACAATTTGTTCGACAATTACTCCTTCAGAACGTTCTATTTCTTCGTCCCCAGGAGTGGCGCTCACATAGATTCTTTGTCCGATTAAATGATTGAATTCCTCATAGTTCAGTGGCCTATTATCCATAGCAGCAGGAAGCCTGAATCCGTGCTCAACAAGGTTGATTTTTCTGGCGCGATCTCCAGCATGCATGCCGCCTACTTGAGGGAGGGTAACGTGACTTTCGTCAACGACAAGGAGAAAGTCATCTGGAAAATAATCCAAAAGACAGAAGGGTCGTTCACCGGGCTTCCGTTTGTCGATATACCTTGAATAGTTTTCAATGCCACTGCAATACCCCAACTCACGAATCATCTCGAGATCAAACTCGACGCGCTCTTTTAATCGAGCCGCTTCCAAGTGAAGCTTCACTTCATTGAAGTAGTCCACTTGGTCGACTAAGTCATCTTGTATTTGATGAATCATGGATTGTACTTGCTCCTTTGGCGTGATGTAAAAGCTTGCTGGAAAGATTACAGCCTGTTCAAGATCTTCGAGTACGGTATTGTCCTTAGGGTCTATTTTCTGAATGCCTTCTATTTCATCATCAAAAAAGAGGAGTCGATACCCGTAATCCGCATAGGGTACATTGATGTCTACAACCTCTCCTGTGACTCGAAAGGTAGCGCGGGAAAAGTCAGCTACCGTTCTCGAGTATAGTGCATTCACTAAATCAAAAAGAAGCGTATTTCTACTGATGGTTTGTCCTTTATTGATGGTTATTACCCCCGTCTTAAAATCCTTGGGATTTCCCATCCCATAAATACAACTAACAGAAGCGACTACAATAACGTCTCGACGGCCTGACAGTAATGAGGATGTGGTGCTCAGGCGAAGTTTATCGATTTCTTCATTAATGGAGAGATCTTTTTCGATATACGTATCACTTGAAGGTATATAGGACTCAGGTTGATAATAGTCGTAATAGGAAACAAAATACTCTACTGCATTATCGGGAAAAAATTGCTTGAATTCTCCATAGAGCTGTGCAACCAATGTTTTGTTATGGGTGAGCACAAGGGTTGGGCGCTGGGTTTGTTCTATAACATTGGCAATGGTGAAGGTCTTGCCTGAACCCGTAACGCCAAGAAGTGTTTGCGCCAGGCTGCCTTCATTTAGTCCACTGACCAATTCCTTAATGGCCGTGGGTTGGTCTCCTTTGGGGGTATACGATGATTCAAGTTTAAACATAGAATTAGACAGACAAGAAATTTACCACTATTTCAAACATTACTAAAAACAAGAATGATCTATAAGTCGTTCAATAGATTCAAGGGGAAAATGGTACTTTTGACGCGATTAAAAATGGATTCATGACAATTTCTGAACTTCTAGTTGTTACTGGTATCTCAGGCCTTCATCTTATGGAAGGTAAACGAGAAAACGGATTGATTATACGTGGCTTGTCAGGCGATAAAAAACGCTTTGCCTCGTCGAGAAAGCATATGTTCACCCCCCTCGACAACATTACCATTTACACCGATGAAGAAGGACTCCCTATCGTGGATGTTTTTCGCCGAATGAGAGACTCTTCAACAGCAATACCAGCTGGAGGTGATGGTAAAGCATTAAGAGAGTATTTCACGGAAATTGTTCCTGAACATGACGCGGAAAGGGTCTATTCAAGTGACATCAAAAAAGTATTGCTTTGGTTTACTCAGCTCAAGGATGCTGATCTTCTCCATTTGCTTGACGAGGATGACAATGAAGTTTCCTCAACGGATACTGAAGAAGGCTCATCAAAAGAGGATAAAAAGCCTTCAAAAGAAAAAGAATAAAACATCTATGATACACGCAGAAGAGATACAATCTGTACCAAGACATTTTATGCCAGAGGTGTTCACCTTGGAGGCCTGGGATGGTCTTAAGCCCTTTGTTGAAGACTTGGAGCAGCGCGAAGTCCAAAGCGAACAGGACTTCCGACAATGGTTAGCGGATCGCAATGAGGTAACGGTAGTCTTTGAGGAAATTGCTCGCTGGAAATATATCCATACATCATTAGATACTAAAGACGAGGTCGCCAAGAAAGAACGAGAATTCATCATTGCTGAGATTCGTCCAAAATGGGCACAACACAATCATACACTCAATCAAAAATTCAACGACTTACAGGAAAGATTCCCGCTTGAGGATGAGGCGTGTACTAATTATATCCACGCGGTATCTACCGATATCGAAATGTTTCGTGACGAGAATGTATCGCTTGGGACGCAAATCCAATTAAAGGCTCGTGAATACGATGCTATTAGTGGAAATTGGTCCGTTGATATTGATGGTGAAACAAAAACACTTCAGCAAGCCAAATCCTACTTAGAATCTGAAGACCGCTCGATTCGAGAAAAAGTTTGGCGCTCTATTGCCGAAGCGCGCTATCAAGACAATGAAAAGTTGGATACCCTATATTCAGAGCTTGCTGATATGCGTCAGGAAGTAGCACGTAATGCGGGGTATGAAAACTTTAGAGATTATAAGCATAAGGCAATGCACCGCACTTCATGGTCGGTTCAAGCCTGTTATGATTATGCTGACGCGGTAGAGAAACATGTCATGCCAATCGTTAATGCGATTCAAGCGCAACGCAAAGAAGATCTTGGATATGATTCACTGAGGCCATGGGATACTGAGATCGATTCAGGAGGGAATCCACCGCTCAAACCATTTTCTACGACAGCAGAATTCATTGAGCGAGGAGTTGCCTCCCTCAAAGATGTCGATCCTTTTTTCGGAGAATGCATCAGTAAGATGGATACTATGGGCCGTCTTGATCTTGAGTCTCGATTAGGTAAGGCGCCTGGTGGCTATAATATGCCTTTGCCTGAAACGGGTGTTCCCTTTGTTTTTATGAATCACGCCTGTCTTGAATATGATGTTCGAGTGCTTGTACACGAAGCAGGGCACGCGGTACATTCATTTTTATCTCATGAGTTAAGCCACGACTGGATGAAGGATACGCCTTCAGAAGTTGCTGAGCTTGCGTCTATGTCTATGGAGCTCTTCACTATGGAGCACTGGGAACACTTTTATCCCGACCCAGAGGATTTAAAACGCGCGAAAAGAAATCACTTAGAGGGATTGCTAACCACACTGCCAGCCGTGGCTAGGATTGATAGTTTCCAACATTGGACCTATACTAATCCGGGGCATTCTGTGCAAGAACGGCATAAAGCATGGCTTGATCTCACTAGTCGTTTTACAAGCAACGTGTTTGATACATCGGGTTTAGACAAGTTCGATGCAGTTAACTACCAGAGAGTACTGCATATATACCATATTCCGTTTTATTATATCGAATACGGTTTAGCCCAATTGGGAGCGATTGCTATGTGGCGTAACTATTGCCAAGATCCTAAGAAGACAATAGAGCAGTATAAAAATGCTTTAGCGTTGGGTTATACAAAAGATGTTCCTTCTATCTATCAGGCGGCAGGTATCCAATTTGACTTTTCCGATGATTATGTGAAAGAACTTGCTTCCTTTGTATATGATCAATGGAAAAAACTAGTATGAGAATTATAGGATACTTTCTTGTTGTAATGAGTTTGTTTTTCGCTGCCTGCAGTGATGATGATGTGGTGTTTACACCCGATGAAGCGATATATTTTGTTTCGCCGGATACGACATCCATTACACGGACGGTCAATGATGTAATAGAGGTAGATGCTTACTTCAGTCTAGATTCAGTAATTGACAGTGTCTTTGTAGGGTATCAAATTGATACGTCGAACCAGCCACCAATGAATCTTTCGCTAGGCGATTTAGACGAAATCACTGAACGAATTGGCTTCTCTTCTCCACGGAATCAGCACCAACTTCAGTTTTCATTACCTATACCATCAGGAGGAAGTTCAAATCCTGTTGTCCCTGGAGATATTGTGCGATTTGTTTTTGCAGTACAATCTGGAAACCTAATTGTCACAAAAACGTTAAGGGTAGATATAACCCTGTAAGACGTTTACTATGCATCTCAATTTAGAGAACTCAAGAAAGAGTTATGATCAGCATCATTTAGAAGAGGGTGCGATCCCTGGCAATCCATTCGATCTTTTTGCTTTGTGGTACAAAGATGCTGAGCAAATTTCTTCCATCGAGGCGAATGCGATGGGACTTGCTACGGTTTCTTCCGAAGGGAAGCCTTCATTAAGAAAGGTTTTATTAAAGGAGGTAAAGGACGGAGTCTTCGTGTTTTACACGAATTATAAGAGTCGCAAGGGAAGAGAAATTGAACACAATCCGTCGGTGGCTTTACTGTTTCATTGGGAAGCCCAAGAACGACAGGTTCGAATTGAAGGAGTAGCCCTCAAGTTAGATGCTACCAAATCAGATCAATATTTTGCATCGAGACCTCTTTCAAGCCAGCAAGCTGCTATTGCTTCTCCTCAAAGTGAAATCATTGCGAACCGAGATGACTTAGAGCAGCGCTTTACAAAGGTTTCTTCCGGATCAGATCAATTGAATCGTCCTGATTTTTGGGGTGGGTATGCCATTGAACCCAAAGTCATTGAGTTTTGGCAAGGAAGACCAAGTCGAATGCATGATCGGATTGTTTACACGAAAGGTGGGGCTAAGTCAAGTTGGGATATCCACCGCCTTGCGCCGTAATCAAAAAAGCTTGAATAAAAAAAAAGGAGCCCCGAAGGACTCCTTTGCACGTTTAGAAAAGAGGTTTCTTAGCTGTTTACACGGCCAGCAAGCTCTTTACCCGCTTTGAATCGTACTACTTTGCGTGCAGCGATGTTTAACGTTTCACCAGTTCTTGGGTTACGTCCTTTGCGTGCAGCGCGCTCAGAAGTAGAGAAAGTACCAAATCCAACAAGAGTTAGCTTATCGCCACTCTCTAAAGTTGAAGTTACTCCATTGATAACTGCTCCTAAAGCTTTGCTAGCTTGAGCATTAGTGATACCTGAATCTTCAGCGATCTTAGAAATTAATTGTGCTTTGTTCATAATAGATAAAATTTGAATTGAGTCAAAAATAGAAGTATAGAACGTAAATTCAAGGCCTGTAAAGGAATCAATATGTGTATAAATCGCCTGTAATAGGGCTTTCAGCGCATTTCCTTTTTATAACTTGTTGAGAATAATACGACTAGGTCAGTGTGGACAGGCTGAGCAAATTGTGGATAGAAGAGTAAAAAATGGAGAAAAAAGCTTTAGAAATGGCGAAAAATGGTGGTTTTAACCTAGTTCAAGAAGGGGAATTCACCTATATCGATGAAGGTGAGGGGGATGTTTTGGTCCTTTTACACGGTTTGTTTGGTGCCCTGAGTAACTTTCATGAGGTCATAAATCACTTTAAAAAGGACTTTAGAATCATTTTCCCCTTTTTACCCTTGTACTCTCTATCCTTAAAGAAATCAACCGTACGTGGGATGGCAGATCATGTTGGTCAACTCTTAGATAAACTGTCAATAGAAAAGGCACATTTTTTAGGTAACAGTTTAGGCGGTCATATTGCCTTGGTTTATGGAAAAGAAAATCTCAACCGTTTGCAATCGCTAACCCTAACAGGCTCTTCAGGGCTTTTTGAAAACGCCATGGGTGATGGCTATCCTAATCGGGAGAGCTATGAATACATTAAGAGTAAAACGGAATATACTTTCTATGACCCCAAGACGGCTACTAAAGAATTAGTCGATGAAGTCTATGAGACGGTAAACAATCGTAGCAAGGTGATTCGTATTATAACGATGGCAAAAAGTGCCATCCGTCACAATATGCGGGAGGATCTTGATGCGTTTACCATGCCCGCCAAGATGATCTGGGGTAGTGACGACAGAATTACTCCTCCTTTTGTAGGCGAGGAGTTCAACAAACTTATGCCCAATTCATCGCTGAATTTTATCGATGAATGTGGACATGCTCCCATGATGGAAAAGCCGCAAGAATTCAATAAAATATTAATGGACTTTTTAACGTCATTATAACAATGTACGTTGCTGAATATATTGACCCTTCCTTTGAAGCGCTGAGTCCTGCAAATACTGCTCGTGAGGCGCGATTGATTATGGAGGCACAGGATGCTGAAGTCCTGCCCGTGGTTGGCGATGATGGCAACTATATTACAATGTTGAGTTTAGAAGATATTGATCAGTTGTCGGAGGACACAACGATTGAAATGCTCAGTGGTCGCTTTCAGGCACGATTTGTTCAAAAAGATAAACATGTTTTTGAAGCGATACGGCTTATGCTTGATCATGATTTAGATTGCCTGCCGGTGGTAGATAATGCTTCCCTTTCCTACAGCGGTCTGATTACTCGTTCTAGCGTACTTGAGAGTTTAATAGCCTTTGTTCCCTTTCACAGAACTTCCTATATCATTACAGTCGAGGCAGAGGCAAGGGGCTTCAGCATGGCTGAATTATGTCGACTGATTGAATCCAATCGGGGTCAAATTGTAGGAACATTAATGCACAATCATTCAGAGCAAAATAGCCCACTGTGTGTTACCATAAACTTAGTAGCAGAAGAACTCAATCCAATTTTTGCTGTCTTAGAGCGGTACGACTATGTCGTACGACGATCTTATCAAGGCGAGCAGCCGGACGATTACCTCAAGGATCGATATCAAAGTTTAATGCGATTTTTAGACACTTAATTATACGTATGAAAGTAACCTTGTTTGGCAGAGCTACTGTTGCTCAAAAAATGGAACAATTTGAGAATGTTATTCAACTCCTAGTGGATGCAGGGCATGAAGTTCTGCTAAACGAGTCACTTTATATGATTCAAGACGACCTTCAAACGAAGTACAACGTCTCGAAAATTAACGCACCAGATGATACCATTGACTACGTCTTAAGTCTTGGAGGAGATGGAACAATGCTCGAGGCAGTAACTTGGATTGGGGATAAGGCGATTCCCATCCTTGGTCTCAACTTTGGACGACTTGGCTTTCTTACAGATACAGTGGCCTCCTTTACAGCGGATACGGTTAAACGTTTACAGCAGGGGGATTTAGTAGTTGATGAACGGAGTATGTTACTTTGGTCAAATCCAGAGGGCGATCGCATTCAGCGTTTTCCCCATGCGCTCAATGATATTACCATTCAAAGAGCATTTTCTTCCTCCATGATTACGATTCATGTAACCATTGATGGCATACCCTTAAATTCTTATTGGGCTGACGGTTTAATATTATCAACTCCTACGGGGTCTACGGGGTATTCGTTAAGTTGTGGCGGCCCGATAATCCATCCTTCGACGAAAAACATAGTATTGACTCCCATAGCACCCCATAACCTAAACATTAGGCCACTTATTTTGGATAAAGGCGTAAAGATTACTATTGAAGTAGAAGCCCGTGATCCTCAATATTTAGCAACGCTCGATACACATTCAATTCTCTTGGATACCTCGCGTCATGTAGAAGTTTCAAGTTCGCCGTATATCACTAAGATCTGTAGGTTACAAAATGACTACTTCACAGGGGCAATTCGAGATAAGCTCTATTGGGGTATCGATAAGAGAAACAGCCATGCATAAAACATTTATATCCATCGCTCGTTAGACACTAGACTCTTACCTTTAAAGCTGTTATGCGTTTTATAGTTTTCGCCATATTCTTCTTAGTCACAAGCTTTGGGACTCTTTCAGCTCAGAATATTGAAGGGGGTTTACTTCTAGGGAATACCCAGTACTTTGGTGATCTTAACCCTAAAGCTCGATTTAATGCTCCAAGATGGCATGCTCAAGCTTTGGTAAAATATAACATTGACGAACGCTTCGTTATACGAGGTAACATGACGTTTGGTAGACTCTATTATTCAGACAAGCTAAGCGGTGATGCATTCAATGCCAGAAGAAATCTTTCTTTTAGGACCAATATTTTGGAGGTTAGCGGAGGCTTAGAATTTAACTTTCTTGAGTTCTCAATGAGCAAAAAGTCCTACCGATTTTCTCCGTATCTATTTATTGGCCTAGGATTCACTTACTTTAATCCTCAGGCTGAATTAGGTGGTGAGTGGTACGATTTACAACCTCTTGGTACCGAGGGGCAAAATGATGTGAGTTATTCTAATGTAAAGCCATACAAACTGGTAACGCCCATTTTACCTACAGGCTTTGGCTTTAAGTATAATCTCGGCAGAAAGATTAATGTGGGTTTAGAGTATGTCCATAGAATAGCGTTTACCGATTACCTAGATGATGTTGGGGGTGTATACCCAAGTCCACTTTCCTTACCCAATGGCGGTAGTGGTGTGGCTGCTGCTCTATCAGATCGATCTGGTGAAGTCGGCGCGCCCATCGGTGATGAAGGGTTTCAGCGAGCAACCTCAAGTAAACGGGATGCTTATCTAATGGGCGGATTTTGGATCACCTATCTTTTATCTTACGAAAAGTGTCCTAAAATCTCTAGACTTCCATAGATTTTCTAAATTCGCCGTTCAACGCTCTCTCCTTGGAATTACCCCACGATATTAACCCGAAAACAGTCCCTCAGCATGTGGCCATCATAATGGATGGAAATGGTCGTTGGGCTAAGCAACAGGGTAAGATGCGCATCGCAGGACACAAAGAAGGAGTTGAAGCTGCTAAACGCGTGGTAAAAGCTCTTTCTACAGCAGGTGTAAAATATGTTACGCTTTATGCCTTTAGTACTGAAAACTGGAAGCGTCCAGCCCTAGAAGTTAGTGGTTTGATGGACTTGCTGATGCTTACCCTTAAGCGTGAACTTAGGGGATTCATGAAAGAGGGCTTTATTCTGCGGACAATTGGTGATATAGAACAGCTTCCCTCGTCAACACGGGATGCTGTCAAAGAGGTCGTGCATCAAACCAAAGAGAACACCGGCATGGTTATCAATGTGGCGTTAAGTTATGGGGGGCGTTGGGAGATTGTAGAATCAACCAAAGAGTTAATACGCAAGGCTGTCAATGGGGAATTGGACCTGCAAGGTCTTGATGAAGATACCTTTAGTCAACACCTTCAAACATCTGATATGCCTGATCCTGATTTGCTGATTCGCTCAAGTGGGGAAAAGCGATTGAGCAACTTTCTTGTATGGCAGTCCGCCTACAGTGAATACGTTTTTGACGATGCTTTTTGGCCTGATTTCAATGAGCATAACGTATGGAATGCTCTGCGAGATTTTCAAGGTAGAAACCGTAGGTTTGGAACTTCAAGTGATGCTTCATGATATCTAAGTTCCGTTTGCGTTGGTTACTTCTTTTGGGGTGGATGTCATTGAGCGGCACAGTGTGTGCTCAACAGGATAGTACGGAGTCTGCCTTAGATATAAATCCATGGAACTTTAGTGATCCTAAGCAATATGTTATTGCAGGGGCTTCCTTAGAGGGAAGTAATCTTAATAAGGGGGTTTTACTCAATCTTGCTGAAATACCTGTGGGTTCTTCGATCACCTTACCGGGAGATGATCTGGCTATGGCCATTAAGCGATTATGGGACCAACGCATTTTTGCAGGGGTTTCAATTTATATCGATTCTGTCCAAGGAGACCAAGTTTACATTCGGCTATCAATTACTGAACGTCCGCGTTTGTCGAGATTTATAATTACAGGAGTAAAAAAGGGTGACGCTGAAGAGATTCGCGAGATTTTAAACCTCGGTATTGCGTCGGTGCTCCAGGAGTCGGATAAAAACGAAATTCGCTATAAAATCTCTAAGTACTACACGGATAAAGGCTTTTACAAACCGAGTGTTACGATGACAGAGCAGGAGGATACCATTATGGCCAATAGTGTCTTGTTGCGTATTGAGGTTGATCGAGGTCGAAAAGTTCGTATTGATGAGATACAGGTTGCGGGTAATACGGAGATGACCAGTCGCCAAATTAAGCGAAGCATGAAAAACACGCGTGAACGCGTAAAATTTGAACTTCAAGAGTTACTCAATATTCCAAAAAACAAAATTGATTCTGCGTTTACTGCGCTGGATGTGATAACTGATTTATCGGCTAGTCGAGCTTTTAAGTACGGTGATCGATTTGTTAACCTCAACATTTTTAAATCCTCGAAGTTTTCTCCTCAAAGTTACAAGGATGATAAGGAGGTCTTGCTTGCACGCTATCGAGATAAAGGTTATCTCGATGCAAAAATCACTTTTGACACGGCGGTATTCTTGCCTGATGGCAATGTCTTTATTGCTATGCAAATCGAAGAGGGTAATCAATATTATTTCAGAAATATTGCGTTTTCTGGTCAGGCGAAGTATTCCGACTCGCTTCTGCTTCAAATCTTAGATATAAAGAAGGGGTCAGTGTACAGTGAAGGCCTGCTTAACGAGCGATTGTTCCAAAGCCAAAACAGTGATGATGTAAGTTCATTGTACATGGATAACGGCTATTTGTTTTTCAACGTTACTCCGATCGAGCAACGTGTAGAAGGAGACTCAATAGATTTATTACTCAAGGTATACGAGGGGCCTCAAGCAACCATCAACGCAATTAATATATACGGAAATACAAAAACGAATGAGAAAGTCATTCGTCGTGAGCTCTATATAAAACCTGGGGATAAATTCAGTAGAACGGCGCTCATGCGTTCACAAAGAGAGCTTGCCAATCTCGGGTATTTCGATCCTGAGCAAATGGAGATTCTTCCTCGACCTAATCCCCAGAATGGAACAGTGGATATCGATTTAAAAGTTGTTGAGAAGCCTTCTGACCAATTGGAACTTTCAGCAGGATGGGGAGGCCGTGGAAATGGCGTTGTTGGAACACTAGGTGTTCAGTTCACCAATTTCTCCCTGCGCAATGTATTTAATGGAAAGGCATGGTCTCCATTACCTTCTGGGGACGGACAAAACTTAACGGTTCGTGTTCAGTCTAATGGTAAACTCTTCCAATCCTACAATTTAAGTTTTACAGAGCCTTGGTTGGGTGGTCGTAAGCCCAATTCGTTATCTCTAAGCTTCTTTCGTCAGCGTCTCAATGATTTAGATATTAATCGCGCTGTTGAGGGAAGTTTAGTCACTACAGGAGGCTCTGTAGCACTGGGAACTCGCCTTCGTTGGCCAGATGACTATTTCATCGTCCAAACGTCATTAAACTTTCAGCGCTATCAACTCGATAACTTTAACACCTTTGATTTTAGCTTTACTAACGGCCAGGCAAACAACATTAACTTCTCTACTACGATTGCCCGAAACTCAATTGATCAGCCATTGTTTCCAAGCAGAGGTTCGAACATATCCTTAACCCTGCAAGCAACCCTGCCTTACAGCCTGTTGTTTAAGGGACGACGTAACATTGACTTTAGTGACCCAACCTTAGATGATGAGATTCGTTTCAGGTGGGTAGAATTTTATAAAGGACGCTTTGATGCAGAATTTTATACGCCATTAGCTGGAAAGCTAGTATTGTATACTGCGGCAAAAATGGGATTTTTAGGAACATACAATAAATCCCTGGGGATTACGCCCTTTGAGCGCTACGAGCTAGGAGGTGAGGGATTTCAACAAACAAGATTTTTGGGAAGAGATCCTATTGGCCTCAGAGGGTATAACGTGATTACACCAAGTGGGGGAGCGCCAATATTTAACAAGTTTATCATGGAGATGCGTTATCCGATTTCTTTGAACCCATCAGCTACTGTATACACGTTAGCTTTCCTAGAAGGTGGAAACTTTTGGAATTCGATTCAAGACTATCAACCGTTTAACCTTAAACGTTCTTTCGGTGTGGGTTTGAGGGTCTTTTTACCTATGTTTGGTCTGCTTGGATTTGATTATGGCATAGGCTTTGATGATGATGACTTAGATGCCGCAACGGGTGACAACTTATTTCAGAAGTATGGCCAGTTTCGGATTATTTTAGGATTTGAACCTCAATAGAGAAAATATGCGAAAAATTTTAGGGTTACTTTTTATTGCATTGAGTTTTAACGGACTTAGCGCACAACGTTTTGTTTACGTGGATATGGAATATATGTTCAGTCAGATTCCAGAAGTTCAGCGCGCCCAAGAGGAACTGGATGTAAAGGCAATGGAATGGCGTACAACGATACAGAATATGATGTTCTCAGTCGATTCGGCTTACAAAGCTTTTCAAGCAGAACAAGTGCTTATGACCGAGCGCATGAAGGCTGATAAAATTCAAGAAATTGAAGATATGGAGCGCTCAATAAAGGTCTATCAACAGGAAAAGTTTGGTCCTGAGGGAGCACTTTTTGCTGAAAAGGACGCCTTATTACGGCCTATTCAAGACAAGATTTATGATGAAATCCAACGATATGCTGAAGAGAAGGGGTATGATTTTGTACTCGATCGATCAGCGTCGACAATGGTATTGTTTGGATCCGATCGTTACAACAAAAGTGACGATATCTTAAAAAGACTTGGATATACTGTGTCCAAGTAAGTTTTTATTACCTGAAAAATAGTTTCTTTACACCACAATAATTTACAATGAAAGCATTACGATTTATTCTTCCTCTAGCCATGGTTTTTGGCTTCACCTTAACGAGCACTGCACAGACAAGTAAAATGGGTTTGGTAGACCAACAAGCCATTGTTTTAGAAATGCCAGAATATAGCGCGGCTCAAACAAAGTTTTCAGAAAAAGAGGCCAGCAAAGCGAAAGAAATAGAGACCCTATATCTTCAGTATCAAACCAAGATGCAGGAATATGAGGAATTAGTGAGTACACTATCTAGTGGTGCAAGGCAAGCTAAAGAATCTGAGCTTATTGACTTGCAAACTCGGATCCAAATGGCTGAGGAAATGGCTCAAGAATACCTCTTGGAGTACAACGCTGATTTAATGGAGCCAATTTCTGCAAAGGTAAATGCAGCCATCCAAGCGGTCGCTCAAGCAAACGGCTTCACTCATGTTACAGATTTGTCGCTCTTTTACGTATATCCTGAAAGCGACGACATCACTGGTAAGGTAAAGGCCCACTTAGGCATACAATAAGGTAGGTTGAGCTCGTCGAAGATTGGTGTTTTTGATTCGGGCATAGGTGGACTCCCCCTTGCTTTTGCGATTCGCAATACCTTTCCTTACCACGACATTATCTACTTTGGCGATACAGAACATTTTCCTTTTGGTGATCGCTCAGCTGAGTCTGTAGAACGCTTTAGTCATGCTATGGCTAGCTTTTTACATGAAGAAGGGTGTGATGTCCTTGTTATTGCTTGCAATACCGCTAGTGCGGTGGCTTATGACTCATTAAAGCAACGTCTTAACAATCGAGCTATTGTGCTCAACGTGATTGATCCTGTAGTTCAAGAAGTCTGCAATGCGTCAGCTTCACACATTGGAGTTATTGGAACATCTCGCACAATAGAGACCAATATTTTTGAACAAAAGATTTTGTCAAGTTGCCAGGACAAGAAGGTGTATAGCTTGCCAACACCATTGCTTGCTCCCATGATTGAAGCGGGATACTATAACCATCCAGTTAGTGAGCTAGTGGTTCAAGACTATTTAAACCATCCTTCTTTTGAATCGATCGAGGGCTTGGTGCTTGCATGCACCCATTATCCTCTCATCCGAAAGGATATAAGTGCAGTATTTGGAAGTCGATTTAAAATGTTTGATGCGCACAACGCGTTGGTTTCTGCCTTGCGTGATTGTATTCAGGATACTTCTAGTGAAACCAAGGGAAGTACTACCTTTTATGTAAGCGATTTAACCAAGAGCTTTCAGAAAACTGCAGAAATTTTCGCTGGCGGTCCAGTAGATCTTAGACAACATCGATTAGAATTATGAGAATAGTATCCTTCACGTTAACCTTTTGTTTTTGTGCCTCTTTATTTGGTCAAGGGATCTCCTTTTTTGAAGGAAGTTTTGATGAGGCAAAGGAGCTTGCTGCTAAAGAGGGCAAGTTGATTTTTATGGATTCCTATGCGAAATGGTGTGGCCCTTGTAAACGGATGGCGCGGGATGTGTTTACCGTAGAAGAAGTAGGGGATTTCTTCAACGCAAATTTTGTCAACTTGAAAATGGACATGGAGACAGAAGAAGGACGTATGCTTAACAAGACATATCAGGTAGCCGTCTATCCTACACTTTTTGTTCTTGATGCGGATGGCGAAATAATTCTTCGAGAAAAGGGCTATCGTGATGCACGAGGACTATTGCAAGTTGGTCGTAAAGCACTTCTTCCTAGTGAATCCGAAATGCTGGACATGGCCGATCAGTTCCAATCAGGTCAATATGATGTACTCTTTTTAGTGGATTACCTTCAGGCATTGCAATGGACAGGGAAGGAAGGGCAGTCCAATGTAATGGCTAAGCTAGCAGAAAGCGTTTCCCCAAGCGACATGCAACTTGAAAAAGTTCAGCAAGCATTCTTGGGATATAACCCTGTTGCGTCCGGCTACTACCCAACCCAAATTCTTAAGGACTACCAAAATGTCTTTATCGACCGAGTGGGTAAAGAAGATTTTGAAGAAACTGTACTCTCTATACTCAAAGGGCTATGGTATGGAGCGACTAAGGAAGAGTATGGTCGGTTTATGACTCCCGAAGATTTTGATTCCTATTATGACGTGTTTAAATCAATCAACAGCAAGCGGTATAAGAGCGAAGTATATCTATGGAAAATGGCTTTTTCCGAAGCTTTTGGAGATTGGGATACCTACTTAAAATCTGCCAATGCTTTTTTTAAATCGAAAGCAGGAAAAACCGATGCAACAACAATTATGAGTGCATCATGGACTCTTTACCACCTTGGCCCAGGCTACGATAATCAGGTCTTGGCCTGGACGGATCGGGTTATGGAAAGTACTCCTAACAGTGGCGCGCCCTATTTTCTTCAAGCCTATCTTTTTATGCGTCAAGAGAATTATGAAAAGGCGGATGACGTGATGAAGCGTTGTATGGCTTTCTTAACGCAAGATAGTCCGGGGTATAAGGATGCATCCATTATTAATGCAATTCTAGAGACTCAGTTGAGCCGGTAAATCTTGTAGTGCTTGTGCGAGCTCCTGGTAATTGAGATCCTTCTGGTACAGCATCGTATAGTTTGATTTTTTTGCCATTCGCTCGGCGAGGTAAACTTGTTCAGTTTGTCCTGGTGTCGGGATAACTAGAGCATCGATATCGAGGCATAGTAAATCCATTAACGTACTGTACCCACTTCGACAGATTAACGCTTTGCATCTATTGAGCTTTGCGGCAAGTTTCTCGCCATGAAGATGATTGTAAGCGTGGATATGAGGGGGTAAATCGAGCGAGATAGTGCCTTCGTTCGGAAGTCCTCGAACTAGGAAAACTTGTAGATGGTTTAAGGGCGTAAGAAGATCTATCAATTGTTCTTCAAGGTGACTACGCGTAGGCTCAGGACCGGATAACATAAGACCTATATCATAGGAATACGAGCGCTCCTCTTTTGGAATGCTATAGGTGGCTAGGTCAGATAGGAACCCTTTATAAGTTATGTCTCTGGAATGCGTACTAAGTCGTCCGCTCAAGTTGTCCGGTGGCGCATTATCAGGAACCCAGAGCGATGTAAATGGAGCCATGAAACGGTCTAACCTGCTATAAAACAAATGCGCAATGAGTTTAGAAGTTGGTACAATAGGCCTTAGCTGGTGGCTTAAAAAATACGATGGTAGGTCATGACGATAACATCCATAGCGATTGTCAGAAATAATCTGTTCAACTTTATGTTCCTTACAAAAGGCCGAGACAACACGTTGTTCCTTTTTGATCGCTCGAAGGATTTTTCGTACTTGAAAGACCATGTTGATTATCATACTCCTCGAAGCATATCGAACGTTGTAAGCCGGGAGCTCTAAAAAGGACTGATCAGGGAAACGTTTTTTCAGGTGGGTTAGAGCAACTCCATCACTAGCAATAGTCACGTCGTGGCCTTCTTGAATCAATTGCTGAATCAGCACGCTACTCCGACTTGCGTGACCAAGCCCCCAATTAAGTACACAAAAAAGCGTTTTCACTGTATATTACTGAAGAATTCTATGCTTGAAAATATGCAACAATATCAAAGGATACTATGCCTACTCCTTTTAGGGGGACTTTTGCTAAGCCAATGTTCAGTGAATAAACAGAGTAAGTGCCCTTGCAATAAGCGCAAATCAGCAACGACTTTTGTATTGACTACAGACCGAGTTTAGCCATTAGATGGGGTCTGGTTGGGGACTCCTTTATATTTTCTATGCCTTCTGGACTCCCTTGATACATAAGGTATCCGCCATCATCTCCACCAACAGGCCCAAGTTCAATCAGGTAATCTGAGGATTTGATGATATCTAAGTTGTGTTCTATAACGACTACACTATGGCCTTTTTGGATTAATGCTTCGAAGGCAGCTAAGAGCTTTGCAACATCATGAAAGTGAAGACCCGTAGTAGGTTCATCGAAGAAAAAGAGAATAGGGTCTTTTTCTTGGCCTTTAACAAGAAAAGAGGCTAGTTTGACACGTTGAGCTTCCCCACCAGATAGGGTTGAGCTTGATTGCCCAAGCTGAACATAACCCAATCCAACATCTTGTAACGGTTTTAATCGATTTCTGATTTCTGCATTACCTGTAAAGAACGCCATGGCCTCATCGACAGTCATGGACAATACATCATAAATGGACTTGCCCTTATAGGTGATCTCTAAGATTTCATCCTTAAAGCGTTGGCCTTTACATGACTCACATTCTAAACGTACATCGGCAAGGAATTGCATTTCTACAATTTGAAATCCATCTCCTTTGCATTCATCACATCGGCCTCCATCAACATTGAATGAGAAAGCTTTTGGCTTGTATCCTTCCGCTTGAGCCTTTGGAAGTTTGGAGTAGAGTGTTCGAATCGCGTCATAGGCTTTGATATAGGTGACCGGATTGGAACGAGAACTTTTTCCCAGCGGCTGTTGATCAATCATTTCAACGCGTTTAATGGCAGAGATATCTCCAGATAGGGAAGAGAAACTTCCTGGCTTTTCACCGAATCCATCAATCTCCCTTACCAGTGCTGGATAGAGTATTCTTTTTACTAGCGTAGATTTCCCTGAGCCACTGACCCCTGTTATGGCAACGAGTTGATGCAAGGGTATAGAAACATCAATATTTTTTAGATTGAAGTGGCTTGCTCCTTTTACATCGATTCTGCTCATTTTTTTTCGACGCTGCTTTGGAACTGAAATTTCTCTTTCTCCTCTTAAATACGATGTGGTGAGGGTATCCACATCAGCAGGGGGTGGCATTGAGCCGCTATACATAATTTCTCCTCCAAAAGTTCCTGCTTCGGGTCCTACGTCAATCAAAAAATCTGCCTCACGAATAATGTCTTCGTCATGTTCTACGACCAATACCGTATTCCCCATGTCGCGAAGAGACTTCAGGACTCGAATAAGGTCGGTAGTATCTTTTGGGTGGAGCCCAATGCTTGGCTCATCAAGAACATAAAGCGTTTGGGTAAGATTGCTTCCTAGCGATCGGGCAAGTTTTATCCGTTGCGCTTCTCCTCCAGAAAGTGTGTGAAGCATTCGGTTCAATGTCAGATAGGATAATCCCACGCGCTCTAAAATGCGAAGACGGTGAGTTATCTCCTCGAGGATTCGCTTGGCCACATCTTTTTCATAAGATCCTAAAGAAATAGAATCAAAAAACTGAATCATCTTACCTATGGACATCTGAACAACATCATGAATGGGCGTATCATTGATGAGTACATAGCTGGCATCCTTTCTTATCCGAGCGCCCTGGCAATCACTACACTTCGTTCTTCCTCGATATCTTGATAGTAATACGCGGTTTTGAATCTTGTAAGCCTTCGATTCAATGTATCGGAAAAAGGCATGAATGCCAGGGAAGGCACCTCCTCCATTCCAAACAAGTTGTTTTTCCTTTTTGGAAAGCTCTTTATACGGCTTGTGAATCGAAAGTCCCTCCTTTTGTGCTTCTTTGAGCATAGGCTCGAGCCATTCTTTTGCGCGCTCTCCCTTCCAGCAAGCGATAGCACCATCCACTAGACTTAATCCCTGATTGGGTATTACAAGTTCTGGGTCTATTCCGATTATCGATCCAAATCCATTGCACGTGGGACAGGCCCCTAAGGGATTGTTAAAGTTGAAGAACTTCTCTGAGGGCTCTTCAAATAGCATTCCTGATGCTTCAAAGCGATTGCTGAAAATTTGATATTCAGTAGGATTATCCAAATCAACTAAATGGCAGTATCCCTGACTCTCTTGAAAAGCTTGATCAATCGAATCATTCCATCGCGATTTATCTTTTTCTACTCCAGGCCCAGTTTTTAGGCGGTCGACAATGACTGAAAAATTCTTCTCAACGGATGGGAATGTTATCGCATCGTCTAATAAATAGACAGTGCTGTCTACAATTATGCGCACGTAGCCTTTTTGACGCAAAAGGGCTAACTCTTGCTCTACATCATCGACAAAAGAATAGGGGAAGGCTATCGCAATACGTCGCCCATCGGAATACTTCATCAGGGCATCAAATACATCGTCTGTTTGGTGTTTTGTGACAAGCTCACCGGTTTTTGGGTGGTATGTTTTCCCTACTCGTGCATACAATAAACGGAGGTAGTCATAGATCTCCGTTGTGGTGCCCACAGTAGCCCTAGAGGACTTACCCCCATTGTGTTGATTGATGGCAATGGCGGGGCACAAATTGGTGATCTTCTCGACTTTTGGCTTGTTGATTCGCTCTAAAAACTGTCTGGCATAGGAGGATAAACTTTCAATATACCTCCGTTGGCCTTCGGCATAAATCGTATCCATACATAATGAAGATTTGCCGGAACCCGACACTCCAGTACATACTATTAAAGCATTTTTAGGAAGTGAAACATTAACTGATTTCAGGTTATGCATCTCTGCTTTATAGATGTCGATAGAATTTTTTTTCATAAAAAATCAATAAAAATTGCCCCATTATAAAATTTGGCAAAGAATTTGTCGTATTATAAGGGAACAACAAATAAACTGCCTTTGATTTAGACTCTTACTCTTTTTTACATTTTTCTAAAATTGATTGATTATGAGTCTAGTTATTTCCGATCAGGCACTCGTTAAGCAATACATTGCTGGCGACGAATCCTCTCTCGAAAAGTTGATTGTCCGACACCGTGACAGAGTCTATGGTGCAATTTACAACTTCACAAAAGATGTATATCTCACAGAAGATCTTTTTCAGGAGGTATTTATCAAGGTTGTAAATAAACTTCGGGAGGGAAAGTACAACGAAGAAGGTAAGTTTCTTCCTTGGGTATTGCGTATGGCTCACAATCTTTGTATTGATAATTATAGAAAGACGAAGCGTCAGGTATCCATTGTAACTAGCGAAGAATTTGATCTCTTTGAAATTCTTCCAGTGGATAGCACAAATGGCGAAGAAATGATTATCGATCAGCAGCTCAAAGACAAGGTTCGCCATCTGTTAAATGAGCTTCCAGAGGAGCAGCGCGAGGTTGTTTTATTGCGCCACTATTTTGAGTTTTCATTTAAAGAAATATCGGAGTTGACAGGTGTTAGCATTAATACTGCACTTGGTCGGATGCGATATGCCTTAATTAATCTGCGCAAGGTCATTGAGGATAAAAAGATTGTCTTTTAGGACATAGGCTATGCCTGTGATAAATAAAGTGTAACCGAGGGGCAGACAATATTGTTATTCAAAGTATCGTTTTAGGGATATAAACGAACAAATGCGTATGACAAAAGACGTTACCCTACAACAATTTTTATTGGTTTACTTTCAGGAGGCAGATAATCAGACGGTACAAGATGTCATGGATGCTCTGTTTACAAGACCAGATCTTCGAGAAGAGTGGCAAGATATGGTGGATATCTTAGAAGCCCTTAAAAGTCCCATTCCTACTCCCTCTGAGTCTTCATTAAAAATTATTATGGATTACAGCAAGGAATCAAAAAATGAGTCAAGGAATTCCTCGACAGCATTGGATGTATTCTAAGCACTAAAGGCACCTGTTTTCCACAATAAATTGACGAATTACACATTCTTTTAAAGACTTTACTCTTTACCACATATCCTATGTGTTTTGCTATATTACTTTTAACCTCGTAACAGTAATACATATATAATGGCAAAAACAGAGAATGTGGCGAGCCACAAAGACAAAGCGCTTAAGCTAACCCTCGATAAGTTAGATAAACAATACGGTAAAGGTACTGTAATGAAGTTGGGTGAGAGCCCTACAGTTGAAGTAGACGTGATTTCTACTGGATCAATCGCTTTAGATGCGGCACTCGGTATAGGGGGACTTCCCAGAGGTAGAGTAGTCGAAATTTATGGTCCTGAATCATCTGGTAAGACCACACTAACCCTACATGCGATAGCAGAAACACAGCGTCAAGGAGGAATCGCTGCCTTCATTGATGCGGAGCATGCTTTTGATAAGCATTATGCTAAGGCATTAGGTGTCGACACTGATGAGTTACTTATTGCTCAACCGGATTGTGGTGAGCAAGCACTTGATATTGCTGAGCATTTGATTCGCTCAGGAGCTATTGACATTTGTGTGATTGACTCCGTAGCTGCACTTGTTCCTCGAAGCGAGCTTGAAGGAGAAATGGGCGATTCGAAAATGGGACTCCAAGCAAGGCTTATGTCTCAAGCCTTAAGGAAGTTGACGGGTACGATTAACAAAACAGGATGTACCTGTATTTTTATTAATCAACTTCGCGAAAAAATCGGGATTATGTTTGGTAATCCTGAAACAACTACTGGGGGAAATGCGCTCAAGTTTTATTCTTCGGTTCGTCTAGATATACGCCGAATTGGTCAGATTAAATCGTCTGATTCAGTAGTTGGAAATAAGACACGCGTGAAAGTGGTAAAAAACAAAGTAGCTCCTCCGTTTCAAATTGCTGAATTTGAAATACTCTATGGTCAAGGAATATCAAAGACTGGAGAAATTCTAGATCTAGGAGTGCACTTTGGTCACGTTCAAAAATCTGGATCATGGTATGCTTATCAAGACACGAAGCTAGGCCAAGGAAAGGAAGCAGCGCGTCAGTTGTTAGAAGACCATCCTGAGTTAGCTGAGGAAATAGAAGCCTTGATTCGTAAGGAGATGGAAGGAGACAAGTAACTCACTATTTTTTGATCACGCTCATAAAAAAAGGCTTCCCATTTGGGAAGCCTTTTGATTTTTGAAAAGCTCGTAATGTTATTTAAGGCCTTTCATTACGATTGTTCCAGTAAAGTCATTGCCACCGTTTAAAGTGCTTACTAGCGTATCACCTTGGAAAACTCCATCAATACCAAAACTTAAGTTAGCTGAAATAGGTATGCCTAGTGCATTAAAGGCAAAACCAATACCTGTTTGTGGAATATAATACTCAGTGCTATTTCTGACTTCGCCCACGATTTCCACTGGAATGGTAAAGTCTGAATTTAACGTAGTGGTTTCAGCGAGGGGTAAGGTCACATTGATGCGAATCTCATCTGGTCCATCGTCTGGTCCTTGTGTGATAACAGCCGTTGTAGTTTTAGGTGAAGCTTCTGTTCCCGCGTCAAGCGTAATCGAAGCAATGCCTCCGCCAATTGAGCCAGAAAGTTGTCCATACATTTCAACATCATAGGTTCCGATGAACTTTGTGTTTACTTGTTCTGCGCAGTTATCGCCTTCAAAGCCATCAGGGCATCCAGCTGCGTTTCCGTCATCTTCACCGCAGGAAACAAATCCTAAAAGAGCAATTGCAGAAAGTAAAAGAAATGAATTTTTCATAGAGATATTTTGAGTTTTTAGTGTTTTTCTATTCCATCTAAAGATAGAGATTATAAGAGGAATTTGAGGATAAGAAGTTTAAACTCATCGCTGAAGAGCAATGATTACCCGATAAACTTGCATGCAAGAAGGCTTAAATCGTCTGGGTAGGGTTGTTGTCCCCTGAATTGGTCGGCTTCATGCAGGATGTATTCGGATAAATCTTGTGGATTCTCTTTAGGAGCATTTTCCAATGATCGTTGAAGGCTATCCAAATCATACATAGCCCCTTCCTCATTTTCAATCTCAATGAGCCCATCGGTATACATAAACAACATGGCACCCGGCTCGATGGCTACTTCCCCAATCGTGATATTCGGCAGACTAGTCAATGCTCCTAACAAAGGACATCCTTCCTTTAAAAGTTTTTGCTCTCCATTTTGGAGTAATATGGGTGGATTGTGTCCTGCGTTGATGTAGCGCATGATTTGGAGTTCATGGTCATAAACTCCCAAGAACATTGTAATGAACCGAGCTGATTTAGTGATTTCACGAATTTTGAAATTGAGCATATCCACTATTTGTTCAAGGGGATATTCTCTACTGATTAAGGCCCTGAGGTTGGCTTGGAAATTACTCATTAACATGCCGGCGGAAAGTCCTTTCCCTGAGACATCGCAAATACATAGGGCATATTCGTGATCACTGTATTGAAGGTAGTCGTAATAGTCTCCTCCAATCTCACCATGGGGCTCGTAATGACCATAAGCCTCAATGCTTGGTGATATATCCAGTTTTGTCGGAATCAGGAGTTGCTGAACCTCTGCAGCCAAGTCCATTTCCTTTTTTAACTGACTTTGTTCTAGCTGGCGCTTAAACAAGCGCTTGTTTTCCAAGGATACCACAATAATGTTCGCCAAGGTCTCAATAAGCTTTACTTGATCATGGGCTGTTTCAATCTCGCCTTCAAAGAGTGGGCATCCGAGGAGTAGATAGGCAAGCGGTTCTTTTTTATGGGAAATGGGAATAAGCAAATCAAAATCTTCAAATCCCTCAAAAGGGAAATTCGTTATCTTTTGAATGAACTGAAATCGTTCTAGATCCCTGCTAACATCAATCTTTTGAATGGCATCTTCTGCGTTGTGCTCCATCCCACATGCCCACTCTCCATCCTTGGCAGTACGCGAGAAAAGGAGAATCTTGTTTACATCGAATTGGGCCCTCAATATGAACTCAAAGATTCGAAAAATGGCGTGTTTCGAGTAATTGTTGTTGACGGCCTTGGTGACTTCAAGTAAAGAGTTTATTTGATTCTGTTTAACAGCAAGCATTTGAAGGAGTTCTTCCTTCGATAAGGTTATATCTACTTGCTTCTTAGTAATCATTTTTTCGACTCAAAAATCCTGCGTCTCAAGGATTGGTATTAACCCTTCGACCTTTCCAAAGGTAGCCTTTTCCATTGGATAGAATACTTTGAAGTCCTAATACTAGGTTGTAGAGTACATTGATGACCTGGAAGAACGGCATGAGGAGAATATCAATAATCTTTAGAGGATATTGAACATATTTAGCGCCATAAAAAATAAGGATGCCATCCACGAGGGTTTTTATAAAAAATCCAGCGCATGTAATCCCGACATAGTTTAGATCCTGATTGTAAAGGCTTATGCCAATAATCCCGAGGAAAAGCGCAATGACAAGTTGGGTAAAAAACATGAGCATCATAACGGCAGTTATTTCCTTTGAGGGCATGGTAAATGTTTTTGAAGCCCATCGCCTTCGCTGGTTCCAGAATGTGGTTAAATCGGAAGGAAATTGGGTCTTCATTATGGCATTGGGATGGAAGCTAAATGCGATATCCTTTGGATATCTACCGTGTACCTTTCGCAGAAGGATGATATCATCTCCCGACGGTTTTCCCTCCCAAGGATAAAATGCTTTTATTTCTTCAAATACTTGGCGCGATATTAAAAGATTGGCGCCATTGGCCATAAGCGGAAAACCTTTCATTAGACTAGCCCCACTAAGCACGGTTAAGGCAGCCTGTTCCATCATCGCAAAATGTCGTACAAACCCACCTCGGTCAATGGGTTTGATGCCAGCTAGGACCATTTTACACTTGGAATTGGGGTTAATCTCTTCTGCAAGGGCTTTGAGCCATCCAGGTTGCGCAATACAATCCCCATCGGTGAAGGCAAGAAAGGAAGCTTTGGAAGCCTTTGCACCCAAGGTTAAGGCCCGCTTCTTATTCGGCAGGTTTGCATAAGATGCGGATAACTTATGACGCAATCGAATAACCTGAAGGGCTATTGGCCATTCCTTTTGTTCGATCTCGTGAAGAGCTGACAAAGACCTTTCATCATCGGTAAAGTCATCGACAATGATTACACCTAAGTGATCTGCAGGATAGTCTTGTTGTGCAAGTGAATCAATGGTGCGTTGCAAGAGAGGCTCATTTCGTACGGAAAGAATAATGTCGATAGTAGGAAACGTATAGGACTTGTCTGTCATGATTTCTGCAGGCTGATCTTCCTTTTTAGCTAGATGATTAGGCCAGTGCCAAAACATCCATAGAGTGAAAAGACAATAGACGATAACTACAGTTAGTGCTATGTAGAGAATCACTATAAACATTTGTTAGAAAAAATGTTGAGTATACGTGGAATCAATACGCCGAGAAACGAAGTGTAGGTTCTATTTTTGAGCACCAAAGCCATTTATGCCAAAAGATACATCGATTCAGCACATTTTGATTTTGGGTAGTGGCCCAATTATCATTGGACAAGCCTGTGAGTTTGATTATTCAGGAAGTCAAGCATCTAGAGCCATTCGAGAGGAAGGGATTAAGGTATCCTTGCTCAACGACAATCCAGCAACGATTATGACGGATCCAATGATTGCGGACCATATCTATCTGAAGTCATTAAAACCAGAGACCATTGTTGAGATTTTGTCTTCGAGCGACATCGATGCGGTCCTGCCTACTATGGGCGGTCAAACGGCACTAAATCTAGCTAAAGAATGCTCGGAGCTTGGTATTTGGGAAAAGCACAATGTAAGAGTGCTTGGTGCAGATTTAAATGCGATTGAAAAAACAGAAAACAGAGAGGAGTTTAGGCAGTTTATGATGGATATAGGCATTAAGATATGTCCATCAAAAGTTGCTAATAGCTTTTTAGAAGGAAAGTCGATTGCTCAAGAGTTGGGCTTCCCTTTGGTTATTAGACCTTCATACACTCTTGGAGGGTATGGGGGAGGATTTGTCTTTGGTCCGGAGGATTTTGATGAAAAACTCACTCGGGGTTTAGAAGCATCTCCAACCCATGAAGTGCTTATTGAAAAAGCCGTAATTGGGTGGAAAGAATATGAGCTTGAATTACTACGTGATAGTGCTGATCATGTCACGGTGGTTTGTACGGTAGAAAATCTCGACCCTATGGGGATTCACACGGGGGATTCTGTTACCGTTGCTCCGGCTATGACGCTTCCTGATACTGTATACCAGGACATGCGTAATCAGGCAAAACTGATGATGAAAGAGTTGGGTTCGTTTGCCGGAGGATGTAACATTCAATTTTCGGTCAATCCAGAAACAGAGGAAGTTTACTCAATAGAAATGAATCCGAGGGTTTCAAGATCCTCCGCATTAGCTTCCAAAGCTACCGGATATCCTATTGCAAAAATCGCTGCGAAACTAGCCATAGGTTACCGACTAGACGAGTTGGACAATCCCATTACGGGAAATACCTCAGCATTGTTCGAACCCGCATTAGATTATGTTATAGTAAAGATGCCTCGATGGAACTTTGACAAGTTTAAGGGGGCGGATGCTACGCTCGGTCTACAAATGAAATCAGTGGGTGAAGTCATGGCGATTGGAAGAAACTTCCAAGAAGCCCTTCAAAAAGCCTGTCAGTCGCTGGAAAACAATCGCATTGGACTGAGCTCACCCAAAGGGGTTTATCTAAAAACGGACAAGATTCTTGATGGTTTAAAAAATCCGTCTTGGGACCGGATATTCTTAGTTAAAGAAGCTTATAAACTCGGAGTGCCAACGGCAAAAATTCAAGAGCTAACGAAGATTGATATTTGGTATCTCAAGCAGATTCAAGAGTTAGTTCAAATTGAGGAGAGCTTCCGAGGGAAATCAATGGATGAGGTGTCTGATGAGATGCTCTTTAGTGCTAAGCTGAAAGGATTTAGTGATGCCCAGTTGGCAGAAGCCATGGGTAATATCACCGAGGATGAAGTGTACGATGAGCGCCATGCGCGCGACATCAAAAGAGTGTATAAGGTCGTCGACACCTGTGCGGGAGAATTCAAAGCGAAGACGCCTTATTTCTACAGCAGTTTTGGTTTGGAAAATGAAAGCGAGGTAACAGAAAAACCCAAGGTGATTATTCTCGGTTCAGGCCCAAATCGAATAGGGCAGGGTATTGAGTTTGATTATTGTTGCGTTCATGGTGTGCAGGCTGTGCAAGAAGCAGGCTATGAAGCCATTATGGTCAACTGCAATCCTGAAACCGTGTCCACCGATTTTGATTTAGCCGATAAGCTGTATTTCGAACCGATTTACTGGGAGCACCTTAGAGAGATCATTGATCTAGAAAAGCCTCATGGTATAATCGTTCAACTTGGTGGTCAAACGGCGCTTAAACTTTCTAAACGGATAAAAGATTACGGAGTAAAAATCTTAGGATCAAGTTATGATGCGATGGATATGGCGGAAGATCGTGAACGATTCTCAGACCTTCTGAAAGATTTAGGCATTCCTTATCCAAAATATGGTGCAGCTAAAACGGCAGAAGAAGCTTTAGTTGTCGCTAACGAGGTTGGTTACCCTGTGCTTGTTCGTCCTTCTTATGTTCTTGGAGGACAGCGCATGAAAATTGTGATTAACGATGATGAGCTGACAACAGCAGTTTTGAAAATCTTGAAGTATCATCCAGATAACAACATCTTGATTGATCACTTCTTAGTTCGAGCAAAGGAGGCAGAAGTAGACGCCATTTTCGATGGGAAAAATGTCCAGATTATGGGGATCATGGAGCATATTGAGCCTGCGGGAATCCATTCAGGGGATTCCAATGCAGTCCTTCCCCCTTTCACCCTTGGCGAGTTTGTGATTAAGCAAATGGAAAAGTTTACTGCGGAGATTGCTAAGGCACTTGATGTACGGGGTTTACTCAATGTTCAATTTGCCATTAAAGACGATGAAGTCTACGTTATTGAAGCCAATCCAAGAGCTTCGAGAACGACGCCTTTTATTTGCAAGGCCTATGGCATTCCTTATCTAAATATTGCTACTAAGGTTATGGTTGAGGCCAATACGCTAGAGGACTTTACCATGGAACCTAATCTCGAGGGCTACGCCATTAAAGAGCCTGTTTTTTCATTCCATAAATTTCCTGACGTCAATAAAGAGCTCGGGCCTGAAATGAAGTCAACTGGAGAGCGAATCTATTTTATAAAAGATACCCTTGACCCTTACTTCAGAGACTTGCATAAAGTGCGTTCTATGTACCTTAGACGGTAGAACCTAGTAAACGCAAATGCTGCTCAATACACGCCCAAAAGATTGGCCTGCCGAAGGTAAGCTCATTGATCTTGAGCAGCATGATCTTCCTCATAGATCATCTTCCACAGAGTGGTGGTATATGCATGCGCATTTGGATGGAAAAAACGAGAAGGGTGAGCCTAGGAAGCTTGCTATGTTCGCCTCATTCTTTCTTCGCCTTCTTGAAGTAGATACGAAAACAGGTCTGCCTAACTATGCGTATTCCCTGACCTGGGCAATATCCGATTTGGATGATAAGACCTATCATCCCATTTCTTTAGTTGATAAACAAGCACCAAAGATTGGATTGGAACGGTTGCAACAAGGGGATGTGGTGCGCGATCCTTATCTCAAAAAAGCTGCATTAGAAGTCGTAAAGCGTGGCAAAGTCCCTTTTCCAGACGAGATGTTTACCGGTGAAGCCAGACTTTCGTGGGAAGCGCTTGATATAAACTATGATGGCAACCGATTCACAAAAGAAGATGACGCTTCTTACACACTTCACTGCAACCATAGTGGGAAACAACAGGGAATTCAACTGAACTTTACGCCACGATGTGCCCCATGTTTACATGGTGATAAGGGAGTGGTTGCTGGAGTAAAGTCCGAGGACATGTTCTATTATTTCATCCCGAAAAACGATGCTAAGGGCAAGGTCTTTTTACAAGATGAGGTGATCGAGGTGGAAGGGAGTTTATGGTATGACCATGAGTTTGGATGCTATACCCAAGGAAATAAGCGCACAAGTAAAGCGGATGTCGGCTGGAATTGGATTGCCATTCAGTTCGATCACGGAGCGCAGGTTACAGCGTATGATCTGCGCAATGATAAAACAGGTTCTTCAAAGGGGGCTTATCTCATTGCCGTTGACAAAGAGGGGAAACAACGAACATCCAATGACTTTTCTCTAACTCCAAAAAATAATAAACGCTGGACCTCACTTCGAACATTTAATGAATACCCTACCCATTGGAAGTTAGTCTGTGAGGCACTTGATTTAAACATTGAGGCGTCTGCAGTTTTTGACGCCCAGGAATTTGGAACGGTACTTTCAAAACCAGCCTTTTGGGAAGGTAGGCTTGATGTAAAAGGACAATGGAAAGGAAAGGAGGTAACGGGCAAGGCATACTTTGAACGAAGCGGTTTTCATAAAAACGAAACCCTTCAAGATTTTTTCAAGGCAGTATCTAAGGAAACCTTAAAGTCGGTTCAATACATTATTCCCAAGGCCATGGATACCGAAAAGTTCCAGGAACTCGTTGCCGTTAAGGGAAATTCCCTTTGGACACAGGGAGTCCAGCGCGATATTTTCTATGAAGCTTTAATCAAGCCGATACGAACTATAACAGATCGTGGGGGAAAATCATGGCGTTCCTATGCCACGGTGGCTTGCTCAGATATCGTAGGAGGGAATGCTCAATTGGCTAAAGATTGGCTGGCCTTACCTGAACTTATGCATGTCGGGTCTCTGATGGTTGACGATGTACAGGATAAGTCGGCCTTGCGCCGAGGAGGTCCAGCTGCCCATCATATGTTTGGCGAAGCATTAGCGATAAATAGCGGATCAGCAGCCTATTTTTTAGGCCAGATTTGTGTGTATATCGCGGATATAGATCCTGAGCTTAAACTGGATATTTATCACTTGTACTTCGAGGCTTTACGAGCGGCTCATACAGGTCAAGCCATGGACTTGTATGGTTTAGATTACTTGATGGATGACGTAGTAGAACATGGTAAGGGGAAACTACTTGTCCAGCGCGTGAAGGCTATCCATCGACTAAAATCTGCTGCACCCGCCTCCTACCTTGCTCGAATAGGGGCTATGCTCGGTGGAGGAAGTAAAGAACAAATTGAAGGCTTGGCGAATTACTTTGCTGCATTAGGTATTTCCTTTCAGATAATAGATGATACGCTAAATCTTAAAGGCTTTAAAGATGGTCTAAAGACTAAGGGAGAAGACATTACAGCAGGTAAGATCACCTATCCAATGGCTCGTGCCTTTTCCATGCTTTCTAAGAGAGATCGCCGTGAATTATACTCAATTATCCAGTCTAAAACAGAAGATATCAAGGCGATACGCCGGGCCATAGAACTTTTGGATTCGTGTCAAGCTATTGATCTTGCTGAAAAGGAGGCGAGAACAAGTTTAGAAGCTGCTTGGCGCAGATTAGACCCCCTTGTAGAAGACAGTATGGTCAAAATCAATTTACGGGCCTTTAGTTGGTATGTATTAGACCGTACCTACTGATCATTCTTATATATCACCAAGTTGTGGGCGTATAATAATATCTTCGACTACACTTCGGCTTGATGTATTATGACATTCAAAAACAAGTTGAGCAATATCTTCAGCAGGCATTAAGCGCTCCTCATCAAGTCCGCTCTCTGACCATGAACGAGTCCAAGTTGCCCCAGGGTAAATAGCACTGACTCGTATGTTTTTATCTTGAGTTTCAAGGCGCAGCGCCTTGGCAAAACCGGTAAGTGCAAACTTTGATATAGTATACATTGAACCTGCAGGATAAGCTGCTAGGCCGGCAATAGAACTCATAAGGATAATGTGACCATGTCCTTGTTCTATCATTTTGGGAAGTAAGAGCTGATTGAGGTGGTAAGCAGAAAAGAAGTTGACCTCCATCATATCGCGCATGGCTTGAAGATTTTTTTCGCCTACAAGGTCTCCAGGAAGAAATATTCCTGCATTGTGGACGAGTACATCGATGGTTCCACTTGAGGCAAGTACTTCTGAAGCAAAGCGATCAACATCCCTTTCTTTCGAGAAATCAGCCTGGATGGCTCGAACCTCTTGCGAATCGCCTGTAGAAGGTAACTGCTCCAATTCTTGTTTTGCGCGATTCAGGTTCTCCTGATTTCGAGCGCATAGCATGACATCAAAGCCATTGATGTAGAATTTTTTGGCGGTTTCTAGTCCTATACCTGCACTTCCTCCTGTGATTATTGCTCGCTTCGACATAAATGTGTTAGTATTTGATGTATTTTCCATTAAAATAAGACGAATTGAAAATCATTCGGAGTTTAGGGCGGTATTTAATGATGTTAGGGCAAGGATTAACTCGCCCAGAGAAATTCTCTATGTATGCCAAAGAAACATTTCGTCAAACCCATGATATAGGAATTGGTTCCTTGCCTATTATTGCTATTATTTCCACCTTCATTGGGGCAGTAACTGCTGTACAATTTGCCAAGCAGTTTCTTGATTTGACCTTGCCGTTGCCCATGTCCCTTATAGGGTATATTGTTCGAGATTCTCTAATCTTAGAACTTGTTCCAACTATTGGATCTCTTATGCTTGCTGGAAAGGTTGGATCCAATATCTCTTCAGAGCTTGGTTCTATGAGGGTAACCGAGCAAATTGATGCCCTTGAAATTATGGGTGTAAACACCAAGGCTTATCTGATTATGCCAAAAATTTTAGGTGCCCTGCTTATCGTACCCTTGCTCTTTGCCTCTGCGGTGATATTGGGTATGGTTGGTGGATTCTTGGCAGGATATTTTGGAGACTTTTTTTCTTGGGAAGAATATAAATCAGGTCTTCAGGACAGCTTTACTTCATATTACACAGTAATTTTCTTGCTCAAGTGTTACGTGTTTTCCTTTATTGTCACCAGTGTTAGCTGTTATCAAGGATACTATGTAAAAGGAGGAGCTTTGGAAATTGGAGCGGCAAGTACAAGGGCTGTAGTGAATAGCTCCATTATGATTATTGTTACGAATTTTCTAATTGCTTTCCTCTTTCTATGATTGTTGTAGAAAACATCAAAAAATCTTTTGCTGAGCAGTCGGTATTAAAAGGTATTTCTGCGGAATTTTATCCAGGGCAATGCAATCTCGTGATTGGAACAAGCGGAGCAGGAAAAACAGTGTTTTTGAAATGTCTTGTGGGTTTACATCAGCCAGATGATGGCAACATTCTTTATTCCAACAGGAAGTTCAATGCGATGAAAACAAATGAACAAAAGAAATTACGCCAGGAAATGGGAATGCTCTTCCAAGGGAATGCTCTTTTTGATTCGATGACGGTTGAGGAAAATGTTCGCTTTCCTTTAGACATGTTCACGTCAAAATCAGATGAAGAAAAGCGCTCACGTGTTCAGGAGTGTCTTCAGAAAGTAAATCTATCAGGTGCTGGAAAAAAGTATCCTGGAGAAATTTCGGGAGGTATGATGAAACGAGTAGGTATTGCACGAGCAATTGTCATGGAGCCTAAGTACCTCTTCTGTGATGAACCCAACTCCGGGCTTGATCCTAAAACTGCCTTGGTTATTGATGAGTTAATCCGAGAATTGACTATTGAAAACAATATAACTACGGTGATTAACACGCATGATATGAACTCTGTGATGGGTATTGGAGATAAAGTCACGTTTCTGCACCAGGGGCTTAAACATTGGGAAGGGAGTAAGGATGATATTCTCAGCTCAGACAATAAGGAGCTTACTGATTTCATCTTTGCATCAGACTTTTTAAAGCAGTTGAGAAATAAGGCCAACTTGTAGATAATTTTTTACGGTGAATAGTCGAGGGAATTCTTAGGTTTAATACCTTCACTATGCAAAACAATAATCCATGTCAGTACTGGTAAATAAAGACTCAAAAATCATCGTCCAAGGCTTTACAGGTAAGGAGGGAAGCTTCCATGCCTCTCAAATGATTGAATATGGTAGTCCTGTGGTTGGGGGCGTTACTCCAGGTAAAGGAGGACAGGTGCATTTAGATCGACCGGTATTTAACTCGGTCGACGAGGCAGTGCGTAGTACAGGGGCTGACGTGAGTATCATTTTTGTCCCTCCTGCTTTTGCAGCAGACGCTATCATGGAGGCTGCTGCAGCTGGCATTAAGGTAATCATCGCGATTACGGAGGGAATTCCTGTTTTAGATATGGCGAAGGCAAAGCGATTTATTCAAGATTATGATTGTCGCTTGGTTGGTCCTAACTGCCCGGGAGTGATTACAGCGGACGAAGCAAAAGTGGGTATTATGCCTGGATTTGTGTTTAAAGCTGGTAGAATAGGAATTGTTTCTAAATCAGGAACGCTTACTTATGAGGCTGCTGATCAAGTGGTGAAAGCTGGTTTAGGAATTTCCACGGCAATTGGAATTGGAGGTGACCCTATCATTGGAACAACGACAAAGGATGCTGTAGAACTTCTTATGAAGGATAATGATACCGATGGCATTGTTATGATTGGAGAGATTGGAGGAACCTTAGAAATCGAAGCCGCTCGTTGGGTTAAAGAAAATGCGACAAAGCCCGTTGTTGGATTTATTGCAGGGCAAACTGCTCCTGAAGGTCGTCAAATGGGCCATGCTGGAGCCATCATTGGCGGTAAGGATGATACAGCGCAAGCCAAGATGAAGGTCATGGCTGAATGTGGTATTCACGTAGTAGAATCTCCTGCAGATATTGGAGAAACTATGCAAAAAGCATTGGCGTAAGTTTCCGTTTTTTTAGTGGTGACGAGCGCTAAGTCCAAAGCTCTCCCACTGTACTCCGTTAAATAGTCTTACATACATTACTCCGTTATAAGGGGGCAGTGAAAGATTATTCCCTTGGCATGAAGCAAGACGGTGTCCGAGCAAGTCATAGATTTCAATCTGTTGAACAGATGGATTGTCGATGAATAACATACCATCACGGATATCAATCAAAAGATTGTTGTCTTCAGAAGGGATATCAATCGACACTACAGGAGGAAGCTCACCACCAATGCTATCCGCCTCGCAATCGTAGTATCTGTTGCACATAACGGCTTTTAAAAATCTTGCTGAACGCTCAATAGGTTCGCTGTCATACAGATAGGATACGTGTGAATTAGAGTTATAACTCTGAAGGCAGTTTGTAAGACCTAAAGTGTCTAATCTTCGGGCCATGACTTCACTTCCACTTGCAATGAGCCCAGTGGGTATCCCAAACACATTGACTTCACGGCGGTCATAGGGTACAACATTGTCGCCCACATCGTGAAAGGAAATCATAGGGACTTCATTACCATCAATCCATTCGTTTAAACCAACAGCACCGCTATAGTTCACAACGCCATGAACTTTTTCTGAGTATCCATCATTCCCACTCAGTCCTGAAAAGCCTCCGAGATTATTCCATGTTTGAGGATTGAAGTAATCAAACACGCTATCTCCTTCAAAGAGGTAAGCTGCATGAATGGCCGAAACGGCTCCAGCTGAAACACCCGCGACAAAAATTCGATTGGTGTCAATACGATATGGATTTCCCTCTTGGGCTGATTTGTAGAGCCAGCGTACCGCCGCTCTTGTGTCGTGAGCTCCACGAAGCACTGCTAAAGCTGTCGATATGGAAGAGGGTATAAAAAAACCAATACGGTAATCGTAGGCAATGGCAACATAGCCCAATGCGGCATAGTCTTCACAGAGAAACCCAACTTGCCCTCTGCTCCCGCCTACAAAACTGCCTCCAAAACCCCACAAAATAACCGGCCGAACAGCTGAGGTATCGCCACTTGGTTCATATATATCTAAGAGCAAGTCTTCACTTTGTCCGTTGACTCCAGTGTTGTTCCCAAAAAGAATACCTGGTGTTTCATCTACAGTAAATTCAGGTACGAGGTATTGATCATTATCGCAATTGAACGTTTGCGCTTGAAGTAGGCATGGAAGAAATCCGAATAATAAAAGAGAAATGTAGCGATTCATATCTATGTTAAGTAATTGTTAACAAAATAAGGAATTACACGCTTAATAACCGGACTCCACCTTACCATTTATTACCTTTAGGGTATGAACAACCCAACTAAGATTATTTTAATTACAGGTGGTAGCCGTGGAATCGGCTTAGCGATTGCAGAATTTTTTCTCAATCAAGGACATACAGTCTATGCCACCTCAAGAACTATTGAAGATTTCCAAGACGTTAATCCTAAGATAAAGCCTATTGCTTCAGATGCTTCAGATTATGCATCATGCGAAGAAACGGTCAAACACATCGTGGCAGAAGAAGGTCGATTGGATGTGCTCGTGAATAATGCGGGTATAACACGCGATAATCTAATTATGCGCATGAAAGAGGAGGATTGGGATGCCGTGATTAATATTAATCTAAAGTCAGCCTATAACCTTTGCAAGCATGCTGGATATCAAATGGTGCGTCAAAAGTCAGGTCGTATCATTAATATATCTTCAATTGTAGGTAGAATGGGTCAGGCAGGGCAAGCGAATTATGCGGCATCTAAGGCGGGTATGATTGGGTTGACAAAATCATTGGCTGCTGAATTTGCTGCGCGTAATGTTACGGTGAACGCTGTAGCTCCTGGTTTTATTGAAACCAAAATGACCGAAGTTCTACCAGAAGATGTACGTCAAAAATATCTGGATTCCATTCCTGCTCGTCGCTTAGGCCAACCAGAAGAGGTGGCTTCATTGATTAGTTTTTTAGCATCTGACAGTGCGGGGTATATCAATGGGCAGGTTATTAATGTTTGCGGAGGACTTCATCGTTAAGTAATCCATGGCATTAGCACTTGGCCCAGCAATTTTTTTTTCAATTCTTGCCGGAATTGGCTTTGCCTTAGCGCTTTATTGGAAGGAGTCTACCTTTGATGGGGAGGATACTTTAGCTCGGCGCGTTCGTCTGGCAAGTGCCTTTCTTCGAGCGTCGTCTACAGCAATTATCGTCTTTCTATTGCTAAGTCCGTGGTTGGAAGAAGAAGAGATACAAGAGAACCAGCTTGCCGTGCAACTGTTAATTGACGGCTCAGCGTCCACCGATTTTGTGGATGACTCTTCTACGGTCAGTTATCTGATTAATGGTCTCAAAGAAGAATTCGCGGATTCAGTAAAGCTTGAGATTAGCTATTTTTCTAATGAGGTTGGCAAAGAAAGAGAGAGTTTGCTGAATCCTTATGAAACAAACATTGTCCAAAGCCTAGAGGATGTCGAAAGAACTTTTTCTTCTTCCGATGCCATCATTTTAGCAAGTGATGGGATACATAATGCAGCGACAAATCCCTATTCACTGCTAAGTAAAAAGCCCATTTACACACTAGGATTAGGCGAGGTACGCGGAGTAGAAGATTTTAAAATTGTTGATGTGCGTCATCCTAGAGTGGTAAATGCTGGCGATGAAGTGGAAGTGCAAGTCGATTGTCAAGCCAATTTGCTCAATGGCGCAGCGATAAACCTTGATATAACACCCAGCGAGGGTGATCTTCCTTTAGTGTCAGCTGATTTCACCCTCTCACAAAACGTAGTCGATACCACGATAACACTAACTATTCGTCCGAAGCAAACGGGAATTCAAGCTTTTACTATTGAAGCTAAATGTACAATGGATGAATTGACGCAAGCCAATAACGCGGCTTCCTTTTTCATGGAGGTAAAGGATGGCAGACAAAATGTATTGCTTTGTGCAGCTGGCCCTCATCCTGACATTCGTGCTATACATAAGGCACTATCTGAGTATCAAACCATGAATGTTTCGCTGCATTTCATGAAAGATGGCCCCCCTAAATTGATAGGCCTGGATGGCATTATATGGCATAATGTACCTGATGGGCGTTATGATAATTTATCCATTAGCAGAGATAGCAGAATTCCACAGTTGTTTATCGTTGGTGCAGCGACTTCGGCAGAGCAGTGTAATGCGTTGGTTGATGGCATTGTACTTCCTACGGGAAGTGCTTGGTCAGCTAACCGAAAAGCGGTTTTTCAACCGTCATCAATACCCTTGATTTTTACAAGTGAAATTCTTCAGCGCCTGACAGAGATGCCAACTATTCGATATCCTAGTGGAGTTGTTCATCAGCTTAATATGTCTGCTCAAGCCATGCTGACTGAGGGACTTCAGGAGCCCGTGTTGTCCAACCTTTCTAGGGGAGGTAAAAAGATCTTTACACTGATTGGAGAGGGGTGGTGGAAATGGCAAATGGCGGAACGCCAAGCATATGGGAATGCCGATGCCTTTAATACCTTTTTTCAGCAGCTAACCAATGAGTTGGTTCAGGACTTTACGCAGGAACGCCTGTTGCTTTCATGGACACCTAATCGTCCAATGGGAAGGGAAGAGGTTGTCTTTTCGCTTGATGCCTTAGGAGAGAATTACACAAGGGTTATACCTCAAAACATAGAAATAAATCTAACCGATAGTAAGAGTGATTGGGATACAACTTTTATTGTAAAAAGTAATAGTGAAGGTGTTGTAAGTTCTAATCCTATTGCCCTTCGTCCAGGAATGTATCTTGTGCAAGCAAGTGCACTGGTTGATAATAAAAAGCTTACGACGAATGCTGGAATTGTTATCGAAGAGGATTTGCGTGAATACCAAGTAACGGCTAGAGACACTGCACTCCTTCAACATATTGCCCGGGCTAATCACGGGGCTTATCATAGTAAGGAGCAGATTGATAACCTTGTATCTGAAGTCATGAATTGGATCATCGGATCGAAGAAAAATCAAGTGATACGTTCTATAAAACCCAGGGTTAACGAAATGCTTTGGTTGTGCCTTGCCTTGCTCTTCTTTGGGGCTGAATGGGTCCTTCGAAAATACGCGGGCTCTTTTTAGAGCATAAAAAGTCTATTGACTACACATAGGCCATGTAGATAGCATAGTAATGGCTAAAGGCTCCGCCAATTACAAAAAAATGCCATGCTAAATGATTGTAGGGAATATGGTTAAGAAAGTATACCAGCAAACCGACTACATACGCTCCTCCTCCTATATAAATCCAATGCTGAATGTCAACAGGAACCGAGGACAGAAACTCAGGGAAAATAAAAAAGATAAGGCTTGCCATAAAGAGATAAAACAACCCACTAAGGGTGTCCCACTTACCGGCAAAAAACACCTTGAACACAGAACCTACTACAGTAATCACCCAGAGAACAATCATGAGAATTTGCCCAGAATCCGTATTGATATACCGATAGAGTAGGGCTGTATAGGTCCCTGCTATCATTGCATAGATGGCGATATGATCTAGAATCATAAGTTTTTTTCCATGAATCGTAAACTTGAATCCATGAAAGAGCGTTGAGGATAACAGCATAAGCAAAAGGCAACCTACGTAGACACCTATGACTACTAATCGGTTGAAGCTTTCCCATTGAACTGCGGAAAAGAAAAAGGGTAAGCTGATCAAGACGGCGAGAAAGGCTAATCCGTGCGACCAAGCATTGGCAGACTCGGATTCAATAAATTCTGGAGTGGGATCTACGGGCTTTTGCCAAGGCCAAATTTTCGACATCTAAAGTGATTTAACTATAGATAAAAAGCTTTTTACATTCTTTTTGTTCTTGCCGAAGTCGAGAAATTGAGTAAAAAGGATACATCGACTTTCAATAACATACTGAGTCGTATCGAATTGAATCTTACATAGCTCACCCAATGTCATGCTGCCACTAGCAGGTATTTGTGCAATGATTTGACGGCGCTCCACATCTTCTTTTAGCAGTTTCCAACCCTTTGTTTCGAGGGCCATCTTCATCGCTTCAGAGAATGCTTCGTACGCAGCGAAACTATGATTACACCGCGTGCTATATTTTGCGGGAAAACCTATTGCCATAGCATTATGAGATTACCGAGGTTCGTTGTAAATATTTTTACAGAGATTGCAAGAAGAATCACGCCAAAAATCCTTCTGAGAATAGAGAGTCCAGCCTCTTTAATCTTTCCTTCAATGAAGGGAATTAATTTAAGTACAAGAAAAACAATCAATAGATTAAGACCAATAGCTAAGGATAATACCTGATTAGAAAACTCCGCTTTTAATGAGAGAATTGCTGTGATAGTCCCTGCGCCAGCGATTAGCGGAAAAGCTATGGGTACAATCGCTGACGACATAATATGTTTTTCTTCTTTAAACAGGCGATGTCCAAGAATCATCTCAAGACCAATGATAAAAATCACAATAGACCCTGCAATAGCAAAGGAGGGAATATCAATTCCTAAAAGCGTTAGTAGTTTGTCTCCTGTAAAAAGAAAGAGAAACATCAATAGGCCTGAATACAGGGTTACTTGAAGAGAATGTATGTGTCCTTGAGTTTTTTTGATATCGATTAATAGAGGAATTGAGCCCACGATATCTATCACGGCAAATAAGGTAAGACTTGCAGTTAGGAGTGCATTGATGTCCATATCGTTTGTAATTGTGTACAAAGCTACATCTTCTGAAATCTCCTGAGCCTATCCAATTTCTTAAATTTATATAAAGCTATTGTATGCCACATTATTATCGACTCGGGGATATTCCATCAAAACGTCATACTCAGTTTAGAAACAAAGAGGGCGTCTTGTATTCCGAAGAACTTGTATCTACTGAAGGATTTGACAATATCTATTCATTGGTCTATCACTGTCATCCACCCACATTGATTAAGGAAATTGGACAAAGACGGGATGTACGCCCTGAGATTGCAGTTGATGAGCATATTGCACATCGAAAATTTTTTGGCTTTAATCTGGCATTTGGCCCGAATTACATTGCAGACCGAATTCCCTTAATGGTCAATAATGATGTTCAGCTTAGCATGGCGGCTCCTAAGGAATCGATGGTTGATCAATACTTCAAAAACGCTACAGCAGATGAGGTGATTTTTATCCATCATGGCGAAGGAACTATGCACTCCATTTATGGCCAACTCCCCTTTAAGCCCGGTGATTATGTAGTTATTCCGCGAGGCACGATTTATCAAATGCGATGGACAACAGAAGAAAACAAATGCCTGATTATTGAATCTTCAGGACCTGTTGTAACCCCAAAACGTTATAGAAATCAATTTGGTCAGCATCTCGAGCATTCCCCGTTTTGTGAACGCGACTTTCGAAAACCTGAACACCTAGTCACCCATGATGAAAAAGGGGAATTTGTGATTTCCATCAAGAAAAATGGATTTATCTATGATGTGGTCTATGCATCCCATCCTTTTGATGCCATTGGCTGGGATGGTTACCTCTATCCCTATGCGTTTAGTATTCATGATTTTGAACCTATAACAGGCCGTGTTCACCAACCCCCTCCGGTTCATCAGACATTCAGCGGGCGCAATTTTGTGATTTGTTCCTTTGTGCCGAGGCTGTACGATTATCATCCAGAGGGTATTCCAGCGCCCTACAACCATAGCAATGTAGATTCTGATGAAGTACTTTATTATGTAGAGCCAAAATTTATGAGCCGAAATGACGTTGTAGAGGGTATGTTAACCTTACATCCATTGGGAATTCCTCATGGTCCTCATCACGGGGCGGTTGAAAACAGTATTGGTAAAAAAGGAACAGAAGAATTGGCCGTAATGGTCGATACCTTTCATCCCTTAAAGCTTACAAAACAAGCCTTATCCATAGAAGATGAGGGATACCACAAAAGTTGGGTGTGAAGCAAATCAGTAGGTCCCTCATTCTAATCTTTCTCGTTTTCTTTTTCTCAAAGGACGTAGCATTCTCTCAGCACGCTGATTCTAAGCGTGTCATCCTTGTTTTAGATGGAACCTACACCATGAGAGGAAATAATTCGCTCGATATTATGAAGTCTTGGGCTAATACGGCGATTGATTATTTTAATGATGGTGATTCACTATGCATCATCACCTTTTCAAACTATGCAAAGGTTAGTGTTCCGTTTTTACCTGTCCATCACCGACAGTTTATGCTCAACGTTGTTGAAGATATAACTCCCACCTTGGCGACCTATGTTTATGATGGACTATCCCTTGCGCTCGAGGCACACAATTGGAGAAATCCTGATCAACTTCGCGAAAGTGTCATCGTGCTGTTAAGTGATGGACTTGCTCCAAATGACGATCGATTGGATGCCATTGCATCTGAAATCGATTCGCTGAACTGTATTTTGCATGTGGTTCAAACAACATTTGCTGAGGATAAATATGTGAATCAATTAAAAACGCTAGCTGAAAATGCAGGTGGGGTGTATCTGCAAGGAGTGTCATTTAAACCAGAGCGTATCGTGCCATTAATCCGGCACTAAATGCAAGGTCTATTAAATTGAATAGTGCCCTATCTTTAGAGCAAGGGAAAAGAACAAAAATTATGGAAAGTTTTAGATCAAGCAGTAAAGATCGATTAGTAGAGGCAGAAGATTTTTTGCCGCTTCTTGGTACCGATCACATTGAGTTTTATTGTGGTAATGCTAAACAATCAGCATTTTATTATCAATATCTCTTTGGCTTTGAGTTAGTGGCTTATGCTGGTCCGGAAACAGGGGTTAGGGACAAAGCTTCTTATGTTCTTCAGCAGAATAAGTTGCGCTTTGTCCTTTCTACAGCGTTGCGTCCTGATCATGAGATAAGTGATCATGTGCGTACTCATGGTGACGGTGTTAAAGTGCTTGCACTGCAAGTAGAGGACGCGCGTAAAGCCTTAGAGGAGACTCGAGCACGAGGAGGGGAGGTAGTAATGGAAGCAAAAGAATTCAGTGATGAACATGGTTCTGTGGTAGTTTCTGCAATCAAAACTTATGGTGAAACCATTCATAAGTTTGTTGAACGAACAGCGTATAGTGGGATTTTTATGCCAGGCTATCAGCCACGAAATTCTACAGCACCCGTTCGCCCTGTTGGTTTAGAATATGTCGATCACTGTGTCGGTAATGTGGAGTTGGGCAAAATGGATGAATGGGTTGCCTTTTATGAAAAGGTTATGGGCTTTTCTTTACTCCTCACCTTTGATGATAAGGATATTTCAACGGAGTACTCTGCCTTGATGTCTAAAGTGGTATCAAACGGAAATGGTTATGTTAAATTTCCAATCAATGAACCCGCTGAAGGATTGCGCAAATCACAAATCGACGAATACCTTGAGTTCTATCAAGGAGCAGGTGTACAACATATTGCTATTGCTACAAAAGATATCCTGACTACCGTACAAGCCTTAAGGGATCGAGGAGTAGAGTTTTTGCATGTACCTGATACATACTATGACGATTTGCTTGACAGGGTTGGAGAGATCAAAGAAGATATTAATGCTTTGCGTTCACTCAATATTCTCGTAGACCGAGATGATGAGGGATACCTCCTTCAAATTTTTACTAAACCTCTGGAAGACAGACCAACGCTTTTCTTTGAAATTATTCAGCGAGAAGGAGCGCGATCTTTTGGTAAAGGGAACTTCAAAGCATTGTTTGAAGCCATTGAGCGTGAGCAGGGTTTACGCGGGAACCTCTAAAACCACTCTTATAGATAAAGAAAAAGGCCTGGTTTCCCAGGCCTTTTTTAGTTTGATGAAAAGTTCAACGAAGGTCTGCTTATTATTCTGCAGCTTCGTCTTCTTTGTTGTCTTCCTCAGCGGCTGCTTCTTCGGCAGGAGCTTCTTCAGCAGCTGCTTCTTCGGCAGGAGCTTCTTCAGCGGCTGCTTCTTCGGCAGGAGCTTCTTCAGCGGCTGCTTCTTCGGCAGGAGCTTCTTCAGCGGCTGCTGCTTCTTCTGCAGGAGCCTCGACAACAGCTGCTTCCTCTGCAGGGTCGCCTTCTTCTTCAGTAGCAACTTCCTCCTCTGCAGGAGCGGCTGCCTCTTCTAGTTTTGCTCTTCTTGCTGCTAGAATTGACGCGCTCTTTTCGAGTTCTTTTTTCGCCTTAGCTTTCTTGCTTTCTTGAATTTTTTGAGCATTCGCTTCGATTGCCTTTTGAATCTCAGCTTCTTTATTCGCTGACCATTCCGCAAATTTTGCTTCAGCTTCTTCTAGCGTTAAAGCGCCCTTGCGTACTCCACGCATTAGATGCTTTTTATAGAGGACACCCTTGTAGGATAAAATTCTGCGAACCGTTGGAGTTGGTTCTGCGCCATTCTCAAGCCACTTTAGTGAGGCATCTACATCTAAATCGATAGTTGCTGGACTGTTTACTGGATTGTAGCTACCTACTCGCTCAATATAGCGTCCGTCTCTTTTTGACGTTGCGTTAGCAGCTACGATGTAATAGTAAGGACGTCCTTTACGTCCGTGTCTCTGAAGTCTTAGTTTTACTGCCATAAGTCTAAATTATGCTTGTAATTAATGAATTGTTTTTTCTAAATGGATTGCGAATATAGGCTTTATCGACGAGATTTCATCATAGAGCGCATCATTTTGGCATTTCCGCCTCCTTGCATCTTGCGCATCATCTTCTTCATGTCCTCAAACTGCTTAATAAATCGGTTAACCTCTTGGATTGAGTTACCACTGCCCGATGCAAGCCTTTTTCTTCGGGATCCATCAAGGGAATCGGGATTTGCTCGCTCATAAGGTGTCATAGATTGCATGATTGCTTCCACTTTTTTGAAGGCATCATCACTGATTTCAACATCGCGCAGTGCTTTACCCATGCCAGGCATCATAGAAAGCAAGTCTTTCATGTTGCCCATTTTTTTGATCTGCTGTAATTGACCCATAAAGTCATCGAAGTCAAATTTGTTTTTGGCAATTTTTTTAGAAACCTTTCTTGCCTCCTCTTCATCGAAGTCCTGCTGAGCTCGCTCTACAAGGGTTACGATGTCGCCCATTCCCAGAATGCGTCGTGCCATACGGTCTGGGTGAAAAAGATCAATGGAATCAACTTTCTCACCAGATGAAGCAAACTTGATAGGCTTACCCACTGTGTATTGTATGGATAGTGCTGCACCTCCTCTTGTATCCCCATCAAGTTTAGTTAGAACTACTCCGTCAAAGTCAATGGTTTGATTAAAGGCCTCTGCCGTATTGACGGCATCTTGTCCTGTCATTGAATCCACTACGAAGAGTGTTTCTTGGGGTTGAATGGCTCGTTTAACATCTTGGATTTCTGTCATCATCACCTCGTCTACTGCAAGGCGCCCCGCTGTATCGATGATGACAACATCATGGCCATTTTTTTTGGCAAAGTCAATTCCAGCCTTAGCAATAGACACAGGCGATTTATCCTCTTTATCATAGAAGACTGGGATATCGATTTTTTCCCCTAAGCTCGCAAGCTGATCGATGGCTGCTGGTCGATACACGTCACCGGCAACCATTAATGGAGATTTTCCTTTTTTGGATTTTGCCCAGTGTGCAAGCTTGTGTGTAAAGGTCGTTTTACCTGAACCTTGTAATCCGGCAATAAGTATAACTGCTGGACTTCCGGTGATTTGAAAGCTTGCAACCTCTCCTCCCATAAGGTCTCGCAGTTCATCTTCTACGATTTTAACGAGCATTTGTCCAGGTTGCACAGACTTGAGTACACCTTGACCAAGGGCTTTTTCTTTTACGCTATCTGTAAAAGTTTTGGCGATTTTGTAGTTAACATCCGCTTCGACCAAGGCTCTGCGAATCTCCTTTGTCGTTTTGGCGATATTTATTTCGGTGATCTTGTGTTGGCCTTTTAAAATACTAAAGGCCTTATCCAGGCGATCCTGAAGCGTATTAAACATGTCTTTTATTTAGTCTACCTCAACCTCCTACGTTGAGCAGGTCAAAAGTATGGTAATCTTCGCAAAGTATATTGCCTTACATAAAGCGCACTTTCGCTTTTCGTACAACTTTCCAAACTCCTTGGCTTTCCCGAATTCCTCCAGCACGCTCAAGTTCTATACTTCTTGGCTCTGGATGTTCAGGATTTACAGGAACGGCAAAATGGGCAAGTGTATGCTCCCAATTCGCCAATAAATTACGCTGAGATGTTGGATTAGTAACAATTTGGAATTCACCGTAATCTGCTTCTTCGTCGCGTAGAAAGACTCTAATCACTGCCTCAGGGCTGTAATCTCTCATCATGGCTGAGGAGGGGAACTCACCTTGGGCATTAGGCGCACTGAAGAATACAACGGAACGCTGACCCTCTATATTCGGTGGATAGCTCACGTGCCCTGGATTATCATCTTCAGGGCGCTTAGCTGCCGTTTCTTTTTTTGTTTCTTGATTTTCTTCTTCATTAAACACTTGGGTATCCTCTGCTTGATTAAAAGGAATCTCGCCAGTGACTTCTTGAGCGGCGTTATCGTTGCTTTGATCTGAATTTTTCTCTTCTACCACTTCCTCATTCACAGCTTTTGGAATTTGAGTTATTTGTTGGTTTTCCATAAGGGATCTAAGCTCTCGTTCTCTTTCGCTTAACAGGCGTTTGAGTTTATATTGCTCAGCATTGAATTGTGCGCTTTCGTCCCGGAGGCGTTTAGTCGACTGCTCGAGGTCCTCTTTTTCGAGATTCAGCTTGTAATACAGAAAAGCAAGCAGACCAATCACACCGAGTAAAAGGAGAATGATGATAATGAAAACGAGATTACTACCGCTTTTTTCTTCCTCTACTACTTCTCCATCATCCTCTCCTCGAACATCCTCGTTGTCATCCTGGCTGCTCTGGTTGTTTTGGTTGTTTTGTGTATTGGCAGGAATCTCGTCAGAGGATTGAATTTCCTCGGTATCAGGCCAATCAACTGGATCTTCTACATCAGTTGCTTCTCGTTTTCTAGAATTGATAAAGATTTCGAGCCATCCTTGGAGATCTGCGGCAACCATTTCTTTGCGAGTAGGATTTCTATCAAGAAATGTCTTTAGTTTGCCTTCAACGTATAACTCAGTCATTATGGCTTCGGCAAGTTGTTGAGCGTCTAAATCAAGATTTGCCTCAGTGGTCAAATCCATGATCTGTAGAGTGAGTGACTGATTAGCCGAAGGAAGACCATTGATATTGGCCATTAAATCGTCCTGTTTACAATCTCCCATATCACATGGCTCACTAAACGAGTTGAAGACATCATCTCGCTGCGCCTGCCTTAGCGACACTTGGTTGCAACTTAACATAACGCATATAGTTACATCATCCCTAGTGATTTGGCTGTACAGCTCAGAGGTGGGTGCTGCAGAGAGTATTAGACTAGTTAGTATAGTCCATGGGATATATTTTCTGATTTTCATTAAACGATTTTTATGATTCTTTAAAAAGGTTGAGCCACTTAACTAAGGCCGTATGAACTCGAGTTGGCCGGTCCTCTGAACGTTCCATAAAGCTTTTCACCAGAAGGTTGTCTTCAACGGATAAGAGAACTAAGGTAGCAAGAGAATCGGTGGGTATATTGGTCTCGAAAGAATAATTCTTTCTTTTAAGAAAGGTCGATAAATTCCGGTTGGAGCTTGGCAGATTGGGAAGAAAACTTGCTATTTCTTCTATACTGCACTCACCGGTTTCGCATAGGGAGGCTATGTCTTGATACACTGCTTCTTGGCCGCTTCCCACTAAGGAGATTTCATTAAAACTAAGAACTAGGCAGGATTTGATCTCTTTATTACCAACCTGTGCATGGAGCAAAGCAGTAAAACTTACTGCCAAAAAAATAAGAAAGGCTCTCAAAAAGACCATAATTCAAAAATAAGGCGAATCATGTACTTCTAACGCAGATTTGCTAAAGAACACATACGAAGCATACAAAAAAACGTTAAAAGCAATGCGGCTAAACTTTTAGCGTTTTGTGCCACCTTATTCTCCATAAAAAATAGAGCCAGGTAATCCGTAAACATCCTAGACCGTAAATCACACTTCGTCTGAGGTTTATCGAAGAGGCTTCCTTGAAATATTTTGTGGGGCAGGTTACTTCTCCGATAGCAAACTTCTTTGAGGCAATTTGAGCAAGAAGTTGATTGTCGAATATGAAATCATCTGAATTGGATTCAAAATCAATGGATTGGAGAACATCTGATCGAAATGCACGATAGCCTGTGTGGTATTCCGAGAGTTTTAAGCCCATGAACAAGTTTTGCGTAAATGTAAGGAGGCGGTTGGCCACATATTTGTAGAGAGGCATGCCCCCTTTTAATGCTCCTCCACTAAGGATTCTCGAAGCCAAAATCACGTCATAGTGCCCAGAGGTAATCATTGCGACCATGGCAGGGATTAGTTTAGGAGAATACTGATAGTCGGGATGTAACATAACGACGATATCAGACCCTATATCAAGGGCCTTTCGATAACAAGATTTTTGGTTTGCACCATATCCCTTATTGAATTCATGTTGAATAATGATGTCAATATTCAGTTCTTGTGCTGCACGTACTGTATTATCTGTACTGGCGTCATCTGTAAGAATAACATGTTGGGCTATACCGGGTGGAATCTCGGATAAAGTTTTTGCCAAGGTCTCTTCTGCGTTATAGGCAGGCATTATAATGGTGATTTGAGGCACTCTTTTAGGAGACGATGACATAAAACAAAGATACCAAGGATTCTAAGTAATCGTTAGTGCTAAAGAACTCAATATCTTAGCAGAAGTTGATGAAAGTTTTAATCCTCTCAAAGAAACAAGTTCATCCGCCCACGGACGGAGAGTCAATGGCTGTTTACACGCTGGGTAAAAGTTTGGAACGTGCCGGGGCAGACGTGGTTTGGTTTTCCTTGGATTCCTCAGGCAAATCCTTGAAGGGACTTCGTTATGATGAGGAAAATCAAGCGTACACAATGCCAATCAATACGGCAGTCGCTTCCCATTTTTTTTCTTATCAGAGAAAGTATCCCTTACAGGTAAGACGTTTCTACAATGCAGATGCTGCATCGAGTTTACATGAGGTGGTCAGCCATTACGAACCTGATGTTATCCAAATTGAAAGTGTTTTTCTTGCTACTTATATAGAAGGCTTAAGAAAAATTAGCTATGCTCCAATCGTTCTACGTCTTCATAATATCGAGGAAGAGATTTGGCAAAATCGCCTCGCGGGCGTTCGAGGACTGCATTATGCATTGTATCAGAAAATGGCGAACGATATTAGACGATTTGAACGCTTGGCGTGGTCTAGTGCAGATCTTGTTTTACCCATATCTCCTGCCGATAAAAAATTGGTTCGGATGAACTGCCCTGAGGTCAGCACAGAGGTTATACCCATAGGAATGGTAGCGGATCATATTGCTCAGCCTAACCGGATAACGGGTGGAGGTCTCCGTCTTGGGTTGATTGCTTCTTGGGATTGGTCGCCGAATGCCGAGGCTGGCGAATGGCTTTTAGATGAAATAGTACCGCAGCTTGATGTGCTAGATAACTGGACGTTGCATCTAGCAGGTCGCAATATGCCGAGCTGGTTAGTCAAGAGGCGATCAAACCAAATTCATATACTTGGCGAGGTCAAATCGGCATTACACTTTGTGCGATCCATGGATGTTATGGTTATGCCATTTAAATCAGGAGGAGGAGTTCGCGTCAAGGTATTGGAGGCGCTTGCCGCGGGTATTCCTTGCATTGGTACTTCAAAGGCATTTCAAGGCCTTGCCGTCACCGACAATCAAGAGGTGCTCATTGCAGAAGATGCCGAACAATTTGTGGAGGCGATTTGCAGGATTTCAAGTGAAGAGGGTTTGTGGGATGGCTTGAGGCACCGAGGCATGCATTATGTTGAACAGCATCATAACCCGTCAACTATTGGCGAGGCGCTTTATGAGAAATATTCAAACGGCATAGACAGGAAGTAATCATGATTATAGTAGGCGTCTTATTTTTTCTTTTAGTCTATACGTGGATTATATTTCCAGGCGTTATGCTTTTTGCATTTCGTAGGGACCATCCCGGTCGAGCAGATCTACCTTGTAATGAAGACACCTTGCCATTGACGATTGTGATATTCGTCCATAACGAAGAAGGTGTTTTGGAAAACAGTCTTAGTGCGTTAACCACTTGCCCTGCACATCTATGGAATGCTGAGTTTATCATCATCTTAGATGCCTCAACAGATGGAAGTCATGCGGTGGTTGAACGCTTTCAAGCTCTTGACAAACGATTTACGCTTATTCAATGTGATGACCGACTCGGCAAACCCGGGCAATGGCATAAGCATCAAGATATGTTGAGAGCTCGTAAGGGATATCTGTTGAGTTTGGATGCTGATGTTATTATACAATCGGAAGGATGGCGCATCTTGCATCGACTTGTACAACAAAATCCTGAGGCTATCATCGCAGGACGAAGTAGAAGTCAGTCAAATTCAACAGAGGTTTATTTTGAGAGTGAGTCGATGTATCTCTCTTTGGAGACCCGATTAAAGCTTGCAGAAGGAGATGTATTTCGACGTGCAATGGGTGTTTTTGGTGCATGTTACATCTTGCCTTGTAAGAACCTTCCGGTAATTCCTCCTAACCTGACGGTAGACGACTTTTTTATCGCCTACGCTCAATTAAAGGCAGGTAAACCATCCATAGTTAGTCGTGAAATCGTGGCCCACGAACATGTATCAGGGAAGTTAGCCGTTGAGTTTCGAAGAAAACGAAGAATTACCTGCGGGAATTGGCAAAACCTTTTGAAGTTGCCCAAGTTGCCTGGTCGAGGATCTTTCCAAACGCTATGGCTATTGTGGTCACACAAGATTCTGAGGTGGTTAACACCCATCTTGGGAATAGCGCTTATTGTCTCAGGTTGTTTTCTTGACACTTATTTACAACCCTATGGATATTTTTGGAGTTTAACGTGTATTGGGTTCATCATCCTTTGTCTGGGGGCTCATTATTTAGGAGAAAGATTGTTTCATCGAAGTCCTAAACTTCTTCAGGGATTTAGCTACTTCATAATTATGAATATGGCCGTACTTTGTGGAACGTTTGATTTTGTATTGGGCCGGCGCCATGGAATATGGAAACCAACAGAAAGAATGCACAATGAGTAAAGCTATGGAAGAAAGAAAGTTGGACACGGTAGAGTCCGCCATTGAGGCGATAAAGGCAGGCAAACTAGTCATTGTTGTTGACGATGAGGATCGGGAAAATGAAGGGGACTTCATTACAGCTGCTGCTAATGCCAATCCTGAGGTAGTAAACTTTATGGCTAAAGAAGGAAGAGGACTGATTTGCGCTCCGATCACTGAAGCCCGTGCAGAGGTGTTACAGCTTGACTTAATGGTTGGTAAAAACACCGTGCTCCATGAAACCCAGTTTACCGTTTCTGTTGACCTCTTAAAAGATGGAGTGACGACAGGAATTAGTGCGCAAGATCGTGCAAAGACAATTCAAGCGCTTATTGACCCTGCAACGCGCCCAGAGGATTTAGGTAAGCCTGGACACATTTTTCCGCTCAAAGCAAAAAATGGTGGGGTGCTTCGCAGAGCGGGTCACACAGAGGCAGCTGTGGATTTAGCTCGATTATCAGGTTTCGAGCCTGCGGGCGTCCTTGTAGAAATACTCAATGATGATGGCTCTATGGCACGATTGCCAGACCTCTGGAAGGTTGCAGAAAAGTTTGACTTGCGGATTATATCTATTGAAGACCTTATAAAGTATCGATTGAGGCACGAGTCTTTGGTATCTAAAGACCTTCAAATTAAGCTCCCAACAAAGTATGGAGATTTCCAGTTGCATGGCTTTACCCAAGAAAATACTGGAGAATTCCATTTTGCCTTGACCTTGGGAGAATGGAGTGAAGAAGATGCCGTACTTACCCGAGTTCACTCTTCTTGTTTGACAGGCGACCTTCTTCAATCACTACGCTGTGATTGTGGAGATCAGCTGAGTTCTGCCCTCCAACATATTCAACATGAAGGGCAAGGGGTTCTCTTATATATGCAACAAGAGGGAAGAGGTATTGGACTTCGAAGTAAACTGCAAGCCTATGCGCTGCAAGAGGACGGCATGAATACCTATGAGGCCAATCAGGCCTTGGGCTTTGATATGGATCAACGAGATTATGGAGTAGGTGCTCAAATATTAAGGGAGCTTGGTATTCGAAAAATGCGCCTTATGTCTAACAATCCTACCAAACGGGTTGGCCTTATTGGTTATGGTTTGGAAGTGGTTGAGGCCGTTCCTATCGAGATTGCTCCAAATCCTCATAATGAGAAGTACTTGCAAGCTAAGCGTGATTTAGGGGGTCATAAGTTAAGCTAATCTCTCTTATGGGTTCAATTGCTGTCATTGGTTCTGGGGTGGCTGGACTTGCTTCTGCCGCACTAGCTGCCAATAAGGGATATGATGTCTCCGTGTTTGAGGCCAATTCCGTGTTGGGGGGGAAGGCAGGTGAAATTCGTGCGGCGGGTTTTCGATTTGACAGAGGTCCATCTCTTTTTACGATGCCTGAAGTACTTGATGAGTTATTCACGACATGTGGTAAAAATCCCGCAGATTATTACAGCTACTCGAGACTTCCGGTTATTACAAAATATTTTTATCCGGATGGTAAAGTGTTTCATGCCTACGCGAAAGCCGAAGATTTTGCGCAAGAGTTTGAACGGGTCTTCGGAGAGCGAAGTGATCATATATTAGAGTATTTGCATCATGCTCAGAAAGTTTTTGAACTAACCGAAGAGGTTTTTCTCCGTCATCCACTGCGAAAGGCTTGGCGCTACATACCAAAGCACGTTCTTCCAAAAGCGGCTTCATTGAGACGCTTAAAGGCTTTTACAACATTAAACACCCTTCACAAAAAGTTCTTTACTAGTCCTGAGGCGATTCAGCTGTTTAACCGCTATGCCACCTACAATGGCTCTGACCCATATCGGGCGCCAGGAACTATGGCAGTAATAAGCCATCTTGAGCATAATCATGGAGCATTTATCATGGATAAAGGCATGCATCAAGTCGTACAGTCCCTGGTAGAATTGGGAAAGGAATTGGGCGTAGACTATTATACCAATAGCCCTGTTGAGGAAATTTTGCTTGAAGGCAGTAGGGCATGTGGCATTCGCATAGGAGATAAAGAGCATTTATTTGACCGCGTGATTACCAATATGGATGTGCAAACTACTTACAACAAGCTCCTTCCAAGTGTCAATCCGCCTCAAAAAGTGCTCAATCAAGAAAAGTCCACTTCCGCTTTGATCTTTTATTGGGGCATCCATGGTGAGCATTCCGATCTAGATGTGCACAATATTTTGTTTAGTGCAGACTACGAGCAAGAATTCGATGCGTTAAGGAATGGTAGAGTAAGCGATGACCCTACCGTATATCTATATATAAGTAAGAAGCATATTCCAAATGACGCGCCGGACAAAGCGGAAAACTGGTTTGTTATGATCAATGTCCCCCATGATTCAGGCCAAGATTGGGATGAAATAGTGGCTCGAGCCAAGAATAATGTTTTAGCCAAAATTGATTCAATGCTGGGCATTACGCTGAGTTCACGTATTCAGTTTGAACAGATTTGGACCCCTAAAGGCATTGAGTCAGATACCTCTTCCTATGCTGGAGCGCTGTATGGCAATGCATCAAATTCTCCATTTAGTGCATTTTTTCGTCATAGTGAACGAAACCCTTCACTAAGAAACCTACGCTTTGTAGGAGGGGGTGGACACCCAGGCGGTGGTGTACCACTTTGTTTATTGTCGGCTCAAATTGCGGTCGATAGCCTATAAGGTCTCCGATTAATCAACATTGTTTTGGCTAGTAAGTCAAAAAAATGTGCGTTTTGTTAAAATTTTTTGACAAAAATGAGAACAAAAGTTAAACAAGCGTGTTTTAAAGGCGAAACAAATAATTATTTATATGAACATTTTAGCTATTAATGAATATGCCGTTATGGCATTCGGAGGCGAGTTTTCAAGTGAGCAGCTTATTGCGTTTACTTTCTTCATCGGTTCCATGGCCATGATGGCCGCAACTGCGTTTTTCTGGTTAGAGATGCGCAACATTGACGCCAAGTGGCGTACTTCACTACTTGTATCAGGTTTGATTACTTTCATTGCCGCGGTACACTACTACTACATGCGTGACTTTTACATGATGGCCCAGTTTGGTGGTGCTGTTGAGGCAGGTTACAGCAGCTCTCCAACATTCC